>NZ_FOIB01000001.1:602532-1205064 GCF_900111765.1 Myxococcus fulvus
TCCGGGACACCAGCCAGTGCGCCACGCGCGGCTTCGCGATGCTCACGTGCATGTGGTTGTGCAGGACGGCGTAGTTCCAGAACATCACCGCCCAGCCCACGGCGCACATGCCCACGCGGCCCCAGGCGCCCAGGTGCTCCCAGCTCCAGAGGAAGGAAGGCAACCAGGCCCACCACAGCGCGTGTACCGCGAGCTGCGGCAGGTCGAGAGCGGGGGCGGGGAGGGGGCGAGTCATGGGGCACGAAGCTAGGCCCGCCCCTTTCTCGCCGCTTCATTCCATGCGCCAAGCGATTGCGAAAACGCGCAACCTCGAGCGTCCTTCGCTGGCATCGCTTTCAACCCGGGTCCACCCCGCCCCGGTGCTGATTCCGCCCGCGCGCGCCGTCTTCCACGTGACAGGAATGGGCGAGCGCGAGCGGCACCTTCGCGCTCACGACTCCAGCGCGTTGGCGACCTGTCCCAGCAAGCGCAGCCGGGGCGCGTCCAGCTTGCGCACCGTGCGCAAGAGCCGGCGGACCTCGGGACGCTCGCGGTACTCCGGCGGGTCCTCGGCGAGCGTGGGCGCGCCTTCGACGCCGGCGGTCATGCCCAGCAGCACATCCGAGGAGCAGTTGAGAACCAGACACAGCTTCCTCAGCGTGCGGACGCTGGGGAGCATGTGGCCGCGCTCCAGCCGCCCGTACACCTCGGTGGCGATGCCCACGCGCTCGGCCACATCGGCCTGGGTGAGCTCCAGCCGCTGCCGCGCCGCGCGAACTGCATTTCCAATGATGGTGGCCAATCGTTGTTCCATGGCGTGCGGAAACCTGTCGAAAAGAGGGCTTCGCCCCCCGCGCTCGGGCGGAGAGGTTCCGGGGAGAAGTGACTGCGGGTTCGGTGCCTCGTGGAACACAGACTACGGGTGGGGTCTGACATTCAGGTGCTTCCGGAATGGCGTGCGAAAGCGCTTGAAAAAAGCGTCGCCAGCACGCCCCGCGGGAGGCCCTCGGAAGGCCCTTCCGGCGAGGCTCCGGACGTGGTTTCCCGCACGCTCCGGGCGTGCCTCGTGGAGGTGGGCGGTGTCGCGCGGTCGACACCGCTGGGGCCCGAAAACTCGGCGCGGGGGCGATTTCCACGCGGCGCGTGGGGCAGCCGTGTCGCGCGGGCGCGGACAGTCCTCGCGCACGTGGCTGTGAGCGTGGGTGAAGCTCACCGCGGGCGTCTGGCTTCGCGTTCGTCCGGTGCTGGACGTCACCGGCCGGACGGCCGCACTCGCGGTGCTGGGGCGCGGAGGCGGCGTCCGGGCCGTCGGCGAGCGGCGGGAAGCCGGGGCTCACGTCCGAGGCCGAAAATTCGGCCTGCGCGGCGTTGTCAATGGACGGGTGGGGAGTTCACGGAAAAGCCCTGGTGTTTCCGTGGTTTACGAAGGCGGGACGTCTGACGTAGGGTGGGCCCCCCCGGTGGGTCGGGGGTGCACCGCGTGCCTCGCGGGGAGGGCCGTTGAGGTCGTGAGCGACGAGCGTCCGGACGCGCTGCTCAAGAGCGCACTCGAGAAAATTGTCTACTTCGAGGCCCGTGCGGAGCAGTTGCTCAGCGAGCTGGGGTCGACGCGCGAGGAGATGGAGCACCTCAAGCGCGAGCTCGCGGAGACGCATCAGCGGGAGCTGAAGCTGCGGCGTGAGGTGGCGGAGCTGGAGGTGCGCGTCGGGCGCGCCCAGGCCGAGCGCGAGGAGTCGGCGCGGCTGACGCAGGCGCTGCGCGGCGAGCGCGACCAACTGATGGACCGGCTGCTGACGGCGAGCCGGCTGCGGGCCTCCACGCAGGAGCGCGACGACGAGGACGATGACCTGGGGTTCGACCTGGCGTCGTTCATCTCGCAGCTTCGCAGCGAGGCGCTGCTCAAGAACGAGACGGGCAAGGGCGCGGCGGCGGCGGTGATGGCGATGAAGGTCCCCGTGCGAGCGCCCGCGGTGCCGCTGGCCGAGCCGGTGGCGAAGGCTCCGCCCGCCGTGGCGTCGAGCGCGCCGCCCGCGTTGCTGGAGCCGCTGCTGGAGGGCTTGTCGCCGGTGGCGCGCGAGGCGCAGCGCTTCCTGCAGGCGGGGCGGCTGGGCGTGAGCGCGGCGCAGCTGGCGGAGCTGTCCGGGCAGGGTGGGCTGGGGGCTCCGACGGACGAGACGCTGTTCGGGTTCTCGGTGCGGGAGCTTTCGGCGCAGGACCCCGCGGCGCGCATCCGCGCGGCGGAGCGGCTCAAGGCGCTGTCGCAGCCCGCGGCGGCTCCGGCGTTGGCGAGCGCGCTGCACGCGGAGACGGACTCGGCGGCGCAGGTGGCGCTGCTCCAGGCGTTCGCGGCGCTGTGCCGCGAGGAGGGCGCGCAGGTGGTGTCGCCGCTCTTGTCCTCGCCGGTGCCGGAGGTGCGCATCGCGGCGCTCAAGGCGCTGTTGACGCTGGCGCCCCGGGACGCGGCGCCGCACCTGGCGCAGGCGATGAAGGACCCGGACCGCTCGGTGCGTCGGCGCGCGTCGCTGCTGGCGCTGGGGCTGGAGGGCGAGACGGCGCGCCGGCTGGGCGAGGAGGCCATCCACGACGCGGACGCGGAGGTCCGCTCGCTGGCGGCGCTGGCGCTCGGCGCGGGCAGTGGTGAGAACGCGCGGGCCTTGTTGCTGGAGGCGCTCGGGGACCGCGAGACGCGCGTGCGCAAGGCGGCGGCGCAGAGCCTGTCGCGCATCCTGGGTCAGGATGTGTCCGCCGTCGTCGCACTGGACGACACGCACCGGCGCCGTGAGATTCGTCGGCTGGCGACGTTGCCGGTGAAGCCCGTGCGCGCGCGGCTCGAGGAGCCGGCGCGAGTGGTGGTCATGGCCTCGGCCCCAGTGGTCACGAATGTGGCGCCCCCGGTCGTGGTGGCCCAGCCCGTGATGGCCGTGGCGGGAGCCCGTCAGGGCGCGATGGCGCCGCACTCGATGGGGGCTCGTCCCGTCGCGCCGCCGACGCACGTGGCGCAGGCCCCGCAGGCCCGTTCCTCGGTGCCTTCGTCGACGCATGTGGCGCAGGCCCCGCAGGCTCGTGCCTCGGTGCCTTCGTCGACGCATGGAGTGCAGGCGCCTCAGTCCCGCGCCCCGGTTCCCGCGCAGCCCGTGGCCCGCGCGGCGCCCCAGCCCGTGGCGGCCCCTCCGACGGCGGTCGCCCCGCAGCGCGCCGCGCCTCCGCCTTCCCGTCCCGCCGCTCCGGCGCCCCGGCTCTCGCCCGTCCAGGCGGCCCTCGTGGCCATGGGCGCCCCGGCGCCGCAGCCCGCGACGCGCCCCGAGGAGCCCCGGCCCGTCGCCGCGCGCCCGAGCGCCTCTCCCGTCGAGACCCTCTGTGCCCCCATGCTCCACGAGGTCCGCGTGGCGGTCCGTGGTCGCTCGCTCGCCGAGCTGACGGCCGCCCTGGGGGTGCCCGTCGAGCTCGCTCAGGAAGCAATCACCCTGCTCTCAGCCCGGGGGGCCGTGGTCCGAAGGGGACACAAATACTTCGCCGCTTGAGGCAAGGTAGCCGCCCCGTACGTCTTTCGAAGGGTCGTTCATGGAAGCGCCGACATACAGCTCGAAGCAGGTGGCCGAGATGCTCGGCGTGTCTCCGAAAGCGATTCCGGAGGACGCGAGGAAGGACGTGTACACCCCGGACGACGTCTGGGACCTGCGCACGACGCTCAACCGCTTCCCGGCCAAGGTGGGCCACCGCCGCCAGCTCTTCCTGAACTTCAAGGGTGGCACCGGCAAGACGTCCCTGTCCACGTCCTACGCGTGGCGCGTGGCGGAGCTGGGCTACTCGGTGCTCCTCATCGACCTGGACAGCCAGGGCCACGCCACCAAGTGCC
This sequence comes from Myxococcus fulvus, assembly GCF_900111765.1. The sequence goes on from NZ_FOIB01000001.1 coordinate 606,368, forward strand.
TGGGCTACGAGGGCGAGGAGTTCGAGAAGACGCTGCTCGACGTGCTGGTGCGCAAGACGCCCCTGGTCAAGGTCATCCAGAAGTCCCCGCTGCCCAACCTGGACTTCGTCCCGTCCAACCTCAGCATGTCCACCATGGACCTCTCGCTGATGCCCATGGCCGGCCGCGAGTTCAAGCTGCGCAACGCCCTCAAGGACGTGGAGGCGCAGTACGACGTCATCGTCTTCGACGCGCCGCCGTCCTTCGGCCTGCTCAACCTCAACGCGCTGATGGCCGCCAACGACCTGTTCGTCCCCGTGCTGGCGGACTTCCTGTCGTTCCACGGCCTGAAGCTGCTGTTCGAGACCGTGCAGAGCCTGGAGGAGGACCTCAACCACGTGCTGGACCACGTGTTCATCGTGGTGAACTCCTTCAACGCCACCTTCAAGCTGGCGAAGGAGGCGCTGGAGGCGCTCCAGACGCACTACCCGGAGTTCCTGCTGCCGACCATCATCCGGCAGTGCACCAAGTTCGCCCAGGCCTCGAGCGAGGGGCGCCCGGTCTTCGTCGCGGACCCCACGTCGAAGGGCGCCAACGACATCCAGGCCATGATTGACAACGTCCTGCCGCGCCTCGTCGCCGCGGCCGCCGCCGCCCCGAAGAAGGGCACCCAGCAGGCTGGCTGAGATTCGCCATGAAGAAAGCCTTCGAACAGAACGTGTCTCGCGCCAAGCCGCGCCTCCGCCTGGGGGCGTTCACCGGCGCCGCCGAGCAGCCCGAGCCCACCGAGCCTCCCGAGCAGGCCGCCGACGTCGCTTCCCGCGAGCCGCCGAGCGCCGACCTGTCCGCGGAGGTCCGCGCCCGCATCGAGCGCGCCCGCGCTCCTCGTCCCACCGCCGCCGAGGCGATGGAGGTGGCGCTGTCCCAGCCCGAGGGGCCGCGCGCGCGGGAGCCGGTGTTCACCCAGCAGGTCGCCGAGCCGGTGACGTACGCGTCGCCGGAGCCGGAGGCCGCGGTCTACGACGACGGGGTGAGTGAGGCGCCCGTCACCTTCGCTGCTCCGCCCACCATGGCGTTCCACCTGGACGGCCTCGAGGCCGAGCAGTCGTCGGAGGCGCACCCCATGACGCAGGGCTCTCCCCACGCTTCGCTTCCCCACGTCACCGCCACCGTCGCGGAGCCCGTGGCCCGCGTCGAGGCGCCGCCGCAGGAGGTGGAGGTGCAGACGCCCGCGCCGCCGCGCGAGGAGGCGATGGACTCGGACGCGCGCCGTGAGCGGCTCAAGGCCCGGCTCAAGGCGGTGCGCGAGAATCCGCGTCCGGAGCCCCTGCCGGCCACCGTCGCGGAGGCGGGTCAGCGCGCGGTCGAGCGCATCACCCACCTGCAGGCCGAGCTGGTGAAGGTGAAGGCGGCGAACCTGTCCCTCACGCAGGAGCTGGAGGTGGCGCGCCGTCAGGCGGAGAAGGCCACCGAAGAGGCTCGGCTGCGCATGGACGAGGCGCGCCGGCTGTCGGCGGAGATGGAGGGCCGCGTGAAGCTGCTCGCGGACCTGGAGCGGGAGCTCGCGGCGCTGGAGGGTGAGCGCGACGAGGCGCTCTTGTCCCTCCAGGAGAATCGCCAGGCGCTCCAGGCCTCCGCGAAGGAGCACGAGAAGCTCGAGGAGGAGGTCGTCCGGGGCAAGCAGGCCCTGGTGGACAGCCTCGCCGAGGAGGAGCGGCTCGCCACCGAGCTCGAGTCCGCGAAGGACGAGTCGATGTCGCTGCGCCGCGCGGTGGAGGCGCTGCAGGGAGAGCGGGACGTGCTCGCCCAGCAGGTGGCCTCGCTCACCGCCGAGCGCGCCGAACTGCTCGAGGCCCGCAAGGCGCTCGAGGCCGTGCACCGCGCGCTGAGCCAGGCCGCGTCGCGCTGAACGGTCGTGACCACGGGGCGCCCCGAGCGTGGGGCGCCCGAGCCGTACGCTACTTCCCGTCCTTCGCCACGTTGCTCCGCCCCGCGCCCTTCTTCACCGCGGCGACGAGCTCCGGCTGCAGCGGCGGGCTGCGCAGCCCCTCCAGCGACAGCTCCGCGAACTCACCCTCGCGCGGCTTCAAGCTCGCGAGGAAGGTCTTCATCCGCTCCTCGCGGTCCGCCTTCTTCGGGTGCCGTGAGCCCAGGCGTGAGCCGTCCTTCGTCTTGCCGAGGACGGCGATGTACTCCTTCGGGTCGTAGCCGGCCGAAATCATCAGCCGCGCGGCGAGCTGGTCCGCCGCGTACTCCTGCTCCTTGTCGTTGCCGCTCTCCGCCAGTCCGATGACCTTCTCCGTGAGGTCACCGAGCAGCGCCGTGTCGCTGTCCAGGTCCAGGTTGCCGCCACTGCCTCCCGCGGCGATGAGCTGACCGGAGCCCGGGACGTTGGCCTCCATCGTCACCGCCACCTTGCACAGGCTCACCTTCGCGGCGTTGTACTGCTGGATGGAGTGCTTGAGCACCACGTGCGCGATTTCGTGCGCGAGCACGCCCGCGAGCTGGCTCTCGTTGTCCAGCTCCGACAACAGCTTCCGGGTGACGAAGACGTAGGCCCCGGGCGTGGACACCGCGTTGAAGTTCTGGTCGTCGTTGAGCACGCCGAACGTCCAGTCCAGCGTGGGCCTCGGCGACTGCGCGCCCAGGTTCTTGCCCACCGTGTTGAGGTACTCGTGCACCGCGTGCACGCTGGTGTCCTTCGCGCCGCCGGTGGTGCCCATGAGCCCCCCGCCGCCCTCCACCCAGTGGACCGCCATGGCGCTGCCGATGGCGTACTCCTCCTTCACCGTGGGCTCCACATCCAGCTTCGCGCACTCGTCGCGCTGCTTCTGCGAGGCCACCGAGTTGTTGACCGTCTTGCCGGCCACGTCCGCCACCTGCGCGAACGTGACGCCCTTGCACGACACCGTCAGCAGCCCCAGGCCCAGCAGCGCCGCCGTCCTCCCGAGCGCCTTCATCACGAGCCCCCCTTCGGCTTGCTCTTCGCCCCGCCCGAGCGGGCCGTCGTCTCCGCGCCCACCACCGGGTGCAGCCCCGCCGCCGCGGCGTGCTTCGCGATGTCCTGGGTGGACACGTCCTTGGCCGCCTTCTCCAGGCTCTGCAGCTGCGCCACCGCCTGCTTGTGCCCGCCGCCCTTCTTGTTGCCGTACGCGACGGCGCCGGGGCTGAGCGCCTTCACCGCCGCGCCGCTGGAGACGAAGCCCTCCGGGTTCACCTTGCGCTTGCCCTGGTCCCCGACGACGAGCTCCAGGTTGGGCGCGGTGGTGGACAGGTTGGACTGGAACACGAAGCCGCGCTTGCCCGTGGTCGTCTTCACCTTGTGCCACTGCTTGTTCTTCGCGTCCGCGCCCTCCCACTTCACCTGCTCGCCCGGCTGGAGGATGACCACCGCGTTCGCCGTGGGCGAGGGGCTCTCCATCACCCGCGTGTTCTTCGCCTTCACGTACAGCGAGCCCCCCACCGCCACCGCCGAGGACAGGCCCGGCAGCCCCATCATCAGCAACGCGGCCACCCACGCCGCTCTCGTTTTCATCCCCATGACTTCAGACTCCTTTCACTTGTCCAGGCTCGCCACGCCATCGAAGCCAGGCGGTGGCGACTCGGCATACTTCCGACAACGCTCCAGCAGCGCTTTCGTCGGCCCGTCGTCCATGTCCTCGGCCGCGAGCCTCTCCAGCGCCGACGCGGCCTCCTCGAAGCGCGCCTCCCGGTAGAGCGCCAGCGCCGCGTGGTAGCGCTCCACCGTCGTCCGCTTGCGCGCGTCCAGCCCACCCTTGAGCGCGAGCAGCTCGTACACCGTGACGGCCTCCGTCTTGCCGGCCACCCGCACGCGGTCCAGCTCGCGCACCTCGATGTGCTCGCGCGCCAGCTCGTACGTGCGCGGGCCAATCATGATGACCGAGCCGTACGCCTTGTTCGCGCCCTCCAGCCGCGCCGCCAGGTTCATCCCGTCGCCGATGGCCGTGTAGCTGAAGAGCTGCTCACTGCCGAAGTTGCCCACGAAGTTCACCGCGGAGTTCACGCCGATGCGCGTGTAGACGTCCGGCAGCCCCTTGGCGCGGAACTCCTCGCGCATCGCGTCCACCTCCGCCTTGGCCGCCAGCGCCCCCCGGCACGCGCGCACCGCGTGGTCGTCCTGGCGCATGGGCGCGCCGAACAGGCACACCACCGCGTCACCGATGTACTTGTCCAGGCACGCGCCTTCCTTCAGCAGCACGCCGCTCACCCGCGTCAGGTACGTGTTGAGGATGCGCACCAGGCTGCGCGGGTCCTCCTTGAAGCGCTCGCTGAAGGTGGAGAAGCCGCGGATGTCGCTGAAGAACGCGCTGATTTCGACGTTCTCGCCGTCGAGCTTCGGCAGCTTGCGCTCGGCAATCATCTGCTCCACGAGCTTGGGCTCCATGAAGCGACTGAACGCCGCGCGCACGAACTCCGTCTCGCGGTTGGCCACCAGGTGGTTGAAGGCCACCGCCGCGACGCCCGCGAGCAGCCCCGCCATGGAGGGCAGCGCCATCAAGAGATGCGAGCCCTTCGACAACACCAGTCCCGCGACCAGGTACATGCCCACGGGCAGCACCACCGGCCACGCAATCTCCAGCGGCGTCCAGCGCGTCGTCATCAGCAGCACCACCGACACCAGCGCCACCAGCAGCGTGAGCCCCAGGTCCACCGCCAGCGGTGTGCGCGTGATGAAGCGGCCATCTCCCAGCAGCGTGTCCAGCACCGACGCCTGCTTCATGACGCCGGGCACCTCCGCCAGGAACGACGTGGCCTTGATGTCACCCAGCCCCAGCGCCGTGCCGCCGATGACCACCACCTTGCCGCGGAACACCTCCCGCGGCAGCCCCGAGGGCTGGCCGCTCTCCCGTCGCACCCAGCCGTCCAGCACGTCCAGCAGCGGCACCGTGCGGAAGCGCTCGTGCAGCGGGCCTCCGCCGTAGTCCATCGCCGCGCCGCCATCCGCGTCCACGCGGTACTGACGTCCACCCACCTTCAGCAGTCCGTCGGAGAGCTCCACCTTCTCGGCGCCGAAGAGCCCCGCGGCCACGCGCACCGGCAGCGTCGGGTACGTGTTGACGCCGTCCGAGTACGCGAAGCGCGTGCGGCGCATGAACCCATCCGGGTCCGTCTCCGTGTCCACCAATCCGAAGCCATCCACCGCGCCCACCAACACCGGAATCGGCGGCACTGGATGGCGCACGGCGCGCGTCCCGTCCGTGTCTCCAGGGACCTGGTGCTCACCCGCCGCCTCGCGTCCCTCCAGCAGCGGCGGTGCGTGGCCCTGGACCTTCACGGGGAACGCGAGTGCCCGCGCCATCTCCTCGGCCGTGACGGCGGGCAGCACGCGCTCATCCGGCGTGTCGGTGAAGGCCTCGCCCGCGTCCTCCGGGAAGGTCTCCTCGCCCACCGAGGGAGCGTCCTCGGGTGTTGCCACGGGCACGGGGGGCGGGGCGAGCGGGGTCGGCGGCGCCGCGTCGAAGTCCGCGCGGGGCAGGGGGTGCGCGTTGGCGTTGGTGGACACGCCCAGGAAGAACGGGATGCGCGTGTCGCGCAGCACCTGGGCGAAGGCCAGGTCCGTGGACGCGTCGGAGGAGCGCTCGTCCATCACCGCGTCGAAGACGATGGCGCGCGCGCCCTCCGCCTCCAGCTGCTCCACCACGCGGGCCCAGAGGTTGCGGCTGTAGGGCCACGTGCCGAAGTTGAGCGTGTAGCGCTCGTTGGCGCGGATGCCGTCCAGCGTGCCCTGGTCGATGACCACCACCGACACGGTGGGCGACAAGCCTCGTCCATCCGTGAACGCCGTCAGCGCCTGGTCGTACGCGCCGCGCTCCAGGTCGTCCAGCCAGCCGCCCCACCACGCCAGCGCGGACAGCACCGTGGACAGCGCCGCGATGCCCAGCATCAACCGCCAGTGGTCACGCCAACGCTGACGGATGATTCTCCCGGTCTCGCCTGCCACGGCCCCCTCTTGCCATGTGTGGGGTGTATCGCGCGTCACACTAGCCCAAGCCCTCGCGTCCTCGCGGCAGACGAGCGTGAAAACAAAAAATCGCAGGTGAGCCTCGACGCCCGGCTCGCGCGAGCTCCTCCGTCCGCCCTCCAGACGGAGGACGCCCCGTCCTATTCTCGGGCGTCTCACGCGCCAGCCCACGAAGGGGCCGCGAGTCGCACACCCGGCGTCTCTCTCCCCGCGGGCGGCGGTGTGGGCAGCGACAGGGCAGCCGAGCCTCTGTCAGTCCCACGCGATGGCGGGGTGACTTGCTGGCGGGGTTTGCCGGAGTCCCAGTGCGACCGGACCTTACCTCGCAACACGGTGGGCGCGACGCCTTCCGTCCTCCTCTTCTCCGTACGCGCACAAAGGAGTCCGACGTGGCCCTGGACATCTTCCAACAGAAGGGCGTGCCCCTCGACAAGCAGGTCTTCACCTGGAAGGACCTGGTGCGCAGGCCCTACAGCAAGCTGGATGACGACGCCTTCACCCGGGTTCGCGTCATCTACATGAACGGCATCATGGCGGACGCCCTGCGCACCAAGCACATGATGGCGCGCATCAACGCGTCGCTGCGCGAGCCGCTCGCCCGCATCCGCCGCGTGGAGCACTTCGAGCAGACGCTCATCAACTGGCTCAACCCCGCGGACCAGAACCCGCTGGAGACGACGCTCGGCTTCGAGCAGGTCGCCATCGAGGTGACGGCCAGCGTGGCCCTGCGCGAGCCCGACCCCTACCTGGCGCAGACCTACCGCTTCGGGCTCCTGGAGGACTTCGACCACCTGTATCGCTACTCGGCGCTCTATGACCGGCTCGAGGGCAAGGACCCCAACAACATCACCCAGTCCTATACGGACATCATCCCCGGCCGGGCCACGTCCGTGGAGCACCGCCACCCCGTGGATGACCTGCGCCGCCCGTACGACAAGACGCGCGCGCACCCGCTGACGAAGATTCACGCCATCAGCATCACCGCGGCGGAGAACCAGACGCACGACTACTACATGACGGTGGGCCCGTTCTTCGCGGACCCGGTCGCGCGCCAGCTCTACGCCGAAATCGCCGCCATCGAGGAGCAGCACGTCACCCAGTACGAGTCACTGCTCGACCCGGGCGAGACGCTGCTGGAGAAGTGGCTGATGCACGAGGCCGCGGAGGTCTACAACTTCTACTCCTGCCTCGAGTACGAGACGAACCCGCGCGTGAAGGAGGTGTGGCAGCGCTTCCTGGACTACGAGCTGGGGCAGCTGCACTTCGTCAAGGACCTGTTCGAGAACGTCGAGCGCCGGGACGCGGCCGAGGTGCTGCCGAAGACCTTGCCCGAGCCCATCGAGTACAAGCAGCACCGCGAGTTCGTCCGCAAGACGCTCAGCCAGGAAGAAGACCTGGCCACCAACGGACCGGACTACGTGCGCATGGCGGAGCTGCCGGCGGACCACCGCTCGCGCGTGTACCGCGACCAGCTCAACTCGGAAGGCTCGCCGTCGGAAATCGTCGCGGCCGGCTACCAATGGACTCCTGGCACGGAGCTCGCCGCGCGCGTGCAGCGCATGGGCTCGGTGGTCGAGGGAAGGAAGGTTCACTGACATGAAGAAGACGACCAGTGACATGGGGCTCAACCGCACGGGCATCGCCACGTCGCCCATCGACAGCGCGGACATCTTCCAACAGGCGCAGGAGCGACTGCCCAGCTCGGCGGGGGACGGCTCGCTGATTCTGGAGGTCCGTCAGCAGTACGCGCGCGAATCCGACGGCCTGGGCAGCGTGCCGCCACCGGCCAACCTCAAGGGCGTGGCCAAGACGGCGGTGGAGCTGCTCAAGGGCGCCAAGCCCACCGTGTTCCTCGACAAGCTGGGGGAGCGGCTCGCCTTCGAGCGCTCGGGCTCGCGGCTCTACGAGGGCGCGCTCGCCAAGCTCGACGTCTACGGCACGTGGGAGGGCGGCCCCACCCGCGAGGGCCTGGAGCGCATCCTCAACGACGAGCTGGCCCACTTCGGCCTCATGTCGGAGACGCTGACGAAGCTGGGCGCGGACCCCACCGCGATGACGCCGTGCGCGGACCTGGTGGCCGTCACGTCCATGGGCCTGCCCGCGGTGATGGCAGACCCGCGCACCAACCTGCGCCAGTCGCTGGAGGCGCTGCTGGTGGCGGAGCTGACGGACAACGCCAGCTGGGAGCTGCTCATCGAGCTGGCGCGCGGCCTGGGCCATGACACGCTGGCGGACCGCTTCCAGCTCGCGCTGGACGCGGAGGCCGAGCACCTGACGCTGGTGCGCGGCTGGCTCGCCTCGGGCATCACCCTGGAGGCGCGCGCCGCGCCCGTCGAGCAGGCCGGCGCTCCGGTCTGACGTCGACTCAGAAGGACGAGCCCGGCTCCTGGAGGAAGCGTGCTTCCTCGGGAGTCGAGGCCCGTCCCAGCGCGTCGTTGCGGTGCGGGAAGCGCCCGAAGCGCTCGATGACGTCCCGGTGCCTCCTCGCGTAGTCGAGCGTCTCCACGCTGCCGGAGTGGTGCATCGTCAAGAGCTCGAAGAGGTCCACCGACAGCCGCTGGTCGTACAGCTCCTCGCTGTGCTCGAACGGCAGGTACATGAACCAGCGCCACACCGAGGGCAGCGTCACGTCCAGCCCCCGGGCCAGCGCGTGGCGAGCCACCGAGCGGGCCTTCGCATCCGTGGCGAACGCGCGCGGCGTGCCCCGGAAGAGGTTGCGGGGCACCTGGTCCAGCAGCAGCAACAGCGCCAGGCACGTGCGGGCTTCGTTGCGCCAGGAGTCCAGCTCGCCCGCGGCCGCGCGCTCATGGGCTCCCAGGAAGCGCTCCCTGCACTCCGCATCGAAGGCCGCGTCGCGCTGGAACCAGACGGCCCGAGGTCGGATGCACGCTGGATTGCGAACCGGGTCCGCCGGCTGACCGAACCAGAAGTCGAGGACTTCCTCCGCACTCACCATGTCGTTCCTCCCCAAAGGCTCGATAGAGCGCCCACCCGTCAACAGTCAACGGGGGTGGACCGGAGGGCAGGTCGTTACCACCTTGCAGCGAACACTGCGCCCGCACACCGCGCGCAAGGAGACAGACCATGCACACCTCGTGGGAGCCCTCGACGCGCACCGTGCCGGGGCCGGTCAAGCGCACCGCCCTCAACCCCACGCTGCGCACCGAGTCCGTCATCGCGCTGGGCGCGTTCAGCGCGCTCACGCTCGGCGCCGCCGCGCTGGGAGCCCGCCACAGCACCGCCGACACGCGCTGGTATCGCCACCTGCGCAAGCCGCCCTTCCAACCGCCGCCCTCCGCCTTCGGGCCGGTGTGGACCGCGCTCTATGCGCTCATCGCCGTCTCCGGCTGGCGCGTGTGGACGGCGCCGGCGGGGCCCTCGCGCTCCCGGGCGCTCGGCTGGTGGGGCGTGCAGCTGGGCCTCAACGCCGCGTGGTCCTGGCTCTTCTTCGGCAGGCACCAGCCCAGGAAGGCCCTGGCCGACAACCTGGCGCTCCTGGGCAGCATCGGGGCCTACATCGCCGCGACGCGGGAGGTGGACCGGCCCGCCGCGTGGCTGGTCGCGCCCTACCTGGCCTGGGTGGGCTTCGCCAACGTCCTCAATGGCGAAATCGTCCGGCGCAATCCCTCTTCCGGACACTGAGAAAGGGCGCCGACGGCCCCGGTGGAAAATTCGCCGGGAAATCCGGCCGGGAAGATGGGGGCGGGGCGTCGTTGAGAAGGGCGACCCGCCATGGATGCTTTCGCCCTGCAACCACCTGTCGCACGCGCCCGTCGCCCCCGGTCCCGGGGCTTGACGGCCCATGACGCGCCGGTCCAGCCTGCACCCCGCGTGGATAGCGGGCCCCCCTCAACGCCGACCCTGGACAATCGCTGGTTCTCCGCCTTCGTCCGGACGCACGAGGCGGCGTTGCGCGCCACGGCGCTCCGGCTGTGCGGAAACGCGGCGGAGGCCAACGACCTGCTGCAGGACACCTACGAGCGCGGGTTTCGCAACCTGTCTCGCTACCGCCCCGGCACCGACGGGCGCGCGTGGCTGCTCACCATCCTCCACCACATCTTCATCGACAAGTGCCGCTCCAAGACGCGCGAGCGTCGGGCGGACGTGTCGGCGGAGGAGCTGGAGGAGCGCATCGCCGCGCCGGAGCCGGAGGCCGCCCCCGCGTGGGCCTCCATCAGCACGGAGCAGCTGCGCGAGGCCCTGACGCGGATTCCGGAGGAGTTCGCGACGGTGTACCGGCTCCACGCCCTGGAGGGGATGCCCTATCAGGACATCGCCGAGCGTCTGGGGATTCCCAAGGCGACGGTGGGCACGCGCCTCATCCGCGCGCGCCGCAAGCTGAAGGAGCTGTTGATGCCCGGCGCCACCGGCAAGGCGGAGGCGTCATGAGCGCCCCGGAGCCCATGGACCCGCACGACCTGGTGCACGCCTTCGCGGATGGCGAGCTGTCCCAGGAGGAGGCGGAGCAGTTCCGCGAGCACCTGGCCACGTGCGAGGCGTGCCAGGAGGAGCTCGACGACATCCTCCAGCTCCAGGCGCTGGGCAACCGGCTCGGGGTCGAGGAGGCTCGCGAGGCCCCGCGCGACGTCGCCGCACCCGTGCAGCAGCCCGTGGCGTCCGCGCCCCCGCGCGCGTTTCGTCCCGCGTGGAGCCGCCGCAAGTGGGTGGCCGCCGCCGCGCTGTCCGGCTCGCTGGCCGCCATCCTGGTGCTGGTGGCGGTGCGCTCGGGGCCGTCGAACGTCCGCGACGATTCGACGCTGCTGGCCCTGGCGCCCACGCGCTCCATGGAGGCGCGGCTGAGCTGGTCCGGTGCCAGCGCGCACCGTCCCTACGGCGTGCTGCGCTCCGGCGACGAGCGCCCGCGTGAGCTGGTGCCGCTGCAGGTGCTGGCGAAGCTGGAGGCGCAGGGGGACTTGCAGGGCCTCGCGGTGGGGCACCTCTTGCGAGGTGAGCGCGAGCAGGCGGCCGACTACCTCCAGCGCGCGCCCGCGTCGCCCGACGTGGACAGCGACAAGGCGGTGGTGGCGATGACGAAGGGCGAGCTCGAGTCCGCGCTCGTCCTGCTGGACGGTGTGCTGGAGAAGCACCCGCGTCACCCGCAGGCGTTGTGGAACCGCGCGCTCGTGCTGCGCGAGCTGGGCCTGGACGCGCTCGCGGCCGAGGCGTTCGACACCGTCGTCTCGCTGGGCGAGCCCGGCTGGGCGGAGGAGGCGCGGGAGCGCGCCCTCGTGCTGCGCCGTCAGCTGGAGGGGCGTCGCGGGGCGTGGGACTCCGCGCAGCAGGCCGGCCGCGCGCTCGCGCTGCAAGGCACCGCGTTCCCGGAGGACGTGGCGCGGGCGGTGCCGGGCACGGCGCGCAACTGGCTCAACATCGCGCTGTGGACCGCGCCCTCCGCCGAGCGGGTGCGTGAGCTGCTGCCGCTGGCGAGGGTGCTGGACGCGCGCTACGGCGGCGACACGGTGGTGGCCTCCGTGGAGCGCGTGGCGGGGCTGGACTTCGCGCGGCGCGCGCCGTTCGCGGCCCGCTTCCGCGAGGTGCTGGAGGGCACCTTCGACAGCGCCTCGCTCGAGCCGCTGGTGAAGGAGCTGTCCGGCTCGCGGGACCAGGACATCCTGCTGGGCGTGCTGCCGCTGGCGGGCGGGCTGCCGGCGCACATCGACGTGTACGAGCAGGTGGCGCGCGCGCTCGGTGACTCGTGGCTGACGCTCAACGCGGAGCGCGAGCGCGCGCTGGCCGAGTACGGCAAGGGTGACCTGGCCGGCGCGGAGGCTCGGCTCCTGCGCGCGGTGGCGGCGTGCGAGGTCGCGAAGGCGGACTACCGCTGCGGCCAGCTGGAGCACCTGCTGGCGCACATCTACAAGGACGAGCACCGGCTGGTGGAGGCGCGCGAGCACGCGCTGGCGGGCCTGGGCTGGGCGCGGCAGACGCAGGAGTGGACGCTGCAAGCGGACCTGCTGCTGGTGCTGGGCGACATGGCGCGCTTCCGCAACGCCTTCGCCCTGACGCGCGCGTACCTGGGCGAGCAGGCCCTGCGCGACAGGGGCTGCGCGGCCGACCGGCACGTGCACGAGAGCCTGGCGTCGCTGCACGTCTTCGCGCTGCGTCCCCAGGCCGCGCGCGAGGAGCTGGAGAAGGCCCCGGTGTGCGACGTGCCCTTCTTCCTCAACGGCGCGTTCGTGCTGGCGGACCTGGCGCGGTTGGACCCGAAGCCGGGCGACGTGGAGAAGGTGCGCGAGGGCCTGGCGAAGCTGGACGCCGCGGGCTGGCTGCGCCCCGGTGAGAAGGTCATGGCCACGCACATCCAGGGCCGCGCCGTCATCGGCTCGGACCGCGCGGAGGGCCAGCGGCTGCTCGGCCAGGCCATCGTCTCCGGTGAGCTGTTGGGCGCGGCGGACCCCGTCGCCGCCAAGGCGCGCGCGTACAGCTACTCCTCGCTCATCCTGGACGCGGGCTCCACCGGAGACTGGGCGCGGGCGCTGTCGCTCTTCGCTCAGGAGGCGCGTGTGCCGGCGCCCGAGCGCTGCTCCCTGGGCGTGGAGGTGCACGACGAGCGCACGTTGACGGCCGCGCGCGGCCCCACAGGTGAGCTGCTGGGTCACCAGGACGCGAGCCGCCGCTCGCCCGACTTCGACGTGGCCTCTCTGGTGCCCGCCTCCGTCATCGCCGCGCTCAAGCCCTGCGAGCACGTGAGCGTGTTCGCGCGCTACCCCGTGCACGGACAGGCGGGCCTGCTGCCGCCGGACATCGCGTGGAGCTACCACACGGGCACCCAGGCCCAGGCGCCGAAGGTCTCCGCGCCGCGCCCGCTGGTGGTCTACGACGTGGACGCGCCCGCGTCGCTGAACCTGCCCCGGCTGCGCAGCTGGGAGCTGTCCGGCGGGCCGTCTCCGCGCCGCGTGGAGCTGACGGGCGCGGCCGCCACGCCGTCGCGCCTGTTGGCGGAGCTGGCGCAGGCCACCGAGGTGGAGATCCACGCGCACGGCCTGGTGAACCTGGGCGTGTCGGACGCGTCGCTGCTGGTGATGGCGCCGGAGGCGGGTGGCCGCTACGCGCTCACCGCGGGCCAGGTGCGTCAGCAGAAGCTGCGGGGCGCGCCGGTGGTGCTGCTCGGCGCGTGTCAGGCGGCCCGGACGGCGCCGTACCTCCACGCGCCGTGGAGCCTCCCCGTCGCCTTCGCCGAGGCGGGCGCGCGCGCCGTCATCGCCTCACCCATCGACATCCCGGACGCCGAGGCCGGGCCCTTCTTCGCGCGGGTCATGGAGCGCATCCGCGCCGGTTCCACCGCCAGTCTCGCGCTCCGAGACGAAAGGCTGCGCGTGTTGTCCACGCAGCCCGACAGCTGGGTGAAGACGGTCGTCGTCTTCGAGTAGCCCCGTCACCGCCGTCAGTCCTCCACCTCGGCTCGAACGAGCCGAGCACGCTCCACGTGTCTCTTCACACCAAGGAAACCACGCCCATGAAGACGCTTCGCTCCGCGCTGCTGTGCCTCGTCACGCTGTCCACCTTCGCCGCGTGCGGCGTCGACTCCATCGACCAGGCCTCGCCCGAGACGCTGGAGTCGCTGGGCTCCGTTTCGCAGCAGGCCGTGCTGCCGCCTCCGCCGATTCCCAACTACTGCCCGGGCACCACCATCCCCGGCACGCCGTGGGGCATCCCCACCGCGCCCACGGCGCTGTCCAGCATCCCCAACGGCACGCCGATGTATCCAAACAGCGCCTCGCTGCTCAGCGCGTACACCGTCATCGTCACGGACCCGAACGACGCCAACTCCTTCTACGCCTTCGGCTTCGACGTGCGCGCCCAGCGGCTCATCTTCTGGGTGTCCGGCGCGAAGACGGAGTTGCGCCGCCTCAACAGCCAGCTCGCCACCGACATCACCGTGCTGGAGACGTCCAGCGGCATCGACATGGGCTTCTCCTGGGGCTCCAGCGGCCAGGTCGGCGGTCCACTCATCCCCCGGCCGGGTGTGGCCGAGGGCGCGTGGAAGGTCGCGTTCAACAACTGGGCGCAGCTCGACAACTACCTCATCAGCCCGCCGGCGCCCGGCACCGCCCCCGTTCAGTGACGCAGCTTCGAGGGGGGAGGCGGATTGAGGGCCAGCACGCCCGCCATGTAGCGCGCCTGTCCCTCCGTGGTGCAGCGGACCTCCTGGATGCGCCCCGCCACCTTCACCCGGACCAGCCAACCGTCATTGTCGCGAGTCCAAGCCGGAGTTTCCGTCGTCATGTGCCTGCTCCTCTCGGGTTCGACTTCTCTGACGGGATGAAGAGCACCCCTCGTGCCAGCGTCTGAAACACCTGAATCCAGGTGCTGGCGCGCACCGGATGCACGGTGGTGGACACGGGGGGCTGTAGTTCTTTCGGAAGCGGGGGTGGCGGAGCTTCAGTGGACGTGGCGCTCCGGCTGGGGAGCGGGCGGGTGAGAGGGGGCTCCCGTCAACAGCGGTAGGGCGACATGGAAGGTGGAGCCTTCTCCCACCTGGCTCTCCACCCAGATGCGGCCGCCGTGGCGCTCGACGATGTCGCGGCTGATGTACAGGCCCAGGCCCAGCCCGCCATACGAGCGCGAGGACACGTTGCGCGCGCGGAAGTAGCGCTCGAAGAGCAGCTTCTGCTGGTCCTCGGGGATGCCGATGCCCGGGTCCTTCACCGACAAGAGCGCCAGCTCTCCGCGCGTCTCCAGCTTGATGTGGATGACACCACCGTCGGGGCTGTACTTGAAGGCGTTCTCCACCAGGTTGGTGACCACCTGCTCCAGCCGGTACGGGTCCGCGAACACCTGCACGTCGCGCTCGGGCCGCTCGTAGCGCAGCTCGTGTCCGCCGCGCTGCGCCTCCATCGCCTGCAGCACGTGCTCCACCAGGCTGTCCAGGCGCGTGGCCTGGGGATGCAGCGCCAGCCGGCCCGCCTCGATGCGGGACGCGTCCAGCAGGTCGTTGATGAGCCCCGTCATGCGCAACAGGTGCTGGCGCGCGTGGCGCAGGGTGGTGGGGTCCACGCTCTCCCCGCGCTCCAGCCTGCGCTCCAGCGTGGCCAGCCGGAGGCTCAGCGGTGTCAGCGGCGTCTTCAGCTCGTGCGAGGCGATGGACAGGAAGTCGTCGCGCACGCGGATGGCCTCACGCGCCTCGCGATAGAGCCGCTCTCGCTCCTCCTCGGCGAGCCTGCGCTGGGTGATGTCCTCCACGAGCACGCCCACGCCCAACAGGTGTCCGTCCGGCGCGCGCACCGGGTAGCAGCTCCCCGTGAGCAGTCGGCGGGGGCCGGGATGGCCCACGGCCTGGGTGTCCACCTCCTGGCCCACCACGGGCTCGCCGGTGTCCAATACCTGTTGCAGCATGGCCGTCGCGGCGCGGCCGCCCTCACCCAGCACCTCGAGGGGCGTGCGCCCCAGGTGGGCCTCCGGGGGCAGGCCGTTGATGCGCGCCAGCCGCTCGTTGACGCGCACGTAGCGCAGGTGCGTGTCGAGGAAGCCCAGGGCCACGGGCGCGGTCTCGAACAGGGTGATGAGCAGGGCCAGGTTCTCGTCGCGCTGGCGCTCGGCGCGGCGGCGCTCGGAAGCGTCCTCGACCAGCCCCACGCCGCCCTCCACCTGGCCCGCGTCGTTGTAGCAGGGCGCGAAGCGGATATGGACGGGCGTCACCTTGTGGCTGGTCACCGCGGAGTAGTCCCCCACGTAGTCCGCGCTGTGGCCCGCGAGCGTCTCGCGCACGCAGGCCATGAAGCGCTCGTCGCGCAGGGACATGAGGTTGAGCCCCACCACCACGCGCTTGGGCGTGCCGACGATGGCGGCCAGCCGCTCGTTGCAGGCGGTGATGATGGGCGTGGTGTCGTAGTGGAAGATGCCCAGCGGCGCGTTCTCGACGACGAGACGATAGAGGTCGTCGCCGCTGGTCCGCTTCACCTCACCGCCATCACCAGGCGGCTCCAGGGGCTCGCGGAGGGTGTCGATGACCTCGTGCAGGCGCCGGAGGCTGAGGACGATGCGCTCGTCCTCTCCTTCGCCGGAGGTGCCCACCGTCAGCTCCACGAGCACCTCCACGCCGTCGTGTCGTCGCGCGAGCACCTTCGTGGGCCGCCCTCCCAGCGCCTGCCTGCGCGAGAGCAGGTAGCGCACCAGGCTCTTGTCGCCGTGGCGATGGAGCCGCTGGGGGAAGAGCTCGGCCACGGGGTGTCCCTGGAGGTCCTCGCGCGTCCAGCCGAGCAGGCGCTCCGCGGCGCGATTGATGAGGTACACGCGCTCGTGGGCATCGCAGGCGACCCACGGGTCGACCGCGGCGTCCAGCCAGGCACTGAGCTCCTCGTTGGCTGCGGCCATGTCGTCCCCTGCGCCCGTCGTCGGACGGAAAGACGCGAGCCGCCAACGCGCGCCATGGGCGTGGCCCCGCGTGGGGCTCATCCCGTGGTGCCTTACAGGTAGCCACGACGGACCTTGGACGCGCCGGTGCGGGAGCCCGACGCGCCTGGACGCTCAGCGTCGACGCTTGCCGGCGGGAGGCTTGCCCGCCTTCTTGCGCGCGGTGGCCTGCTTGCCTCGCGCGGACTTCGTGGCTCGGGCCTTCGACGCGGGCATCGGGGGAGGCCTCGTCAGGGAGAGCCCCTCCAGCTTCTCGCGCATCGCGCGCGTGGCCTCCTTCAGCGCGTCCACCTCCTCGCGCAGCGACGCCAGCTCTCGCGCCTGGGGCTCGCCCTCGCGCAGCGCTCGCACCGTCTCGCGGGCGGCGCGGCGGGCGCGAGCGTCACTGAGCGGGGTGCCCTCCAGCGCGGAGATGATGCGCCGGTCTCCCAACGTCCTCGCGGCCTCGAAGACGCCCATCTGCACGCGGAACATCGGGTCTCTCAACAGCTCCGTCAGCAAATCCACCGCCTCGCGCTGACGGCCTGCCACCTCCGCCAGTCGGGCCACGGCCTGCGTGGCCGCGCGGCGCAGGAAGGCGGGCTGTCCATACGCGGTGCGCGCCTCCACCAGGGGGAAGGCGGCGGGGTCCTGCGACTCGGCGAGCCCGTCCATGGCGCCCACGGCGATGGCGTCCTGGAAGGACGGGCGCGTGGAGGTGGTCTCCAGCACCGTCAGCGCATCCGCGGCGCGCAGCTTGCCGTAGCTGCGCGCGGCCTCCGCCTCCACGAAGTAGCTGGTGTCTCCGGATTGCAAGAGGGAGCGCAGCAGCGCGATGACCTCCGCGTCGCGGCGGAACTCGCCCAGCGCGGCCACGACGGCGCGGCGCACGCGCGGGTGCTCGGCGCGCAGGCTCGCGAGCAGTCGGGCGCGGGCCTCCGGCGTGCGGATGCGGCCCAGGGCCTTGGCGCACGCGGCGCGGGTGCCCCAGAACAGGCGCGCGTCCGCGAGCGCGGTGCCCAGCGTCTCCACGGCGCGGTGGCCTCCGTCGCGGCCCAGCGCGTGGGCGGCCTCGGTGCGCGCGCGGGCCTCGGGCGCCGCGCGCAGCTCCTCCAGCCAGAGGCCCACGGCCTTGTCCACCTCCAGCGTGCCCAGCACGTCGCGGCGCGGGTCCACGCGCACCTGCGAGGGCGTGGTGGAGCAGGGCAGGTGGAAGAAGTGCTCCGCGTCCGTCACGTCCAGCCGGTGACGGGTGTCCTTGCCCTCCACGGTGACGACGACGTCCAGCGGCAGGCGGAACAGGGGCGTGCCCGCGTCGGTGCGCTGCGTCTGGCGCACCTTGAGGCGCAGCCGGCCCTCCTCGGCCTCGTGGCGCACCTCCACCTTGAGCTCCGGGTGGCCGGGGGCGAAGACGTACTGGTCGAAGAAGGCGTCCAGGTTGTGGCCGGTGGCCTGCTCGAAGGCGCGCGACAGGTCCACCGTCTCCACCGAGCCGTGCCGGTGGCGCGAGACGTAGTGGCGCAGGCCGCGGAAGAACAGCTCGTCGCCCAGGCGGCGGCGCAGCTCGTGGAGGACCAGGCCGCCTTTCTCGTAGAGGTGCCGGTCGAAGACGTCCAGCGGGGCGTGGAAGCGGCGCGAGACGATGGGCCGCGCGTAGCGCTCCTTCACCTCGCCCAGGTAGGCCTCCAGGTCCGCCTGCCGGTGCTGGTCGGCCTCGTCCTGGCCGTCCGCGCGCTCCTTCCACAGCACCTCGAACCAGGTGGCGAAGCCCTCGTTGAGCCAGCCGTGGGGCCAGTCGCGGCAGGTGAGCAAGTCCCCGAACCACTGGTGCGCCAGCTCGTGGGAGATGAGCGGCTCCGCGTTGTAGTCCGCGTGCGCGCGCGCGTCGTGGAGGACGGAGTCGGTGAGGCTGGTGGCGGTGGTGTTCTCCATGCCGCCGAAGATGAACTCGGTGAGGAACACCTGCGCGTAGCCGCTCCAGGGGTAGGGCTCGCCGGTGGCCTCCTGGAACACGCGCACCATCTCCGGGGTGCGGCGCACGCACCGCAGCGCGTCCTCGCGTCGCCCGCGCGGGAAGAGGTAGCGCAGGGGGACGGTGCCCGCGGTGTCGGTCAGTTCCTCGAAGTCGCCCACCGCGAGCGTGACGAGGTAGGGCGCGTGCGGCTGCTCCATGCGGTAGTGCTGGGTGCGCCGCTTGTCCTGCACGGTGTCGGAGACGAGCACGCCGTTGGAGAGCGCGGTGAGGCCGTCGGGGAAGGTGGCGATGAGCTCCGAGGTGGCCTTCTGCGCGGGCGTGTCCAGGCAGGGGAACCAGTGCCTGGCGTCGGTGTCCTGGTTCTGGGTCCACGCCTGACGGGGCCGGTCCGGGTAGGCGGCCTCCGGGCCCCAGAAGTAGAGGCCCCGGCGCGGGCGGGCGGTGTAGTGGATGGCCACCTCCGCGGCCTGGCCGGGCGGCAGTGGCGCGGGCAGCTCCACGCGCACGTGCGAGCCGGAGTTGACGAAGCGCACGGGGCGCTCGTCGACGAGGACGCGCGAGACGTCCAGGTCCACCGCGTCGAAGGTGAGGGTGGATGACAGCCGCACGGCGGACACGCGGGTGGTGCAGACGCCGGTGACGCGGCCTTGCTCGAAGTCGAGCTCCAGTTGGATGCGCACGTGCTCGGCGCGCAGGGGGCGCTCCGCGGCGTAGTGCTCGGTGGCGCCGGGGAGGCTGAAGGCGCGGGACTGGGGGAGGGCGGGCTCGGAGGAGTGACGGTGGCAGCAGCGCATAAGCAGGGATGACTCTTTCCCAAGCGCGCGAAACCGTCGAGCCGGTGTTTCGTCGCACTGTTCCGCCCTGCACCCTCTTGCCGCGCCAGGACATAACGTCTGTCTGGACGGCGCGGGACGGACTACGTTGTCCACCGTGCAGTTCGTCCTCTTCTATTCGGACAAGCGGGTGCGCGAGCAGCTCTTCGCCCATGTGGACGGGACGCGAGGGGTGTTGCTGGTGACGGGCGTGCGTCATGGGACGGCCATGCGCTCCCCCGAGCTGCGCGAGCCCTTCGCCACGCTGGAGTTCCTCCACGGCCGCGTGTTGACGCAGGTGCTGGTGGCGGACGAGGGCACCCCGGACGGCATGTGGAGGGACCCGCTGGGGGATTTGGGCGACAAGCTGCACCCCGACAGCAAGGATGACGCGTACGCCGTCACCACGGGCTACCTGCTGCTGGTGGATGGCCAGCCGCGCCAGGTGGTGCGCAAGCACGGCCTGCCCGCCGAGGACCTGTGGTTCCTGGAGGACGCGCTGAGCCGGCTGGAGCCGCGCATCCCCGCGCCGGACCCCGCGCGCCGTCCGGGGAAGAAGCGCCCGGAGCCCGCGCCTCGCGCACCGCGTCGTCCCGCCAGCACGGGCGCGCCGCGGGAAGCCTCGGACGAGGATGCCAGCGGTCACCGCGCGCGAGGCGAATGGGGCGACGACGAACGGGATGGCGCCGAGAGCCCGGGTCGCCGCGGACGAGGCGCCTGGGGCGGCGAGGCGCGGGACGGAGGCGAGCGTGGGGCCCGGAGCCGTCAGGACCCGGAGGCGACACCTCCCCGAGGGACCCGGGTCCGGAGCGGGGCGCCCGCGCGCAAGGACGCGTGGGAGGTGCTGGGGCTCGAGCGGGGCGTGTCTCGGGACGAGGCGCGCAAGGCGTTCCGCGCGCTCATCGCCGGCTACCACCCGGACAAGGTGGCGCACCTGGCGCCGGAGTTCCGCGAGCTGGCCGAGCGCCGCACGCGCGAACTCCTGGAGGCGTGGGAGACCGTGGAGCAGGAACTCGAGTCGTAGCGGCGCGCCGCGGCCACCCCCGTCACCCGAGCACGGTCAGCCCACGCTCGGGACTCCGGGCACGGGCAGCGTGACGGGGAGCGCCTCCAGCGCGAAGCGCGCGACGATGGGCATGTGGTCCGACAGCCCGTGGAAGCGGCTCTTCAAGTCCCCGAAGGGGTGCGTCTCCTCCGTGTCGAGCCAGCGCACGCCCCCGCCGGAGAACATGTGGTCCAGGTGCATGCGCATGTGCATGAAGCCCGCGGTGGGGAAGCCCCGTGACACGCTCGGGTCGATTTGACCCACGGCGGCCTGGGCGCACGTGAAGGAGACCTCTCCGGTGAGGTAGCGGAACACCGGGGACGACGGCGGCGAGTTGAAGTCTCCACAGACGATGAACGGCTCGTCGGCGCGGAGGCTGCCCACGAACTCCGCCAGCTTGCGCGCCTCGTGGAGCTGATTCACGCCGCAGCCCATCTTGTCCTTGGTGGACCAGAACTCGCGCGCGAAGGGCGTGGGCAGGCTCAGGTGGGTGTTGAAGACGTGGAAGGGACGCCCGTCGTCGCGGCGCAAGAGGCGCATGTGCGCGCAGATGCGGCTCTGCTTGCGGTCCTTGAGCCGCTGCACGTGGTGGTGGGTGATGGACATGGGCGAGTCCACGTTGTGCTTGTCCACCTGGAGGGTGCGCTTGTTGACGAGCACCGCCAGCCCCGTGGTGTAGAGCGACACCTCGCCCAGCTTGTAGTGGTGCGCGCGGAAGTAGAACGCCTCGTAGGGCATGTCGCGCCCCTGCGCGGCGAACGTCTCCTCCATGCGCCCCATGAAGGCCATCAGCTGCGTCTCGCCGGGCAGCTTGGGGCGGTCGGCGATGGTGCTGCGCAGCGAGCTGGTCTCCACCTCCTGCAGGCACACCACGTCCGGCAGCGGGTCCAGCCCGGCCAGGGCGAAGGCCACCCGGCGCTTGGGGCCCACGGTGCTCGCCAGACCCCGGAGCATGTGGCCGAAGTAGCGGACGTTGTACGTGACGATTCGAATCGAAGAGTCGGGCATACGAGGTCCGTGCCCGTCCCGGGCACGCCGCAAAGCTACTCATCCGCCCGCCCGCGCGCCCCCGATTCCTCACCTTCCAGACGGTTGACAGACAGTCGTCCCTGTTCGGGAAGCTTGCGCCGGCCCGTGGGTTGGGCGGGTTCCCTCGCCCTGGGGGGCATGCTTTCCTGGCCGGGAGGAGGGCGCCCGCCTGCCCGGTGGGGTGACGGACGCCCGGGGCCGGCGAGGGTGGTCTCCCGTGGAACTGGAGGGTCGATGAACGCGATGGGATGGGCGGCGCCGCTGGTGCTGCTGGTGGCGGGCTGTGGCGGCTTCGAGCAGGAGACGTACGACGTGGAGCTGGACGCGGCCCAGGCGGCGGCCGTGCCCTACTCCTGCACCGACAAGACGGCGAAGGAGCCGGTGGCGGTGCCGGGCGTCGGCGGAGTCTCCGGCCTGGCGCTCCAGCAGCGCTGGACGGTGCGCGCCGAGGAGTACGGCGCCACGAGCATCGAGGTGCCCGACGTGTCCTTCACGCTGCACCGGGGCGACGTGGCGACGCTCGACGAGGACGACGCGCCGGACATCCTCCAGGGCACTCGGTCCGAGGAGGGGCCGTTCCAATACGTGGACATCCGCTCCATTCCCTCGACAGTGGTTGGCGAGTCGAACATCGTCTACGTGCTGCGCTTCTACATCGCCAACGACTCGCTGGAGGACGACGACATCGAGGGCTTCGTCGACGTGCGGCGCACCTCCTTCGAGGGCCTGGGCATCGACGCGAGGGAGCTCGAGGAGTGCACGTACAAGGTCCGCCTCACCGGTCGTCGGGTGAAGTGAGCCCGGGGCGCGAGGGCCCCGGGTTTGTCCTCACGATGCGCGCTTGAGGCGCACCACGGTGTCGAGCAGGTGCTCCAGCGCGGCCTGGGGCTCCTGGCTCAGCCCCGAGTGCACCGGCCCCGTCTGGAGCATGGTGCTGCGCGGGGCGACCAGCCAGTGCCAGCGCTCCTTCTGCGGCAGCTGACCGATGGGCCCCGAGCCCTTGCCGCCCACGCAGACGCGCTGGAAGCTGTCCAGGTGGCAGCGCACCGTCTCCAGGTCGATGTCGGGCGCGAGCGCCTTCAGGCGCGCCTCGTCCACCTCCACGCGCGCGCCCAGGAAGCGCTGCGTGGTGCAGAAGAGGACGACGCCCACGTTGATGAACTCCTCGCGCTCCACGCGCGGGACGACGCGGATGATGGCGTAGTCAAACGAGCTGTGCGCGGGCACGGGCGGCCTCCTCGATGAAGGCCGGCAGGGCCTCGACACGCTTGCACAGCCAGCTCACGTAGGCGGCGCGGTGCGCCTCCACGGTGGGGAAGGGGGACTCGGCCGCCTTCAGCCAGCCCTCCGGAATGCCCGCGACGGTGGTCTCCATCAGCGCCCGCGTGAAGTGCGCGGAAAGCAGCGCCTGGGCCTGGGGGAGCTGGCCCGCCCACGGCAGCAGCACGTGGTCCTTGATGGGGGCGAAGCGGCTCTGGCTGCGCTCCTCCCAGTCCTCCCACGCGTGGTGGAAGTAGAGCGACGCGCCGTGGTCGATGAGCCACAGCTCCCGGTGCCAGCACAGGAGGTTGGGGTTCTTCGGCGTGCGGTCCACGTTGGTGATGAACGCGTCGAACGCCACCAGCGACGACGCCACGTCCACCTTCGGCGCGGGCCCCGCCACCGGGTCGAACGTCACCGAGCCGGGCAGGTAGTCCAGCGCCAGGTTCAGCCCCGCGCTCGCCTTGAGCAGCTCGCGAATCTCGCTGTCCGGCTCGTTGCGGCCCAGCGCCGGGTCCAGCTCCACCAGCACCAGCTCCGGCACGCGCAGCCCCGCGGCCCGCGCCAGCTCCGCGGCGATGTACTCCGCGATGAGGGCCTTGGCCCCCTGGCCCGCCCCCCGGAACTTCACGACATACAGCCCCGCGTCGTCCGCCTCGACGATGGCAGGCAACGAGCCCCCCTCGCGCAGGGGCGTCACGTAGCGCGTGGCGACGATGGTCCTCGGCATCCTTCCCGTCCTCGCCCCACGCCGCGTCCGGGCCAGGGCATGGGGCCAAACCCCCGGAAGGAGGGGCCCGGCCGCGCTCTACCACGCCTGACGCGCCTGCCCACCCGCCAAGGGGGTTCACTTCGGGTGGAAAAAGCAGCCCTCCAGGAAACTGATCCTGACGAGATGCGACAATCAGGGACAGTCGTTGATTCCGCTTCCCCCCGGAGCCGCCAACATGACCGTCACCCGCAAGCCCCTGTCGCTGCCGTCGCCCACCACCCGCACCGGGGAGGCTGCTCGTCCGGAGGCGCCCGCGACGCCCGCCGCGGAGCGCGTGGTGGCCCGGCCCGGCAAGAACGGCACGGACGGCTTCGAGTCGGCCAAGTCGGCGCGGCCCACGAACTTCGTGGACCGTCCCACGGGTCACCGCCCGGACCCGAGCGCCCCGGTGTTGCCGGCCACGGCGTTCGCCTTCGGCCCGAGCAAGGCCACGCTGGCCGGCCGTGACACCTCCACGCCGGTGACGCTGACGGCGTCCGCCACGCCCAACGCGGCGGTGAAGGACCTGGCGACGGTGACGTCGACGGTCAGCTTCGACAAGGACGTGTCGCTCGACTCGCTGAAGCTGAACCTGGACCTGGCGCACTCGTACCGGGGCGACCTGGTGGTGAAGGTGACCAGCCCGTCCGGCAAGACGGCGACGGTGTCCAACCGCCAGGGTGGCGGCGCGGACGACGTGAAGGGCTCGTTCGACCTGAGCACCACGTTCAAGGGCGAGTCGGCCAAGGGCACCTGGACGCTGTCCGTCGAGGACAAGGCGCGCGCGGACACGGGCACGCTGAAGAGCTGGGGGCTGGAGGCCACGGGCAAGGCGCCGGGCACGGACCCGGTGGACCCCAAGCCCCCGCGCCCCACGGGTGACCCGGTCATCGCGGTGTTCGACGGCGGCGTGGACTTCAAGCACAGCGACCTCGACAGCGCGATGTGGACGAACCCGAACGAGGTCGCCGGCGACGGAATCGACAACGACGGCAACGGCGTGAAGGACGACATCCACGGCTACAACGTCGGCTTCAACAGCGGCGACGTGATGAAGGGCCAGGGCACGGACCACGGCACGCACGTGGCGGGCATCATCGCGGCCGAGGACAACGGCGAGGGCAACACGGGCATCGCGGCGGGCAAGGCGAAGGTGATGAGCATCGGCGGCCTGTACGACGGCGCGGACCTGCTCACCAACTTCGAGCGCGGCGTGGACTACATCGTCAACATGAAGGAGAACCACGGCGTCAACGTGCGCGCGCTCAACGCGAGCTTCGGTGACGAGTACCGCGACGCGGCCTCGCAGGCGCGCTGGAAGGCCGCCGTGCAGAAGCTGGCGGACGCGGACATCCTGCTGGTCGCGGCCACGGCGAACGGCAACGGCAGCAACATGAACAACGTGCAGGACTTCCCGGCCAACATCGACCTGCCCAACGTCATCACCGTGGCGGCCATGGACCAGCGCAACGACAAGCTGGCGCGCTTCTCCTCGCACGGCGACAAGGTGGTGGAGCTGGCCGCGGTGGGCGAGAACGTCCTGAGCACCGTGCCCGGCGGCGACTGGGAGAAGATGAGCGGCACGTCCATGGCCACCCCCACGGTGGCGGGCGCCGCGGCCCTGATGTTCGCCGCGAACCCGGACCTGACGGCCGCGCAGGTGCGCGACCTGCTGGTTCAGACGGTGGAGATCGACCCGGACCTCAAGGGCAAGGTCAGCACCAGCGGCAAGCTGGACATCGCCGCCGCCGTGAAGGCCGCCGAGGAGTTCACGCCCCCCGCCACCGTCGCGGGTCGCTGAAGCGCCCACGGGGCCCGGAGGTCTTCCGGGCCCTGGACGGTCGGGTGGTGGATATCCGGCCCCTGTCTTCCGCGGGTTTCGCGGGGCAGGGGCCTTTTTCCGGCCCGAATTGATTGCGCGCGATTGAATTGCCCCCTAGATAAAGGGGGTCGGAAAGAAGCGACCCCGAACTTCCAGGAGAACAAGCCATGGCTCCCGTCACGATTTCGCCGCTGTACACCGCCCACGCCACCACCCACGGAGGCCGGTCGGGCAAGGTCCAGTCCTCGGACCAGGTCATTGATTTGCCGCTGGCGATGCCGAAGGAGCTGGGAGGGGCGGGTGGGACGGCGACGAACCCGGAGCAGCTGTTCGCGGCGGGTTATTCCGCGTGCTTCGAGAGCGCGCTGCGGCTGGTGGCGGGCAAGGCGGGCAAGAAGCTGGGGCCCGAGGTGGGCATCTTGGCGTCGGTGACGATTGGGAAGACGCCGGACGGGGGCTTCGGGCTGGCGGTGGAGCTCAAGGGCATCCTGCCGGGCATCCCCCGTGATGAGGCGGAGAAGCTGATGCACGCGGCGCACGAGGTGTGCCCGTACTCGCGCGCCACGCGCGGCAACATCGACGTGAAGCTCTCCGTCGCGGAGTAGGTGGCACGCCGGGCCGCGCCCCGTGGGAACGCGTGGGCGCGGCCTGCGGTGGGGGCGAGCACGCGCGGCGTTGGCCCCGTGGCGCGGCCTACAGCGGAGGCAGCACCTTCAGTTCGTAGGAGTCGTTCACGAGCGCCAACCGCTCCTGTGTCCAGACGCCTGTTCCCGAGTCGAGGAGCAGGTGTCCGGCGCGACGCAGCAGCAGGACGGACTCGCCACCGAATACGAGCACCGCGTCTCCTGGCGTCCTGTGTAGAACTTCGAGGACGCCTTGGAGCAAGGTGGTGAGCGCTGGGTGGCGTCGCCGTTCCTCCACCCAGAACTGGAGGTCGACGGAGGGCGTGAAGCCCAGAGATGTCTCCATCCACTGCCGGGTGGCTTGTGCGACGGGCCCTGCGGCGATGAGGAGGCCGGGCCCTGCTGCTTCCTCGTGCGGAGCCCTCGGACCTGGCGGCAACCCGAGTGATTCACGCACGAGCGCCAGCACATGATGAGGCGTGTGGGGTGTGGAGATACGGAAGTTGTAGTCGAGCGACATGAACGACTCCCGCGCGCCTAGGGCCAGAAGCGGACGATACCGCCTTCTCTCGTGATGACGAGCACCTCCCGGAGGTTGGGCATCGGCCAATCGGTGAACTGTCGCTTCAAGGTAGGCAGGTCCACGCTGCTGTCCCGGAGGTTGAGGACGATTCTGTCGGCCTGCATCGACTTGCTCACCGGGTTGACCTTCGTGTCGTTGATGACCGCCCAGATGTTCCTGGGGTTGGATGTACTCGGCGCGTAGTTGTCGAAGACCCGACCCTCGATGCGGAAGTCTGGTTGGCGGGTCGTCCCGGAGACCTGGGGGCGCTGCTCCACCTTGAAGCCTGCCCTGGCCAACAGGTCGGCCGATTCGTTCTCTCGCATCAGCGAGCGGACGGTGGCCGTGTCGTCGTCTGGAGAGAGCTTGGGGCGGTATCCGCTGGGGCTCGCGTCTGGATGGGCGGGCTGTGAGGGGAGCGTGGGGCCCGAGGCGTCGCCTCGTGGGCTCCCGTGGTCTCCGCCGTGACCTCCGGTGGAACTGGCCACCATGGCTACCGCGCCGGGAGCCAGGGCCAAGGTCAGCACGCCCTCCGAGGAGATGGCCACGGCTTCCACCTGGGCCACGGCTGACAGCCGAAAGCCGCCTTGCGTAACGGCGGCTCGAGAGGCCTGCGCATAGCCAGGGAGGGTGGGGGCTTTCACCGCGAGTCCCGCGGTGCTGCCGATGGCCGCCGTAGCCAGCATGACGAAGACGCGCGCTGCATTGCCTCCCATCACTTCGCCATAGCGCTCTCCCGCGGCGTGTAGCTCACTGAAGGAGGTGGCCTCCTGTGCGGCGGTCGTCAGTGCGCCCCACCCACGAATGAGGCTCCAGACCGTGTCGACGCCCAGCCAGGCAATGAGGCTGGCTGTGAGGATGGCGGCCGCTCCCTTCGAGACGGGCTCGGGCAGCAGCCAAAGCGTCAGGTACACGGCCATCGAGGAGAGGATGGCGGATCGCACTGTCTCCGGGTCTGACATGTCCTCAAGAGCCTCCGCTGTCTCTGTCCAGACCGAGTCCAGCGCGATGGAGAGTGCGAGGGTGCGTCGGCCCTCCTCGTCGAGGAAAGGCCGCCCGTGCAGCAGCCTCAGGCAGTCGCCCGGTGATGCTCTCCGGTCACACCACGCGAGATAGGCACGTGTCAGCCCCGACTCAGCCTCGGAGCCCATGCCCTTCCACGGAGTTGAAGGACTGCGATGAGATGCCAGACGCAGTGTCGATGTCGGCCGAACGTCCCGAGCCAGTGCGGCCATTGCGTCCTTGAAGTCGTCCTCGTCCACTTCGACGGCTTCCGATGGGCGGGAGGTGAAGACGAACGGGGCGCCGTCACCGGTCTCGAGTCGCACCATGCGAGACGTGCCGCCGCATCCCACGACGAGGCAGGCCCCCAGCCACAGCAATCCCCAGCGCAGCAGCGGTGTCATCGGGTCTCCTTGGTGTCCAGGTGAAGCGCAAGACGCTCGCGGTGCCGACGCGTCCAGCAGATGCCTGGAAGGCCATTGCGTCCAGGACACCCAGGGTCGTGTCCCCCGCCGCTTGGGTGCGAACCGTGTCGCGGGGGACACGCTGTGCCATGGAGGACGCACGGGTTTTCCCTGAGGGACGCGGTGTCATGTGCGTGCGGGAGGCACGCGGGTGCGTCACTCCTCGACGCCCTCCCTCGGAGGACGCTCGGGGCGCGCCTTGGGAGGTCTTCCTGGCATGTCCCTTGAAGTCTCCCCGGGGCGAAGGGGGGAAGCCTGTATGCAGGAGCGTCAGCTCATTCCGATGGATGTGGCGGGGACCGCGGTCCTGGTGGCGGCTCGGATGTTGTTGGAGGAGCCCGATGTCGAGGAGTTCTTCGGGTGGTGGCGGCCCGAGGCGGGAGGTCGTCCGCCAGGGCGCTGGAGCGCGGCGGAGGGGACCCGGTTGTTCGCCGTGGCCGAGCGGGGCAGCGGCGTCATCGGCCTCGCGGCGCTGACCAACATCCGCCGGGAGGAGCACTACGCCCGCGTGTGCTGCTCCATCCTGGCGCAGCATCGCCAGAATGGCGCGGGGCACTGGACCATGTCGGAGCTCATCCGGCAGGGCGTCAGGCTGGACGGGCTGCGACACCTGGAGACCTCCGTCCGCGCGAGCCACACGACGTCACTCGTGACCCTGGAGTCGCTCGGCTTCCGGCGCCTGGACGTGTCCAGCCATCCGTCCGGCGACACGTCCGCGAGCGGGTATGTCTATCTCCGGTTGGATCTACCCTCCGAGTCGGCGGGGTACTTCCCACGCGTCACCGCGCGCAAGCTCTGCGCGTGACGCGAAGGGCCTGTGGAATCAATGACGCCATGAATCGACGGAGCTACATCGGGCTGGTCATCGTGGTGGTGGTTCTGTTGAGCGTCATCACGGCCCCGTACTGCGGTCGCTGGTGGCGCATCGACAAGTGCCTCGATTCGGGTGGAGCATGGGACGAACAGACTGAACAGTGCGCCTCCAAAGAGCCGACGGCGCCCTGAGCGGCCGTGAGCCTCTGTCGATGTGGGGAATCGGCGGAGGCGAGCGCTCCTCGGTGCGGCCCCGGGAGGTTGTGACTTTGCAAGTCAATCTCAAATTTGTATGCTCAGGCCCATGGCACAGGTCCAGACAGTCGAGGCGCTCGAAGGTGTGGTGGGCTCCCGCCCGTTGGGCGTGATGCTCAAGTCGTTGGACTCGCTGGACGACCACTGCGTCAAGCTGCTGGCGTGCTCGTCGTTCGCGGTGCTCGGCTACGTCGATGTGGACGGGCAGGGGCGCGCGACGGCGGCGGGCGGGCCCTTGGGGTTCGCGCGCGTCGTGGACGCGACGCACCTGGAGCTGCGGCTGGACGCGCCCATTCCGCTCAATCCCACCGTGGGCTGTGGCCTGCTGTTCTTCATCCCGGGCCTGGGCGAGACGCTGCGGGTCAACGGGCACGCGACGCTCGAAGGACACACCCTTCGCGTCACCGTGGAAGAAGCCTTCGTGCACTGCGCGAAGGCCATCATCCGCTCGGGGCTCTGGAAGTCACCGAAGTCCACTGCGTCGGACACGCGCGCTGCGGGGACCTGGGGCGGGGACCCCGAGGTGCACGACTGGCTGTCACGCACGCCCTTCGTCGCGCTGGCCTCGTGGGACGCGCAGGGCCTCGCGGACGTGAGCCCCAAGGGCGACCCCACGGGCTTCCTCCGGCTCGATGGAGCGCGCGTCGCCGTTCCCGACCGCCCCGGCAACCGTCGCACGGACACCTTCCACAACGTCCTCGAACAATCGCGAGTCGCGCTGCTCGCGCTCATCCCCGGCGAGACGCGCTTCCTGGAGGTCTCCGGCGTCGCCTCGCTCTCCACCGAGCCCTCGCTGCTGGCCTCGATGACCGTCGAGGGCAAGGTGCCGAAGATGGCGCTGCTGCTGGAGTCCCACGCGGCGCGTCTCCACACCAGTCAGGCCATCGTCGACGCGGGGCTGTGGGACACCGCCCGTCACGTGCCCGCGAGCCAACTGCCGAAGATGTCCGACGTGTTCATCGACCACGTCCGGCGCAGCCCCCAGAAGGGCGCCGCCGCCGCGACGCTGCGCGCGCTCGCCTCCAAGAAGATGATGAGCTGGGCGCTGGACCACGACTACAGAAAGAACCTGTACTGAGTCCGCGAGGGCTCCCGTGTCTCGCGACGCCAGGAGCCCTCGTGCACCGTCAGAACCGCTTCACCTCGGTCAACACCTGCCGCGAGTGCCGCGTCACCGTCCCGAAGCGGGCGAGTGACTCCGCGCGCAGGTGCTTCGCCGCGTCGCTCGTGGTGTAGCGCTGGAAGTCCGCCTCACTGGCCAGCTCGAAGTGACACACGTACCGGGCCCAGCCATCCGGGGCCCGCTCCGTGTCCTTCCACTTCCGGCACCCCAGGAACCCCGGCTCGCGCAGGACCTCGGGGACGTGCGTCCCCTCGTGCCACTGATTCCACGCGGCCTCCGCGCCGGGCTCCACCTCGATGACCACGGTGTACAGCGACGTCACGGCTGCCACGCACCGAAGCCCGTCAGCTTCGCGCCACCCTGCGACTCACGCTTGCCCTTGGACGAGACGCGATAGGTGAAGTCCGACATCGGCTCGAACCGCGCCTCGTGCGCCAGCCCGCCGAGCGTCTTCTCCCACGGGTCCGCGGCGAACAGCAGCGTGCGCACCTGCTTGGCGTTCGTCGGA
This sequence comes from Myxococcus fulvus, assembly GCF_900111765.1. Next base: position 636,706 of record NZ_FOIB01000001.1, read on the forward strand.
CCCTCGTTGGCGTCCACCTGGAGCACCGGCACCCGCTTGGTGCCCACCGCCAGCGTCTCGCGCACGGCCGGCGCCGAGTTGGGAACCACGGGCGGCCACTGCTTGGGCTCCATGCCCAGCGAGATGAACGACAGCAGCACCTCCTCCAGTGGCATCACGCTCGCCTGCGAGAAGTCCTGGCACGGCGCCTCGTCCGTCGCGGGGTTCACCGGCGCCTCCGTGCGCAGCACGTAGCCGGCCTCCGCCGACTGGCACGTGCGCAGCACCGTCTTCGTGCCCTCCGACTCCATCTCCCGGTCGAACCACGTGCCGGGACCCAGCGGCCACTCCAGGTCCGGCGCCATGCCCGCGCCCTCCTTGCCCTGGCGCACCGACACCAGCGTGAGCTGATGGCTGCCCGCGCCGCCGAAGCCCGACAGCGTGGTGCTCGCGTCGAGCAGCCCGTTCGTCAGGTACAGCGGCCCCGCGTCCACCGCGTACAGTCGGTTCTCCAGCGGACCATCCACCGGACGATTGTCGCGCAGATAACGCTTCGCCTCCCACGTGCGGCCCGCGGCCATGGGCTGCTCGGACGTCGCGGTGCCCTCGCGCGCCACCTCCAGCGGACGGGAGGCCTCCACGCGCATGGGAATCGTCAGCCGCCGCGACAGCCGGGGCTGCGTCAGCTCACCGCCCTTGTCGCTCTGGAGCGTCAACGTCAGCCACACGCGCGAGCTCTCCACCGCGGCGACCTCCAACGTCAGCTGGCCCGCCGCGGCCGACCCACCCTGCGCGTCGCGCGGCGGCGTGCGAATCGCGGAGAACGAATAGACGACCTGGTCGCCCACCCGGGCGCGGTGCCAGGCGGAGGTCCCCTTCGTCGGGCCAGGAGCCTCGGGCGCGGCGGTACCCGTGGGCGTGTCCGTGGCGCTCCCGGACGTGCCGCCTTGCGTCACCGGCACACCGTCAGTGGGGCTCGCGGCGCGGGGCTTCGTGCTCTCACAGCCGGAGCCGAGCGTCAGCGCCGCGCACACGAGCGCGGAGCGGGACAGGAAGGAAGCGGAGGGCTTTCGCATTCGGGCGTCACCTCACGAGAAGGGCCTTGCGCGGCATTGCGCGACCCCAGGCGGGGCTTGATACACCGGGGGACAGGTCATCCCCAACTTCCTGGAGTTTCCGCGCTCATGCCCACATCACTGTCCATCCGCCGGGTCGTCCTCTACAAGCATGGCGTCGGGTACTTCGAGCGCCGGGGGAGCGTGACGGGCAGCGACACCCTGCACCTGGACTTCAAGGCGCGGGACATGAACGACGTGCTGAAGTCGCTGACGGTGCTGGACCTGTCGGGCGGCTCGGTGTCGGCGGTGAGCTACGACTCGACGAAGCCGCTGGAGCAACTGCTCGCGGAGGCCACCATCCGCATCCCGGAGGACGGCAGCCTCACGGCGCTGCTCGGGCAGATCAAGGGTGCGCGCGTGCGGGCGCGCGTGGGTGGCGGTCAGGTGGAGGGCGCCATCATCGGCCTGGAGTCGCTCGCGGTGGCCGCGGGGGAGACGAGCGTGGTGCGCCCCTTCTTGTCGCTGCTGGTGGGCGCGTCGCTGCGCACGTTCGACGTGCTGGACATCACCGAGCTGGAGTTCCTCGACGAGGCGGTGCGCAAGGATTTGGAGTTCTATCTGGCCACGGTGCTGTCCTCGTACAAGAAGGACAGCAAGCGCATGAGCATCCTCACCGCGGGCGAGGGCGAGCGCGAGGTGTTCGTCAGCTACGTGGTGGAAGCGCCGGTGTGGAAGACGAGCTACCGCATCCTCCTGGACGAGGGCGAGTCGCCGCTCTTGCAAGGCTGGGCGCTGGTGGACAACACGGGGGACGAGGACTGGGTGGACGTGGAGCTGGCGCTCGTCGCGGGCCTGCCGGTGTCCTTCGTGCACGACCTCTACAACCCCCGCTACATGAAGCGCCCCGTGGTGGAGGTGAGGACGGAGGCCGCCGCCGCGCCGGTGATTCCGGAGGAGAGCTACGCGAGCGCCCCGGCCGTGATGGATGAGGAGCGTGAGGCCATGCCGATGATGGCCGAGATGGCGCCCGCGCCGGCGATGGCGCCGGGCCGCTCGCTCAAGCGCAGTAAAGGTGGAGCGAGCTCCGGTGGCCCTGGCGGTCCTCGGCTGCGCGACGTGCTCGAGCAGCAGGGCGCGAAGGTGACGACGCTGACCAAGGACGTGGGGGACTTGTTCGAGTACGGCGTGGACCGGCCGGTGACGGTGCACCGCAACCAGAGCGCGCTGGTGCCCATCCTGCACAAGCCGTTCGAGGGGCGTCGGGTGCTGCTCTACAACCGGGCCACGCGCGAGAAGAACCCGATGGCGTGCATCGAGCTGAAGAACACCACGGGCCTGACGCTGGAGGGTGGCCCGGTGACGGTGACGGAGGACGAGCGCTACGTGGGCGAGGCGATGCTCGACACGATGAAGCCGCAGGATACGCGCTTCGTGCCGTACGCGGTGGAGCTGGGCTGCGTCGTCTCCGTGGAGGAGGGCGCCGAGGACGGGCCCGTCTTCCGCGTGGTGGTGAGCCACGGCAGCCTGATGGCGGAGTACCACAACGTGCGGCGCACGACGTACGTGGTGCGCAACAAGGCGCCCCGGCCGCAGGTGCTGTTCATCGAGCACCCGCGCATCGGCTGGGAGCTGGCCAAGGACATGCCCGCGCCCGAGGAGACCACGGACGGCTTCTGGCGCTTCAAGCGGACGCTGGCCGCGGGAGCGCAGGAGACGTTCGTGGTGTCCGAGCGCACCACGGGCCACCGGCACTACGCGCTGTCCTCGGTGGGGCCGGACGACGTGGCCTTCTTCCTGTCGCAGCGCTACGTGGACAAGGCGATGTCGGACGCGCTGCGGGAGGTGATTGCCATCCGCGAGCGCGTGGCCACGCTCACGCGCGACGAGCAGCAGCTCACACAGGAGCGCGCGCAGCTCTTCAAGGACCAGGAGCGCATCCGCTCCAACATCGAGTCGCTCAAGAGCGGCGTGTCGCAGCGGGAGCTGGCCGAGCGCTTCGTGGCCAAGCTCAACGAGCAGGAGGACCGGCTGGAGGCGATCGCCCGCGAGCTGGAGCGGCTGGCGAAGGAGCGACAGGCGGCGCAGGAGGAGCTGCACCGCCGCGTCCAGTCGCTCAGCCTGGTGTCGAACCTCTAATCACAGCTCACGGGGTGGCGCGGTGGACTTCATCACCGCCCACCACGGTGAGGTGGACCTGGGCGCCGGGCAGCTCGGAGACGGGCGCGTCCACGGGGTCCACGGACAGGGCGACGAAGTCCGCGTCCATGCCGGGCTGCAGGCGGCCGCGGCGCGCCTCGGCGAAGGAGGCGTAGGCGGCGCCCACGGTGAAGCCCTCCAGGGCCTCCTGTCCGCTGAGGCGCTGGTCGGCGTACCAGCCGCCCTCGGGCGTGCCGCGCGCGTCCTGGCGCGTGCGCGCGGCGTAGAGGCCGGCGAGCACGTCGGGGCGCTCCACGGGGAAGTCGCTGCCCAGGGTGAGCACGGCGCCGGAGGACTTCAGGCGCTGCCACGCGTAGGCGCCGCGGATGCGCTCGGGGCCCACGCGCGCCTCGGCCCAGGGCATGTCGCTGGTGGCGTGCGTGGGCTGCACGCTGGCGATGAGGCCGATGCGGCCCAGGCGGGTGATGTCGTCCAGGCCCATGATTTGCGCGTGCTCCACGCGGTGGCGGCCCGCTTGGGTGGACGTGGCCTGCATCGCGCGCGCGAGGGTGTCGAGCACCAGCGTGTTGGCGCGGTCGCCGATGGCGTGGGTGCAGACCTGGAAGCCGGCGCGCATGAAGTCGGTGACGCGCTTCTCGTACTCCTCGGGGGTGAGGAGCAGGAGGCCCCGGTGGCCGGGCTCGTCGCTGTAGTCCTGGTGCAGGGCGGCGCCTCGGCTGCCGAGCGCTCCGTCCAGCACGAGCTTCACCGCGCGCAGGGTGAGGCGCTCGCCCTGGTAGGGGCCCATGCGCAGGAACTCGGCGCGCTCGGGGGCCTGGCCGTCGGCCATGGCGTAGACGCGCAGGGGCAGCTTGCCTTCCTTGTCCATGCGCTGGAGCAACTGGAAGGTGGCCAGGTCCATGCCGGCGTCGTGCACGCCGGTGAGGCCCACGCGCGCGGCGCGGTTGAGGGCGGCGGTGAGCTGCGCGGTGCGCTCGGCCTCGGTGAGGGGCGGCAGCACGGCGTGAATCAGGCCGATGGCGTTGTCGACGAGGATGCCGGTGGGCTCGCCGCTGGCGTCGCGGAGGATGCGGCCGCCGTTGGGGTCCTGGGTGGCGCGGGTGATGTTCGCGCGGCGCAGCGCCTCGCTGTTGACCCAGGCGGCGTGGCCGTCGATGCGCGTGAGGTACACGGGCGTGCGCGGGTGTTTGGCGTCGAGGTCCTGTCGGGTGGGGAAGGTCTTCTCGGGCCAGTCGTTCTGGTCCCAGCCTTGTCCGACGAGCCACTCGCCCTGGTAGGAGGTGCTCGGCGCGTTGGCGACGCGGGCGAGCGCCTCCTCCTTGGTGGTGGCGCCGAGCAGGGTGACGGTGGCCTCCCACTGACCGAGCGAGGACAGGTGTCCATGCGAGTCGGTGAGGCCGGGGACGATGGTGGCGGTGCCCAGGTCGACGACGCGGGCGCCGGGACCGGCGGCGGCGAGGACTTCGTCACGGGTGCCGGTGGCGAGCACCTTTCCGTCGCGGACGGCGAGGGCCTCGACGACGGGGCGGCCCGGGTCGAGGGTACGCACGCGCGCCGCCACATAGACGGAGGTGCCCGAGGGGTCCGGGCGCGGAGTGTTCCGCGTGCAGCCGCCGAGGAGGGAGAGGAGCAGTACCGCACCGAGGAGCCCGCCGATTCGTCGCAGCATCGTTTCGCGCACCTGTCTGGATGAATGGGCCGCCCCGAGCCTGGGGCGGGCGCGCGACACTCTGGCGCACCCGGTGGTCGGGGGCCAGTCTGCTCACGAAGACCGAGCGTTCGGCATGGGCCCTAGTCGTTCTGGAGCCAGTAGAGCTTGTCTCCACTGGCCAACGCCCTGGAGAGGAACTCCTGGAGTGACGCGGCCACCTGTCGGACCTGCGGATAGGTCTCGTGGTACGCGTCGAGCATTGGATACGGCGCGGACCGGGACACATCGACGAGGATGAAGTCACTGTCCTGGCAGTCCACCAGCGTCCACCAACTGGTGGGGCCCATGCTGTCGTCGTCGACGTCGCGCATCCTCACGCGTGCGCGCGCAATCTCCGCGAGGGACTGGATGGAGTAGTTGGCATTGGGGAGCGGCCGGAACAGCTCCGCGCCGTTGCAGCGCAGATAGAGGGCACGCAGCTCGGGGCCGAGTTTCCAGCCGACGCGCGCCTCGAACTCGGCGATGTCGCGCTCCGTGGCGGGCGGGTGCGGGTAGTGCTCACGCACCACGGTGTCGATGAGTTGGTCGAGCGTCAGTGTCACAAGTCAGGAGCCTGTGGAGGACTATTCCCGGCCGTCAATGTCCGCAATCAGTGGCAAGCATCCTCGCCCGTTGATGAGTCATGGACGCAAGGCCTTCCACCTGAGTCCGCCCCATCTCGTGGACTGCTAGCGTGCGCTCACATGGACACCGACACCCCCGCGCTCGCCTCGTTGTCCATTCCCCTGGCGTCGCTGCGCATGCAGGCATTGGAGGCAGGGCCCGCGGACGGTCCGCTCATCCTCCTGCTGCACGGCTTCCCCGAGCTGTCGGAGAGCTGGCGTGACGTGCTGCCCGTGCTCGGCGCGGCGGGCTATCACGCTGTGGCCCCCGACCTGCGCGGCTATGGCGGCACGGACCGTCCCCGGCAAGGCTACGACCTCGACACGCTCGCCGAGGACATCTACCAGCTCGCCCGCCACCTCCAGCCCGACCGCCCCATCCACCTCGTGGGCCACGACTGGGGCGGCGGCATCGCCTACCACGTGGCCGCCACCCGTCCCGACATCGTCGCCACCCTCACCGTCGTCAACTGCCCCCACCCCTCCGTCCTGCTGCGCCGCATCTGGCGCCCCGCCCAGCTGCGCCGCTCCTGGTACATGTTCTTCTTCCAGCTCCCCTGGCTCCCCGAGCGCACCCTGTCCGCGAACAACGGCGCCCGCGTCCCGCGCCTCATCCGCGCGGGCATGGCCCGCGACTCCCAGGTCAGCGACGCGCGCCTCGCCCCCTACGCCCAGAACCTCTCCCACCCGGACGCCGCCCGCGCCGCCGTGGATTACTACCGCCAGTCCTTCCGCGACCTCCTCACCCCCAACGGCGCCCGCCGCCTCCTCCGGGGCTACCCCCGCATCCGCGCCCCCTTCCGCCTGGTCTGGGCCGAAGAGGACCGCGCCCTGGGCCGCGAGCTCACCGAGGACCTGGAACCCTGGTTCGAGCTGCCTCCCCAGGTGCGCTTCCTCCCAGGCGTGGGCCACTTCGCCCCCCTGGAGGCTCCCGCCCTGGTTTCCGCGCAGATCCTCGAACACGTGGGCACACACCCGCCCCAGCCCATACGCCGAGCGTAGACCGCCGCGATGAGATGGTTGTCCCCGGCAACCTTCCCCCCGGGGACTTGGCGACGGGGCAGCGGTGAGGGATGTTCCGGCCGTCTCACATTCCCTGGAGTCAAGCGCATGAACCCGTCCCAGTCCCGCCTCGGGGCGTTGTCGTTGCTCGTCGTCGCCGCCCTCTGTCTGACCTCCGCCACCGGCTGCGCCGGCCGCCGCCGCGAGGCCTTCCTCAACGACAAGGCGCGCACCCACGTCTACCGCAAGCCCGCCGCCGAGGTCTGGCCGCAGGCCATCGCCCTCCTCAAGGAGAAGGGCTACTCCATGCGCGCGGGCAAGGACGGCTTCGAGGCGTCCACCGAGTGGCTCATGCACGGCGCCCCCTCGTCGCTGGGCACCACCCAGGTGCGCTACCTGGTGAAGGCCGTCGAGCGCGGGCCCGGCCAGTGCGCCATCGAGTACTACAAGCAGCTGTCCACCGAGTCCCGCGGCGCCCAGAGCGGCGGCCGTCAGCAGTCGGAGTTCAACGACCCGGCCCCTCGCGCCGACGGCACCACCTTCAACCGCGACCCGGAGATGGAGTGGGAGCTCCTGCAGAAGGTGGACGCCGAGTCGGCCACCTCGCTGCGCGCCGAGGCGGACAAGATTCAGTAACGAAGCCCGCGGAGCCGCCGCGCGTCAGTCGCGCAGCGGCAGCTCCAGGGTGAAGCCGTCGTACGCCACCTCACAGGGCCCCTTGTACTCCTCGCGCGCCTGCGTGAGCAGCTTCGCGGGGTCCGTGTCGTGGCGGCTGGACAGGTGGGTGAGCACCAGCCGGCGTGCTCCCGCCTCCCTCGCCACCCGCGCCGCCTCGCGCGCCGTGGAGTGATGCGTCTCCAGCGCCCGCGCCTGCTCGTCGTCGGAGAAGGTGGACTCGTGGATGAGCAGGTCCGCGTCCTGGGCCGCCTTCACCACCGCGGCGCACGGCCGTGTGTCCCCGGAGATGACCAGCTTGCGCCCCGGCCGCGGCGCGCCCAGCACGTCCTCGGGCTTCACCACGCGCCCATCCTCCAGCGTGACGCTCTCGCCCTTCTGCAGCTTGCCGAAGTGGGGCCCCGGCGGCACGCCCAGCTCGCGCGCCTTCTCCAGGTTGAAGCGCCCCGGCCGCTCGTCCTCCACCAGCGCGTACGCCAGCGCGTTGATGCGGTGGTCCACGCCGATGGCGTGCAGCGCGTACCCGTTGCGCCGCACCACGTCGCCGTCCTTCACCTCGTGGATTTCGACGGGGAAGGACATGGCCTCCACGCCCAGGTGCACCGCCTGGTGCAACAGGCGCCGGGCCGGCGGCGGGCCGTACAGGTGGATGGCGTGCTCGCGCCCCATCATCCCCAGCGTGCGCAAAAAGCCGATGATTCCCAGGTAGTGGTCGGCGTGGAAGTGCGTGAAGAAGACCGCGTCCACCGTGAAGCCGGTGCCGAAGCGCACCATCTGCCGCTGGCTGCCCTCGCCGCAGTCGAACAGCAACAGGTCCGTGTCCGCCTTCACCGCGAGGCCCGACAGGTTGCGGTGCAGGGTGGGCTGGGCGGCGGAGGTGCCGAGGAAGGTGAGCCTGAGGAGGGACATGCCGGCACTTCCCACGCGAAGAGTGTCTCCCGCGCCCGGACCGCCAGGGCGCGAGGCGCCATTTAGCAGGCTTTGGACCCGCCCGTGCTATGTGAGCCGCCCCCCAGACACCGCCATGCCCGAATCCCTGACGTTCGCCCCCACCTCGGACCCCCGCCGCGTGCGCGCCCCGGATGGTCGCGTGCTCTCCGTGCCGGAGGGCTGGGTCCTGCTTCCCCCCGGTGACGCCGGCCTCACCCGCCGCGTGAAGGCCGCGGGCCCCACCTGGACGGTGGTGGAGAAGGTGGGCCGCAAGCTCTTCTCCAAGGGCGTGTGGGCCCCCGAGTCGCACATCCTCCAGGCCAAGGCCGCGCTGGACGCCGAGCGCGCCACCCCCGCCTACGCCAAGAAGCTGGCCGCCGGCCGCGACCGCCGCGCCCGCGAGCAGGAGCAGTACGAGGTCGACTTCGCCAACAGCGTGCTGCGCTTCCTCGCCTTCTCCCCCGCGTGGATTCCCCATGCCAAGCGGCTGGCGGTGCTCGTCTCCGCGCACGCCACCCCCGTGGGCAGCGGCACCGTGGCCCGCACGGAGCGCATCCCCGTGGAGCGCCGCGCCGAGGCCGCCGTCATCGCCTGGATGCGCCACCAGACGACCCAGTACGACGACATGAGCATCGCCCGCGTGAAGGGCGCCCGGCGCGAGGTGCGCCGCGAGCTGGCGGAGATCTCCCGCGCCGTGCTGGACCTGCACCGCCGCGACGTGCCCCACGGCCCTGCCGCGTGTCCGCTGTGCACCGCCCTGTCACGTGTGGGAGCGGGTACTCCCCAGCCGTGAGTCTGGCCTCGCAGGTGTACTGACGGTGGGGTTTCTGACCCGCCGTTCACTCACATTGCGTGATTACTGACTGGCGGGTTAGTAACGGGTCCGTCATGCCGAGACCCGCGGACCCCCACGCCAGGGAAGCCCTGATGACCGCCGCCCGGGCGGAGTTCGCCCGCAAGGGGCTGCGCGGGGCGCGCATCGAGGACATCACCGCCGCGTGCGGACTCTCCAAGGGCGCCTTCTATCTGCACTTCGAGTCGAAGGAGGCGCTGTTCGCCGAGGTGCTGACCTCGTTCGAGACGCGGCTCAACGCGATGAACTCGCGGCGGATGGAGGCGATGGAGCGCCACCTGCGTGAGCACGGGTTGCCCGGGCCGAAGGACCGGTTGGAGCGCACCGCGCGCTACCAGTGCTTCTTCCAGACCGAGATCGACTTCGACCTGGAGTCGCTCGAGCTGATGTGGGCCCACCGGGACATCGTCGCGGTGCTCGTCAATGGCAGCCAGGGTACGCCCTTCGAGTCGCTCTTGTGGCGCATGACGGACGCGCAGGTGGAGCGCGTGGCGCGCGACTTCCGGCGGCTGCAGGAGGCGGGCGCGGTGGACCAGGAGATGGACGCGCGGCTGTTCGCCTCGTTCATCGTCGGCGCGTTCGTGCTGCTCGCGCAGCGCATGGTGCACTTGCAGGAGAAGCCGGACCTGAACGCCTGGGCGCACACGCTCCAGCGCCTGTGCGAGGGCGGCACGGTGCCGCGCTTCGACACGCCCGCTGTCGCCCGGACTCCGGCGCGCGCGCAGCGGCCCAAGACTTCCACGCGACGGGCACCCGCCCGCGCGAAGACCCGTCACACCCCGAGGAAACGTCCGTGAACCTCCCCAGCAACTCCCGCGCCCCGAGAGCGCTCGCCGTGGCGGGGCTCGTCGCCGCGACGCTGTCCGTGTCCGCCTGCTCCCGCGCGGATGCGTCCTCCACGCCCGCCGCCGGAGCGAAGACGGAGGCCGCGCCGCCCTCCGTGAAGCTGGTGTCCGCGCGCACGGTGAAGGCCGCGCCGCGCGAGGAGGTGACGGGCACGCTGTTCCCCGCGCAGATGCTGCAGGTGGGCTTCGAGGTGGGCGGGCGGCTCGCCGCGGTGAAGGTGGGCAAGGGGACGGTGGTGAAGAAGGGGGATGTGCTGGGGCAACTGGACGTGGAGATTGTCGACGCGCAGGTGGCGCAGGCGGAGGCCGCGGTGGCGGCGGCGCAGGCGGGGGCGGACATGGCCGCGGACGTGGCCGCGCGCAACCAGACGCTGCAGAAGGAGGGCGGGGTGAGCGACTTGCAGAACCGCTCCACCGCGGCGCAGGCGGCGCAGGCCCAGGCGCAATTGCTCGCGGCCAAGGCGCAGCTGTCGCAGGCGCGGGCGGCCAGACGTCGACACGACTTGAAGGCGCCCTTCGAGGGGACGCTCATCGACGCGCCGGAGCAGACGGGCGCCACGGTGGGGCCGGGCACGCCGCTGTTCAACCTGGAGCGGCTGGACACGCTCTTGCTCAAGACGACGGTGGCGGAGTCGCTGCGCGCCCGGCTCAAGCCCGGCCAGAAGGTGCGGGTGGAGTCCATCGCCGGGGGCGCCTTCACCGAGGACGCGGTGGTGCGCACCATCCTGCCCTCCGCGGACCCGGCCACGCGGCGGGTGCCGGTGGAGCTGGCGGTGCCCAACGCGGATGGCCGCTTCGTGGCGCACACGCTGGCGCGCGCGGTGCTCCAGCTGGGCGATGACCAGGACGCGCGGGTGGTGCCGGGCTCGGCGCTGTCCTCGGCCAACGGGGACCACGTGCTCATCGTCGGCTCGGGCGGCGAGGTGAAGCGGGTGGACGTGCAGGTGCTGGAGCGACGTGAGCGCGAGGTGGTGGTGCTGGCGCGCTCCGAGTTCGAGTCGGTCATCGACCACCCCACGCCGAGCCTGTCGCAGGGCTCGCGCGTCACCGTGAAGTAGAGGGACGCCGCCATGCTCCTGAGCGACGTCTCCATCCGTCGGCCCGTCTTCACCACGATGCTGTCGTTGTGCCTTGTCGTCCTCGGCCTGATGGGCCTGGGGCGGCTGGGCACGGACCTGTATCCGGACGTGGCCTTCCCCGTCGTGGTCGTCAGCACCGTCTACAAGGGCGCGGGTCCGGGCGAAATCGAGACCCAGGTCGTCAAGCCCATCGAGGATGCCGTCGCGGGCATCAGCGGCGTGGACAAGATCCACTCCTGGAGCCGCGAGAACCTGAGCACGGTGGTGGTGCAGTTCAAGCTGTCCACCAACGTGGACCGCGCGGTGCAGGAGGTGCGCGACAAGGTGGCGGGCATCGCCAACAAGCTGCCGCAGACGGCGGACGCGCCGGTGGTGGGCCGGGTGGACCTGTCGGCCACGCCCATCCTCACGTACGCGGTGTCCGCGGACCTGCGCTCCCAAGATTTGCGCCGGCTCATCGATGACCGCATCAAGCCCGCGCTCGCGCAGTTGGAGGGCGTGGCGGAGGTGCGAATCACGGGCGGCGACACGCGCGAGATTCAAATCGACCTGGACCTGGACAAGGCGCGTTCGGCGGGCGTGTCCCCGCTGGAGATTGCGCAGCGGGTGGGCGCGGAGAACCTGGACCTGCCGGCGGGCCGGCTGCAGCTGGGCTCGAGCGAGCTGACGGTGCGCTCGCTGGGACAGTTCAAGGACGTGGAGGAGATTCGCCGGTTGCCGGTGGCGCGCAGCCGCACGGGCGCGCAGGTGCGGCTGGAGGAGATTGCGACGGTGACGGACGGGGTGGCGGAGCGGCGCACGGTGGCGCGGCTCAACGGGCAGGACGCCGTCATCCTGGACGTGGTGAAGCAGCCGGGCTCCAACACCATGGCGGTGAGCGACAACGTCAAGCGCGTGCTCAAGGACATGGGGCCGGAGGTGGGGCAGGGCTTCACGGCGCGGCTGCTCATCGACCAGTCGGACCTCATCAAGGAGAACGCGCACGAGGTGTGGGTGGCGCTCATCTTCGGCGGCGCGATGGCGGTGCTCATCATCCTGATGTTCCTGTTGGATGGTCGCGGCACGTTCATCTCCGCGCTGGCGCTGCCCACGTCGGTGCTCGGGACGTTCTTCGCGATGTACCTGCTGGACTACACGCTCAACCAGATGACGCTCTTGGGGTTGTCGCTGGCCATCGGTCTGCTCATCGACGACGCGGTGGTGGTGCGCGAGGCCATCACCCACCGGCTGGAGAAGGGCGAGGACCCGATGAGCGCGGCGGCCAACGGCACGCGCGACGTCGGTCTCGCGGTGCTGGCGACGACGCTGTCGCTGGTGGCGGTGTTCGTGCCGGTGGCGTTCATGCCGGGCATCGTCGGTCAGTTCTTCAAGCAGTTCGGCATCACGATTTCAGTGGCCGTGCTCATCTCGCTGTTCATCTCCTTCACGCTGGACCCGATGTTGTCGGCGCGGCTCGCGAAGCAGCGCAAGCCGGGCGAGGTGCACAAGGACAACGCGGTGGCGGCGTGGCTGCGCGCCTTCCTGGACGGCACGGAGCGCGTGTACGAGCGCATCCTTCGCTGGGTGCTCGCGCACAAGTGGCTGACGACGGGCATCACCGTGGTGGTGCTGGTGGTGTCGTTCGGCGCGTCGAGCCGGCTGGGGTTGGAGTTCCTGTCGGCGGAGGACCGCTCGCAGTTCATGGTGGATTTGCAGCTGCCGGACTCGGCGAGCATCGCGGAGACGGAGTCGCGCACGGGGGAGGCGGAGGAGCTCTTGCGCAAGCTGCCGGAGGTGACGTCGGTCTACGCGGTGGTGGGCACCAACGGCGACGTGAACAAGGCGCGCCTGCGCGTGCTGACGGTGGGCAAGGGCGAGCGTGACAAGGGCATCCCCCAGCTGAAGGAGGAGGCGCGCGCGCTGCTCACGGGGCTGGTGTCCACGAAGGTGAACCTGAGCGACCCGCCCATCCTCGAAGGGCTGGGCGGCGACTTCTATCCCATCATGGTGCGCGTGACGGGGCCGGACCTGGTGCGGGTGCAGCAGGAGGCGGAGCGCATCGCGGACATCCTGCGCAAGCTGGAGGGGACGGCGGACGTGCGGGTGGAGGCCAATCCGCCCAAGCCGGAGCTGCAGGTGCACATCGACCGGGCGCGGGCGAGCGACGCGGACATCAACGCGGCGGGGCTGGCGACGCAGCTGCGGCTGGCGATTGGTGGCGACGTGGTGGCGAAGCTGCGCGAGGGCACGACGGAGACGGACATCCGGGTGCGGCTGGCGGAGAAGGACCGGAGCACGCCGGAGCGGGTGCGGCAGCTGGAGGTGTTCACGCCCCGGGGCCTGAGGCCGGTGTCGGACGTGGCGAACGTGGAGCTGCGGGACGGGCCGAGCGTCATCGAGCACGAGAACCGCGAGCGGCAGATTGCCGTGTTCTCGCAGCTGGGGAAGGGCGCGGCGCTGGGCAACATCGCGACGAAGTTGAAGGAGCAGGTGGCGCTGGCGCCGCTGCCGCCGGGGTATGCGGTGGTCTACGACGGCCAGATGAAGAGCATGGATGAGCAGAACGAGGCGTTCGGCACGGCCTTCATGCTGGCGTTCGTGTTCATCTACATGGTGCTGGCGAGCCAGTTCGAGTCCTTCAAGCACCCGTTCACCATCATGGCGTCGCTGCCGCTGGCGCTGGTGGGTGCGCTGTTGGGATTGGTGCTGACGGGCTACCACCTGTCGATGGGCGCGATGATTGGCATCATCCTGTTGATGGGATTGGTGACGAAGAACGCGATTCTGCTCATCGACGGAGCGTTGCAGCACCTGCGTGAGGGTGACTCGGTGGACGAGGCGCTGATGAAGGCGGGGCCTCGTCGGTTGCGGCCGATTCTGATGACGAGCGCGGCGATGGCGATTGCGATGGTGCCGACGGCGGTGGGCACGGGGACGGGCTCGGAGTTCCGGGCGCCCATGGCCATCTCGGTGATTGGTGGCGTCATCACGTCCACGTTCCTGACGCTGCTGGTGGTGCCGGTGGTGTTCGCGGCGATGGAGCGGGTGGGGCGCTTCGGTCGCAAGAAGACGCCCGCGGCCGGGCCCGCCGTGAAGCCGGTGGAGTCCGGGCCCAGTCAGGCCGCGTGACACCGTCTGTGTGAAACACGGGGCCCGAGGCGGTTGGCTCGGGCCCTGTCTCCGGACTGGCTCACCCGCCCGTGTACACGGGTGTCATCGTGTCGAGGATGGCGCGCATGAGCGCCTGGCCATCCGGCGTGTCCGGGCACAGTCCTCCCCAGACCAGCGTGAGGCGCTCGGCGACGGGGCGGAAGTACATGCGCCCTCGCATCCTCACCGGCTCGTAGCTCTCCCGGCCACCGGCGAGGTAGTCCTCCTCCGGTACGCCGAACACCGCGTAGTAGCTCAGGTCCGGCGCCTGCGCGTCCTCGGTGCGATGCAACCCGCTGGGGATGAGACAGGCCACGTCCGCGCTGTGCCACGCGCCCTGCCGCCCCGTCGTCACCTCGAGCGGCTCGAAGCACATCCGCGACGCCGGGCACCCCATCTCCCCCGCCGTCAGGAAGTTGTAGTCCAGCCGCGGAATCTCCAGCATCTCCTCCACGTCCACCCGTCCATCGCTCCGGAAACCCCAAGGGTTGCCGTCCCGCTTGTACGAGCGCACGCCATAGGCGCCGTAGAACACGTTGTACCAGGGGCTGTGCGGATTGAAGTAGTCCGAGCACCCCACGTCGTCCGGGAAGTCCGCGATGGTGAAGGCCACCAGCAAATCGAACAGCCGCTTGTTCTCGAACGCGAGGAACGGCTCGTGCGCCACCGCCCCGATGGAGCCCCGGACCGTCGGCACCGGCGTCACCAACCCCAGCTCCTCCAGGAAGTTCGTCTTGCCCGGCAGCGGCGTCGCGTTCATGGCCATCACGGCCAGCTCTCGTTGGAGACCCATGGTGTTTTCGTTCCCCGCTGCAACGCCAGATGGGTCCAGAGTACACTGGTGAACATGCCGGAGAAGCTCGTCTTCGAGCACACCTTCGAAGGGCTCTTCGTGAGGGGACTCGCGGGCCGCGTCACGCCCGCCCTGCGAGACAGCCTGCGGAAGGTCGGCCTGAACCTGGACGATAAGCTCCGACCTGCCTACGACTTCGACACTTGGTGCTCCGCCGTCCGCGTCGCCGCCCACGAGCTCCACTCCGACGTGCCCCCCGAGGAGGGTTATGCGCTCCTGGGGGAGCGCATGGTCGACGGCTACCGCGAGACGGTGATGGGGCGCGCCCTCTTCAGCGTCATCCAACTGCTGGGCCCTCGGCGCGGAGTGGGGCGCGCCCGGCAGATGTTCCGCTCCGGCAACAACTACACCGAGGCCCGCATCGAGGATGTCTCCTCCTCCGAGGTGGACCTCTGGATGAACGAGGCCGGTCCCATCCGCTACTTCACCCAGGGCGCCCTGCGCGCGGGCCTGCGCGCCACCGGCGCCGTGCAGCCGCTCGTCACCGTGCGCGGCTTCACCTCCGACGACGTCACCTACCGCTGCACGTGGCGCGATGGAGTCTCCTGAGCCCTCCGCGCCGGGCCTGCTCGCCGTGGACCTGGGCCTGCGCTCGGGGCTCGCCCTCTATGGGCCGGATGGGCGACTCAAGACCTACCGCTCGCAGAACTTCGGCAGCCAGTCGCGGCTGAAGCGCGCGGTGCCCTCCGTCCTCGCGGGCACGGGCGAGCTGGCCTGGCTCGTTCTGGAGGGCGGCGGGCCGGTGGCGGACGTCTGGGAGCGAGAGGCGTCACGGCGCGCGCTGCCCGTGCTGCGCGTCTCCGCCGAGGACTGGCGCGAGCGGCTCCTGTACGCGCGTGAGCAGCGCAGCGGCGGACAGGCGAAGGACGCGGCGGACGGACTGGCGCGCAGGGTCATCGCGTGGTCCGGCGCGCCGAAGCCGACCTCGCTGCGCCACGACGCCGCGGAGGCCATCCTGCTGGGCCTGTGGGGCGTGCTGGAGGTGGGCTGGCTGTCGCAGGTGCCGCCCGAGGTTCGCGCCCGGTAACGCCACGCGGCGGGGCGGGCTTTCTGCTCACGCCCGTGTGGGGCGCGCGCTGGCGGTGGGCTGGCTCGCCCGATGACGCCCGAGCTCCGCGCTCGGTAGCGCCTCGCGGCGGCGGGGCGGGCGGCCGTACCGGAGGCGGGCGCGCTCGCGCAGATGCCGCGCGATAGCGCCTCACGGAGCCTCCGGGCGGGCCTCCCCGCGTCCCTGCTATGACGGAGCCGCAAGTTCCGCCGGAAGGAGGCCACGGTGAAGCGGTGGGTGGATGCGCTCGCGCGCACGGGGTACCGGGGCGCGTACACGCTGGCGCGGCTGTACTGGCTCGTGCGTCACCCGAGGACGGAGGGCGTCTTCGTCGGCGTGTGGCACGCCGGCCGGGTGCTGCTCCTCCAGAACTCCTACAAGCACCAGCTCAGCATGCCCGGCGGAGGCATGGACGGGGGCGAGTCCCCCGAGCAGGCCGGCGCCCGCGAGCTGCACGAGGAGGTCGGCCTGCGCGTGGAGGCGTCCACCTTGCGCCCCGTCTTCGAGACCGTGGGCACCTCCGAGAACAAGGACGACCACGTCCGCTTCCTCGAGCTCGACGTGGACCACGAGCCCACGCTCACCATCGATGACCGCGAGGTCACCTGGGCGGCGTTCATCGACCTGGACACCGCCCTGCGCCTGCCCGTCTCGCCCCTGGTCCGCGCCTACCTGGAGCACGCGCGCTCACGCCGCTGACCATGCGGGCAGACGCTGGGCCCACGGGGCCACGCCCGCTCCCGCCGCGTCACCGCCGCGGACGTGTCTGGAAACATGGCACCGCCATACCGGGGGAGCCGGCGTTCTCGAGACAGGGATTGCCAGGATTCAACCTCCACGTGCGGGCGCGACAGTGACGTCGAGGAGGGGGCCCGCGCGTGGATGAGACAACGAGGACCGTCGTCAGCGCGCGTGGGCGACCGCGGGCTCGTTCACCAGGAAGTGCTGGGTACGGGCCTTGGCGAGCTGCTTGTCCGCTTCCTCGATGGACACACAATTCACGGTGATGTCGCCGTTCTCCGTCACCGTCTCGGACGCCACTCGCGCCGTCTGGAGCCGGGCGATGACCGAGTCCGACACATGCACGCACACCAGGCAGCCCCGCTCGCGTCCGTACTGGACGACCTCGCCGAAGATGGCCGCCGACTCCGGCTCCAGCGCCTTCAAGCCCCGCATATCCGCCAGCACCAGGTGCCGGCCTTTCGCATACGTATCCGTCGCGGTCCGGTAGGCCGCGGCGAAATCCTTCATCTCATTGGGTCGGACAAAGCCCTTCAACCGCACCGTCACAGTGCGGCGATTCGCATCGTTGGAGACCTCGAACATGGAGCCCTCCCTGCTGGGGAGGACAAACAATAACAAACATCCGGGCCACTCCGAAACCACCCCCGGACAGTCTGTCCGCCCTGGAATAGTCGAAAGGAATTGTGTCGCAACAGACCCGGGACGATGGAACATTGCCGCCAGCGCGCATCCCCATCCCACGCCAGCGCAATCCTTCGCGCCCAACGTGAGGTCGAGTCACATCCGACTCAGGCTCGCTGACTGCTCTCACCCGTGACGACCGCCGAGCCGATGAGGTGCGCCAGCCGCAGCGCCTCCGGCACATGCCCCTTGTCCGTCACGCGCCGGAGCGCCTCCGCGACGTCATCCGGCCCGGCGCCCTGCACCTGGAAGGTGAAGCCCGCAAGCTGGTGGATGGGCCCCGCACGGCGCAGCGTGGCCCAGCGCTCGTCCGCGCGCGGCAGCCGCCTCAGCGCGCGCTCCACCGCGTCCAGGTCCGGCGGCCTGCGCATCACCGCCACGCACGGCTTGCCCAAGCGAGTCGCGAGCGCGGGCAGGTCCACCACGTTGAAGCCGCCGAACGCGATGCCATCCAGCAACACCAGATGGACTTGCGGCAGGAACTTGCCGCCCTCGAGCAGCCGGCACACCTCGCGCGTGCCGTTCCATCCATCTCTCCGCACGCGCCCCCAGACGAGCCCCTCGAAGCGCGTGCCGGCGCACACCACGCCCGCCAATGACACGGAGACTCCCGCGCGGCGGGGAAAGGGCCCATCGTCGAAGCCGATGACTCGGGGGAAGCGGGGCAGGCGCATGGGTCACCCAGCCTCGCAAAGCCCGCGCCCCGACGGAAAGGAAGAAGCCCGACCCCGCGCGACGCGGAGACGGGCTTCAGGGACGTCCGGACTTACGAAGGCTCAGCCCGCGCGAACGTTCTGCGCCTGCAGACCCTTGGGGCCGCGGCCGACCTCGAACTCCACCTTCTGGCCTTCCTGCAGCGTCCGGAAGCCATCCATGTTGATGGCCGTGTGGTGGACGAACACGTCCTCACCGCCACCGTCCTGCACGATGAAACCAAAGCCCTTCGCATCGTTGAACCACTTCACGGTACCAGTTGCCATGAATCGCGTTCTCTCGGGTGGTGCGGCGCGCCGCGGTTATCGGCCTCTGAGAATGTAGAGACCGTAAATCGGACATAGTCTGCCTGGGGCGGCCGGCTGAGTGGAAGCCCCCTCGGCCGCTTGCCGTGCGGGAGGGGTGAGGAGTGGTGGCCGGGATTCCTACTTCCGCGGGCATGCGGGGAGGGGCGCTGGCGGTGGGCGTGCCTACCGTCAGGAGGAGCCCTCGGTGTCGCCCCGGAAAGGACCCCGCGATGAGCCTGTCCCTCCTGCCTCCCCCTCCCACCTCCCCCCGAGCGGAGAGCGCCCACCGCCGGGTCGCGCGCCACCTGGTGGATACCAGCGCCCGAGCGGGCATCCTCTCCCGGCCGCTCCTGGAGCGCTTCCCGCTGCGCCGCTGGGTGCCCTCGGAGGTCCACACGCTGCTGGACTACCGCGCCGGCGTGGCCGCGGTGGTGGCGGGGCACCTGTCCGAAGACAGGACAGCGCGTCGGGCGGGCTGGGCCCTGGGCACATCGCTTGTTGGCATCACGCTGCTCACCGACGCGCGGCTGAGCGTCTCGAAGCTCATCCCCATCGAGGTGCATGAGCTGTTCGACTACGTCCACGGCGCGGCGGCGGTGCTGGCGCCCTTCGCGCTGGGCTATGCGCGACGCCACCCCCTCACCGCCGCGGTGCACGTGCTGTTGGGTCTGTCGTCGCTGGCGGTGGCGCTGGTGACGGACTACCGCTGCCAGACGGGCATGCACCTGGGCGGCGAGCACCTGACGGACCCCGAGGGCATCGGCGCGTGAAAAGGCGAAGCGGCGGGGCCCTGGGACAGGCACCCCGCCGCTCCTGAATCATTCAAGGGAAGGCGGCGCTCAGGCCGTCTTCACCGCGGCCTGGGGCTTGGACTCGGCCGCGCTGGCGCCGGCGACGCTCTGGATGCGCATGCCGTAGAAGCTGCGGTAGACGAACACCGTCGAGAGCACGAAGAACACCACCGACAGGATGCGGGTGAGCTGTCCCTGGCCCGCGGCCTCCAGCTCCACCGCCAGCTCCACGGCGAGCAGGCCGAAGAGGGTGGTGAACTTGATGACCGGGTTGAGCGCCACGGAGGACGTGTCCTTGAACGGGTCGCCCACGGTGTCGCCGACGACGGTGGCCGCGTGCAGCTCCGTGCCCTTGGCCTTGAGCTCCACCTCCACCAGCTTCTTGGCGTTGTCCCAGGCACCGCCCGCGTTGGCCATGAAGACGGCCTGATACAGGCCGAAGATGGCGATGGAGATGAGGTAGCCCACGAAGAAGTACGGCTCCAGGCAGGCGAACGCGAGCGTGCTGAAGAAGACCGCCAGGAAGATGTTGATCATCCCCTTCTGCGCGTACTGCGTGCAGATTTCGACGACCTTCTTGGAGTCCGCCACGCTGGCCTTCTCCACGCCCTCCAGCTTGATGTTGGCCTTGATGAACTCCACCGCGCGGTAGGCGCCCGTGGACACCGCCTGCATGGACGCGCCGGAGAACCAGTAGATGATGGCGCCGCCGGTGATGAGGCCCAGCAGGAACGGGGCGTGCAGCAGGGACAGGTACTGGGCCTTCGCCGGGTCGAGCACGCCGTCCTTGATGCCGACGAGCAGCACGATGATGGAGAAAATCATGGTGGTGGCGCCCACCACGGCGGTGCCGATGAGCACGGGCTTGGCGGTGGCCTTGAAGGTGTTGCCCGCGCCGTCGTTCTCCTCGAGGTACTCCTTGCCCTTCTCGAAGTCGGGCGTGAAGCCGAAGTCGCGCTTCACCTCGTCCTTCACGTTGGGGATGTTCTCGATGAGCGACAGCTCGTAGACGCTCTGCGCGTTGTCCGTCACCGGGCCGTACGAGTCCACGGCGATGGTGACCGGGCCCATGCCCAGGAAGCCGAAGGCCACCAGGCCGAAGGCGAACACCGGCGCGGCGATCATCAACTGGCCCACGCCCACGCCCGGGACGCCCGAGCCGCTGAACCAGAACGCCAGGCCCATCAGCATGGCGATGACGAGCCCCATCCAGTACGCGGAGAAGTTGCCGGCGACCAGGCCCGAGATGACGTTGAGCGACGCGCCGCCCTCGCGGCTGGCCGTCACCACCTCGCGCACGTGGCGGCTCTCCGTGGAGGTGAAGACCTTGATGACCTCCGGGATGATGGCGCCCGCGAGCGTGCCGCAGGTGATGATGGCGGACAGCTTCCACCACAGCGACGGGTCGTTGTTGAGGTTGGGGATGAGCAGGTAGCTGACCAGGAACGTCAGCGCCACGGAGATGATGGACGTCACCCACACCAGCGCGGTGAGCGGGTGCTCGAAGTTCATGTGGTCCGCGTTCTTGTACTTCGCGGACTGGTACACGTTGTTGAGCGCGTAGGCGGCCAGCGACGCGAGCACCATCACGATGCGCATCATGAAGATCCAGACGAGCAGCTCCACCCGGAAGCCCTCGCCCACCGCCAGCAGGATGAAGGTGATGAGCGCCACGCCCGTCACGCCGTAGGTCTCGAAGCCGTCCGCGGACGGGCCCACGCTGTCACCCGCGTTGTCACCCGTGCAGTCCGCGATGACGCCCGGGTTGCGCGCGTCGTCCTCCTTGATGCGGAAGACGATCTTCATCAGGTCCGAGCCGATGTCGGCGATCTTGGTGAAGATGCCGCCCGCGATGCGCAGCGCCGAGGCGCCCAGCGACTCGCCGATGGCGAAGCCGATGAAGCACGGGCCCGCGAAGTCCGCCGGGATGAACAGCAGGATGGCGAGCATCAGCAACAGCTCCGTGCTGATGAGCACCATGCCGATGGACATGCCCGCCTGCAGGGGGATGGCGTAGGTGGGGTAGGGCTTGCCGCGCAAGCTCGCGAAGGCGGTGCGGCTGTTGGCGAACGTGTTGACGCGGATGCCGAACCAGGCGACGCCGCACGAGCCGGCGATGCCCACGAGGCTCGCGATGAGGATGATGCCCACCCGGCCCGCGTCCATGTGACGCAGGAAGCCGAAGTAGCCCACCATCACCACCGCGATGAGCGCCCACAGCACGCCGATGAACTTCAGCTGCGTCATCAGGTACGTCTTGCACGTCTCGTAGATGAGCTCGGAGATCTCCAGCATCGCCCGGTGCACGGGCAGCTTCTTGAGGCTCGCGTACTGGAGGAAGCCGAAGACGAGCCCCAGCACGCACACGGCGATGCCGGACAGCAGCAGTTGATGGCCATTGAGTCCGCCGAGGAACGTCTTGGTGGCGAAGTCGGGGAGGACCAGGTCCGCCTCACTGGCGTGAGCGGACGTGGCGGCGAGGACCGACAGGAGCCCCAGGGCCCTGGCGACCACGCCGGTGACGCTCCGGGACGGAGCGTCCTTGCGTGAAACGGTGCTTGTCATGGGGGTGCAACTCCTCACAGAGACTCGGCCGGAAGCGCGACCCACAACGCCGCGCCCCGGGATGACAGGGAGTGGTGTCGAGGGGTTGGCCGTCTGCGAACGAAGTTGCCGCGCGCCGACGCTTCAGCACAGCCTCGCCCTTCAAGGCGCGCGAAAGGCACGCGTCCGAAGGCGAGACGGCGAATACCATGGCCGCCCGTGGGAAGTCGAATCCGAGACAGGCTTCGATTGCCCGCAAGACAAATGATTGGGATGCCGCGTCTAAGTGTTTCCCACCATGTTTCGTGTCAGGGTTTCAGGCGGAAGAGAAAACCATCCTGCGGCTGCGGGTATGGCGTTCCCGGGGGAAGCTTTCGCCGCAGCGCGCCAGCCACCAATGTATGCCCTGTGACATCCACGGCCACGGTGCGGGCCGACGGCTGCTGGGGGCTTTCGAGCGTGCGGACCCAGAGCGCGTCGCCCTTCTCGGGCTGGAGCCGGGCGACGTAGAGGCCCGCGGGCGCGGCGGTGCGGGCCAGGTCCAGCGCGCCGTCATGGGTGCCGGAGAGGGTGAGCTGCCCGGCGTCATCCGTGGCGAGCGCGGTGGCGGTGGCGGCGAAGGAGCGCGCCCAGCGCTCCTGGCCGTCCGCGCTGAAGGCCGCGACGAAGCCGTGGTGGTTGCCCGCGTCGTGGGGCTTGCCCTGGAAGTAGAAGCGGCTGGAGAAGGCGCCCGCCACGTAGACGCGGTCGGGGCCCACGGCGAGCGCGTTCACCGCGCCGGTGGAGCCTCGGAGGTCGCGGCTCCACGCGTGGGTGCCCTCGGGCGTCAGCTTGAGGACGAAGGGCGTGCGCTGGCGCACCGTGAGGAACTGGCCGCCGCCGAAGCACACCGCGCCCGCGTAGGCCCCGCCCACGTAGATTCCGCCGAAGGCATCCACGCCCGCGGCGCGCGCGGTGACGAAGCCCTCCGCCCCCGCGGACCAGACGCGGCTCCAGCGCGTGCGGCCCTGGGCGTCCAATCGCATGACGAAGGCGCCGCGCTCACCGTCGGGAGGCGAGCGCACGGCGTCGCCGAAGTCTTGCTCACCGCTGAAGTCTCCCACCACCACCACGCCGCCCGCGTCGGAGGTGACGGCCTGGATGGTGAGCGCGCCCTCGCCCGCGAAGCCCTTCACGGCTTCGACGGTGCCGGAGGCCGACAGGCGCGCGATGAAGGGACCATCCGGCAGGCGTGTGCCCGAGAGCGTTGCGCCGGAGATGGCGCCGCCCAGCCACGGCCGTCCCTGGGTGTCGATGACGAGCCCGCCCACGCGCACGCGCGAGGTGCCCTCCTCCGGAATGACACCGTGGGCCCAGCGCAGGGCCCCGTCCGGGGAGAAGCGCGCCACCAACAGATGAGGCTTTGATGCACTCCGGTTGAAAGGCAGAGGGCCGCCCCCCACGTCCATAGGCTCCCGGTATGTCGCCGCGACGAGGACGTCCCCGTCGGGAGCAATCACCGCGTGTGGCGCCTCGCTGTCCCCGTGCGCCAGCGGACGCGACCACGCCATGACCCCCTCGCCCTCGCCACCCCGCTCAGCCGTCCCCACCACCACCACCGGGCCTGGAGCACGTGGTGCTGCAATCGCCTGCTCCCCGCACGCCACGAGTGCAGGCGCCAGCAGACACACCACGCTCAACCACCGCCAACCCGCCATCGCCCGCCCCAGCCTCTCCCGCCGCCCAACCCCCCGACGACCCTCTGCCCTTCAACCGTGGGGATGCTTCTGCAAGCAGGTTGCCAGCGGCGTCCCCGCAAGGGTTTCTCCTCTGAGGGGCCCGGGGACATGGGCCTGGAGGGCGGGGTGGATGTCCTGTCTCCTGAAAAAATCCCTGTCCACCAGCCAACGCGGGAGGAAAAACGACGCGGCCGGCAGGAAGGCAGACAGGCCTGTAGCACTCGCGAGCAGGCGAGGTGACGTGGTGTGGGACCGGCAGCTGTCAGGTGTCTGACATTGAGCCCTCGCGTGCCACGAACGCGCCACGAAGCGGCTGTGAAGGCTACCGCACGGCGGGTGTGACACGGCGCTGGCCAAATCTTGACCCAGTTGAGTCAGCGCCTGTCTGGCCATTCAGGCACCTTGCTCCTCGTCGAAGCCCGGGCCTCCGGGTTCGACGGTCCTCTCCAGGCACTCGAAGCCTCATCGCTCCCGCGTCCGCGGAAGAGGGCCGCGTCTTGCCGTCAATCCCCCGCGATACCTGAGGAGTCGTCCATGAACAGCATGAAGTGGGTGATGTCCGCCACGGTGGTGGCGATGTCGGTCGTCGGTTGCGGTGGTCAGTCGGTGGTGGGAGGGCAGCAGGCGGAGTCGAGCCGCGGGCAGGCGCTGGCGCAGGCCTTCTATGGCTCCGACACGCTGAAGGACACGTTCATCGCCGGGGCGCTGCAGGCGGGCTCCGGGCTGAGCGTCGAGGGCAAGGGCTCCGGCGTGGGCGAGGCGTGCATGCGCAACGGCGTGGGCTCCAGCGGCTTCTGCAGCGCGGGCCAGCAGACGCTGGCGCCCATGTCGCGTGACTTCGCCGCGCCGAAGACGGCGTCGGGGGCCACCTGTCTGGGCGGCGCCGCCGCGGACGCGAAGGGCTGCTGCCCCGGCGAGCGCAGCAACACCGTCGCGCTGGACGCGGTGAACGCGTTCGTGAAGACGAGCACGTACACGGCGCTGGCGAACAACGGCCTCACCACGCAGGAGCTGCGCCGCATCTTCTTCGCCACCGACAACGCGAACGTGGCCATCCCCGGCGCGTGCCCCACGGACTGGAGCGCGTTCGGCCTGCCGTCGGCGCCCATCGTCAAGTACCGCCGCGACGACCTGTCCGGCACCACGGACACGTTCAAGTCGCTGCTCAAGGGCGGCGCGTTCTGCCCCGGCGTGACGGTCATCGTGGACGAGTCCGCCGCCAACCCCAGCCCCTGCACCGCGTCCGACGGCGCCACCGCCTGCATCGGCAAGCTGACGGAGGCCAACGCCAACGCCATCGGCTACGCCGGTGACTCCGCGTCCCGTCCGGGCAACTCGAAGCTCAAGCTGAAGGCCGTCGCACCCATCTCGCCCACCACGAGCGTCTACGTGGAGTCCAACGCCACCAATGTCCGCAAGCTGCTCCAGGCGGGCGCCACGGACATCTACCCGCTGTCCCGCCGGCTGTTCCTGAACGAGAACCGCACCGCGGCCCGCTCGTTCGACGAGGCCACGCTGCACGAGTGGATCTACGACACCAACTCCGAGGACTTCGAGGCCATCCTGACCGAGCAGGGGTTCATCGCCTGCAGTGATTTGGGCGCGCTCGACTGCGGCGGCGACAAGGGCCGCGGCCAGGGCCTGTGCAACTAGTCATCGGCTGACCCGCTGGAGCGAGGGAGCGGGGGGCTCCCTCGCTCCCTCTCGTCTTTTCAACGCATTCCCAACCGAAGTCCTGCTCCCATGCGCTCGAACCTTCATGTCGTGCTTCGCTCGTCGCTCCTCCTTGTCTCCACCTCGCTCGTGGGCGCGCCCGCCCTGGCGTCCGACCTCCAGGCCGCGCCGTGGGTCTGCCGGGATTCGCGGGGCGCGGTGGGTGACGTCTCGGAGATTTCCCTCCCCGCGGGCTCGGGTCCCCTGAGCATCACCGTGGGCCCGGACCTGGCGCTCTGGTTCACCCAGGCCGGCTCCAACAAGGTGGGGCGCGCCACCCGGAGTGGCGTGCACACCGAGTTCTCGCTCCCCACGGCGGGCGCGGGCGTGCAACAGATTGCCGCGGGCTTCGATGGGCACCTGTGGTTCACGGAGTTGGCCGCCAACCAGGTGGGCCGCATCTCCCGTGACGGGGTGGTGACGGAGTTCCCGCTGCCCAACCGCGGCTCGAGCCCCGCCGGAATCACGGCCGGTCTGGATGGCAATGTCTGGTTCACCGAGGTGGTGGGCAACCGCATCGGCCGAATCACTCCCGAGGGCGTGGTGACGGAGTTTGCGCTGCCGACGGCGGGCGCGCAGCCTCGCGCCATCACCCAGGGCTTCGACGGCAACCTCTGGTTCGTGGAGCAGGCGGCCAACAAGATTGGCTCCATCTCCTTCGACGGCGTCATCCGGGAGTTCGAGCTGCCGGTGGCCCGGAGCGCGCCGTCCGCCATCGTCGCGGGCCTGGACGGCAATGTCTGGTTCACCGAGCAGGCCGGGGACCGCATCGGCCGAATCACGCCGGAGGGCGTGGTGACGGAGTTCGCCCTGCCCACGCCGGGGAGCCAGCCCAACGCCATCGCGCTGGGGCCGGATGGCCAGCTCTGGTTCACCCAGCTCGCCGGCAACCGCATCGGCCGCATCTCCTATGCGGGGGGCATCACCGAGTATGCCCTTGCATCGCCCAACAGCCGGCCCTCCGGCATCGTGCTCGCGCCGCCGGGCTCCTGGTGCCTGGATGCGCACCTGTGGTTCACCGAGCGCGGCACGCACAAGCTGGGACGGATTCGCGCCATCGCCGTGCCGTGACACGTCCGGAACCCGAGCGCCTTTGCGTGGCATCCGGCCGTGACGTGTTCGTGAGATGCGGAAAAGGCAGACGTCTCGCGTCATGGTCGGGTGCGGGCGGGGTGTGTCTGGTTTTGTTGCAAGGACTTGTCATTGGCTGCCGGTGCGCGCGACTAGGGTGCGCCCCATCCTGGCAGGTCTTCCTCATCCAGCTGGACCCGGTGGGGGAGGCCTGGGGGTGGTCACGGTGCATCCGGAGGATGCGGGAGGGACATCATCATGGGGATGACACGGATTGGGCCGCGCCCAAGCCGCGCGCTGCTGTTGTGTCTGATGTTCGTTCCGCTCGTGCTGGCCTGTTCGTCCGAATCGGAGCCCGTGAAGGAGGTGCCGGTGGAGGTGCCTGCGTACAAGCGGGCCTGTCTCCCCGCGCGCACGGCGGAGCGGATTCCGCTGCGCCAGGCGGGCACCCGCCCCACGGTGACGGAGACCTTCGACCACCTGAAGAGCCGGGTGGATGCGCAGTGCGCCTCCTGCCATGTGGCGCCCAACATCCAGGGCGGCTTCCAGTACACCTCCGATGTGGAAGGGTTGAAGCGGGACGGCGCGCGCATGGCCTTGAAGGCGGCCCAGGGCGAGATGCCGCCGCGCGCGACGCCCGCGCAGCTCAAGGATGCGGTGGAGGTGTCCTGCGCGCTCCAGGCGTGGCTGGCCGAGGGGGCTCCGACGGGGGCGTTCCCCGTCAAGTGTGAGGCCTCGTCCGAGGGCGGCGTCACGGTGGCGCGCGAGGTGGGCGACGCGATGACGGACCTGGGCAACTGCGTGCCCCACGTCTCCCCCGAGTATCCGCTGGGCAGCGATGCTCCGAAGGACACCTTCTTCGCGGGGCTCACGAAGCTGCCGCGCCTGCTGTCGGAGACGGACACCGACATCATGACGTTCGACATGGCGAAGCTGGTGGAGCACGGCACCGTGGCCTTCGCGCCCACGTACCCGCTCTTCTCCGACAACGCCAAGAAGCTGCGGCTGGTGCATGTGCCGGCGGGACAGTCCATCCGGTACGACGCGGAGACGAAGCGGTTCCACGTCCCGCCGAACACGCGCTTCTACAAGACGTTCTTCAAGGCGGTGTCCGACGGGAACGGGCACCGGCGCTACCGGAGAATCGAGACGCGGCTCATCGTGGTGCGCGAGCCGTGGAACCAGTCGCTCTTCGGCACCTACCTCTGGAACGAGGACGAGACGGTGGCGGAGCTGCATGACCTGCGCTACCGGGACAACGAGCCGTTCTCGGACCGGGTCCTCGTCTACAAGGCGTTCGAGATTGGCGGCGCCACGCGCAACTACGCCGTCCCTGGGGCCCACCGCTGCGTCCAATGTCACACGGGCGCGGAGGCTCGGAACTTCGTCCTCGGCTTCACGCCGCTCCAGCTCAACCGCCGCGCCTCGGGCGAGGCGGGCGTGGACGCGAAGACGTTGGTGGAGGAGGACGAGCTGAACCAGATGGACCGGCTGGTGCGCTACGGCGTCGTCACCGGCGTGCCTGCCTTCCGCGAGCTGGCGGCGCTGGAGGAGCACCTGCCCAGGCTGGAGCGCTTCGCCGAGGCCCGCGCGCTGCCCGGGTCGGAGGAGGCCCGGAAGGCGGCGCTGGAGCTGCAGGGGTACTTCGTCGGCAACTGTGGCCAGTGCCACAGTCCTCATGGGTTCGCGGTGCAGAGCAACCCGGCCATCGCCTCGCTGGACTTCACGGCGGAGGGCATCCTGTTCGGCTGGAACCCGTGCGGCGTGAAGGAGAGCAACGGGCAGCGCGTGTACGCGGACTGCGAGGTGCCGAGCTTCCAGCAGGACCTGGTCCTCCGCACACCCTCCAGCACGCTCTACCAGCGCGTGGCGCGGGACACGGACGCGCGCGTCATCCACATGCCCACCAACGTGCCGGGCAAGGACTGCCGCGCGTCGCTCCTGGTGGCGCGCTACCTGGCGACGCTCGAGTGGCCCGCGGAGAAGTCGTTGAGCCCGGAGGCGAAGCTGGAGGCGGTGCGGACGCGGCTGAGGCAGGCGGACACCGCGGTGGCGGGCTCGTGCTCGGACCCGGCGGACGTCACCTGGATTGCCGAGGACTTCACGGACAAGGTGCCCTACGAGCCGCGCGGCCACGACTGGCGTCAGGCGATTGGCCACGGGCCGTTCGAGTTCCTCACGCGGTACGCGATTACCGAGCGCCATGAGCAGCTGGCGAAGAAGCGCTTCCCCACCAACTGGTGGCAGCCCAAGCGCGTCTGCTCGTTCCCCACGCGGAGCAGTCCTCCCGACGGGCATGACCCGTGGAATGACGCGCGGGACAAGTGGATGGTGAACGCGCTGGGCAACCCGCGCGCGCCGTGGGGCGAGCTGTACTACTCCACACCCGGCGCCACCGCGTACCAGGGCATCTGCGCCAACTGTCACGGACGCGCGGGGGATGGACAGACGGGCGCGGCCAAGGTGCTGGTGGCACTGAATGGTGGCCGCGTGGCCAACCTGGTCAGCGGCATGTTCGGCGCGACGGACGGTGTGTCGAACCTGGGGTTGTTCGACAGCCTGAACCCCCATGGGGCGGCTCGGTACCTCGCGTACATGGCTTCGGGTGGGACGACGGTGCAGTTCACGCCGGAGTTCATGAGCGCGTGGATCAAGTACGGCGAGGTGGACATCGACTTCTCGCCGCGCGCCTCGGACTGGAGCAAGTGGGGCGCGAACATGCTGGGCGCTGGGCGCGGGGCGTGTGACCTCATCCGCACGGGGAACTTCGGCACCGCGTCGGCGGAGCCTCCCAGTGGCAATCGCAACGCGGTGGGCGGCGTGCGGATGTGGGAGGAGGTTTGCACGCTCGACAATGTGCTGACGGACGCGGTGCGGAGCGGACAGGAGCCCTCGCTCACCGAGTGGCTGCAGCGCGCGCAGTTCAACGTGGGGGTGATGGCCTACTTCTACCTGCGTGACGAGCTGTCGCGTGGCGCGAGCGCCATCCATCCCCTGCGGACCGAGTGTGAGCGTGGAGTGACGCCGTGAGCGGCCCTGGCCGTGTGAGTCCTTTCTTCCGGAGCGCCAACGTGACCCAGAGCAGACTCCTGCGTGTGTGGCTGTTGATGCTGGCGGGCCTGTTGTTGGTGGGGCCCATTGGGTGTGGTGATGATTCCGAGGACCCGAGGCCCGACTCGGGCGTGCCGGATTCGGGCGTGCAGGATGCGGGACGGGATTCGGGTCCGGGGCCCGTCGACAGTGGACCGGATGGTGGTCCTGTCGTCCCAGATGCGGGGACTCCGGATGCGGGGCCTGTCGTCCCGGATGCAGGGACTCCGGATGCGGGGATGCCTGATGCGGGGCCGGACACGCGGCCTCGTGCGCGGGTGCGCTTCGTGAATGCCTTCCTCGGCTCGAAGGGCAATCCGACGGACGTGACGGACCAGCCCTGGGCGCCCTTCTCGGTGGACCTGCACGTGGGGAGCACGAAGCTGTTCACCTCGGTGGAGGCGGGGAGTGAGGCGGTGACCGCGTTCCAGGAGGTGATTCTCACGGGCGACACGCAGGAGGTGGAGTTCGTGGCGCGTGACACGGAAGGGGGCGAGTCGGCGCCGGTGCTCGCGCAGGTGGGCTTCACGTTGGAGGCGGGGAAGTGGGTGACGGTGGTGGGCGCGGGCTCGTTGCTCCAGGTGGGGCAGGAGCGTCCGGACCGTCCTCGCCTGGTGGTGCTGCGGGATGACGCGTTGGTGGTCGAGGCAGAGCCGGACCTGGTGCGGGTGCGCTTCATGTCGGCGGACCGGGTCACCTCCGCGACGGCGACGCGGCGCTTCGCGGACACGTCGGGCAATCCGTACGGGAACAACACCGTCAATGCCTACTCGCCGGACGAGCATGAGGAGGGGGTGCCCGTTCCCGTCGACACCTCGCGGGTGGCCATCATCGGCACCAGCCCGGCCTTCACGCCCTCGCAGAGCGGCTGGCTGTATTACTCCGTGCCGCAGCGGACGTTCGAGGCGGGGCAGGCGTACTACGCCATCAACACCGGTGAGGACCGGCGCACGCTGCCGGATGATGGGGCCTCCGCGCTGCTCATCATCACCGCGAAGCAGGACAGGGTCGTACGGTTGCGGCGCGGGCCGCTGGTCTACTTCTTCAACGGATTGCTCTCCGCCACGCCCGGAGGCACGGCGTCCTCGCTCCAGGTCGTCTATCAGTCGCTCAACGTCGCCACGGGCATCACCTACGGCACGTCGCCGAAGGTGGCGGACCTGCCGGTGTCGGAGACGGGAGTCCCCGTTCGCGTCACGGTGAGCGGACAGCCTGGGCAGGCCGTGCTCGAGTCCGCGAACAGCGGGCCGCTGGAGGCCGGTGGGCGCTACCTGGGCGTGCTGTGTGGACGACAGGGGGCTTCGCCGACGCTCACCGTGGTGAGGGAGCGGTTCGCGGCGGAGGTGCCTCCGTCCGCGTTCCTGCGCTTCATCCACTGCTCGGCCAGTGCGCCGACGCCGATCGACTTCGGGTCCTATTCGATGCTGGAGGATGGCTTCAGTCGGGGAGACTTCTCGCCGCTCCTCACGGGGGCGTCGTTCCTGACGGCCACCGAGCCCGCGGCAGGTGTGGCCTTCTCTCCGCCCGTGTCCAACACGTCCCCGGCGTACACGTGGCTGGGCGTGCGCACGACGGGCGAGTCCTCGCTGGAGCGCTTCATCCGGGGCAGGGTGCTCGCCACGCCCTCCTTCCTCATCCTCATCGGTGAATGGGAGGGCTCCCTCACGTACCGGACCCTCAACATCCGGCAGAACAACTGGGGCGCCTCGGGCCCCAATGACGCCAACTTCAGTCCGCTTCCGGAGCCGTGAGTCGGGCCTGACGATTCCGACGCCCACCCGGGCCCGCGAAATAGGGGCTCGCGGTGGGCGTGGTGGTTTCAGCGACCCGGGATGTCAGACGTCGATGTAGCAGAGGCACATCCCATTGAAGCAGGCGCCATTCGAGCCCGACAGGCTGCACTGGTATTGGCACTGGGACCTGCTGCAGATGGGCGGGATGGAGGGGCCCGCGGCTTCCGCCGCCAGCGGGAAGGCTCCCAGGGTGAAGCCTCCGCCGAGTCCCACCATCAGCGCCGTGCTCATCATGATTCGATACATGTGTCCTCCCATGCGCGGAGGATTCCGCGCGGAAGGGCTACCTGGGCGACGCCGTGCTCATTTCCAGCCGGAGACCGTCGACCCGGAGTGGTTGCTTTTTCAGCCTCATTCCATGGGCTCGGGAATGGTTGTCGCGAGATGGAAATAACGGCTCAGGCCCGGTGTCGCTCCACCTCACGGAAGAACTGGGTGAGCGAGTAGTCCAGCAGGGACTGACGGGACTGCATGTACCGACGGGCGCGGAGGAAGGGGAGCCAGGCGCGCTTGCCGACTCGCACCTGGGACTCCTCCAGCTTCTGCCGTGGCACCCACGTTCCACCCAACCGTCGCACCAGCACCGCCGCCAGATAGGCCCCGAGCGCGGGGGCCGTGTGTCCATCGATGAGCTGTCGCTCGTAACGTTCCGGGAAGCTCTCCCTCCAGAAGTAGACGTCCAGGTCCGTCAGTGACTCCACCGTCTCCTCCGTGATGGAGGGCACCTTCGTGTGCAGGGCCGCCACGAGCCCTTCGGACAGCGCTCCGTAGGACGCGAGCACGGACTCCGGGCTCTCCACGTCGGGCGGCAACTCAGTTGGCAGCCACTCCTCCGGCTCCGGTGGCTGGAAGGCGTTGAACTCGGCGATCTTCGTCTGTCGCTCGCTGATGGCGAACGCGTCCGGCAGCCGCGAGAGCAGCGGTGCGAGATCCGGGTGGAAACGAGGCTCCACTGGGGCGAGCGCGGCGCTACGCGCCCGCAACGTGCTCAGCACCGTGTCGAAGTCGAGGTCTGGCCGCAGGTGGACATGCGCACGCGCCTGCGCCACGCGCGCCTCGTCGCTCGCGAAGTCGGCGGCGGTGGGGCGTAGCACCAGGAGGACGGAGCCGTTGGGGAGCTCCTCCACGAGGTGCGCGGGCGTCGAGAGCATCCGCTCGCGACCCACGCTCTCCACGAGCTGTGGGCCGAAGACGTTCAACCAGGCTGTTTCATATATCTTGTTGAATCCGTCTCTCCGCGTGACTTCGTCATCACGGCCGAAGCCTGGCGCTCCAGACAGTTCATCATCCGCCATGCTATGGGCCAGCGCATGAGGAGGGGGGTATCTGGAAGCCCAGGCGCGCACCATCTCGACGAATCTGCGACAGCACTCTGGATCCGAGAACACAGAGAGCGGCTGGATGTTGAGCCAGACATGCAGCCTCGCTGGAAGTGGCGGATACCTGAGCCTGAGCATCATATCCAATGCCGGCCACTTCTGACGATGGAGACCGACAGCGGCGCTCCTCGGCTCACGCCGTTCTTCCAGTGCGCTCAACAGGGCATCGCGAGAGTACGGACGTTTGCGCTTGCCGCTGACGAACTCCGGCATCCATTCGCCGGCATAGGTCTCGAGCGCATCCAAGAGCGGCTCGAGCTCGTGTGCCGAAGGGGCTTTCTGGTCAAAGTCTCCATCGAACGTGAAGAGGAGGCGATCCGTCGTGGGCAATTCTCGAAATTCCAGAGCCGTCATCGAAAAACCACCTCTACTTCGGGGACTGCTTCCAGAGCCGCGTCGACGGCTGCCTTGAGTGTTCGTGAGCTGTCGGGTTTGAGTGCGACTTCGTAGACAAGGCGAACCCTCCCAACCCGTGCTTCCATCTCCAGTCCTGGCCGGCGGATGCGGAGCGTTTCACCGTAGTAGGCCAGAGCGGCCGTGGCGTCCGCAACAATCTGCGCCCGCAGAGGGTCCACCCTCAATGCTCGCAGGTCCCGACTCTTGATGCTGAACGTCTCCACGCGGGGGGCTTGTCCCGGCGGAGGGCGCTCCTCGATGACGAGCACATCCGCGAAGCGCAGGTCCGCCTTCGCCACACCCACGTGCGTCTCGATGCGGGGCTGGTCGAAGTCTCGGAGCCACAGCCGTTGTGCACGCGGGCGCGCCGCGTCCTCTTTCAGCAGGGCGACCATCGTCCTCTCGAAGGTCAGGCCCCGGGCGTACCTGTCTCGCATCACCTGGTAGTCCGCCCATCCCAGCGGCCCCTTCGTCGCCTGCCGCTGCCCGATCTCCACGGTGCGCCGCTCCAGGTACGCCAGATAGTCCGGCCAGAGAGCATGCACCTCGGCTCCAGGAGGCACGGCTTTCTGCAGTGCTTCCCTGTGTTTCTCGAGGAGGCCCACGTCCATTGGCAGCCGCGCCCCTCCAGCCTCGGCTTCCGTCTGCCGCAGCTTCGCTTCCGCCACCTCGACGGGGATGTCCGCCGCCTCCGGTGGGAGGGACGGTCGGCCACCCCTTCGCTTCTCCACACCGCCCCGCGTCGCGCTGGCATTCGCGGGCTCTCGATACCGCTCCGCCAACAGTGCCTGCGCCTTCGGCAGGTTGCCTCGGGCTTCATGCAGGGCGATGACGCCAGCCGGTCCTTCCACCGCCGCGAAGAGCGCGACCTCTCGTCTGCCCCGAAAGAAGGAGACGAACTCGCCGACCGCGCCGGGGCCGAATTGCTCCTCCAGCTCCTTCACGACGGTCTTCAGTGCGTCAACGTCTGATGCCGAGAGCCGCCGCAAGCTCGCCCGCCCACCGGGCCTCGACTCCATCAGGGCTCGCGTGCCCTTGCTCCCGGCATACAGCGCCACCATCAGCGCGGCTGGCGCCAACTCGCGTGTGGCCTGCTCGTACTTGCCCTGCGCCAGCGAGCGCGCTCCGTGCCCTGTCCCGGCGACCAGGTGATAGAAGCCCACGGGCGCGCCGAAGGTCAGGTGGTCGAACGCTCCCACCAAGACGCTTCCTGGCGCGTAGTGCCGCTCCGCCAGCACCTTTTGCACTTCGTCCAGGGCCGCCTGGTAGGGCGGTGGGAGTTCGGCGCGCATCGCCCAGAGGCTTTGTCCCCGAGCGCTATCGCTCGCCGGACTGCTGGAGAGCATGTCCCGCCCTGCTCGCCCCAGCCCACGCAGGACGTCACGTGCTTGTTCTTCCCGCTCCGGGAAGTCCTCCAGCGACAGGCCCCGCCGCTTCAGCTCCTCGCGGACGGTGGCCATGGCGCCCAGCGTCTCTTCCAATTGCTTGTCGCGGGCCA
Source organism: Myxococcus fulvus (assembly GCF_900111765.1). The sequence continues at coordinate 671,046 of NZ_FOIB01000001.1, forward strand.
GCAGCCGCACCATCTCGCGCAGCTCGTCGTCGAAGGCCGAGTGGAGGACGAAGAGGGCGAGCACCTCGGCAGACGGCACGCCGTACTTCTCCACGGACGTGACGAGGAAGGCCGCGCGCTTGCGGCCCAGGACCTCCGAGGCCCGTGCATCCATCGGGCCCAAGGCGCCCAGACGGACCGCGTCCCAGTCCGTGAGCGATGCCACCAATTCGGCCATGTCCACCGCACGCTGCATGGCCACGAACTCCCCGGGCGAGGCACACGCCTGGAAGGGCTCCAGCGCTTCGCGACTCGACTCCACGTGAGGCCAGCCCGAGGGCATGGGGCGTCCCCCACAGGCAACAGCCCCACCGCGCGCCACCCGCTCCGTGACTGGCGCACCTGTGCCTTCAGCCCCATCCGCCAGGGGCTCGCGTCGAAGACTCAGGGGAACTTCCGCCCCCATCGCCGAGGAAGCCGACACCACCTCTGGAGATGACGCCTCGGCCGCGCTCCACGTCGCCTGGGTGGACGCGGAATAGGGACTGAAGGTCAGGGTGTCCTGTGCTCCTGACTTCGAGGGCAACGAGGCGCAACCCACGTTCAGCAGCGCCACGGCCAGCGCCAGGCCCACTCCGCCGCACCGACGTCGCTCAGCGCGCATGGTCCACCCCCAGTCCCACGGCCGCGAAGGCACCCGGACGCAGCGGCCCTTCCGCCGTTGGGAACAGCAACGTGCCACCTTGTCCCACCGCGTAGAGGCGGCCACTCAAGAGGCGCCACCGAGCCTCGCCCGAAACGAGGTAGCGCGCAGCGGGCTTACCCGCGCCGAGCGCCATCCCGCCCACCGCCAATGTGAGGCTCCGGTGGAAGGCCTGCACCTCCAGGCGACCTTCCACATCCACCCGGCCCCACGAGAAGGCCTCCGCCCCCATCGTCAGGCGCAGGTGGCGCCGAGACAGCGTGCCCAGCCGCTCCGCATCCCCACTGAGAATCACCTCGCCATACGCGGACACTCCGTCCGGGAAGGACGCCTCCGCCAGCGGCAAGGCGGACGGGCCCGTCACCTGAAAGCGCGCCAGCTCGTAGTCCGGGCCGAAGGCTCCCTGTCGGAAGCCTCCTCGCTGCACGCGACCCTCCAGACGGGCCCGCAGGTCCACCGTCGGAGTCAACGCATCCACGCCCAGGCCCGCCACGGCGCCCCAGGCGCCGCCCTCTTCTGGACGTCCGCCCCAGCCACCCAGCAGCGTCACCTCGAAACCGCCGTCAGCGCTCCTGCGCCGCACGAGCATCGCCGAGCCGTCCACATGCGCCAGCGTCAGCGGCTTCGAGGTGCCTCCCGCGCGTCCCCAGTCATGGGCCGCGGACACCGACAGCAGGTACTGCAAGGGAATGAGGGGACGGCCGAAGAAGAGGTGCTGCACGTCCACCGCGACTTCCGCGCCCACGAGTCGCGCGCCCAGCACGTCCGAGGCGAAGGCCTCCGCGTAGACCGGGCCCAGCATCCCCGTCACCACCGCTCCTGCGGGGTGGTAGTCGGGGTTGCTCCGGTTGCTGTAGCGACGCACCAGGTGCCCGGACAACAGCGTGTAGGACTCCAGCGCGCCCATCCACAACGAGTTCGGCGTGCTGCCAACCCTGAGGGCGCGCACCACCTGTCCCCAGTCGGACAGCGTGTCCCAGTCCTCCTTCCTGACGAGCACCGCTCCTTCCGCGCCACCCCAGAGTCGCAACCGCACCGGTGCTCCTACGTCGAGGGTGAAGACGCCTCGTCTCCTCACCACTCCACGTGGCTCCAGTTGCACGAAACCTTCGTCGTGGCCCACGCCACTTCGGGGCAGCAGCGTCAGCGACGTGGCCTCCAGACGCAGCCAGTAGGCCCACGGTGCAGGTGACGTGGGCTCTTCGTCAGCCTGGGTTGCTCCTGATTCTTCGACAGAGGCCTCGGTTCGAAGCGCCTCCTCCAGCCTGCGCACGGTGGTGTCGAAGTCCTCAGGGGTGACGGCCTCTTGTCCCCACCCGCCCCTGGGTAACAGCAGCAACAACACGACGGCCCAACGCATGCACATCGACGCCTCCGTGGAATGCCCCAGCAGGGGCGCTCGGAACAGAGGTTCCCTGTTCGGTCCGACAGGACGATGGGCCGGGTGGGGTGTCGCGCATGACGTGTCACGAATGCCTCGCCCCGTCGAGGGGTGGAAGGGAAGCTGCCATGCCTGCTTCCGCTCCTGCGAGGGACGGCAAGAATGGCCAGGCGACAAGTGCTATCCGAAGAAGAGGTAGTGCATGGCCGATGAACTGGATTGGGACCCCATCCGCGCCCTTGCTCGCCGTGTGTCGCAGGGTGGCGATGAACTTGTGCTCACCGATGACATCCGTGCGCTGCTGGAGTGTACGGCCGCCGAAGTCGGCATCGGCGCCTCTGAAGCCGCCGAGTTGCTGGCAACGGACGACGCTCCTGGAGGAGTGCGCGCGTCGCATTCGCGAGGGCTCCAGTCGCATGGTGTCCTCCCTGAACCGGATGTATCGCTACAAGCGAGCCAGTGACTACGATGCTGCTCGCCAGGTGATGCGGGACGTGCTCGCCGTTGAGCGGGTGCCGCACTATCGCGAAGTGGCCCAAGGGCAACTCGACGAGCTGTCCGACGACCCGTGATGTGAGCCGTGGCCCGGAGACACCACGTCTCGTGACGCCGCACCTGCGAAGCCTCCGTGCAGTGCCGTGCTAGCGTCCCCGCACCTCCTTTCCCCCTTCATTCGCCATGCGCCTCCGGACATCCACCTGGGCTCTTCTCTCCTGCCTGCTGAGCGCCGCGACCGTCGCCGCCACACCGCCGGCGCCGCCGAAGCTCCCGCCACTCCCCCAGTTGCAGGCCTACACCGTGGATGCGCCCTGGCTGCAGCCCATCCTGCCGCTGCGCATTGCCGACCACACCTGGCAGATTGGCACGGAGGACCTGACCGCCCTGCTGGTGGAGACCCAGGACGGCGTCGTGCTGCTCGATGGGGGCATGCCCCAGATGGCCGACCATCTGCTGGAGAACTTGAAGCGCCGCGGCTTCGAGCCGAAGGACCTGCGCCTGCTGCTCAACAGCCACGCCCATGCCGACCATGCGGGCCCCTTCTCCGCCCTGAAGCGCCGCACCGGCGCGCGGGTGGTGGCCAGCGCGGAGTCGGCGGTCCTGCTGGCTCGCGGGGGCGCCGATGATCTGCACTTCGGTGATGACTTCGCCTTCGTGCCCGTCGTGGTGGACCGCGTGGTGATGGATGGCGAGGTCGTCAAACAGGGCGGCGTCGAATTCACCGCGCACTTCATGCCGGGGCACACCCCGGGCAGCACCGCCTGGACCTGGACGGATACGCGGGACGGCAAGCCCGTGCGCATCGCCTACGTCGACAGCCTCAGCACCCCCGGCTATCAGTTGCTGACCCACCCGCGGTACCCGCGCCTCGTCGACGACTATCGACGCAGCCTCGCCACCGTGCGCGCCCTGCCTTGCGATGTCGTGCTGTCACCGCATCCGAGCTTCAGTGGCTGGGAATATGCCGCCGGAGACAAGGCCGGCGCCAAGGCTCTGACCTGCAAGACCTACGCGGATAACGCCGAGCGCGACTTCAACGCCAAACTGGCTGAGCAGCGTCGCAAGGCCCGTTGAAACACGCGCACCACGTCGCCCCAGCGCCGAGCCCGCCCTGTAACACCAACGCCCACCCAAGGCCGCAAGGGGCCTCGTGGTGGGCGTCGGGTGCTTCCAACGTGCGCTCAAAAGGGAGCGCACCGTGTGACTCAGTTCACCTTGACCTGCAGCTCCTTGAGGACCTGGTCACCGCGCATCACGGAGACCGTCCAGGTGCCCGGCTTGTTGAGCCGCACGCCCGTCCACTGACGCGCGCGCCAGCCGTCGCCCTTGAGCTTCACGTCCTTGGTCTCACGCACCACGTTGCCCTGCTTGGTCTGGACCATGACGTCCTCGACCGAGTCACCCTGGGGCACCAGGTAGGCCTGCCACAGCATCACGGTGGTGTTCGCCTTGATGCCCTCGGCGGCGACCTCGGCGATGCACTCGTACTTGTTGGGGCCGTCCTTGGCCACCTCCGTACAGAGCTTGGCCTCCACCAGCACGGGGCCCTGGCCCTTGCCGTTGTAGAAGAAGTTCCAGGTGTCACGGACCGCGTCCGCGCTCGGAACCTTCGCGGGCTCCTTGGCCGGAGCCTCCGCCGCCGCGTCCTGCGCCAGGGCCAGCGAAGACATCCCCAACACCGCACACACCATGGTCCGCGTCATCAGCTTCTTCATACTCGGGGTCCCCTCGTTTGATGAGTTGGGACCCGCCTTCCCCGGCGGGTCCTGCCGGAGGTCTAGCACGGAACCCCGTCGCGTCTCATCCGAGCCACCAGAACGCCAGCGTCACCAGGGGCAGGTACACCAGGAACGCCACCAGCAAGAACCCCAGGATGTCCTTGAACTCCAACCGGGCCACGGCCAGGAGCGGCAGCGCCCAGAAGGGCTGGATGAGGTCGGTGGCCATGTCGCCCCAGGCGTACGCGAGCACCACCTTCTCCGGCGCCACCCCCAGCCGACTGGCCGCGTCGAGCAGGTAGGGCGCCTCGATGGCCCACTTGGAGCCCCCCGAGGGGACGAAGTAGTTCACCACGCCGCTGTAGAGATAGACGATGGCCGGGAAGGTCTGCGGCGTGGACAGCGACACGAAGAGCTGGCCGATGCGGTCCGTCAGCCCCGTGGCCTTGAAGATGCCGTAGATGCCCGCGTACAGGGGGAACTGGAGCACGATGCCGTGCAGCACCGTGCCGGCCTCCTCCGCCGCCTTGATGAGCCTGGCGGGCGTGCCGTGCAGCAGCACCGCGAGCACCAGGAAGGTGAAGTTCACCACGTTGAGGTTGAGCGCCCGCCAGCCGCCGTTGAGCCACAGGTACTGGCCCAGCCAGAGCAACCCCAGCACCCCGAAGATGACGTTGAGCAGCCGCGCGTGGTCCAGCCAGACGGCCACGCTCTTTTCGGCGGGGCGCTCGGGCGGAACGAAGTCCCCCAGCTTCTCCAGCACCGCCGGGTCCACGCGCACCACGTGCCCGGGCTTGGGATGCAGGGCCCACGCGAGCAGCGTGAGGCCGGCGACGACGCCCACGGTGAGCGAGATGTTGAAGGGCGAGAAGAGCGTCCGGTCGATGGGGATGAGGCCCATGCTCTTCTCGAGGAAGTGGCCCGGCGTGGCGACGAGCAGCGGCGCGGACGCGGACAGGCCCGCGTGCCACGTCGCGCCCAGGCCGAAGTACGCGCAGGCGACGAGCAGCCGGTAGTCCACGTCCGGCCGGCGCCGGGCGACGAAGCGCACCAGCATGGCGCTGGCCACCAGGGACAGGCCCCAGTTGATGTACGCCAGCGCCATGGACACGAAGGCCATCAGCGCCACCGCGCCGCGCGGCGTGCGCGCCAGGCCGGACGCCTTCTCCAGGAGCGCCCGGACGGGCGTGGTGAGCGCGAGCAGGTAGCCAGTGAACATCACCAGTGCCATCTGCATGGAGAACGTGAGCAGCTCCCAGAAGCCGCCGCCCCACGCGTCGAGCACCTTGGGGGGACTTGCGCCCACCCACCCCATGGCGAGGCCCATGGTCAGAAGGCTCAGGAGCACGGCGATGGAGAACGCGCTGGGGACGAAGCGCGCGGAGAAACGGCCAAGGGCTTCGGCGATGCGGACGAGGGTGTCCACGCGGGGCAGGGGCTCCTGGAGGGTTCCAGGCCCGTTCTACGGCATTCCCGGCCCTCCTCGCGCTCCCTGTAAGCAATCCAGGCGCGCCGGGACTGCGTTTTGCGGTATGAGCCCTCCCATGTCTCCTTCCGAGCAAGCGCCGCGGCAGGACGCGCGAGTGTCCACCGGCGTGCCCGGCCTGGACGCCGTGCTGGGCGGTGGCCTCATCACCTCGGGTGTCTACATCGTCGTGGGCGAGCCCGGGGCGGGCAAGACACTCTTCGCCAACCAGCTCTGCTACCACCAGGGCCGCACCGGGGTGCGCTGCCTCTACGTGACGCTCCTGGCCGAGTCGCACGCGCGCATGCTCGCCAACATGCGCGACATGGCCTTCTTCGACCCCGCGCTGCTGCCGGATGGCGTGTACTACGTCAGCGGCTTCCGCACGCTGGAGGAGCAGGGGCTGCCGGGGCTGCTGGAGCTGCTACGCCGCGAGGTGCGCAACCACAACGCCAACATCCTGGTGCTGGACGGCCTGGTGCAGGCGCAGGAGGCGGCGGGCAGCAGCCGCGACTTCAAGAAGTTCATCCACGAGCTGCAGGTGTCCGCGGGCCTGTCCCGCTTCACCGCGCTGATGCTCACCAGCTCCAACGGCCCCACCGTCCACCCCGAGTACACCATGGTGGATGGCATCCTGGAGCTGCGCGAGCGGACCCTGGGCGTGCGCTCCTGGCGCGAGCTGCAGGTCCGCAAGTTCCGCGGCGGCGCGACGATGGCGGGGGTGCACACCTTCCGCATCTCCAACGCGGGGCTGGAGGTCTTCCCCCGGCTGGAGGCCCGGATGCGGCGCGCCCAGCCGCCCGAGCCGAGCGCGAAGCGGGTCCACTTCGGCATCCCGTCCATGGACGCCCTCTTCCCCGGCGGGCTGGCGGCGGGCTCCACGTCGTTGATTCTGGGGCCTCCGGGCAGCGGCAAGACGCTGATGGGCAGCAGCCTGCTCGTCGAGGGACTGAGGCAGGGCGAGAGCTGCCTGTACATGGGCTTCTACGAGTCGCCCGAGCGGCTGCTTCACAAGGTGGCGGCCGCCGGCATGGACATGTCCGGCGCGGTGAAGGAGGGCCGGATGCACCTGCTCTGGCAGCCTCCCGCCGAGTGCATCCTGGACGTGCTCGCGGACCAGCTGTTGAGCGCGGTGCGCAAGCACGGCGTGTCGCGGGTGTTCGTGGACGGGCTGCCCGCCATGAGCCAGGCGGCGCCGGACCCCTCGCGCATGCCGTCGTTCTTCGCGGCGCTCACGCAGGAGCTGCGCTCCTCTTGCGCGACCACCATCTTCAGTCTGGAGACACCGCGCCTGTTCGGGCCGGTGCTCGACGTCCCCCTGGAGCCGGGGCCCTCCGCCGTGGCGGAGAACCTCTTCTTCCTGCGTCACGTGGAGCTGGAGGGGTGTCTGCGCCGGCTCCTGACCATCTTCAAGCTGCGGGACACCGACTACGACCCCTCCATCCGGGAGTTCGTCATCTCCCGACAAGGAATCGAGGTTCAGCCTCCCTTCGACGTCGCCCTGGACACCCTGTTGACGGGACTTGCCCGCCACCGGAGCGGTGGCCATCCCTGATTCGCGAGGAGCGCAGCCCGCCCGTATGGAGACGGTCCTGGTGGTGGATGACGAGCAGGGCATCCTGGAGGCCCTCGCGGACCTTTTGCGCGAGGAGGGCTACCGGGTGCTGACCGCCTCGCATGGGCGTGAGGCGCTGGCGCGCATGAGCGAGCTGCGCCCGGACCTGGTCCTCACCGACTGGATGATGCCGGTGATGGACGGCCCCGCGCTCATCAAGCACATCCGCACGGAGCCGGAGTGGAAGGGCGTGTCGTTGTTGGGCATGAGCGCGGTGGACGTGGGCGCGCTGCGCGCGGAGTACCCGGGCATCCCCTTCCTCCAGAAGCCCTTCGACATCCCCGCGCTGATGAAGCAGGTCCGCAAGGCCCTGGACGGCAAGCGCGCGCTCTAGGGAAGGGCCCCCATGTTCTACCTGCTGAAGCTCGGCCCGGTGCCGCTCTCCCAGGGCACGACGGACGTGTACCTGCGCATCTCCGACACGGGCGAGCCGTCCGCGCCCGTGTTCGAGCGCGACGACGTGGCGGGCCTGACGGTGCTCCTGGAGGGGCTGGACGAGCGCGAGTCGGTGCGGTGCGAGCCGGTGTTGGCCCAGGCTGGCGCGGAGCTGGGCGTGCGGGCGGAGGAGCCGACGGAGGCGGCGTTGTCGTCCCGGGCGGCCATCGCCACGTTCCTGGCCTGGGGACAGCGAGGGTTGTCCGGGCTGGGCTCGGACAAGGCGCTGTTGTTCGTGCAGGCGGCCACCGAGTACTGGGAGGCGCGGCCGTGGACGCATTGGGATGACAGCCAGCCCTTCGAGGTGGCGGTGTCCGGTCCGCTGACGCACACCTTCGAGGGCTGCGTGTTCCACACCGGCGACGGTCGGGCGGGGCTGGCGCTGTACTTCCAGCAGGGCGCGCTCCAGCAGCTGATGCACATGCAGGCGCAGGGACAGGCGGAGGCGGCACAGGAACTGCCCGCCATCGCGGTGACGCTGGACACGACGCCGGCGTACGCGGTGGAGGCGCTGGCCTCGGCCGGGCGGGTGCCCCGGCTGCCCATGCCGCTGAAGACGGGCGCGGGCGGCGTGGGCGTGCCGTCCACGGTGGAGGCGCTGTTGCTGGTGGCCACGATGCGCGCGGTGGCGCGGCTGGGGCCCGAGCAGCAGGAGGTGCTCAGCAGCGTGGTGGCGGGGGACGCGCGCATGGAGGTCCACGTGCGCGCCCCGAAGCCGCGCGTGCGGCACTGAGGCGTCGCGCCTTCCTCCCGGGCGAGCGGGCAGGCGCGTGAAGCGTCCCGGATTTCACCCCGTGTGGTGAAGGCCCCCTGGGTCAATGTTGGCTGGCGCACGAAGTCGCGGGCGAGTGTCCGGTGGTGGGCACTGTGCCCTCCCGAGGGGGCTGTCGGCGCCGGGGGAGTCGCGGGACAACGCAGTGGCCGCGCCCATCCCAGGGACGTGCAGGGGCTCTCCATGACTGTGAAGAAGGTTGTCTCGCGTCGCGCTCGCGCGGTGGTGCCACCGCAGCGCTCCGTGGAGGACGACTCGGATGCGTTGGACTCGCGGCAGCTCTTGCGGGTGCTGACGGCGGTGCGCAAGGGCGACTTCTCCGTGCGCATGCCCGTGGACAAGGTGGGCAACGCGGGCAAGGTCGCGGACTCGCTGAACGAAATCATCGAGCTCAACGAGCGCATGGCGCACGAGTTCGAGCGCATCGGCAACGTGGTGGGCAAGGAGGGCCGCATCACCCAGCGCGCGCACGTGGTGAGCGCGGTGGGCTCCTGGGCCGACTGCGTGGAGTCGGTGAACACGCTGGTGGCGGACCTGGCGCAGCCGACGACGGAGATGGGCCGCGTCATCGGCGCGGTGGCCAAGGGAGATTTGTCCCAGACGGTGGCGCTGGAGGTGGACGGCCGGCCGCTGAAGGGCGAGTTCTTCCGCACCGCCCGGCTGGTGAACGGCATGGTGGAGCAGCTCGGCGCCTTCGCCTCGGAAGTGACGCGCGTGGCGCGCGAGGTGGGCACCGAGGGAAAGCTGGGCGGCCAGGCCCGCGTGAAGGGCGTCGCCGGCACGTGGAAGGACCTCACGGACAACGTGAACTCGATGGCGTCGAACCTGACGTCGCAGGTGCGCAACATCGCCGAGGTGACGACGGCCGTCGCCAAGGGCGATTTGTCCAAGAAGATCACCGTGGACGTGCGCGGTGAGATTCTGGAGCTGAAGAACACCATCAACACGATGGTGGACCAGCTGTCGTCCTTCGCCTCGGAAGTGACGCGCGTGGCGCGTGAGGTGGGTACCGAAGGAAAGCTGGGCGGTCAGGCCGTGGTGAAGGGCGTGGGCGGCACGTGGAAGGACCTCACGGACAACGTGAACTCCATGGCGTCGAACCTCACGTCCCAGGTGCGCAACATCGCCGAGGTGACGACGGCCGTCGCCAATGGTGACCTGTCGAAGAAGATCACCGTGGATGTGCGCGGTGAGATTCTGGAGCTGAAGAACACCATCAACACGATGGTGGACCAGCTCAACTCGTTCGCGTCCGAGGTGACACGCGTCGCTCGCGAGGTCGGCACCGAGGGCAAGCTCGGCGGACAGGCCGTGGTGAAGGGCGTGGCCGGCACGTGGAAGGACCTCACGGACAACGTGAACTCCATGGCGTCGAACCTCACGTCCCAGGTGCGCAACATCGCCGAGGTGACGACGGCCGTCGCCAACGGTGACCTGTCGAAGAAGATCACCGTGGACGTGCAGGGTGAAATCCTGGAGCTGAAGAACACCATCAACACGATGGTGGACCAGCTCAACTCGTTCGCGTCCGAGGTGACCCGCGTCGCCCGCGAAGTGGGTACGGAGGGAAAGCTCGGCGGCCAAGCCGTGGTGCGCGGCGTGGGTGGCACGTGGAAGGACCTCACGGACAACGTGAACTCCATGGCCTCCAACCTCACCGCGCAGGTGCGCAACATCGCCGACGTGACCACGGCCGTCGCGAAGGGCGACCTGTCGAAGAAGATCACCGTCGATGCGCGCGGCGAGGTGCTGGAGCTGAAGAACACCATCAACACGATGGTGGACCAGCTCTCGTCCTTCGCGTCCGAGGTGACGCGCGTCGCGAAGGAAGTCGGTACCGAAGGAAAGCTGGGCGGCCAGGCCGTGGTGCGCGGCGTGGGTGGCACGTGGAAGGACCTCACGGACAACGTGAACTCGATGGCGTCGAACCTGACGTCGCAGGTGCGCAACATCGCCGAGGTGACGATGGCGGTGGCGCGCGGTGACCTGTCGAAGAAGATCACCGTGGACGTGCGTGGCGAGATTCTCGAGTTGAAGAACACCATCAACACGATGGTGGACCAGCTCAACTCGTTCGCGTCCGAGGTGACCCGCGTCGCTCGCGAAGTCGGCACCGAAGGAAAGCTGGGTGGTCAGGCCGTGGTGAAGGGCGTGGGCGGCACGTGGAAGGACCTCACGGACAACGTGAACTCCATGGCCTCCAACCTCACGGCCCAGGTGCGCAACATCGCCGAGGTGACCACGGCCGTCGCCAACGGAGATTTGTCGAAGAAGATCACCGTGGACGTGCGCGGTGAGATTCTCGAGTTGAAGAACACCATCAACACGATGGTGGACCAGCTCAACTCGTTCGCGTCGGAGGTGACGCGCGTCGCTCGCGAGGTCGGCACCGAGGGCAAGCTCGGCGGACAGGCCGTGGTGAAGGGCGTGGCCGGCACGTGGAAGGACCTCACGGACAACGTGAACTCGATGGCGTCGAACCTCACGTCCCAGGTGCGCAACATCGCCGAGGTGACGACGGCCGTGGCGCGCGGTGATTTGTCGAAGAAGATCACCGTGGACGTGCAGGGTGAAATCCTGGAGCTGAAGAACACCATCAACACGATGGTGGACCAGCTGTCGTCCTTCGCGTCCGAGGTGACGCGCGTTGCCCGCGAAGTCGGTACGGAAGGAAAGCTGGGCGGTCAGGCCGAGGTGAAGGGGGTGGCCGGCACGTGGAAGGACCTCACGGACAACGTGAACTCCATGGCCTCCAACCTGACGACGCAGGTGCGCGGCATCGCCAAGGTGGTGACGGCGGTGGCCAACGGCGACCTGAAGCGCAAGCTCGTCGTGGACGCGAAGGGCGAAATCGCCGAGCTGGCGGACACCATCAACGGGATGATCGACACGCTGGCGGTGTTCGCCGACCAGGTGACCACGGTGGCCCGCGAGGTGGGAATCGAAGGGAAGCTGGGCGGACAGGCGCGCGTGCCCGGCACGGCCGGCATCTGGCGCGACCTCACCGACAACGTGAACCAGCTCGCCGCCAACCTGACGACGCAGGTGCGCGCCATCGCCGAGGTGGCCACGGCGGTGACCAAGGGTGACCTCACGCGCTTCATCACGGTGTCCGCGCAGGGCGAAGTGGCCGCCCTCAAGGACAACATCAACGAGATGATTCGCAACCTGAAGGACACCACGCGCAAGAACACGGAACAGGACTGGCTCAAGACCAACCTGGCCAAGTTCACCCGCGTCCTCCAGGGACAGCGCGACTTGCTCACCGTCTCCAAGGTCATCCTGTCGGAGCTGGCGCCGCTGGTGGACGCGCAGCACGGCGTCTTCTACATCTCCGAGCGCGCCGAGGCCGGGGAGCAGATTCTGAAGCTGCTCGCGTCGTACGCGTACCGGGAGCGCAAGGGCCTCTCCAACACCTTCAAGCTGGGCGAGGGCCTGGTCGGCCAGTGCGCGCTGGAGAAGGAGCCCATCCTCCTGTCGGACGTGCCGGACACGTACATCCGCATCTCCTCCGGGCTGGGCGAGGAGGTGCCGCGCAACATCGTCGTGCTGCCAGTGCTCTTCGAGGGTGAAATCAAGGCCGTCATCGAGCTGGCCTCGTTCCACCGCTTCAGCGAGGTGCACCTGGGCTTCCTCGCGCAGCTCACCGAGTCCATCGGCATCGTGCTCAACACGATTGCCGCGAACATGCGCACCGAGGCGCTGCTCAAGCAGTCCCAGGCGCTCACGGACGAGCTGCGCAAGCAGCAGGAGGAGCTGACGGAGACGAACAAGCGCCTGGAGCAGCAGGCCACCTCGCTCCAGCAGTCCGAGGAGCTGCTCAAGCGTCAGCAGGAGGAGCTGCGCCGCACCAACGAGGAGCTGCAGGAGAAGGCGAAGCTGCTCTCCGAGCAGAAGACGGAGGTCGAGCGCAAGAACGGCGAGGTCGAGCAGGCCAAGCGCGCCCTGGAGGAGAAGGCCGAGCAGTTGAGCCTCACCTCCAAGTACAAGTCCGAGTTCCTCGCCAACATGAGCCACGAGCTGCGCACGCCGCTCAACTCGCTGCTCATCCTCAGTCAGACGCTCAGCGACAACGTGGAGGGCAACCTCACCGGACGTCAGGTGGAGTTCGCCAAGACCATCCACGCCTCGGGCGCGGACCTCCTGGAACTCATCAACGACATCCTCGACCTGTCCAAGATTGAGTCCGGCACCATGACGGTGGACGTGGGCCCGCTGCGCTTCAGCGACCTGCGCGAGTTCGTGGACCGCACCTTCCGCCAGGTGGCGGACAAGAAGGGCCTCCAGTTCGACATCGACCTGTCGACGGGCATGGCGGGCGAGGTGGAGACGGACGCGAAGCGGCTGCAACAGGTGCTCAAGAACCTGCTGTCCAACGCCTTCAAGTTCACCGAGTCCGGCTCGGTGTCGCTGCGCATCGGCATGGCGAAGAACGGCTGGACGCCGGACCACCCGGTGCTCTCCAGCGCGCCCTCGGTGGTGGCCTTCTCCGTGCGCGACACGGGCATCGGCATCCCCAAGGACAAGCACCACATCATCTTCGAGGCCTTCCAGCAGGCGGATGGCTCCACCGCGCGCAAGTACGGCGGCACCGGCCTGGGCCTGTCCATCAGCCGCGAAATCGCGCGGCTGCTCGGCGGCGAAATCCGACTGGAGAGCGAGCCGGGCCAGGGCAGCATCTTCACCCTCTACCTGCCGCTGGACTTCATGGCGGACCGGCCCGGCGCGGACACCCGACCCGTGTCCTCCGTCCTGGCCCACTCCGTCGCCATGCTGCCGCCGCCCATGCACCTGGAGGAGCCGTCCCCGGTGCCGACGGCGCTCGTCGCGCTGTCCATCGACGATGACCGCGCCACCATCCAGCCCGGCGACAAGGTGCTGCTGGCGGTGACGCACGCGCCGGACCACGCGTCGAGGCTGCGCGCGGCGGCGCAGGGCGCGGGCTTCAAGGTGCTCGTCTCCACGGAGGTGGAGGGCGCGCTGGACGTGGTGCGCGACTCGCGGCCGGTGGCCGTGGCGGTGGACCTGGACCTGCCGGAGATGGCGGGCTGGGTGGTGCTCGACAGGCTCAAGCACGACGCCAGCACTCGCGCGCTCCCGGTCTACACGGTGTCGGATGACGACCACCGCGAGCGCTCGCTCAACCTGGGCGCCATCGGCCACCTGCGCGCGGCGGCGGACCCGGCCGCGGCGGTGGCGGCGCTGGCCTCCCTGCGCGACTTCGTGGAGCGCAAGGGCCGCGGGCTGCTCATCGTCGAGGACGACGCCGTGCATCGCCAGTCGCTCCAGGAGCTGCTCGGCAGCGACGACGTGCAGACGATGGCGGTGGGCACCGCGGCGGCCGCGCTGGCCGCGCTGGCGGAGCGCCGCTTCGACTGCATGGTGCTGGACCTGGGCCTGCCGGACCTGCCCGGCACGGAGCTCATCCGCCGCGTGCGCGAGGCGCATGGGGCCGGCGGGCCGCCCATCATCGTCTACACCGGCCGCGAGCTGTCGCGAGCGCAGGAGACGGAGCTGCGCCGGGTGGCGGAGGCCATCGTCGTCAAGGACGCGCAGAGCCCCGAGCGCCTGCTGGAGGAGACGAGCCTGTTCCTGCACCGCTCGCCCTCCACGCTGTCGGAGACCAAGCGCCGCATGCTGGAGAAGGCCCGCGAGAGAGACCCCCTGCTCGTCAACCGCAAGGTGTTGGTGGTGGACGACGACGTGCGCAACATCTTCGCCCTCAACACCGTGCTGGAGCGCTACGGCATGAAGGTGGCCTTCGCGGAGAGCGCGCGCGAGGGCCTGGCGCAGCTGGAGACGGACGAGGACATCGAGCTGGTGCTGATGGACGTGATGATGCCGGAGATGGACGGCTACCAGGCCATGCGCGCCATCCGCCGCATGGAGCGCGTCTCGCATCTGCCCATCCTGGCCCTCACCGCCAAGGCGATGAAGGGCGACCGCGAGAAGTGCCTGGAGGCGGGCGCGTCCGACTACATCACCAAGCCGGTGGACATCGAGAAGCTGCTCAGCCTGTTGCGCGTGTGGCTGCACGCGCCCCGGGGTGCCCAGGCCAAGGGCCCGCGCACGGAGGTCTCCGGGTGAGCACCGGGGCCCAGTCCGCGGCGCTGGAGACGCTGGAGGCGGAGCTTCTGTTGGAGGGCGTGGCCCGACACTGGGGCTTCGACCTGCGCAGCCACTCGCGTCCGCAGCTGCTCCGGCGGCTGCGGCGTCACCTGCGCGAGGAGCGCCTGGAGTCCTTCTCCGCGCTCCAGGCCCGCGTGCTCCACGACAGCGAGGCGCTGGAGGGGCTCTTGCGCGCGCTGTCGTGCACGCCGCCCACGCTCTTCTCGGACGCGGCCTTCTTCCGCGACTTCCGCTCGCGCGTCGTCCCCGTGCTGCGCACCTGGCCGTCGGTGCGCGTGTGGCACGCGGGCTGCGGCACGGGCGAGGACACCTACTCGCTGGCCATCCTCCTGCACGAGGAGGGGCTGTGGGGGCGCTGCAGGCTGTACGCGTCCGACGCGAGTGAAGGGCTGCTCGCGGACGCGCGCACGGGCGTGGTGCCCCTGCCCGGCGAGGACTGCGCGCGCCGCCACGCGGAGTCGGGGGGCAAGGGCTCGCTGTCGGACCACTACACGCGCGACGGCAACTGGGCGCTCGTCCAGCCGAAGCTGCGCGACGGCATCTTCTTCACCCAGCACAACCTGGCCATCGACGGCTCGTTCAACGAGTTCCACGTCATCGTGTGCCGCGACACGCTGCTGTCCTTCAACCGCGCGCTGCACAACCGCGTGCACTCGCGCCTGTACGAGAGCCTGGCCCGCTTCGGCTTCCTGTGCCTGGGGCGCAAGGAGTCGCTGTCGCGCACGCCCCATGCAGCGGCCTTCGAGGAGCTGGAGGGCACAGGCCGCATCTTCCGGAGGGTGTCATGAGCGTGGGGTTGCTGGTGGTGGGCGCGCCGCGTGGCGCCGCGGCGGACCTGGAGACGCTGCTGTCCGTGCTGCCGGCGCACCTGCCGGCGCCCGTCGTCGTGGCGCTGCACCGGGGCCCGCACGACCGGCTGGCGGAGCCCTTGGGCCGCCGCTGCGCGCTGCCGGTGGTGGAGCCGGACGACAAGGACGACCTGGTGCCCGGCCGCGTGTACCTGGCGCCGTGGGGCTACCACCTGCTGGTGGACCGGGGCTCGGTGTCGCTGTCGGTGGAGCCTCCCGAGCACGGCTGTCGTCCCGCCATCGACGCGCTCTTCGAGTCCGCCGCGGACAGCCATGGCGCCGCCGCGGCGGGGCTGCTCTTCGGCGGCCATGAAGACGGCCTCGCGGGCTTGAGCCTCGTCCAGGCGCGCGGCGGCCGCGTGGCGCTGGTGGGCGGCGAGGACGTGGAGCTGCTCGACGCCGAGGTGGAGCGGTTGTCACTCGAGGACGTGGGAGGTTGGCTCGCGCGACTGGCCTACGTGTCGCGCGGCAGGGTGCAGCCATGAGCCCCGTGTCCGTCCTCCTGGTCGACGACCAGCCCGAGGGGCTGCTCGCGCTGGAGGCGACGCTCGCGCCGCTGGGACTCCAGCTCGTCACCGCGCGCAGCGGCCGCGAGGCGCTGCGCCACCTGCTGTCGCAAGACTTCGCCGCCATCCTCCTGGACGTCGTGATGCCGGGCATGGACGGCTTCGAGACGGCGAGCCTCATCCGCGAGCGCGAGCGCAGCCGCCACACCCCGCTGCTCTTCCTCACCGCCCTGTCGCGTGGCCAGCTGCCGGAGCTGCGCGCCTACGCCGTGGGCGCGGTGGACTATCTGCTCAAGCCCTACGAGCCGGAAATCCTCCGCTCCAAGGTGAGCGTGTTCGCGGACCTCTACCGCAAGACGGAGCTGGTGAAGCGTCAGGCGGAGGTGCTGCGGGAGACCGAGCGGCGCGAGCACGAGGGCGAGCTGGCCGAGGCCCAGCGCCGCGTGGACGCCGAGCGCGCCCGTGCCCGCGAGGAGCTGCTGCGCCGGGAGATGGAGACACACCGCAACCAGCAGCGGTGGCTGGAGGCCGTGCTCGCCGCGCTCCCCACGCCGCTCGCCCTGGTGGAGCCGGGCACGGGCCACACCCTGCTGGCCAACCGCGCCGCCCAGGGGCTCGCCGGCGGAGGGCTGGCGTACCGCGAGGCCCAGAGCCTCCTCGAGGGCCTCGTCGTGCGGGGAACGGAGGGCCAGGTGCTCTCCACCGACGAGCAGCCCCTCATGCGCGCGGCCCGCGGCGAGGCCCTCCAGGGCTTCCACGTGGACTGGGAATGGGGCGGACAGCAGGGCTCGGTGCGCGCTTTCAGCACCTGGCTGCCCCGGATGCATGGCCGCCCGGAGACGGTGCTGCTCGCCCTTCTGGACGTGGCGGCGCCGAGCGCCACGGTGCAGCTTGTGGAAGGACTCAGGCAGCTTACGCCCGTCCACCCCGGACGGGAGGGCGTGGAGGGCCCGCTTCCCGTGAGGCAGGACGAGCGGGCGAGGGACGCGTCCACGCCGGAACCTGAACATCCTGTTGCGAGAAAAGGTTGACGCACAAAATAACGTGGGCATGGTGGCCCTGTGAGCGACGCCGGACTTCCGCCGCGGGTCCAGCGCTTCATCACGACGCACATCGACTCCCTGGAGAAGCTGGAGGTGCTCCTCCTGCTTCGAGCCCAGCCGGGGCGGGAGTGGACCGCGTCATCGGTGAGCCTGGAGCTGCGCATCACAGAACCTTCCGCCAACGCGAGGTTGGCGGACCTCACCGCGAGGAGCCTGCTGGTGAGCGACGGCGGTCGTGTGCCCGTCTATCGCTTCAGTCCCGCGAGCTCCGAGGACGTGCAGGCCGTCACGGAGCTGGCGGCGGTGTATGGTGCGCGTCGGGTGAGTGTCATCTCCTTCATCTTCTCGAGGCCGCTGGACAAGGTGCGCGGGTTCGCGGAAGCGTTCGTGCTCAAGAAGGACAAGGACGGCGACCATGGCTGAAGCGGTCTACATCCTCTGCGCCTTGACGAGCATCGCGTGCGCGGTGCTGCTCCTGCGCGCGTGGAAGCGCAGTCAGTCCAGGCTCCTGTTGTGGAGCGGGCTGTGCTTCGTGGGCATGGCGGCGAACAACGTGCTGTTGTTCATCGACCTGGTGATTCTGCCGACGACGATTGACCTGTACCTGCCCCGGCAGCTCACCACCCTGGCCAGCGCCTCCGTCCTGCTGTACGGCCTCATCTGGGACGCCTCGTAACGAGGGAAGCCACGCATGTTCCAGTCCATGCTCAACGGCGCGGTGGCGATGGCGTGGCTGGCGTGCGCGCTGTTCTTCCTTCGCTTCTGGAGGCAGTCGCACGACCGGCTGTTCGCCTTCTTTGCGCTGTCGTTCGCGGTGCTGGGGGTGAACTCGGTGGTGGCCGGGCTCATCGACGTGCAGGACGAGCGGCGCTACTACATCTACGTGGCCCGGCTTGTCGCCTTCCTCATCATCCTCTACGCCATCTGGGACAAGAACCGCGCGAGTCGACGCGGCTGATGTGTCCTGACAGGCACCCGTCCTCCGCGTTCAGTGGTGGGGCGGCGCGCGGGTGGTTCTCCTGGCCGGTACAGGAGAACCACGCATGCGGCTCGGTCGTCGCGACTTCCTTCGCCTCTCCGCGCTCGGGGGGAGCGCGCTCGCCGTCGGCCCCGGGTTCTGGAAGGCCGCCTATGCGGCCCCGGCCCAGGCGGGCCCCGGGCCCTATGGCGCCATCTCCGGCTCGCCGGACATCAACGGCCTGAGGCTGCCCGCGGGCTTCACCTCGCGCATCATCGCGCGCTCGGGGCATCCGGTGGGGCCCACGGGTTACGTGTGGCATCCGGCGCCGGACGGGGGGGCCTGCTTCGCGCGGCCGGAGGGTGGCTACGTCTATGTGTCCAACAGCGAGGCCATCTCCGGCGGCGCCAGCGCGGTGCGCTTCGACGCGGGCGGCCGGGTGCTGGCGGCCTATCGAATCCTCGCGGGCACGCGGCTGAACTGCGCGGGCGGCCCCACGCCGTGGGGCACGTGGCTGTCGTGCGAGGAGCACCCGACGGGTTGGGTGTGGGAGTGCAACCCGGCGCGGCCGTCGCAGGGCGTGGAGCGGCCGGCGCTCGGCGCGTTCCCACACGAGGCGGTGGCGGTGGACCCGGTGGGCAAGCGGCTCTACCTGACGGAGGACCAGCCCGAGGGGCGGCTGTACCGCTTCACGCCGTCGGTGTGGCCCCGGCTGTCGGAGGGCACGCTGGAGGCCGCGAAGGTGTCGGGCGACGCGCTGGCGGGCGAGGCCCGGCTGTCCTGGGTGCGGTGCTCGCCGGAGAGGTCCGTGTCGCGTCAGCCGGACGTCGCGGCGCGCACGACGGTGTTCGAGGGCGGCGAGGGCTGCTGGTACGACGGCGGCATCGTCTACTTCACCACCAAGGGGGACAACCGCGTGTGGGCGCACACGCCGGCGACGGGGGCGCTGGAGGTCATCTACGCGGCGTCACTCCTGCCGCTCGCGCCGCTGACGGGCGTGGACAACGTGGTGGTGTCGCGCTCGGGGGACCTCTTCGTCGCCGAGGACGGCGGCACCATGGACCTGTGTCTCATCACCCCGGGGCCCCAGCGCGTGGTGGCGTCGTTCCTCCGGCTGAGGGGGCACACGGGCTCGGAGCTCACCGGGCCGGCCTTCAGCCCGGATGGGCGGCGGCTGTACTTCAGCTCGCAGCGCGGCACCTCGAACTCCATCAACGCGGGCGTCACGTTCGAGGTGTCCGGTCCCTTCCGCTGAAGGGGGCGCGTGGCTTGACGACGCGGGAGGGCTCTTGCAGATACGGGGGCCATGTCCACGCTTCCTTCCTTCTCGCCCCGCCGCGCGCTGGGCCGCACCGGCTTCGTCGCCACGGCGGTGGGTATCGGTGACATCGCCGACCGCTCGACGCCCCGCGAGGTGCTCGTCGCCACGCTCACGCGCGCGCTGGACGCGGGGCTGAACGTCATCGACACCGCGCCCAACTACGAGGAGGGCCTGAGCGAGGAGGTGGTGGGCGAGGCGCTGCGCGGCCGCCGCGAGGGTGTGTTCCTCATCGACAAGGTGGACGTGCTCGACGCGCCGGTGGGGCCTCAGGTCGAGGCGAGCCTGAAGCGGCTGGGGCACGCGCACGTGGACCTGTTCGTCTTCCACGCCGTGTCGGAGCTGTCCGCGTGGGAGGCGCTCGCCGCGCCGGGCGGGGGACTGGAGCAGTTGGGCGGGTGCGTGCGCGCGGGACAGGCGCGCTTCCGGGGCATCTCCAGCCATCATCCGGAGGTGCTGCGCCGGGCGGTGCTGTCGGGGCTGTGCGACGTGGTGATGTTCCCCCTGGGGCCCTTCGTGGACGCGCGCTACGTGGAGGACGTGCTGCCGCTGGCGCGCTCGCGCGGCGTGGGCGTGGTGTCGTTCAAGACGTTCGGCGCGGGCAAGCTCTTGGGCGACACGGAGGGCTATGGCCGACCGCTGGAGTCGCGGCCCCGGGGCAAGGTGGGCTCCGGCGGCCGCGAGGACCGGGAGGCGCCGCTGTTGCCGCACCTGGGCGTGGAGGAGTGCGTGCGCTACACGCTGACGCTGGACCCGGACGTCATGTTGATGGGGATGAGCCACCCCAACGAGCAGGACGCGGCGCTCGCGGCGGCCCACGCCTGGCGTCCGCTCACGCCCGAGGCGCTGGAGGACGTGCGCGTGCGCGCGCGTCAGGCCATCGACGGCAAGGGCGCCGTGTGGTGGAACCCGACCGCGGCTTGAGCTTCGCGGCTCGAAGAACCCCGAGTCATTTCGCCCGAAACACACCCTGAGCGTGGGGGATGTGGCCATTCAACGTCTGGCGGGTCTGGGATTGGACAGTCCTCCCGTCCCCGGAGGGGGGCGGCATTGTTGCGGGCGCCGGGACGCTCTTAGCTGCGGGCCTCACCGCGCTCTCGGGGTCGCCTTCATGTCCGCCGAGCCGAACCCACTCGACGACCTTCCTGGCGACACGGCCGGGACACCGCGAGGCGCCGCGGCGACAGGGCCTCGCGCCGAGCCTGTGTCCTCCGAGTCCGCGCGCCTGGCCTTCCTGTATCGCGCGGGCGAGGCGCTGGGGGCCTCGCTGGAGTGGCGCACGGTGTTGCGACGGCTGGCGGAGCTGGTGGTGCCGGAGCTCGCGGACTGGTGCGCGGTGGACGTGCTGGGGGACGACGGCCGCGTGGAGCGCGTGGCCGCGGCGCACCGGGAGCCGGGGCGGGTGGCGCTGGTGCACGAGCTGTTCCGCCTGCGCCCGGTGGACCTGACGATGTCGGACGCCATCGCGCAGACGCTGCGCACCGGCGTCGCGTCGCGGATGGAGGCCGTGTCGGAGCGGGTCTGGGAGCGCGAGGTGGCGCTGGGCGCGCGGGCGGGGATGGTGTTGCCGCTGGTGGCGCGCGGCCGGGTGCTGGGGGCGATGTCGCTGCTGCGCGGTGACGCGGCGGCGGGCTTCACGGAGCAGGACCTGGAGGTGGCGCGGGAGCTGGGGCGTCGCGCGAGCCTCTCCATGGAGAACGCGCTGTTGTACGAGGAGGCCCGGGCGTCCCAGGCGCTCTCCGCGCGCTTGCAGACGGTGACGGCGGCGCTGTCCCGCGCGGCCACCGCCGAGGACGTGGCCCGGGTGCTGGTGCATGACGGGCTGGAGGCCTCGGGCGCGTCGCGTGGCACGGTGATGAGCCTGACGGACGAGGGCTTCATCCGCTTCATCGGCGCGTTCGGCTATTCGAGGGAGTTCAGGGCCGCGCTGGAGGGGCAGCGTCCCCTGGTGGTGCCGGTGCTGGCGCGCGCGGCCGAGCGGCGGGAGGCGCAGTGGTTCTCGCGCCTGGAGGACTTGTTGCCCATGACGGGCATCGTCCGGCGCGAGGTGGCGGCGCTGGGGGACGGCGCGCGCGCGGTGCTGCCGCTGCTGACGGAGCGGGGCGTGCGCGGCTTCGTGTGGCTGGCCTGGGAGGGGCCGCGCGACTTCACCGCGCTGGAGCGCTCGTTCCTGGGGGCGCTGGCCCAGCAGTGCTCGCAGGCGCTGGAGCGCGCGGCGCTGTACGGCACGCTGCGCGAGCGGGGCGAGCGGTTGCACCACGCGCTCCAGATGGGGAAGGAGGCCGAGGAGCGGCTGTTCTTCCTGCTCGAGGCGAGCCGCGCGCTGGCCGAGCACCTGGACGACGTGGAGTGGACGCTGGAGCACGTGGCGCGCGTGGCCGCCAGCAGCGTGGCGTCCAGCTGTCTGGTGGAGCTGGTGGGGCCGGATGGCACGCTGCGGTGCGTGGCGTCCGCGCACCAGGAACCCTCGCGGGATGCGTCGGTGCTCCAGGCGCTCGGGGGAGAGGGCGCGCTGTCGCTGTCGCGCGAGTGCTTCCAGTCCGGAGAGCCGCGCTTCGTGCCGGACGTGGACGCGGCGCTGTGCGAGCGATTGTCGGACAGCTCCGAGCAGCGGGCGTTGTTGCAGGCGCTCAGGCCGGCGTCGCTGTTGGTGGTGCCGGTGCGCACGCGCGGACGCACGTTGGGCGTCATCACGTTGGGGACGTCGCCGCCGCAGCGGCCGCTGGCCATGTCGGACGTGTCGATGATGGAGGAGCTGGCGCGACGCGTGGCGGTGGCGCTGGAGAACGCGTCGCTGTACCGGGACGCGCAGGCGGCGGTGCGGCTGCGCGACGAGTTCCTCTCCGTGGCGAGCCACGAGCTGAAGACGCCGTTGACGAGCCTGAAGCTCCAGCATGGGCTCATCGACCGGGCGCTGGGGCTGGACTCGCGCGAGAAGGTGGCGCCGAGGTTGTCCACGGCGATGCGACAGGTGCAGCGGCTGGCGTCGCTGGTGGACCACCTGTTGGATGTGAGCCGTGTCTCGCTGGGCCGGCTGGCATTGGAGCCCACGGAGGTGGACCTGGGGCAGGCGGTGCGCGACGCGGTGGACCGGATGGAGGAGGTCTTCGCGGTGGCCGGGTGCACGGTGCGGGTGGAGATTCCCGAGCCGCTCCAGGGGCGGTGGGACTCGCTGCGGTTGGACCAGGTGCTGGTCAACCTGCTCACCAACGCGGCGAAGTACGGCGCGGGGCGGCCGGTGCAGGTGTCCGCGTCGGCCGACGGCGAGGCGCGGGTTCGCCTGTCGGTGCGCGATGAGGGCATCGGCATCTCGGAGACCGACCTGCCGCGCCTGTTCGGCCGCTTCGAGCGCGCGGTGTCGGAGCGCCACTACGGTGGCCTGGGGCTGGGGCTCTACATCAGCCGGCAGATTGTGGAGGCCATGGGCGGGAGCATCGAGGTGGAGAGCCGCGAGGGCGTGGGCTCCGTCTTCACCGTGCTGTTGCCTCGTTCAGCAGGCTGAGTGCGCGCTCGAGCACCTCGTCGCGTCCGGCGCGCAGACCCTCGAGTGTGGGGTGGACCTCCACGTCGGGGCGCAGGCCCACGCCCTGGACTGTCTGGCCCTCGGGTGTCTCGAAGCGTTGGCCGGTGAAGAGGACGCAGACGGCGCCAGGGAGGCAGACGTTGGTGGTGTCGCCCACGGCGCCCGCGGTGGCGCTGCCCACGAGGCGTGCACCTGACGCGGCGCGCACCATCATCGCGGTGTATTCGCCCTGGCTCAGGGTCCGTGCGTCCACGAGGAGGATGACGTGGCCTCGGTAGAGGGGGCCGTTGCCAGGTGGGAGCAGGGTGGGGAAGCGCTCCTCCAGACGCTCTCCGGCGGAGAGCCTGGGGCGGGAGATGAGCGCGGACGTCGTGGCGCCGCGCGTGTTGAGACGGGGCGCGAGCGCCCAGGCGCTGCCCTGGGGATAGCCGCGCAGGTCGAGCACCAGTCCCCGCGTGTCCTTCATGGCGGTGAGCATGGGGTCCACGGACTCGGCGCGCAGCCTGCGCAGGTCCACGTAGCCGATGCCGCCGCTCAGCATCTTCCACGGGGCGTCATCGCGAGGTGGGGGACGCAGGAACGGGAGGAAGTCGCGTGAGCGGGGCAGGCGCGACTCCTTGAGGCGGCCGTCAGCGCCCTGGAGCATGACCTCGACGTGCTTGCCGTCCGCGCCCGCGAGCAACAGGCTGGCGACGCGCTCGGCCCTCGCGGCGTCGTGTGAGGCACCGAGGAGGGAGGTGAGCCGCCGCGCGTGCAGGGCGACGGGCTCCTGGTCCACGGCGACCACCTCGTCGCCCACCTGGATGCCGGCGGCGCGGGTGACCTCGGGCGCGGGGAGCTCCGTCACGATGAAGCGCCCCTGGATGGGCCGCAGGACGACGGGGGCGTTGGCCTCGGCGAGCGCGCGCAGTGGCTGGCCCTGCTCCGCGACGAAGATGTGCCCGTCGTGGACGCGCGCGGCCAGGGTGTAGAGGACTTGTGTGTAGGCGCGAGCGTCCGCTGCTTCGCGAGCGGGACCGAGGAACGTGGGCAGGACGGAGTCCCAGTCCCGCAGCGCCTTCGGGTCGGGATGGAAGAAGCGCATCACGTTCCAGAACCGGATGACGGCGAGCAGCCGATGCGGCTCCGGTGGATACGCCGGGTCCTCGTACAGGGCCTCGGTGCTGACGATGGGGAGCGTGGAGCCGGGCCTCGATGGGGATGCGCTCGCGCGTGTCCGCGTCCCCATGGTGCCCGAACGCACCCCTCGGAGCGCGGCCTGGAACGCGGGCCCCGAGTCACCCTCGTCCGCCTCCACCGGCACGGTGACGTCCGCGAGCAGTCCCGAGGCACCGGAGGCGAACACGAGCTCCGACGCGCGCACCACCGCGCGATATCCCCCAGGCAGCGGCAGCGTGCGAGTCCTCACGGCGGAGGACTCATCGAGCCCACCCTGCGCCACGATGCGCGTGCGAGGCGTGGACATCAGCGCGAGCACCAGCGGCGTCAGCGGTGTCCGCGCATTGACGAGCAATGCCACCGAGCGCTTCGGCGTCCCGGACACCGGCGTGAATCTCCGCGCGAGCCGAGTCTCGACGGACGCGCTGTATCCCCCGGAGCTGGGGCCCCACTGCACGGGGTGGCCCGAGTACACACGGAAGCGCTCCGCGGGCGCCGTCAGCTCCTCCGCCACCAGCGAGCGCTCCAGGAAGCCGAGCGACATCTCCGCCCACGTGGCCGCGTCACCCCCACTCACGCGCAGGTCGATGACCACGCGGCGAGCCCGCGCGAGCTCCGGCTCCAGCGCGCTCATCGCGGGGTACAGCGCGTCGACATTCGCGAAGCGTCGGTCCAGGTCCAACACCAGCACGTCACCCACCCAGCGCGACAGCGGCCCCGGCGCCGTGCTCGTGGCCACCACCGGCTCATCCCTCACGACCCGGGTGAGCGGATCCTCGAGCGTGCGCAGCATGCCGCCCACCGTCGCGGCGAGCGCCTCGGGTGTGCTCGCCGCGAGCGCACCGGGCAGCGCGGCGAGCAGCGCCGCATCCCAATCGACCGCGCCTGTCGCGAGCGCCGGATGCGCGTACTTCACCTCGCCCCATACGCGCCCCAGCACCGCGGCGTTCTCCAACGCGGGCTCGACGCGCGCACCAGGTCCACGAACCTCCGCGCCCACCCCGACACCCGCGCCGAGCAGCACCGTCAACACTCCGACACCGAGTGTCCAGGTCGGCACCCGTCGGATTCTCACGTGCTCCACAAC
Organism: Myxococcus fulvus; assembly: GCF_900111765.1. The sequence goes on from NZ_FOIB01000001.1 coordinate 696,182, forward strand.
CACCTCCGATGACGGCCCCGCCTGCTCGACACCACCCGCACGGGAAAGTTCCCGAGCGAACTGCTCCGAGGCTCCGCGGGCTGCCTTCATCGAGGCTCCGCGTTCAAGCGCGTCCACGCATGGTGAAGCGCGTGGCCGCGCGCGTGGGTGGCGGGTCTTCTCCGCGTGGTGGAAGTGCTCGCGGGGAGCAGTCGTCGCAAAGGGCTGGCTCCCTCGCTCCAGGCGTGTGGCCCGGCCGTGCTCACGGCTCCGAGGTCTCGCGCGGCGCTCGACACCCGTACACCTGGAACTGGAGAACGTTCATGCGACGTCTGAACCTCATTGCGACTCCCTCTCTCGTGGTGGCCCTGTGCGCGTTGCTCGCGAGCGGATGCGGTGGCTCACCCGGGCCCGACGTGGAGCCGTCCACCGGCGAGCCTCAATCCGGTGGCCTGGAGGGCGCGCCCGGCACCGACGAAGGCGAGGCCCCGGGAGCCGACTCCGATGATCCGTTCCATCCGCTCAACGCGGGCAAGGTCACCCTCTGCCACATCCCGCCGGGCAACCCCGACAACGCGCACTCCATCACCGTGGGCCTGGCCGCCGTGAAGGCCCACGTCAAGCACGGCGACACGCTGGGCGCCTGTGGCGGCGAGCCCGACGCGGGCACCGGCGGTGAGCCCGACGCGGGCACCGGCGGCGAGCCCGACGCGGGCACGGGTGGCGAGCCGGATGCCGGCTCCTGCGCGCCCGTCGAAGCGCCCTGTGGCGAAGGCGCCGCCTGCTGCTCGGGCCTGGCCTGCTCGACCGACGGCTACTGCGAGCCCATCATCGGCTGATGAACAGGGCCCACCGGCCCTCCCGAAGACGACGTCTCACCCAGACCCCTCCGGCGGCGCCCCCGTGGCTCCGCCCGAGGGGTCTTCCTGTTCGCCGGGTGAGCCATGCCCCTCGGTTCATCCTCATCACATCTTTTGACTCAAGGAACCCGACCCCCTGCGTCTTCCCTCCAGGGGGCGGCGAGACAGGGAAGCCGTGAAACGTGTTCCACAAAACATGGGAGTGAGACGGAGAGAAAAGGAATCCCAGAAACCCAACCGCGCATTGCGAGTCGAGCGGTAAAGTTTTCAACCGAATGGCTGTAGTTTCTGCGGAGAGGGCAGGGGAGACTTCCAGCAATGAGGGGTGCTTTCTTTCCTCACTGTCCGGAACCCGAAGTCCACGCCTCGATTCGCATGAAGCGCCGGTGCCAGCGCGGTTGAATCGAGGGTGGCACACGACTCGCAACCCGTCGTCCGAATCACCCTGTCCCCGCGTCCCCCAATCGCCCCGTGTTCGTCCAGAACGTCATCTGCTCCTGCGTGCCTCCGCACTCCGACCCCAGTGAGTGTCCGACCTGGGTGCGTCCTCACCGGAACACGCCGGCGGAAGGGAACACGATGTTGTACGCGGGGACGCCGCCTCCGCCCGTCCGGGTGGAGACGCTGACGCCGGTCCCCACGCCCGTGCCGGGCTCGTTGGTGGGGCATCAGCTGGGGCACTTCAAGCTGCTGAAGGAGCTGGGCCGCGGCGGCATGGGCACGGTGATGCTGGCCGAGCACGCCCTCATCCAGAAGCGCGTGGCCATCAAGGTGCTGCACTCGCACCTGGCGCAGGACCCGGACCTGGTGGCCCGCTTCCTGTCGGAGGCGCGCACGCTGACGGTGGTGCAGCACGAGAACGTCGTCGCGCTCTACGATTTGGACACGCGCGATGGCCGTCCCTACCTGGTGATGGAGTACCTGGAGGGGCAGAGCCTGGCGGCCTTCGCCAAGGAGCCGCTGCCGCCCGCGCTGGTGGTGGACCTGCTCTCGCAGGTCTGTGACGCGCTGGGCGCGGCGCACGCGCACGGCATCGTCCACCGCGACTTGAAGCCGGCCAACGTCTTCCTGGTGCCGGGGCCGCAGGGCCGCCAGCGCGTGAAGCTGCTGGACTTCGGCATCGCCAAGCTGCTGTCGCGTCCGGCGGGCGTGCACACCACGGAGGTGGGCGTGCTGTTGGGGACGCCGGAGTTCATGGCCCCCGAGCAGTGCGGCGACGAAGTGGTGGACGCGCGCACGGACCTCTACGCGGTGGGTGTGCTGGGCTACTTCCTGCTCACCGGGCGCGTGCCCTTCGCGGGCCGCACCGCGGCGGAGGTGCTCATCGGCCACCTCCAGAAGCCGCCGGTGCCGCCGCACGAGGTGCGCCCGGACGTGCCCAGGACGCTGTCGCGCGTGCTCCTGCGCGCCCTGGCCAAGCGCCCCGCGGACCGCTTCGCCCAGGCCTCGGACCTGCGCGCCGCGCTCGCCACCGCGCTCGCGCCCGAGCCGGAGCCCGCCGCGCCCGGCTTCACCGCCCGGGTGCGCATGGCGGGCACGCCGCACTCGCACGAGCTGTCCTGCGAGTGGGTGGGCCGCGCCGGCCTCTTCCTGCACACGCCCGCCGCGCCGCCGCCGCTGCTCTCCGACGTGGGGCTCTTGTTGCGGCTGCCCGGTGGAGAGCTGGCGTGCACCGGCCAGGTGGTGCGCCACGTGACGGAGGAGCAGGCCAGGGCCTGGCGCATGTCGCCGGGCTTCGGCGTGCAGCTTCGCGACACGTCCCCCGCCTTCCAGGAGGCGCTCGCCCGGCTGAAGTCCGGCGTGCGCCTGGAGCCGCCCACGCCGCCGCCGTCGCCCATGCGCGAGGACGCCGAGGCGGAGCGCGTGCTCCAGGGCTTCCGCAACCGGATGTCCGGAGACCACTACGCCGTGCTGGACGTCCCCCGGGACGCCACGCCGGAGACGCTGCGCCTGGGCGCCCAGCGCGCCCGTACGGCGCTCGAGCCTCTCACGGCGCGCAACCTGTCCCTGGGCCAGCGCGCCCAGTTCGAGCGGGTGGGGGAGCGGGTGGCCGCGGCGCTGCATGTGCTGGGGCACGTGGAGCGCCGGGCCGAGTACGACGCGCGCCTGGGCAACGTGGAGGGCGTGGAGCGCTGCCTCGCCGCGGGCCTCACCGCCACGGCGCTGGAGAACTGCCGCCGCCGCTTCCTCGCGGAGTTCCCCGGCCGCGATGGCCGCGCCGCGGTGCAGCGGCTGTCCGGTGACGCCCTGTCCTCGGTGGGTCGGCTGCAGGAGGCGCTCACCGCCTACGAGCAGGCGGTGCGCATGGACCCGCTGGATTTGGAAGGGCTCAAGCGCTGGCGCATGCTGCGGGCCCGGCTGCGCAACACGCCCACGCCCCGGTAGGCGGGCGGCCGGGCGCCAGGGGGGGACCCACGTACCTTGCGTCCCGGGGTGGGCTCCTCGTTAATCCACCCTGTACCCATGGCCTCCGACTCCGACGACTCGCTTCCACCCCAAGGGCGCTTCACCCGGCTGCGCAAGCTGGCGGGCCTCTCCATGCAGGTGGGCACCGACGTGCTCAAGAGCAGCGCGAAGCGCCTGACGGGCGGCACGCCGGAGTTGCTCAGCAAGAACGCCGCGGAGAAGCTCGTCTCCACCCTGGGGGAGCTCAAGGGCGCGGCCATGAAGCTGGGCCAGGCCCTCTCCATGGACCCGGACCTGCTCACCCCCGAGGTGCGCCAGGTCCTCGCCCGCCTGCAGAACCAGGCCCCCGCCATGTCCCACGACATGGTGTCGCGCGTGGTGCGCGAGGAGCTGGGCTGTCCCCCCGAGGAGGCCTTCCGCGAGTTCAGCCGCGAGCCCCTGGCCGCCGCCTCCCTGGGCCAGGTGCACCGCGCGGTGCTCGCGGACGGGCGCGCCGTGGCGGTGAAGGTGCAGTACCCGGGCATCGCCGAGTCGCTGACGCACGACATGGAGAACCTGGGCCTCGTCGTGAAGACGATGTCCAAGGCCTCGCGGCTGATGGACGGCTCGGCGTACTTCCAGGAGTTCCGCGACGAGCTGCTGCTGGAGCTGGACTACCGGCGCGAGGCGGAACTGGCCCGAGGCTTCGCGAAGAGCGTGGCCCGGCTGGAGGACCTCCACGTCCCCGGCGTCATCGACGGCCACAGCGCCGGGCGCGTGCTGACGATGGAGCTGCTGGAAGGCCTGACGCTCAAGGACTGGGTGACGAAGGAGTCCTCCAACGAGGAGCGCTTCCGCGTGTCGCGCCAGCTCATCCGCGCCACGTACGGGCCCTTCTTCGGCGCGGGCGAAATCCACGCGGACCCGCACCCGGGCAACTTCATGGTGATGCCGGACGGGCGCCTGGGCCTGCTCGACTTCGGCTCCATCAAGCGCTTCAGCCCGCGCTTCGTGGACGCCAACCGGCGCATGTTCCAGCAGTCCCTGAAGCTGGAGCCCTTCGACGTGCTGCGGCTGAGCCTGGAGGTGGGCTTCACGGTGGAGATACCTGGCGACGAGGCCGCGGACCTCATCCGCGAGGTGCTGCACATCGCCGGCAGGCCCATGCGCACCACGCCCTACGACTACACGTCCTGCGAAATCCCCCGCGACATGCGCAACCACTTCACGCGCAACGCGGCCCGCTTCCTGAAAATCAAGCCGCCGCCGGAGGCGGTGATGTTCTTCCGCTCCACGGGGGGCCTGGCGCAGAACCTGCGGCTCATCGGCGCCCGCGGGGACTTCCGCGGCGTCTTCCTGGAGATGGCGGAGCTGCTCGGCTGAGCGCCGCCCCCGCGCGCGGCTACGGCGCGGAGGAGGCCGCCTGGCCGCGGCCCTTGGCGTGGATGGCATGGAGCCTTCGCGCCAGCTCCTCGCCCTGGGTGCTCTTGGTGATGTAGCCGTCCGCGCCCGACTCCAGCGCCAGCTTGCGCAGCTGCGCCTCGTCCGACGCGGAGAAGAGCACGAAGCGCGTGCCCGCCGGGGCCTGCCCTCGCGCCAGCGTCAGCACCCGGTCCCCGGTGAGGGCCGGGATGTTCACGTCCAGCAGCACCAGGTCCGGCATCGTCGTGCGCACCAGGTTGGACACGCCCAACGAGGAGCGGTGGGTGCGCACATCGAACCCGTACGCCGACAGCGAGCGCTCCGCGAGCGTGAGCTGCTCCTGGTCGTCATCCACCACCAACACTCGGATTTTCAGCTCCGACATGACTCCTCCCCCTCATGGGCGCCGGACGCCCACCGGATGTCGCCACCAGGCCGGGTGGCCTACGGATTATCACCTAGCCGAGGGCCGCCTGTCGCCCCCTCCCGCCCTCGCGAAGTCGCCTGTCGCTCCCCGAGGACAGGACGTGGTGGGTGGACCGGGTGTACCTCCACCCGCCCCGTCCACCCTGGCTTGGGCCCCGTGTCTCAGCCGGAGCGGTACTCCGAGGCCCGGCCGCTCCGGCCCGTGGCCGTCCGCCTCAGCGAGGGGAGGGTGATGGTGAAGACGGCGCCGCCCTCCGGCCGGTTGGACGCGACGAGGGTGCCGCGCGCCCGCGTCACCACCTCGTGCGCCATGGAGAGGCCCAGGCCCGTGCCGTGCTGGCCCTTGGTGGTGAAGAAGGGCTGGAAGATGGAGAGCAGGTGCTGCTCGGGGATGCCCGTGCCCTCGTCCTCCACGGTGATGACGACCTGGCCAGGTGTCTGGTGGCCGCGCACGCGCAGGGTGCCGCCCTTCGGCATGGCGTCGCGGCCGTTGCGCAGCAGGTTGAGGAACACGCAGCGCAGGTCCGCCGCGGAGCTCTCCACCAGCGGCATCCGGGGCACGTCCACGTCCAGGTGCAGGCTCAGCCCCTCGCGCGCGGCCCGCGACTCCAGCTCCCCCCGGGCGATCTCCACCGCGTCACGCACCACGTCGGCCAGCTGCACCGGCTCCACGGGGGACTCGGGCTTCTGGCGCGCGAAGTCGCGCAGCCGGGACAGCCGCGTCGTCGCGTCCGCCACGATGCGCAAGAGCGTGTCCACGTGGGCCGGCGCCTCCTGCTCACCCTGCTTGTCAGGGCGGGTCTGGAGCAACTCCAGCCGCAGCTTCATGGCCACCAGCAGGCTGCTCAAATCATGGGCGATTCCCGAGGCCTGCTCGCTGAGCATGCGCAGGTGCTCGCGCTCCGCCAGGGCGCGGCGCTCCTTCTCCAGCGCCTCCTCCTGACGCGCCTGCTCGGTGATGTCGCGGGCGAGCACCAGGACGACCCGCGGCGACAGGTCCGCGCGGACATGCCGGACGCCCACCTCCAATTGTTGATGACCCCCCGCGTAGGTGTAGCGCGAGGTGCGGGCCAGCTCCTCCGGCGCCGAGTCCAGGGCCCGCACCTCCGCGGCCACGACGCTGCGCAGCGTGAGCAGTGCGGGCCCCTCCTCTTGTCCACGCTCTGTCAAACGTCGCCAGGGTCCTCGGGCGAGTGTGAGGGATTGCCAACGCAGGTTGACATAGAGCACCGCGTCGCCCCGGAGCAGGGCCACCGCGCCTGCAATGCCTTCCAGGGCCCAGGAGTGTCGGGAGGGCGTCAGGGGCTCGTCCTCGAAGTCGGGCCCGTGTGTCTTGTTCACCTTTTCGAGGAGGGCCGCCAGCTCATGCTCGGTCGACGACGCGGGTGACATGCGTTGAGCTGTAACCCAGGGCGCGGCACGCGGCAAGGGAGGGTCCCCCGCCCTCACGGAGCTCCAGCCCGCACGGGTATGTCTGATGTGGACTGTACTGCCATTCCCCCGTGCGCCGGGCGCGAAAGACTGACATACGGAAGGGACCCGACATGGACCGCATCCCTGGATGGAGGACCCGCGCGCCAGCGAATGGCTCACCTTGAACAGTCCTTGAACAACTTTTGAACATCGCCTGATGAACAAGGTCGCGGAAGAGCTCTCGTCGAAAGGTGCATCCCGAGGGCTCTCATCGCATCTGGAGTGATGATGACGACAGACATTTCCAATGAGAGAATCCGGGTGGCGCTCCTGGAGGACCAACAGGTCTTCAGGGAGAGTCTTGTATTGGTCCTCGAGAGCGCGGGCATGGACGTGGTGGCGCGCTGTTCCCAGACGCCGCCCTTCCTGGCGCGGGTGCGTGAGCAGATGCCGCACGTGGCGGTGCTGGACCTGAAGCTGGAGCCGCCGGGCCAGGATGGGACGACGACGGGGATGACGGCGCTGCAGTGCCTGCATGACTTCTACCCGTCGGTGAGGTCCCTGGTGTTGTCGAGCCACGACGAGCCGGAGGTGGTGGAGCAGTGCCTGCAGGCCGGCGCCGCGGGCTACCTCTGGAAGCACAACGTGGGCTGCGCGGAGGTGGTGGAGGCGGTGACGCGCGTGGCGCGCGGGGAGCGGCTGATGCCGCCCGGGCTGTCGTGGGTGCCGTCGCTGCCCGGCTTCATGATGCAGCACGAGGTGCCGACGGGCGGCGCGGAGCTGGGGCTGCTCACGCCGCGCGAGCGCGAGGTGCTGGGGTACGTGGCCGCGGGCGCGGACAACCTCAAGATTGCCGCGTGCCTGAGCATCACCGAGCGCACGGTGAAGGCGCACATCACCAGCATCTACAAGAAGATCGGCTCGGAGAACCGCACGCAGCTGGCGGTGCTCGCGCTGCAGCTGGGCGTTCAGCGCCCGGCAGGCATCTGAGACCGCGGTACGCCAGCACTTGCAGGCAATGGGCTCTTACGCGGGCGCATGAGAGGGTGGGTGGACCCGTGGCGCTCCACTCCCGAAACCCCCGCGCGCGGGTCTTCGCGTCACCATCCCCGGCGGGCCAGGGCAGCTGAACGCAGCGGCTGCCCTGGCCCGTTCACTTATCGTGTCCGAGTGCGTCAGGGCTTCTGGGCCGTCACCAGCTCGAAGGGGCCGCCGGACAGCACGTGCACGCGGTGGAAGCCCGCCTGCGTGAGCATCCGCTCGTACAGCTCCACCTCGCGCAGCCGGCTGACGCACGAGTCCACGCCGATGAGGAAGTAGGTCCAGAAGAACTGCGCGGCCAGGCGCTCCGGGGTGCGGAACTCCTCGCAGATGATGACGCGCCCTCCCGAGGGGAGCGCCGTCCACGCCGCCTGCAAGAGCGCCTGCGCCGTCTGCGGCGCCCAGTCGTGCAGCACGCGCACGAAGCTCATCACGTCGTAGCCCGTGGGCAGCGGCTCCTTCAGGAAGTCTCCGGCCACGAAGCCCAGACGCGAGGGGGCCAGGCCGAAGCGCTCGCGCGTGCGCTCCACCAGCGGGCGCGTCGCCGGCAGGTTGAAGACATCCACCTTCAACCCCGGGTGCTCTTCCGACAGGTGCGCCGCGAGGCTGCCGTCGCCGCCGCCCACGTCGAGCACGCGCTGGCCGTCCTTCCACAGCTCGGGCGCGTGCAGGCGCAGCGCCTCGAGAATCGGCGGCAGCCCCGCCGCCATGCTCGTCTCGAAGCCCTCCAACTGCTCGGGGGTGCGCAGGGGCCAGTCGAAGTCCGCGGGGGCGATGGAGTGTTGCCCGCGCAGCACCTCCGGCAGCCGCCCGTGCAGCGTGCGCCAGGCGAACTTCTCGCGGTCCGTCTCCCGGCCCTTGGGCCCCAGCACGGCGAGGGTCGCGTCGCGCAGGCCCTCCACCGCGTGGTAGCGCGCGGACGCGAGCGCGTCCGTGTCCTGCTCGCGCGTCACCAGGCCCAGGCTCTCCAGACAGTCGAGCAGCTTGTAGAGCCGTCCCGGCACCAGGCCATGTCTCGCGGCCAACTGGGCCAGGGTGATGGGCTCGGGGCCCTCCAGCGAGTCGAGCAGCCCCAGCTCCAGCGACGCCGTCAGCACGTCCACCGCCTTGGCGCCGTTGTAGAGCAGGTGCAACAGTGCGCGAGGCGAGCGCTCCACACCGCCCGCCTTCGACGTCACGACTCGCCCCGGGTGGGCGTGAAGCCCGCGTGCGCCACCGGACACACGCCGCCCGTCCTGGTGGCGGGCGCGGCATAGGCCGCCGCGCTCATCGCGCCCTCCATGCAGCCGTCGCGGCGCGCGCCTGGAGCGTGGCCTCCCTCGCGGCGCCACCCGGCCGTCAGCTCCACGCGCACGTCCCAGAGCTGACGGAACAAAGGCAGCGTCATCCGCCCCGCGAGCACCTGCGTGGGCAGCCCATCCAGCGCCTTCACCGAGCGGTCCACGCCGATGGTGCGCCGCACCAGCTGGAAGTGCTTGTACAGCCAGCCCTGGAAGGCCTCGTCCACGTCCACCAGCTGCTCGCACAGCCGCTTCAGGTCGTCCGGCCCGCCGCCCGAGTACACGTCCAGGAGCGTGCGCGAGCGCCGCGCGAGCAGCCGCTCCAGCGCGGCCTCCAGTCCCTCGGAGGCCTTGCGCAGCATGTTGTAGCCCGGGGACTCCTGGCCGCTGCCGTTGCCCAGGCTGCGGCGGATGACCTGATAGGTGTCCGGCGTCATCGTCTCCATCACCGCCATCTCCGCCTCCAGGCTCCGGAGGATTCGCACCAGCCGCTCCAGCCGGGCGGACGCGGCCCACAGGGCGTCCCTGTCGAACTCCGCCACCACCTCCACCGCCTCGCGCGAGCCCAGCTTCAGCCACAGCTCCTGCGCCTGGTGCACCACCTGGAACATCAGCTCGTCGTGCGAGACGCGCTCCTCCTCCGACGCCTGCAACGACAACAGCTGCTGCGTCTTCAGATAGACCTCGTAGTCCAGCTCCCCCTTCCCCACCCACTTCTTCAACAGGGGGTTGAACAGCGGCGCATCCAGTTCTCGCCGTAACTTTTCCGCAGGACTGTAATCATTGAACGTGTGCATGGACCCCTCCGGAGGGGAGAAACGGGCATTCATGGCGGAGAGCGAAGCAGACGTGCCCGACGGTGACGGCCAGAGGCTCGCGACGACGACGGTGCTGCTGCGGGTGGAAGCCGCGCCCCGACCCTTTCGGGCACGAGGCGCGGCGGTGAGGGCTTCAGGGTGAAGGCGGGCGCGGCTTGAGGCGGAAGGTGCGCAGCCGGTTGGCCAGCTCCTCCCCCTGGACGCTCTTGGAGATGTAGCCGTCCGCGCCGGACGCCAGCGCGAGCGAGCGCAGCTTCGACTCGTCGGAGGCCGAGTAGAGGATGAACTTCGTCTTGGCGGACGCGTACTGGCGCGCCAGGTTGACGACCTTGTCGCCCTTGAGGGCGGGGAAGTTCACGTCGATGAGCACGAAGTCCGGCTCCGACTGGCTCACCAGGTTGGACACACCCAACGCCGAGGTGTGCGTGAGCACCTCGAAGCCATACGCGCTCAGCGAGCGCTGCACGAGGTCGAGCAGGTCCGGGTCATCGTCCACCACCAGGACGCGTGCTTTTTCTTCAGCCATGGCTTCTCCCTAGATGCTTGCGGATCATCTCGAGCAACTGGTCACGATCAAGGGGCTTGGTGAGGTACGCGGTGCAACCGGCCGCGTGCGCCTTGTCCTGATATTCACGCCCCGCGTGAGCCGTCACCGCGATGACGGGCACGTTGGCCACGGAGGGTACCGCACGCAAGCGACGTGTTGCCTCCCAACCATCCAACCGCGGTAGGGACAAGTCCATCAGGATGAGGTCCGGATTGTCGCGCGTGGCGCGCTCCAGGCCGTGCTCTCCGTCCTCCGCTTCGATGACTTCGAACAGTCCGCCCAGGTAGCGCCGGACGATGTCCCGATTCTGGGCACTGTCCTCCACGTACAGGATGCGCGGCAGCCGCCCCGCGGACGCGGCGCGCTGGGACAACAAGAGGCCCTTGGCCTGGGCGATGACGTCCTCGAGCGCGTGGCCGCCCTTCTTCACGAAGCCGGCGAAGCCGTCGCGCAGCAGCGCCTCCTCCTCGGTGCTGAGCGACTTGCCGGTGAGCACCACCACGGGCACCTGGAGCTTCTCGGCGCGCAGGCGCCGGAGCACCTCGAAGCCGTCCAGGTTGGGCATCATCAAATCCAACACGACGAGCGACGGCGGGGACACGCGCGCCTTGAGCAGCGCGTCCTCGCCGCTCCGGGCCTCGGCGGTGCTGAAGCCCGCGCGGCGCAGGTTGCGGCTGACCAGCTCGCGCGTGGCGGAGTCGTCGTCCACCACCAGCACTTCGCCCACCCCCGCGGACGAGCCCAGCGACTGGGCCAGGCTGCGCTGCACCACCTCCACCAGCCGCTCGGGCTCCACGGGCTTGACGAGGTACTCGCACGCGCCCAGCGAGAAGCCGCGCGAGCGCTGCTCCTCCACGGAGATGAGGATGACGGGGATGCCCGACAGCGCCGGCTCGCTCTTGAGCTGGCTGAGCACGCTCCACCCGTCCAGCTTGGGCAGGTGGATGTCCAGCAGGATGGCCTGGGGCTTGAGCTCCCGCGCCCGCTTGAGCGCGATGATGCCGTCCTCGGCCACCACCACCTTGAAGCCCACGGGCTCCAGCTGGCCCGTCACCAGCTGCTGGATGAGCGGATCATCATCCACCACCAGCACGGTGCTGCCCGGCTGCGCGAGCGCGCCCACGTGGCTTGCCACCTCCGCCACGGGCACGCCGCGCTCGGAGGGCTGCGAGGCCTGCGCGCCCGTCGACGCCGCGTCCGGGGTGTTGGGCAGGCGCACCGTGAAGGTGGTGCCGCGGCCCAGCGTGGACGTCACGGAGACGGTGCCGCCCAGGACGCGCGACAGCTCGCGGACGATGGCGAGCCCCAGGCCCGTGCCGCCCACCTTGCGCGTGGTGGAGCCGTCCACCTGGCGGAACTTCTCGAAGATGAAGGGGAGCTGGTCGGCGGGGATGCCCACGCCGGTGTCCTCGACAATCATCACCACCTCGTCCCCGTTGGGGACCAGGCTCAACGCCACCTCGCCCGTCTCGGTGAACTTGGCGGCGTTGCTCAACAGGTTGAGCATGATCTGCCGCAGCTTCAGCGCGTCGGTGCGCAGGGTCTCGACCGCCGCGTCCACGTGCACCGTGAGGGCCACGTCCTTGCCCTTGAGGTACTCCTTCACGGTGGCCATGCACTCCTCGGCCAGCTCGCGCACGTCCACGGGCTCGGTGACGACGTCCACCTTGCCGGACTCAATCTTGGACAGGTCCAGGATGTCGTTGATGAGCGCCAGCAGCGTCTTGGCGTTCGTCTTGACGACGTTGAGGTCGCGCCGGCCGTGGGCCGTCAGCCGCGAGCCCTCCTCGCGCATGAGCAGGTCGCAGTAGCCGATGATGCCGTTGAGCGGCGTGCGGATTTCGTGGCTGAAGTTGGCCAGGAACTCGCTCTTGAGGCGGGCGGCGGCCTCGGCCTCGCGGGCGCGCTCCTCCTCGTTGCGCTTGGCCACCGCCAGCTCCTGGGCCAGCCGGTCCAGGTCCTCGTTCTGCTGGCGGATGATCTCCATCTGCAGCGCGCGCTGCTGATAGGACGCCAGCGAGCGGGCGGACACCGCGCGCGTGCGTTTGATCTCCTCCAGGCTCGCGGCCAGCTGCTTGTTGGCCGCCTCCAGCTCCGCCTTGGACGCGCGCAGCATCTCCTCGTTCTGCTTGCGCTCGGTGATGTCCTCGGTGACGCCCAGCACGTAGCGGGCCTCGCCGGTGGCGTCGAGCAGCGGCAGCTTGCGCGTGGCGAAGATGCGGTCCACGCCGCCGGCGCGCGCCACCTCCTCGAACGAGCGCATCTTCTTGGACGCGAGGATGTCCGAGTCGATGGCGATGAACGAGTCGGCCTGCTCCTTCGGGAAGTAGTCGTGGTCCAGCTTGCCGAGCAGCCACTCCTTGGTGACGCCGAACGCGTCCGCGAACGTCTTGTTCGCCACCACCAACCGCCGCGTCGCCGCGTCCTTCACGAAGAGGACGAAGGGCAGGGCGTCGATGATGTTGCCCAGAATCCAGTTGGCGTGATGCAGCTGCTCCTGGGTGGCGTCATGGCGCAGCCGGTCGCCGGCCAGCGGCAGCTCGCGCCGCAGCACGTGCCCCAGCCGGTTGAAGCGGTCCTCGCTGACGTAGTCGCGAGCGCCCGCGCGGGTGCTCGCCTCCAACAGCTCGTCGCTCCACTCGCGCGACAGGACGACGAAGGGCAGCTCGCGCGAGTGCTTGCGCCACAGGCCTTGCGCCTCGGCGAAGCCCAGGCCGGGCAGCTCCGAGCCGCACACGACGAGCGACCAGGGGCGGGCGAGCGCGGCCTCCAGGGCCTGCGCGCTGGTGGCGCGCTCGACGTGGGCGACGACACCCGCGTGCCCGAGCGCCTCTTCCACGCGCTGACACTCGCGCTCACTGGCGACGAGCAGCAGGGACGTGGCGTCCGTCACGGGGACGGAAGGGGGGAGGGAGGTGGCCATGACTCAGTTCGCCCCGAACACCAGCGCGGTCAACGTGGTGTTGATGTGGAACCCTGAATAGATTTCGAAGTGCACGTTCATCCCAGCGGCGGTGGGTGCGGCCTTCAGGGTCTCCGCGAGCTGGGCCACGCTGTTGGTGGCATGCGCGTACCACATGCGCCCGCCGCAGTGGAACAGGAGAGCGGCCTGGGGGTTCGTCACCCGGCGGGGCATCTCGTCGGTGAAGAAGCCGCGCGTCATGCCCGCCATGTCCCCCAGCTTCATCAGCTCCAGCTCCGTGCCCTCCTCCAGCAGGTTGGCGAAGAGGATGGAGCCGTCCTCCTGGGGCCGCCACGCGGCGCGGATGAAGTACTCGCGGCCCACGCGCAGCGCGGTGGGGCGCACCGCGAAGCCCTCGGGCGTGCCGAACTCCAGGTCCTTCACGTCCTTGACGCCCAGGATTTCGGCGTAGCGCTTCGCGGCCGGGTGCCCGTCGATTTCGAGCGCGCGGGTGTGGCTCTCGTCCACCTTGGTGATGGTGAGCTTCTCCCCGGTGGGCACGTACCAGTGCGAGCGCAGCGCCGCCCAGGGCGCGCTCGTGCGGAACAGCGCCACCAGCACCGCGTCGGTGGCCACCTCGCCGTCCACGTGCACCAGCGCGGACTGCTTGGCCGGGTCGCGGTTGTCGTCGCTGGCCCCGCCACCCACCAGCACCAGCGTCTGGCTGCGCTCCAGGATGCCGAGCAGCAGCTCCTCCTTCTTGTAACGAAAGCCGTCGTCGATGACGAGGCCCACGTAGCGCCGCGGGTCCAGGTCCTGCTGGCGCACGCCCAGGTTCTCGCACGCGCGCTTGATGGCCGTCTGTCCGGCGGTGATGGCGTCCACCGACAGCTGCGTGCCCAGCCCCAGGCCCACCTCCAGGTCGCCGGAGAGGGCGGACAGCACCACGCTGCCCTCGTGGATGCCGGTGTTGTCCAGTTCGCCCGCCGTCGTCGCGCCGACCAGGCGCGTGCCCGGGGGCAGCCGCTCGCGCACCGCGCGGTTCAACGCGTGCTGGTCCCGGTTGCGCGAGGCGAACATCGTCACCAGCACGGGCTTGATGTTGCCCAGCTGGCTCAACAGGTCCTCCGCGGCCGCGGCCGGCTCCATCAGCGTGGTTCGAGCCGTCTGCATCTTCACTTGGGCCATGGAGGACCTCCGAGGTGTCTGGCGGCGGCTACAGGCCGCTGCGCGGGTGCTGGGTATGACAGGCGCCGGTGCACTGCTGGAAGGACTCGGGTCCTCCGCCGACGTACATGCTTTCAATCTTCCCGAACTGGGCCTCGTGGCTCTTCGGGTAGCTCTTGTGGCACGACAGGCACGCGGCCTTGCTCGTGCGCTGGATGCTCTCCTTGTTCAGGTGGCAGGAGGAGCACTGCTCCAGCGGCTTGTCGAAGCGGTTGGAGCGCGAGTGGATGAAGTGCGTGCGCACGAAGATGGGCCCCTCCAGCTCGAAGCCCAGCGGCGCGTGGCAGCCCGAGCACGCGGCGCGGTTGTCGTTGCCGTGGAGCACCTGGGACAGCTCGCCGCCCTCGCTGTGGCAGCTGTTGCACGGGCCCGTGGTGAGCCTGGCCTCCGTGCGGCGCGTGGTGCCCACCTGGATTTCAATCGTCCGCGAGCCGGGCAGGTCCTCGCCCAGGTACGTGCGGCGGCCCTTCACCGTCACCAGATAGGTGCCGGGCGTGGCGTCGGCGGGAATCTTGTACTGCCACCGGTCCGTGTTGGGCCGGTCCCACAAGCCCTCCTCCGGGAAGAAGGCGCCGCGGAAGACGATGTTGGCGAACGGGAGGATGGCGAACTGCGAGTACACGCCGTCGCGCGCCTCGGTGGCGACCACCTGCTCGTCCACCTCCGGGTCCAGGAAGGCCTCGAGCGCGATGACGCTGCGGATGGGCTGGATGTTCTGCGCGGGCCCGATGATTTGGGACATCAACATCCGCTCCCGGTGCTTGCGCCGGTAGTACGTCGTCGTCGCATCGAAGAAGGCCCGATAGTACTGGATGCCCGCCGCGTTTCCGTCCGGCGCGACCTCATTGTAGGACGGCAGACTGCCTTCGGGGTGCAGTCTGTTGCCCGCCCCGTCCTTCAGGGCGACCTGGAAGGTGATTTCGGACCCTGGGGCATACGTGCCATCGCGGCGCGGCGGGGTGAGCGCCTTCACGTCGATGCCGAAGCCATAGCTGTAGTCGGCGTCGCGCACCTGCTCCACGGGGATGATGTAGGGCGTGAAGGGGCGCAGGCTCCAGCGCAGGCGCAGCGCGGTGGTGGTGTTGGTGAGCGTGAAGGCCTTCGCCTTGGCGTGCTCGTACGCGTTGCGCACCTCCACCAGCGCCTCCTCCTCGAACTTCCGGGCGCCCGTGCAGTCGGTGGGGGACTGGCAGTCGGTGATGGACTGGATGGCGCGCAGCCGGCGGATGAAGAAGTCGTCGGTGCGCTCGCGGCGCGAGTCCTCCGAGCCGATGTTGAGCACCACGGGCAGGCCCGTGAGCCGGCCGCGCGAGTCCACGGGCTCCACCGTGAAGACGCTGGGCACGTCCATCCACGCCGCGCCCCGATAGAAGCGCCGACGGGTGAAGGCGCCCGGGCTGCCCAGCAGCACCGGCTCCTCGTCCACCGCCTTCAGCCCCGACCAGCCCAGCCCCGCGAAGTCGCTCTGCGCCCTCAGCGCGGACAGCCCCGTGTCCCGGTTGGACAGCACCGAGGCGCGCAGGTCGATCTGATTGATGTAGAAGCTCGAGCCCGCGCGCACGCGGAGCAGTTGCCCCTTGCCGTTGTCCACCTCGAGCGCCAGCCCCACCGGCTTGGGCAGGGGCGGCCACGGCCAGCCCAGCAGCGCCTGCGACTCCGACGTGCCCTGCGCGGGCTCCATCGCCAGCGCCGCCTCGTCCAGTGACGCGTCTTCCGGTCCGCCGCAGGCCACCAGCAACCCCGTCACCAGGGCCCACGCCAACGTCTGGCGGGCCGTGGGGTAACCGAGCGAGCGGTGCGTACACGCTTCGCGCTGGGACCAGGGTGCTCCAAGTCCACCCATGGGTGACTCTCCTCGTACATGTGGTTGAGGGCACCACCATTGGCGCCCCGGCCAGCGGACCCTGTAGCCCTTCGCCCGCATGGGACGAGGGGGGCCGGATCTCTCCCGTTTCCGGGTTTCCCCGGTTCGAGCCTTTTTAGCCGTACGAAGAATATCTGGACTGAACAGACGCCTTCAACTTCTGGGAAAATAATCCGCCCTCTTTAAATCCCGGAAGGCACCAACTGTTCGGATTTCCTCAATACGCTGCGGGCTGAACCGACTCAAGCGGTCGCTTGCAGGGGAATGTGAGCCCTGCCCTGCAGGGCACGGGGGAGTTCAACAGTGAATTCCGCGCCTTCCCCGATTCGGCTCCGGACGTGGATGGAGCCGCCGTGGGCCTGGACCAGCTGTTGGACGATGTAGAGCCCCAGGCCGGTGCCGGGGTGGTGGCGGCCGTCGCCGTGGACGCGCTCGAAGCGGTGGAACAGGCGCTGCTGGTCCCCGGGGGCGATGCCCAGGCCCGCGTCCTTCACGGTGACGCGCGCGTGGGAGGCGTCCGCGTGGACACTGATTTCCACGGGGTGGCCGTGGCCGAACTTGAGGGCGTTGTTGACCAGGTTGGTGAGGACGCGGTCCAGGCGCAGCCGGTCCCACGAGCCGGTGGTGTCCTCCTCCTGCACGCGCACGGTGAGCGCGCAGCCGGCGGCGGCGGCCTGCTCCGCGTGGCGCTCGGCCACCTCCCGCGTCAGCGCGGCCAGGTCCATCTGCTCGCGGTCCAGCGTCATGGGGCCCGCGGACAGGCTCGACAGGTCCAGCAGGTTGTGGAGCAGCCGGCCCATGCGCCGGGCCTCGCCCTCCACGCCCACCAGGCCCTCGCGCAGCCGGGGCTCGTGCGCGTTCACCTCCAGCAGGCGAAGGCGCCTCAGGCGCAGCTGGAGCGAGGACAGCGGGTTGCCCAGGTCGTGCGCGGCCACGCCGATGAGCTCCAGCGCGCCCTGCGCCTCGGTGAGCAGGCGCGCGTTGTCCAGCGCGAGCGCGGCCCGCGCGGCCAGCTCCTCCATGAAGGCGCGGTCCACCTCGCCGTAGCGCCGCGCGCCGGTGGACAGCAGGCACAGCGCGCCCAGCACGCGCGAGCCCACCGCCAGCGGCACGGTGAGCGAGGAGGTGACGCCCAGCACGCGCAAGAGCTCGCCGTGGGCGCTGCCCTCGAGCGCCGCGGGCAGGTGCTCGAAGTCCACCTCCGACAGGAGCTCCGCCCGGCCCGTGCACACCACGTGGCAGGGGCCCACCTCGTCCGCGTCGGGGCAGCGCAAGAGCGGCTCCCACAGGCGGCTGGCGGCCTGGTCATCCGCGCACGCCACGGCCTGGGGGCGCACGCGGCCGTCGGCGGAGGGGAGGAAGAGGATGCACGCGTCGGCGACCTCGGGCACGCACAGGCGCGTGAGGGCCTCGCCCACCTCGCGCGCGCCGGACAACGGCTGCAGCACGCGGCCCGCCTCGGCGAAGAGCGCCTGGGCGCGCTCCATGCGGCGCCGCTCGGTGATGTCGCGCGTCACCTCCGCGAAGCCGCGCAGCCGCCCGCGCGAGTCCGACAGCGCGGTGAGCAGCGTCTCCGCCCAGAAGCGCGTGCCGTCGCGCCGCACGCGCCAGCCCTCGGACAACAGGCGCCCCTCACGTCGGGCGCGCTCCAATTGGGCGCGAGGCAGGCCCGCGGCCACGGCGTCCTCGGGGTGCAGTCGCTCCAGCGCGCTGCCCGCCACGTCCTCGGCGGCCCAGCCCGTCAGCCGCTGCGCGCCGGCGTTCCAGGCCGTCACGCGGCCGCGGGAGTCGAGGAAGCACAGGGCGTAGTCCGTCACCGCCTCCATGAGCAGGCCCAGGCGCTGCTCGCTGTGCTCGTGGCGCGCGTGCAGCGGCGCCAGCAGGTGGCGCAGCACCAGCCCCAGCGCGCCCACGCCGGCGAGCCCCACCGAGCCCGCGAGGAGCGCCTGTCGCAAGGCCAGGCGCGAGACCTCTTCATGGGTGAACAGTCCGTGCACGACGGACAGGAGCGTCGCGAACAACAACAGGCCGGCGAGCATGCAGGCGGACACCCCCGCACCCACCCGCTGGGCGAACGTCCAACGTCGCATCATGTGAGGCTCCCCCCGCTCCTGGCGAAGCCCGCAACCGGCCCGCATCAGGAAGGTGATGGACAGCATCCCCGATGCGAGGACAGCGGAAAATTGCCCGGTTGGACAAAGTCTGAGTCACCCCAGGGAGGTTGCTGACACTCCCTGGGTGGAAGGACTCCCCATCTGGAATGGCCATCGCCAGGGCGCGGGGTTATGAGGCGAGCCCCCCTCATTCGTCTCGCGTCTGTCCTCACCGCCTATGTCTCTCGTCGAAGGTCTGAAGGTCCGCTATCTCCCCCAGCCCGAATGGGGTGTGGGTCACCTGCTGTCCCTCCAGGAGGACGGAGCCAAGGCGCTCGTCGTCTTCCCCGCACGGGAGGACGCCCCGGTGCTGGTGTCCACCAAGGGCGGCGCCCTGGTGTCCTACCCGCTGCCGCCGGGGGAGCCGGTGGTGACGTACAAGGGGCGGCTGGCCCTGGTGGTGGCCGAGGAGCCGGGAGCGCGGGGCCTTCGGCGCTACGTGCTGAGGTACGCGGACACGGGCGAGGAGGACGAGCTGCCGGAGTCCGAGGTGCGCGCGCTGCCGCCGCGCTCGGACCTGTTGTCGACACTTCGCGAGGGCCGGGTGGGTGACGCGCGCGCCTTCACGCTGCGCAAGCAGGCGTTGGTGCTGGACGACGAGCGGCGGTGTGACGCGCTGGGCGCGCTGCTCGCCAGCCGCGTGATGGTGAAGCCCCACCAGGTGGGTGTGGTGCAGCGGGTGTTGTCCGCCCGGCGTCCGCGCTTCGTGCTCGCCGACGAGGTGGGCCTGGGCAAGACGATTGAAGCGGGCATGGTGTTCAGCGCGCTGCGGCTGTCGGGCCTGGTGCGGCGCTGTCTGGTGGTGGCCCCCAGCCACCTCACCGTGCAGTGGCTGGTGGAGCTGTTCCACAAGTTCAACCAGCTCTTCACGCTGATGGACTCGGACCGCTACGCGCAGTCCCTCAAGGAGGCCCCGGGGGTGTCCCCCTGGGCGCGCTTCCCGCTGGTGGTGACCAGCCTGGAGCTGTTGTCGCGCAGCGAGGAGCACCGCCAGGAGCTCGCGGGCGAGGACGCGTTCTGGGACCTGGTCATCATCGACGAGGCGCACCACCTGAAGGGCGAGCGCGCCTTCGAGGCCGCCTCCGTGCTGGCGAAGAACTCCTGGGGCCTCCTGCTGCTCACCGCGACGCCCATGCAGCTGGACCCGGCCGAGTACCACGGGCTGCTCACGCTCATCGACCAGGCCACGGCCCCGTCGGTGAAGGGCTTCGAGGAGCGGCTCGCGCGCCAGGAGGAGCTGTCCACCGCGGTGCGCGCGCTGCGCGAGGGCGGCAAGGCCCAGGCCACCTCCGCGGTGAAGGCCCTGGCCCAGCGCTTCCCCGAGGACGCGCGGCTCAAGACGCTGAAGGAACCGGACGCGCTGCTGCAGCACCTGGCGGAGACGTACAGCCTCAGCGACACATTGGTGCGTAACCGCCGTGCGGTGGTGGGTGGTTTCTCCACGCGCAGGCTGCACCGGCACCCGGTGACGCTGCCCGCCGAGGAGCTGAAGGTCCGCGACGCGGCGCTGGAGGTGCTGGCGCAGGGCACGCTGAGGGGCGCGCCCCTGGGCAACGTGCTGCGCCGGCTGGAGTCCAGCTCCGCGGCGTTCTCCGGTGCAGTGAAGTCCAACCCGGTGCTGAAGGCGAAGGCGGACGTGCTGAAGCTGCCGTCGCGTGACGCGAAGTTCAGCGCCTTCGTGGGCGTGCTACGCGGCGTGTGGAAGGCGGAGCCCTCCGCGAAGGTGCTCGTCTTCACCGAGAGCCGCGACACGCTGGAGATGCTCCAGTCGGAGCTGTCGCGCGAGAACGTGGAGGCCTTGGGCTACCACGGTGATTTGCCGCTGGTGGAGCGGGACAGGCAGGTGGCGCGCTTCCGGGACCCCGAGGGGCCCAAGGTGCTGCTCTGCACGGAGGTGGGCGGCGAGGGCCGCAACTTCCAGTTCGCGCACCACCTGGTGCACTACGACCTCCCCTGGAGCCCGGCGACGGTGGAGCAGCGCATCGGCCGCCTGGACCGCATCGGCCAGACGCACCCGGTGGAAATCCACGTCTTCGACGTGGCGGGCACGCTGGCGTCGGACGTGCTGACGCTGCTGGCGGACGCGGTGGGCGTGTTCGGCGAGACGGTGGGCGGCCTGGACGCGGTGCTGGAGGAGGTGGAGGACCGGCTGGCGGAGCTGGCGCTGCTGCCGCGCGAGGCGCGCGTGGCCTATGCGGGCGAGCTGAAGACGAAGGTGGAGTCGGCGCGCGAGCAGGTGAAGCGCGCGTATGATCCGCTGCTGGACGTGCGCAGCTTCGACCGCCCCGCGGTGGAGCGCCTGGTGAAGAAGGCCCAGGAGCGCATGGGCATCGAGTCGGACGAGGACGGCGACGACGGCGATGCGCCCGGGCTGGAGGACGGCCTGTGGGGCGTCGCGCGGGACTTGGACGAGCGGCTGGAGGAGACCGTCACGGAGCTGGCGCGCCGGGTGGGCATCGGCGTGGACACCGACGAGCAGGTGGAGGCCTTCCAGGTGGCGTTCCAGTTCGGCCACGCGCTGAAGGTGGACGGCCTGCCGGGGCTGGACGTGCTGGAGGACCGCACGCAGCTGGGCACCTTCTGGCGCGACACCGCGGTGGAGGCCGAGGAGCTGGAGTACTTCGCCACCGGCCACCCGCTGGTGGAGGCGCTGTTCGGCTTCCTGCGCGACGGACCCTATGGCCGCAGCGCGTTCCGCTTCATCGAGAGGCGCGGGCCCCAGAAGGCGCGCGGCGTGGAGCTGCTCTACCACCTGCAGCTGCCGGAGCCGGAGGACACCTCCCCCGGCGCGCGCGTGCCCAGCCGTCAGCTGGCGCGCTTCCTGGAGCGCACCCTGGTCCACGTGGCCGTGGTGGACGGGGGCGCCTCGGGCCCCAAGGCCGACGACGCGGTGCTCCCCGCGCTGGAGACCGAGGGCAAGACGCTCAAGGGCGACGAGGTGTCGCGCGCCTTCCCGGGCTTCGACGCCTTCCTCGACGCCGCGGTGCCCGTGGGCCAGAAGGCCGCCGAGGCCGCGCTGAAGAAGCTCACCACCGCCGCCCGCGAGGCCATCGAGGCCGAGCGCGACGCCGGCCTGGAGCGCCTGCGCCTGTCCCTGGACCACCAGGGCCTGTCGGATGACGCCCTCGCCACCCAGCTGGGCGCCGAGCACGCGCACTACGAGCGTCTGCTCCACGCCCTGCGTGACGCGAAGGTGACACTCGACTCCGCTTGCGGTTTCATTCTCAACCGCTGAGACGTGCGGGGCAGGGGTCGGGCTGGCGCAGTGACGCGAGGTGTCGGAGGCTCGCGCGGACAGTCCCACTGTGTCGTGGACAGTGGGGCTGGGTGCCGAATTTGGCTACGGTCCAGTTGACCGATTCCTCAATCAACAAGATTCAGGGAATTGGAAGGTGTATGCTTCCCCGCGCCATTTCACCCACATCCAGGCAGTCCGGACAGGCAGCGGTGGAAGCGGCGCTGACGCTCCCGCTGGTGGTGTTCCTGGTGTTGGGGACGCTGCAGCTCTTCATGATGCTGCAGGCGCGAATCCTGGCGCAGGTGGCGGTGTACCGGGCGGTGCGGGCTGGCAGCCTCAACCACGCGGACTGCCTGCCGATGATGCACGCGGCGATGGTGACGATGCTGCCGTCGGTGGTGCGCACGGACAGCCCGCGGGCGCTGGCGGACGCGTTCCGGGTGCGGCGGGACAACGAGTACCGGGTGACCAGCTCCTACGGGAACCTGTTCCGGGGCCCCATGGTGGAGATCGTCCGCGACTCGCCGGACGCGGCGTGGGTGCAGTCGCTCGCCTTCAACGAGGATTTGCTGTTCGACCAGGCCACGGACAGCGACGCGGCGCTCGACAACCGCACGTTGGAGATCCGCATGGTGGCCTGGTACTACATGCGCATCCCCTTCGCGAACTGGGTGATGAGCCGGATGTTCCTGGCCCACTTCGGTCTGCGTCGCTACACCGCCACCAACCCGCTGATGCCGGCGCAGAAGCAGTCGGACTGGTGGAACGACGAGGCGCCGCCCCTGGGTCCGGATGACTGGCCCGGTGGCGCGCTCGACGAGCGCATGGTGTCGTGGAGCCAGCAGGGCCACTTCGTCTTCCCCATCCAGGTCCACGCGGCGATGCGGATGATGACGCCGGTGATGGCCCAGAACTTCCCGCGAGGCGCCGAATGTCCCGTCACCGGCTTCTGAGTGCTCCGCGCGGTCAGGCGCTCGTCCTCTTCGCGCTGACGTTGCTCTTGCTCGCGTTGATGGTGCTGATGTCGCTGGGCTTCGGCATGCGCGCCAAGGAGCGCGTCGAAATCCAGATGGCCGCGGACGCGGCGGCCTACAGCCAGGCGGTGGCCGCGGCGCGCACGTTCAACGCCATCTCCGTGATGAACCGCGCGCAGGTGGCGCACATGGTGGCCATGGCCGGCACCCAGGCGCTCATCAGCCGCAGCAGCCAGGTGTACGCGGCCCACATGGTCTGCGCGCCCAAGTACACCGACGTGCAGTGGGAGGCGCTGGACAAGAACGCCGCCACTCAGACGAAGCTGGCTCAGGGCAAGGCGGGCAACCTGTACCAGGCGGGGCTGGAGATCTATGCGCACCTGCTCACCGAGCATGTCGCCGGGCAGAAACTCGCGGTGCGCATCGCCCGGGGCGCCAACCCGGAACTGGAGGCGACGGCGGACGGCGCGGCCAAGAGCTTCCTGGAGCTCAACGGCTCTGAAGACGTGCCTCGCCACGGGCCGCTGATGGACGCCGTGCGGCGAGGTGGCGGCGCCTGTGGCGGCGGCGCGGTGTGCCCGGTGGGCGGCGCCTCGCGCGCGCACCTGAACGCCACCATGGGCAGCCTGGGCTGGACGTGGGTGCACAACCGGCCCACCGGCAGCGCGGGGTTCGGCACGGGCGGCGCGGCGCGCTCCACGGCCTTCCGTCGCTACGGCTCCGCCGCGGAGATGGACCCTTCGACCTACAACACGGTGTCGGGGCGCAACGCCACGGGCCATGACCACGGGACGGCCATCGTCCCCACGCAGTGCGCGAGCAACGCGCCGCCCGCGCCGGTGCCGGTGACGGATGCGTGGGTGATGTCCGACGAGCAGCAGACGCCGCAGGACCAGCACGTGTACGGCCTGCGCCTCCCGCCGGGGCAGGCGCCCGAAGCAGGTGAGCCCCTCTACGAGCGGCACACGCTGGGCGCGTGCGTGACGTGCCCGGGCATCTGGCCGTTCGCCATGAGCTACAACGTGGACGAGATGTGGCGCGGGCCGAGCAACCACTACGCCCAGCCGAAGCTGTACTCGGTGTTGCATCGCGATTACGGCAGTGACGCGCGCCGCAGGAACCCGGACCCGTGGAACCTGTTCTTCCGCTTCAAGTTCTCGGAGGAGAACACGACGGAGTTCGACCTCTCGATTCCGCTGGGGCGCTCGCGGCCGACGGGGCGTGAGAGCGTGCAGCGCAACCAAGTCGCGCTGTCGGCGGGCATCGTCTACTACCACCGGCCGCGCGCGGCGGCGCAGGGGGGAGGCTGGCGCGAGCCGCCCAACTTCCTGAACCCGTTCTGGCGCGCCACGCTGGTGAGCGCCGAGGGCGCGGTGGACGACAGGCCGGCCGAGAGCCTGGAGACGGCGGGGTTCGCCGAGCACGGCCGGACGCTGCGCGAGCTGGAGCAGGCGGGTTATCGCGGCGGCAGCCGGCGGGGAGCGGGGTACTGACATGCGCTCGCGACGCGCGGCACGACGAGGACAGTCGCTCATCGAGACGTCGCTGGGGTTGATGGTGTTCGTCACCATCCTCCTGTTCGGCATCTACTTCGCGGAGGTGGGCGCGCTGACGCTGAAGGTGCAGGAGGCCGCCAACTTCGCGCTCTGGAACGCCACGGGGCGCGTGATGCACGACCCGGCGGCGGGAGCGTGGCAGCGGCCCTCCGCGGTGACGGGCGCGCTGGCGGAGGCGAACGGGCGCTACGTGGACTACGACGGGCGCAGCCGCATGGACGGGGCGGGTGGGGTGCCGGTGCAGCTCGCCGTCGCTCGCGCGCAGCCCATCCAGGTGGACTGCGAGCCGGAGCTCCCCGCGGGAGTCCCCACGCTGGAGCCGGTGCACGCGGGTGGGCCGCTGGGAGATATGCGGGTGGCGTCGCCGGGCATGCGCTGCACGGCGTCCACGCGGCTTCGCGCGGAGCGCATCGGCCGCTTCATGGAGCCGAGCTTCTTCCAGACCTCGCAGCGCGTGGCGGCGGCGACGTTCCGCGTGTGCGCGGCGGGGCGTGCGACGTCGGGCGAGTGCCGGGGTCGGTTCGGGGTGTTCCTGGACGACTGGGGCCTGTCGACGGTGGCGGAGGGACGCGCCTGCGCGCTGAGCATCAACAGCGGCAGGGTGTGTGGCAACCCGGACTACTACCTCTGGGCGGAGCGGGTGTACCGGCGCAACGGCGGTGGCGGGAACGCGGGCTCGCAGCTGGCGGGCCTGGTGGGCTCGGAGTCGGTCAACGAGGACCAGTTCTTCATGAGCTTCCGGGGCGAGGAGGACCGCTACGAGGAGAACATCGGCGCCACGCACGCGGGCGGCCAGTCCGTCTGGGAGACGACGCCGTTCCGGGCCTCGAACCTGGGGCGCCGGTATGACGTGCCCCGGGAGAACCGGTGGCTGGGTGGAGTGCGGGTGCGGTGAGGTCCGTGCTCGCCGTCCTGTGCCTGCTGGGCACGGCGCCCGTCGCCGCGAGTACGTCCGTGGGCGAGCAGGAGCCCTTGAATCGAGGCTCGCCGGGTACGGGTCTCTCGGACCCGAAGGCTCGGCGCGCGGCCCGGGCGAGCGAGCCGGTCAGGCCGGATGCCACCCCTCCTCGCGCTGGCGCGAGCACGGCTGCTGAGAAGTCGAACCCCGCGCCGTCGAGTGCTCCGCGCGCAGTCGGCGCAGGCACCGCCGCGAAGTCCGTCGCTGCGTCGTCGAGCCCACCGCGCGCCGCTGACTTGAGCGACGCAACGAAGTCGGGCGCCGCGTCGTCGGGCGCGTCTCGTGCCGCTGGTTCGAGCGACGCAACGAAGTCGGGCGCCGCGTCGTCGAGCCCACAGCGCGCCGCTGGCTCGAGCGACACAACGAAGTCCGTCGCCACGTCATCGGGCCCACCGCGCGCCGCTAACTCGAGCGACGCAACGAAGTCCAGCGCCACGTCGTCGAGCCCATCGCGAGCCGCTGGCTCGAGCGACGCAACGAAGTCCAGCGCCGCGTCGTCGAGCCCATCGCGCACCACTGGCTCGAGCGACGCAACGAAGCCCGGCGCGAGCCCCTCCGCGGACACCGGACCGCGCTTCGCGTGGCCGTCGCTGCGCGTGCTGGAGCAGGTGGACGCCAGCGAGGTGCTCGACGCCAACGGTGTGCCCGTGGTGCTGCGCGCCGTGGTGGTGAAGGACTCCGCGCAGGACCTGGTGCAGCGCTTCGCGGATGCCTTCCGCGCGGGCGGCCTCCACGTCCCTCCAGGCTCCGAGCAGCCGCAGCTCGCCAGCGGCGTGGCCATGCTCACCGGCGTCGACATGTACCGGGGGCTCACCTACACCGTCATCCTCCAGCCCCAGGAGGGCGGCGTCACGCTCGTGTACCTGGGCGAGGCCAACCATGCCCTGGCCCGCGAGCCGAGCATCGCCGGTGACGTCGCCACGCTCCCTCCCGGTGCGCACGGCGTGATGCGCGTGAGCGACGAGAGCTCCAGGACACTGTCCTTCCAGGTCCCCATGTCCGAGGCCGAGGTGCGCACCTTCTACGCCCAGGCGCTGGGGCGCGACGGCTGGCGGCTCGCCGACGGGGAGACGTCCATCTACACCCGTCCCGGTGAAGAACTGCGCATCATCCAGGCGCCCGCCGAGAAGGGGATGCGCTCCGTGGTGCTCGTCCACCGGGGTCGACTTCGCGAGCCCTGAGGCGCGGGTCGTCGCGCCACGTCCCGTCGGACACCCCCGCGCGACTCAGGCGCGCAGCTTCTCGCGCAGCGCCTTGGCGCGGCTCTGCATGTCCGGGTCCATGCTGGTCAGCTCCACCGACTTCAGCCGCTGGTCCAGGCTCTGCGGCTTCTTCTGCAGCTTGCCTTCTTCCGCCAGCACCTCCAGCCGGGCCAGCGCCTTGTCGACGATGCGCTCGCGCGGGTGGTCCAGCAGGCTGTCGAGGAAGTACGCGTCCTCGGGCAGCTCCGGGTACTTCTCCAGGTAGTCCACCACGGCCTTCACCCAGTCGGCGCGCGTCTCGGACTCCGTGACCTTCTGCATGGCCTGCTTCTGGGCCTTGCGCTTGCCCTCCGGGTCGAACGTCTTCGCCAGCCCCTCGGGCAGCTCGCCGCCCGTGAAGAGCGCGTCCGCGGCGGCCTTGTACTTCTGGTAGCTCGCGCTGCGCTCAATCTTCTGCTGCGCGGGGTCATCCTGCCGCGAGTGGTACTTGCTGCCCTTGGCGCGGCCCGCGTCGATTTCGCGCCACGTCTTGTTGCGCTTCCCGGAGAAGCCGCCGCCGTCGTCGTTGTCCTTGGCCATCCTTCATCTCCCCTTGCGTGCGCCCCAGAGCGCCGCGAGTCCGCGTTGGACGAGGGTGCGCACCACCTCCAGCTCCTGTGCGGTCAGGGGCTGCACCTCGTCCTGCTCCGCCTCGAAGAGCGCCTCGGCCGCGTACGTCCGCAGCGACTCGGGCACCGGTGGAGCCGTCGTGTCCGCCACCAGCGCCGCCGGGCGCACCGAAGCGACCCCCGGCGACCAACCCAGCTCCAGCATGGCGTACAGCTCGAAGAGCAGGTGGCGGGCGACCCCGTATCCTTCGTCCGTGAGCCCCGCGGCGTCAAGCGCGCCCAGCAGGGCATCCTGTCGGTTCTCGAAGGCGTGCATCAGCCGCGTGCGCGCCTTCTCGTCATCCTCCAGATAACGCCAGGCCGTCTCGACGAATTCGCTCGAGGGCTCGCCCGGGTGGAAGTCCGCGGGCGCGACGGGCCGGCTCTTCTTCGGCCGGGGCGGACGCTCCCCATCTTCCAGGCGCACCACGCGCCCCTCTGCCACCAGGTCCCAGAGGCCCAAGAGGTTCTGGTACAGCTTGCGCGCGATGTCCGGCGAGGGGAAGCGCGGCTCGCCCTCGAAGAGCCCCGGGATGACGTCGCCCTGGGGACGGCCCTTGGCGTGCGCCGCCTGCATGCGGGCGAGCACCTCCGCGGTGTCGTACGGGCTGCCGGACAGCTCCAGCAATCCATCCAGCATCGGCGCGCCCTCGAACTGGCGCTGGAAGTCACTGCCTCGGTCCTTGGAGCGGCTCATGGCGGCGGGACGCTTACCCCGGCGGGCTGCCGAGCGCACGCGGCATCAGGTGTCCTGGGGCCACTCGCCCATCAGGTCGTCCTGGCGCTCCTTGGGGTTGGACGTCCACTCGAAGTCCTCCGGGACGTGGCCGCCGCCGTGCTGACGCGTGCCGTCCCAGCTCACCTGTCCGGTGAGGAAGTGCTCGTCGGGCTCTCCTGTGATGGCCGCGCGCTCATCGGGCAGCGTGAAGGGCGTGTCCAGGGGCTCTTTGGGGATGAGGATGGGCATGGCGGACCTCGCTGCGCAGGCGTCAGGCGCGCCAGGTGTTTGCTGGCGCACGCGCCCGTCACCCCCACAACATGGGCAGGCGGCCGGGGCCGTGGGAGCTGGTAGGGGCGGGCGGGCGGGGGCATGGCCGCCTTCCGTTTCGGAGCCGGCGCACCTAGTCTCCCATCCCGAATGGCCGAGTCCTCGCCGGAGACGTTGAAGACCGCGGTGCTGGCCCTCTCCCGCGTCCACGCGGTGGAGGGTCCGCCGGGAGAGAACGGGCTGCGCACCGTCTGGCACATGGGCACGGACGGCGCGGAGCTGATGTCCCAGGTGGACTCCGACGGGCGCGTGCGCAGGCAGGAGCTGACGCTGTTGGAGGACCACTACATGTGGGCCAGCGGCGAGGGCGTGCGCACCGGCCGTGTCGAGTCCGAGGGTGGCCCCACGGTGCCCGTGGTGAAGGCGGACCCACAGCTGGTCCCCCACCGGCTCGTGCGCGCCGCCCAGGCGATGGGCACGTACACCGGACAGGACCGCTACATCCTCCACATGCAGCGCGTGCTGGCGCTCGCTCGCGAGGGCCTGGAGATGGCCGGCGCGGGCGTCATCATCCGCGAGTCCCAGCGTCCCTCGGAGCCCACGTTGCCCTCACTGGAGTCCGCGCCCGTGTCCCCGCCCGTCACGCCCGAGCCATCGCAGGAGGAGCAGGTCCAGTACGTGTTCGGCGCGCCACATCCTCACGAGGTGGCCCCGCCGGTGTCGCGCGGCTCCGAGGGCATGGTGATGCTCGCCGTGTTCGGCGTGGGCGTGGTGGTGGGCCTCCTGTTGCTCATCTGGCTGCTCTGAGCGGGGGCGATTTCCAGGCCGAGCAGTCGCAGCATGTCCAGCGTGGTGGGCACCGTGTCGCGGGGCAGGGTGACGTGGGTGTTGCGCGCCACCGAGCGCACCGGGTGCAGGTCCATCACCAGCAGCGCCGTCACGGCGGCCGCGGGCACCAGCCTGGGGACCCAGCGCGGCCTGGGGTGGGAGGGGGACTGGCGGCTGAGGCCGC
Organism: Myxococcus fulvus; assembly: GCF_900111765.1. The sequence goes on from NZ_FOIB01000001.1 coordinate 725,074, forward strand.
GCGCCAGCAGCATGATGCCCAGCACCACCAGCACCGACGTGCACATCCACCGCAGCTCGCGCAGCCGCACGGCAGACTCCATGCCGAAGGACACCCACTCCTCTCGCCCGGCGTGGGGCACCGCTCCCAGGCCGGTGAGCATCTCCAGGAAGTGACGCGCCTCCAGCGCGCCCACCGCCGCCACGGACGCCAGCGCCGCCGTCACCCCGCTGGCCAGCAGGAGTCCCCGGGCACGTCGCGCGCCCCCGGCCTCGTCCGCGCACGAAGGGCTGAAGCGCGCCAGCGCCAGCCCCAGCGAGAGTCCCAGCAACAGCGCCGTGCTCGTCCACGCGCCCAGGAGCCGGGGCGCCATGGCCTGGCCGGTGCTCAGGGCGACATCCAGCGCGGTGTCCTGCGTGGACAGCCGAGTCAGGCTGGACATCGCGCGGCCCACCAGCACCTCGGTGCCGAGCAGCCCCACCATCCACGGCAGCGTGGCCATGCCCAGCATCACCGCCAGCGGTACGCGACGACCCAGCCCCGTGCTCGCCAGGGCCAGCGACAACAGCGGCAGCTCCACCAGCAACGACAGGGCCACCATCGCGGCGAAAGGACCCGCTGCGTCCACCACCTCCGCCAACGCCTCCGGGCCGTTCATCAGCGGTGCGAGCGTGAAGCACCACACGACGACAGTGACTGGCACGGCCGAGGCGACGGAAAGTGCAGGGGCGAGACGGGGCCGCAGAGTAACAAGCATTCCCGGATAGACTAGTCTCTCCAGGTAATTCTTGGAATTCAGACTGGGGGACGACCGATGAGCCAGTACACGACGGTGGAGAGCGCGCCGGCGATGGGGGAGGCGAGCACACCCAGCAGGTAGAGCTGCGGGCACCCGCCTTCGGAGCAGCCGATGCGGCCGTAGGCGAGGGCGCCGGCGAGCAGGAGGGGCACGTGCATGCCGATGAAGAAGATGCCCAGGCCCCGCACGACGAGCCCGCGGTACCAGGTGCGGGTCCACAATCGGAAGACGACGGGGACCAGGACGAGGGTGCTGGTGGTGGCGGCGGCGAGCACCCCTTGGCGCGCGGACACCGCCACGCACGCGAGGGCGGCGAGTGCCAGGGAGGGCACCAGGAGCAGCGCGTTGAGGGACAGGGGCTCCCGGTGACGCATGACGCGCTCGGGACGCTGGCAGAGCAGGTGCCCGGAGGCAAGCGCCGCACGCGCGGGTGTCCGGCAGGAATCCTTACGCGGCGACCGCGCCTTCACCCAGCAGTCGCGTGTACCGGCCGCGCAGCGCGAGCAGCTCCGCGTGGGTGCCGGCCTCGACGATGCGGCCCTCCTCCACCACGGCGATGACGTCCGCGTCGCGCACGGTGGACAACCGGTGCGCAATCACCAGCACCGTGCGCCCGCGCATCAGCGTCTCCAGCCCCGCGCCCACCGCGGCCTCGCTCGCCGCGTCCAGCGCGCTCGTCGGCTCGTCGAGCAGCAACACCGATGGCTTGCACAGGAACGCGCGGGCCAGCGCCAATCGCTGCCGCTGTCCGCCCGACAACCTCGCGCCGCGCTCACCCACGGACTCGTCCAGTCCACCCGGCATCGCGCGCACGAAGTCCTCCGCGTGCGCCAGCTTCAACGCCTCCCACAGCTCCGCGTCCGTCGCCTCCGGCCGTCCCAGCCGCAGGTTGTGGCGCACCGTCCCCGAGAACAGCACCGGCTCCTGCGGCACCCACGCGAGCTGCCCGCGCACGCTCGACGGCTTGAGCGACGACAGCGGCGTGTCGTCCCACAACACCTGTCCGCCCGACGTCGGCAGGAAGCCCAGCAGCACGGAGAACAGCGTCGTCTTCCCCGCGCCGGACGGCCCCACCAACGCCACGCGCTTGCCCGCGGGCACCACCAGGTCCACGCCGCGCAGCGCCTCGCGTCCGTCCTGGTACGTGGCCTTCACGTCCTTGAGCACCAGCGCCTTCGACAGCGGCCGCGCGTCGTCACCCGTGTCCGGAGGCGAAGGCTCGTCCGCGATGGCGAACAGCCGCTCCGCCGCGGCCAGGCCCGTGAGCACCTGCGACAGCGTGCCGCTCAGCGACTTCACCGGCTGGTACAAGAGCAGCGCCGCGGCCAGGAACGACAACAGCCGCCCGGCCAGCTCCGGGTCCGCCGACACGGCGCGCGCCCCCCACGCCACCGCCATGGCCACGCCCGCGATGCCGAGCAGCTCCACCGTGGGGCTCACCGCGCCGCGCAGGAACAGCGAGCGGCGCATCTCGCCCAGGTACTTGTCCGCCTCCACGTCGAAGGCCTCGAGCGCCCGCGCCTGCCCGCCGTAGGCCTGCACCACCGGCAGGTTCTGAAGCTGCTCGGCCATCAGCGACGTCTGCACGCCCAGGCTCTGCAGCGAGCGGGCGGCGACCTTCTTCAGCGAGCGGGCGAAGCGATTGATGGGCAGCACGGTCACCGGCACCACGATGAACGTGAAGAGGAAAAGCTTCGCGTCGATGAGGAAGCACGTCGTCAACAGGGCCAACGCCTGCAGCCCATCCTTCACGTACGATGACAGCGCCTGCGTGATGGAGAACTCCACCATCGGCACGTCCGACGTGAAGCGCGCGAGCAGCTCTCCCGAGTGACGCCGCTCGAAGAACGCGGGCGGCTGTCCGAGCAGGCGCCCGTAGAGGAAGCCTCTCAAATCCGCCATCACCCGCTGGCCCAGCCGCTGCATCAGCCCGCCCTGGAGGAACTGGGCCGCGGCCTTCACCAGCGCGAGCGCGACGACCACCAGCGGCAGCCGTCGCAACAACGCATCACCCGGCAGCGACACGCCCGCCACCGTGACGGGCTGACTGGTGAGCACCGCGCGCAACAGCGGACCGACGACCCACGCGTACGCGGACGTGGCCATCGCGGCGACCAGGGACGCGCCCACTCCCGCCGCGAGCAACGGGCGGTAGGGACGCAGATAGCCGAGGAGTCGGCGGTAGACGTGTGCGGAAGGACGAGGAGCCACTGTTCGGCGGCGGACTCTGTCACCGAGTCGTCGGGAGGTCCACGTCCAGGGGCGACCGGAGCGTCGTGCCCCGTCGCCTGCCCTGCGACCAACCGTCACTGGCAGGCAGGCCCATTCCATTGCCCCCCTCCATCCCTGCGGACAGCTTCAGGGGAGCCATGGACACCAATAACGAAAAAGAGGTCCTTTTCAATCCGGGCTGCGAGCCGGTGGTTGAAGACGAGGAGCGCCGCCGGCTCCTGTGGCTCATGGCCGAGTACTTCCGCACCATCGGATACACGGACATCAAGGCCCGTCTGCCCGGCTTCATGCCGCCTCCCATCCTGTCGGGCACCATCGAGGATGCGCGTCCCGACTTCACCTGCCGCCAGTCGGATTCGGCGCGCACACCCATCATCCTGGAGATCGTCACCCCGAGCATGGTGGAGGAGCCGACCGCGGAGAACCGCTGGAGCCTCTTGGCCAGCGCCGCCAAGCTCTACAACGCGGAGCTGCACTTCGTGGTGCCCAAATGGGCCTCCACCGGCGCCGTGGACCCGACGCTCAAGCGTCGCCTCGCCCGCATGGAGCTGACCGCCAACCGCGTGTGGACCGTCTAGGCCCACCCGCCCCAACCCAAGGCTCGACGCCCTCTTTTCGCCGCCCGGCGGGCCCCACGGCCCCCGGGCGGCCCTCGTTTCCGCCCCCTGGATTGCTGGCGCGTTCGGCTGCGTTATAGTGACTCAGAGTTTTTCGCTGAGTCAAAAAGTCCAGCAAATTCCAGGGGTTGAAGCGAATGCCAGCGGCGGCGGGACAGAAACGCGACTACTACGAGGTCTTGGGTGTGGCCAAGACCGTCTCCGCGCAGGAGCTCAAGAGCGCGTTTCGCAAGGTGGCGCTCCAGTACCACCCGGATCGCAACCCGGGGAACAACGAGGCCGAGGAGAAGTTCAAGGAGGCCTCGGAAGCCTACGAGGTGCTCAGCGACCCTGACCGGCGGGCGAAGTACGACCGCTTCGGGCACTCGGGCAACCCCTTCGAGGGCTTCGGCGGCGCGGGCGGCGGGTTCCAGGGCGTCAACATCAACGACATCTTCGGCGAGATTTTCGGCGACATCTTCGGCGGTGGCCGGGGTGGCGGACGCCGCACCAGCTCGCGTGGCGCGGACCTGCGCTACAACCTGGAGATCACCTTCGAGGAGGCCGCGTTCGGCAGCCGGCCCAAGGTGACGATTCCCCGGCCGAAGAAGTGCGAGACGTGCAGCGGCTCGGGCAGCAAGAGCGGCGCGGGTCCGCGGCCTTGCGGCACCTGCGGCGGCAACGGCGAGCTGCGCTACACCCAGGGCTTCTTCGCGGTGTCGCGGCCGTGCGGTGACTGCGGCGGCACGGGCGCGGTGGTGCCGGACCCGTGCGCGCGCTGCAAGGGCTCGGGCAAGACGCCGTCCGAAGAGGTCATCGAGGTGGCCATCCCCGCGGGCGTGGACAACGGCACGCGCGTGCGGCTGACCGGCATGGGCGAGCCCGGCGACAGGGGCGGTCCTCCGGGCGACCTCTACGTCACCGTCATCGTCAAGGAGCACCCGCTCTTCCAGCGCGAGGAGTACGAGGTCTTCTGCGAGGTGCCCATCTCCTTCACCCACGCGGCGCTGGGCGCGAAGATCGACGTCCCCACGCTCGACGGGAAGGTGAAGATGACCATCCCGGCCGGCACCCAATCCGGAAAAGTCTTCAGGCTCAAGGCCAAGGGCATCCCCCACCTGCACAGCCAGCAGCGCGGAGACCAGCACGTGCGCGTGGTGGTGGAGACGCCCACGGAGCTGTCCTCCAAGCAGCGCGACCTGCTCGAGAAGCTCGCGGAGCTGTCGGGCGAGGAGTCCCATCCCCAGTCGAAGAGCTTCTTCGCCAAGGTGAAGGAGCTGTTCGGCTGACACGGCGAGGCCGGACCTCCCGTGTCCGGCCGGCCGCTCCACGAGGGGGCCCGGGAATCCATGGAGCGCGGCCCCCGGGCCGCGTGGGCGTGGTCCCGGCGCCGCGCCAACGTGAGGAAGTCAACGCGCCACGGGGCGCGGGCCCCCACGGGCATGAAGGGTGCAGCAGGGGAGGGGTTCCGCGAGGAATCTTCTCCCCGCTCCGTTGTCGACGGAGGCGCGTCGCCGCTGCTATGCACCCCACTGCCATGGAAGTCCTGCCTACCTTGCGCCGCTCGCTCATCGTCGCGCTGGCCCTGCTGCTGACGGCCTGTCCTCGTACCTCCCGCACTCCGTCCGGTGGCACCACGGGCGAGGACGTGCCCACGGGGGACCCGTTCCCGAAGAAGCCCGCCATCGAGGTGCGCAAGGACGCGTCCGCGGACGCGGCGCTCGCCCAGGCGCGGCAGACGGCCCAGGCCACGCCGGACAAGAAGCAGGCCGCGGAGGCCTACCTGTCCGTGCGCAAGGCGTACCCGGCGACGACGGCGGGCCAGGACGCGCTCTACCAGGCGGGTGTCCTGTTCTTCGAGTCCAAGGACTACGTCAACGCGCGCAAGTCCTTCAACGAGCTGCTCTTCGAGAACCCGCTCTACACCCAGGCCGAGGACGCCAAGCGCAAGCTGGCGCTGTCCGCCATGGAGGTGGGCGCGTACCGGGACGCGTACCAGACGCTGTCGAGCCTCGCCGAGCGCGCCGAGGGCGCCGAGAAGGAGCAGCTGCTGCGTGACGCGGCGCGCGCCGCCGAGGGCGCGGGCCTGTACGGCCAGTCGCTGACGATGGCGGTGGAGGAGGCGGGGCAGGCGAAGACGCAGGCGGAGCGTGACGCCGCGGTGGCCCGGGTGGAGGCGCTGGTGGAGGGCCGCGCGGACTTCGTGGACATCGCGCGCGTGGCGGACGGGCTGTCGCCGTCCAACCCGGCCTGGCCCGTGCTCACCTTCAAGCTGGCGCGCGTCTACTACCACCTGCGCGAGTGGAACCGGCTGGAGGAGACGCTCAACCGTTTCCTGGCGGAGGCGCCTGGCAGCCCGTTCGCGCCCCAGGCCCGGGAGCTGCTCGCGCGCGCCACGCGGCGCGTGGAGGCCAAGCCCCGCACGGTGGGCGTGCTGCTGCCCATGACGGGCCGCTACCAGCCCATCGGCGAGGCGGTGCTGCGCGGCATCCAGCTGGGCCTGGAGGGCAGCGACATCGAGCTGGTGGTGAAGGACACGCAGGGCGACGTGAACAAGACGGGCCAGGCGATGGAGCAGCTCGCCTTCGACGACGGCGCCATCGCGGTGCTGGGGCCGGTGCTCGCGGACGACTCCAAGCGCGCGGCGCTGGTGGCCGAGGAGCTCCAGGTGCCGCTGCTCACCATGACGCGGCAGGATGGCGTCACGGACCTGGGCGCGTACGTGTTCCGCAACATGCTGACCAACGCCGCGCAGGCCAACGCCGTCGCGGACTACGCCATCAACGTGAAGGGCTACAAGAAGTTCGCCCTGCTGTACCCGAACATCCCGTACGGCGTGGAGCTGGCGAACGAGTTCTGGGACCAGGTGGTGGACCAGGGCGGCGTGGTGCGCGGCGCGGAGCGCTACTCGCATGACCAGACGACGTTCACCCAGGAGGCCAAGAAGCTGGTGGGCCGCTACTACCTCGAGGACCGCGGCGACTACGTCGAGGGCGTGCGCGACTTGCAGGGTGAGAACCTGGACGCCTTCCGCCGCCGCAAGGCGCTGGAGAAGGTGAAGAGCGGCGTCGAGCCCATCATCGACTTCGAGGCCATCTTCATGCCGGACGACTGGCGGCGGGTGAGCCTGGTGGCCCCGGCGCTGGCGGTGGAGGACATCGTCACCAACGCGTGCGACCCGCGCGATTTGGAGCGCATCCGCAAGACGACGGGCAAGAAGGAGCTGAAGACGGTGACGCTCTTCGGCGCCAACCAGTGGAGCAGCCCCAAGGGGCGCTCGGGCCTGCCGGAGCTCATCGAGCGCGGCGGCAAGTTCGTCACCTGCTCGGTGTACGTGGACGGCTTCTTCGTGGACTCGCAGCGGCCGGCCACGCGCAACTTCGTGCGCAAGTACCGCGAGTCGTACAAGCAGGAGACGGGCAAGGACCCGGGCCTCTTGGAGGCCATCGGCTACGACTCCGGCCGCATGCTCCGCCAGCTGGTGGAGAAGAAGGAGGGCGCTCCGCGCACGCGCGCGCAGATGCGTGAGTCGCTCGCCAACCTGAAGGACTTCGACGGCGCCACCGGCCGCACCTCGTTCAACGACAAGCGCGAGGCCGTCAAGCAGCTCTTCCTCCTGTCCATCGACAACAAGGGCGTCACCGAAATCAACGTGGACAAGGAGCGCGAGAAGGCGGCCTCCGCGACGGGAGGCTCGGGTTCATGAGGGGTGGGGTGGGGCTGCTGGCGGCGGCGCTGCTGGCGGCGGGCGGTGGTGGGTGCGCGCACGGGGTCGCGACGCTGCCTCCGGACGTGGTGTCCCGGCTGGACGAGACGCCGGGCGCCTATGTCACGGGCGCGACGGCGGGGCTGGGCAAGGGCGCGGTCCTCAACCGGACGGACTTCATCTGGGGCCTGGACTTCTCGCCCCGGCAGCGGCGCGTGGCGTACACGCGGCTGGGCTCGCGCTCGTACTTCCTGACGCTGTGGGCGCTGGAGACGCCGCCCCGGAAGCTGGGCGACCCGGCCATCAATCCGTACGAGTTCGACGTGGAGGGCGTGGCCTTCTCGCCGGATGGCAGCCTGGTCGCCACCGCGGGGCGTGACGGCGCGGTGCGCCTGTTCGACGCGGCCACGGGCGAGCCCAGGGGCGTGCGCGCCACCGAGGAGCCGCTGTCCGTCGTGGCCTTCCACCCCGAGGGCAAGTGGCTGGTGGCGGGCGGCGTGAAGGGCCTGCTCACGGTGCTGGCGGTGCCGGACCTGGCCTATGTGTCCGAGGAGCGTGGGCACGAAGGGCCGGTGAGCGGCGTGGTCTTCTCTCCGGACGGGACGCTGTACTCGGGCGGCTGGGACAAGCACGTGCGCGCGTGGACGACCCAGGTCCAGTCGCTGTCGCCGCAGGAGGCGCGTGTGCGCTTCGAGCGGCGCGGTGGCTCGGCCATCGTCGTGGGCGCGCTCAACGGCAAGACGCCGGTGGGCTTCACGCTGGATGCGCGCGTGCCCCAGGTGGTCATCACCCGCGAGGCGGCGACGCAGGCGGGCATCGACCTGTCGCAGCTGAAGGACACGGTGGACGTGCCGGGCGCGCTGGGCACGACGCAGGCGCGGGTGGCGCGGGGACAGTCGCTGCGCTTCAAGTCGCTGGAGGTGCGCGACGTGGACGTGGCGGTGTGCGACGCGTGCGTGCCGCAGGGCTTCCAGGGCGTGCTGGGCGCGCCGTTCTCCGACAAGGTGGACGTGGCCTTCGACGAGCAGACGCTGGAGGCGCGCCTCGCGCTGAAGGGTGGGGCTCAGGCGGGCGCGGCGGTGGTGGACACGCTGGTGCTCGCGCGGCGTTCGGACTTCACGTTCCCCGCGCATGTCAGCGACGTCACGGTGGACGCGCGGGGCGCCCGGCTGGGCGTGGGGTTGTCGGAGCAGAAGCCGGAGAGGGATCGCGCGGTGTACGAGCGCGAGCGCAAGGGCGTCGAGGAGCCTCGGGGCGACTTCAACGCGGGTGCGGTGGTGGACGCGGCGACGGGGAAGGTGCTGCACAAGTGGCCGGTGCACCGGGGCGTGGTGTCCACGGCGGCGATTTCGCCGGATGGGCGCTCGCTCGTGTCCGGGGGCTGGGACAAGCAGGTGCACCTCTTCACCGAGGGGCACGAGGCCGCGCGAGGCTCGTACGGCTTCGACTGGTCCGTGCGCCGCGTGCGCTTCAGCCCGGATGGGCGCAGGGTCGGCGTGGCCGCGTGGACGCCGCAGGTGGCCAGCAGCTCCGGTGAGAGCGACCCGTCCGCGGTGCTGCTCGACGTGGGCTACGTCGACGGCGCCACCGTGGTTCCTCCCGGGGCGCCCGTCGCCCCGTAGCGCGAAGGCGTGAGCGCCACCTCGAGGCTCATGCCGTTCGGACGCTCCCGGCGCCGCGTTGGCGCTACCCCGCTCAGTAGTTGAAGAAGATGTGCTCGCGGGGCACGCCGCGCTCACGCAGCGCCTCGATGACGCCCTTGGACATGCCGGGTTGTCCGCAGACGAAGGCGCGGGCGTCCGCGACGGCCTCTTCGCCCAGGTGCGTCTGCACGTAGCCGGTGAGCCCCTGCCAGCCGCTGGCGCCGGGCTGGCTGACGGTGCGCACCACCTGCACGCCGCCCTCCTCCCACGTGTGCAGCTCGCCCTGGTACGCGAAGGCCCCGGGCGTGCGCGCGCCGAAGTAGAGCTTCACGCGGCCGAAGAGCGCGCGGTCCCGGCGCACGGTGGCGATGACGGGCCGGATGGCGGAGATGCCGGAGCCGGTGGCGAACAGCAGCACGTCATGCCCGCGCGCGCGCTCCACGGGGAAGCCCTTGCCCTCGGGCGCGGACACCTGCACCCGCGCGCCGAGCGGCAGACGGATGAGCGCGTCGGGCAGCGGGCTGCCGTCCTTGAGCAGGAACTCCCAGCGAAGCCCCTGGGCCTCGGGCGGGGAGGCGATGGCGAAAATCCCCGGCTGCAGCCCGGGCAGGCTCATCCGGACGTACTGGCCGGGGTGCGCGTGGGTTCCCACCAGGGGTGTGCCCTGGATGTCGAGCACGAGGTCGGTGAGCCCATCGGCTGCGGGGGTACGGGCGGTGACGGTGGCCGGATGCCAGTCGGGCATGGTGAGTGCGGTTCTAACCCGTGTGTCGGGCGCGTGCTGCCCCTGGTAGCCTGGGGCGGTGAAGAGTCTCTTGTGGATAATCCTGTTCATGCTCGGCCTGGCCGGCGTGCTCATTCCGCTGACGTATCTCTATACGGCCAGCAAGCTGCCCCAGCTCGAGAGTGAGTTCGACGTCGAGAAGCTGCTCAAGCACAGCATCGAAGGCGAGCGGATGAGCCTGCGCGCGGGCCAGTTCGAGCGCAACCCGCGCCCCATCACCTTCAACCGCCCGGACTTCTCCCGGCTGCCCAAGGACCTGGTGGCGCTCTACATCCGCCACATGGACTGCCCGCGCTACTTCCAGACGCCGCGCGAGGACGGCGCGGCCTGGGCCTGGCGCCTGTTCGTGGGCGCCACGGTGGGCTCGTCCCCGCCGGGCGAGGGCGCCTGTGAGCGGCTGTTGGCCATGCGCATCGCCCAGGCCCTGGGCATCTCCGGCAAGCTGGAGCTGACGGTCGCCGCGCACCGGCTGCACACCTTCATGCAGAAGGACCAGCTCATCGCGTACGACCTGGCCATCCTCTACTTCGAGCGCGGCATCGTCGGCGTGGAGGACGCGGCCTTCCGGCTCTTCAAGAAGGAGCTCAACGAGCTGCAGCTCCAGGAGTTCGCCGAGCTGCAGCTCGCGCTGCCGCCGTTCTACCGCTACTGGGAGATCCGCCAGTGCAAGAACCCCACGGTGCTGCGGCAGGACCGCGACACGCTGCTGGGGGATTTGGCGGGGTGGAAGCTGGTGAGCGAGGACCGCGCGCGCAACGCGACGTCCCAGAAGCTGGGCTGCATGGAGTGAGCGGTTCGCTCGGGCGCGCGTCGGTGCGCCCGGGCCTCAGTCCTTCTTGATGAACATCGTCTCCAGGAGGTCGATGCCCTGCTGGACATTGCGTAAGGCGTTGGCGTCGTCGGCGTCCTTGGCGGCGATGCGGAGGTTGTCCAGCCGATTCAGCATGGCGGTCGGGCTCGTCACCCGCTTCTGCGCCAGGAGCTCGGGCAGGGCTTCCTCCAACGATTCGATGCGCTTGAGCACCTTGGCGCGCGACTGCGGGTCCAAGGGGAGGGCGGCGGTCTTGCTCGTGCTCGAGGAGCGTCCCGTGCGCGCCACTGTCTCAGGCGCCTCGGTGGAGGAACCGACCTCGCGCGAGGACTTCGCGAGGGCCAGCGATTTCTTCGTGGCGCTTGCCGAGCCCGCGGACCCCGCTTCGGACTCGGACGGGGCCACGACGGGTGCGCTCGCGGCGGCCAGCGGCGCACCGGACTGACCGGTCGCGCCCGCGACGGTGGGAGCCTGCTGCGCGGTGGAGCCCGCGGGATTCTGGCCATCACCGACGGCCGAGGTTCCGACGGCGCCGCCCACCCCAGGGACCTGCTGCCCCGCGTGGGCTTCGTCCACAGGGGCCGCGGCGAGCGGTCCGGTGCCAGCTTCGTTCCGCGCAGTCCCGGCGAGATGCCCGTCGCCGGCTTCGTTCCGCGCAGTCCCGGCGAGATGCCCGTCGCCGGCTTCGTTCCGCGTCGCCACGGCGAGACGCTCGGCTTCGTCCTGGGCCTCTGCGGCGAGACGCCCGGCGCGAGCATCCACCTCGCGCTGGGGCGTGAGCGGCACGGCGCGAGCCGGCTCGCGCAGGATGAACGCCGCGGCGCCGGCGAGCAGCAGCGCGGCCGTCCCCACCGCCACGGCCACGGGCAGGTGCTTGCGCGCGGGCGCATCCAGCACCGCCGTCGGCCGCAGGCCCCGCTCCGCGCCCAGCTCCGACGGCGCGGGCACGGGCGCGGTGGGCCTGCGCGAGGCGGCGTCGTCCGGGACGGACGGCTTCGGCTGCGTGGGGGCGAGGGCGCTCGCGTTGGAGTGCGTGGTGGAGCGCAGGGAGCGGCGCAGCTTGTGGAGCTGCTGCCGGAGCGCATCCGCCGAGTTGGGGCGCGCCTCCGGGTCCTTGGTCAGCATCTGCAGGATGAACGCATCCAGCGCGGGCGGCAGGTCGGGGACGAACTCCGACGGCCGGGGCGGACGCGCCTCCACGTGCTTCATCAGCAGGTCCACCGGCGAGCTGCCGATGAAGGGCAGCCGCCCCGTCACCATCTCGAACGTGACGACGCCCAGTGCGTAGAGGTCGGTCATCGGACCCACCTCCTGGCCTCGCGCCTGCTCCGGGGCCATGTACTCCGGCGTGCCCACCACCATGTCCGTGCGCGTCTGCGCGGTACGGCCGGTGGGGCCCTGGCCCCGCTTGGCGAGGCCGAAGTCCAGCACCTTCACGTACCGCGAGCCGTCCGGCTGGTGGACCATGAAGATGTTGCTCGGCTTCAAGTCCCGGTGCACCACGCCCGCGCCATGCGCCGCGGCCAGCGCCGCCAGCACCTCGTCCAGGATGGGCAGCGCCTCCAGCACGGGCAGCCGCGTCTTCTCCGAGAGCACCGCGTCGAGCGGCTGGCCCTCCAGGTACTCCATGACGATGTACTGCCGGCCGTCGGGCACCTGGCCGAAGCCGAAGATGTCGATGATGCCGCGGTGGCGGATGGCGTTCACCGCGCGCGCCTCGGCGAGCAGCCGCTCCACCTGCTCGGTGGAGTGCGCCAGCTCCGGGCGCAGCACCTTCACCGCCACGCGCTTGCCGATGAGCGGCTGGATGCCCTCGTACACCAGCCCCATGCCGCCCACGCCCACCCGAGCGCGCAGCTCGTACTCACCAAGCTTCAGGCCGATGAGCGGGTCCCTCATGGACTCCGCCGAGGCCTCCAGGGTGCTCTGCACGATGACCTTCGGCTCGTCGGCCTCCGGCGATGCCGGTGCCGGCGGTGGGACGTGGAACGCAGCGAGTGCCACGGTGCCATCCCGCGGGCACACACCGGTGTCGGCGGGGACGGGAAGACCACAGGTTTCGCAGTTCAGCTCGGAAGCCATCTCGGGAAGAAAGGCCAGCGTAGCAAGACCGGGAGGGGGGCGCGATGGGCTTCGGACCTGGGTGCAGGGCGAGCGTTCAGGCGACGCACACCCCAAGTGTCCCCGACGCCCCTCCAGCGTCGGTCAGCCGACGGATGTCCCTACGGCGAGGTCGGGCAGCCCCACGTCGGTACGGACGCGCCGGGTTCGCCCGCAGGGCCCGTGCTCGGTCCACCATCGCCGCCCGGACCCTGGGTGATGGTCGTCCCCGCGTCGTCCTGCGTCACCTGCGAGCGTGTGCACCAGATGCCCACCGAGGGGCCGCCGCCACCACCGCCGCCAGGCCCACCCGCGCCTCCGTTGCCGCCCTTGCCGCCCGCGCCTCCGGCGCCACTGCGGTAGGTCATGTCTTCGAGGTTGGTGCGCGGCACGATGGGACCACCCTCACCACCGGGTCCCCCGAGTCCACCCGCGCCGCCCCGCCCGCCCGCGCCGCCGCCGAGCGTCTCGATGGACGTGGCCGTCTCCAACGCCACGTTCGAGTCGAACACCAGCAGGCCGATGGAGGCACCGCCACCACCGCCGCCCTGGCCGCCCTGGCCGCCGCAGCCACCCGCGCCGCCGCCGCTGCCTCCGGGGCTGGCGGGCTCGGGGAGCTGGGGGTCCGACTGGATGGTGCAACTGCCACCACTGCCGCCACCACCACCGCCCGTGCCGGACCGCCCCGCCTCACCCGCGCCTCCGTTCTGGCCCGTGCCCACCGTCCACGTCCCGTCGACCTCCGACAAGGTCCCCATTCCCGCGCCGAGCGTGCCCGCGTCCCCGGGGATGCCCGCGATGCCCGCGTCTCCCGCGAAGCCGTCGCCAGCGGCACAACTGCAGGTGGAGGGGGAGGCGCTACAGTCCTTCACGTCATGGCGTCCACCGGCGCCGCCCGTGCCTCCCGTGGGAGGGTCTCCCGCTTGAGGCTGTCCCGGGGCTCCCATGATGCCCGCGGCCTTGTGGACTCCGGGAGCGCCGTCTCCGCCAGCGCGCGAGCCCTCGCCGGGGCACGCCAGGTTGATGCCTCCAACGCCGCCGTCACCCGGGATGAGCGGGCCGCCATCGGGCGTCGTGCCGCCCTCGCCGCCGTCGGGGCCCGGTGCACCGGCGTCCCCGTTCGCGCCATCCTGGCCCGCGGCGCCGTGTCCGGCCGTGAGCACGGTGTGGCGCAGCCGCACGTCCGAGCCGATGACGCGCAGGGCGATGGAGGGCTGTCCCGGCGCCTGTCCATCCGCGGAGCGCACGCGCAGGTACTCCAGCACGATGCCCGCGTCGGACAAGCCGCGCACGGTGAGCGCGGTGGGGCCGGCCTCCAGCTGGGCCACCTGGGTGCCGGCGCGGCGCCAGCCGCCATCGCGCCCCGCGTAGCCGCCGTGGAGCGAGACGGGCACGTCCAGCGTCAGCTCACCCTCCTGGTACGCCCCGCCCGCCAGGTACACCCGCGTGGGCGCGCCGCCGTCCCACTGGCGCACGAGCGACAGCGCGTGGCCGAGCGTGCGCAGCGGCGCGTCGCGCGTGCCGGTGCCGTTGACGTCGTCGCCCGTCACGGGGTCGACGAACAGGCCCTCGCTGGCGCGGCCATCCACGCCGTCGCAGTCGGAGTCCTCGAAGGTGTCGTCCGGGGTGTCGTCGATGGCGGTGTTGGGGATGCAGCGCCCGGCGTCGGGCACCTGCTCGCACCGGCCCTCGTCGAGGCAGCGCTTCCGGGCGGCGTCGAAGTCGTAGCAACCGCCGGCGGCGAGCACCGCGCCGAGCGCCGCGCCCAGGGCGCCGAGCGTCCAGGTCTTCCGCATGGGTCCTCTCGAGGTCATGGCCACGTCCCGGACAGGCCCACCATGGCGCCACCCGACGTCACGGCGGCGGAGGGGACGACCTTCGCGGGAGGGTCGTCCTCCGGCCACAGGAACATCACCGCGCCGGCGACGAGCCCCGCCGCGCCCAGCCCGAAGGCCACGCGGCTCACCGTCTGCGCGCTCTTGCCCTGGGACACCAGCGCGTCCGAGTCCCGCAAGGGGATGTCCGCGCCGCCGGTCTCCAGCGTGTCGTAGCGGTCCTTGGCCTTCAGGTAGAACACCGTCCCCACGCCCGCGAGCACCACGCCGCCCGCCGCGGGCAGCCAGGACCAGCGTCGCGCGGAGGAGGTCCGCGCGATGGCGGGCTCCGTCGGCACGGGCGCTGGCTGGGCGCCGGGCTCGGAGGTGCCGGGCCGGGTCACTCGCGCGGGCGGGGGCACGTCATCGATGCGCGGCGCAGGGGGCGGTGGCCGCAGCGCACGCAGCGTCGCGGGCAGCACCACGTCCATCGTCTGCGTGAGCGCGTCCAGCAGGCTGTCCTCGAGCACGTCGGAGACGGAGTGCTCGGCGATGAGCGCGCCGTCCTTCGCCGCGTGGGTCTTCATGCTCGCGCGGTAGCCCTGGGGCTTTCGCACCAGCTCCGTGACGAGCACGACCTCCGCCTGGCTGACGTTTCCCAGCCATTGGAGGCAGGGCGCCTCGGTGCGCTTGCAGCGCAGGAGCGCGCGCCGCTTCGTCGCGGGCAGCTTGCGGGTGACGTTGTCCATCCGGATGACGAGCACGCCTCGCGACTCGAGCTGCTCCGTGATGTGCTCGCGCGCGAAATCCACGACGTGGGTGGGAGTTCCCGTCGCGTCCGGGGGCGCGACCAACACGCTCAAGGGCCCTTGTGGGGCGGGGAGCGTGGGCGCCTGGGATGCGACCACGGTGAAGACGGCGACGAGGGAGATCAACACGTGAGCACTTTCCCCCCGACACGACCTCCTCGCAAGAAGGGGAATCAGGGGCGACCCACCTCGGGTGGCGTCACGCTCGCGGGCGGTGCGTGCGGTGGCGGGGGACTCCACCACCCGGGTAGGGTGGTGGCGTCGTGACCCGAGGCCTCAGCGCCGAGGCCGCTCCGACGGAGCGGGGCGGATCTGCGTTTTCTCGGAGCCGCCCTGGGGCTCGGCCGTCGCGCCCGTGTCCTCGTCCTCGTCCTCGACGTGGGCGGGCATGGACGGCGGGGGCCTGCGCGCGGCGAGCGCGGGGCGGGCCCCGGGAGGCGGAGGCCTGGGCGGCGGCGTGCCTGGGCGACGCGGCGGCGGAGGCCGGCCCGCGTCGGTGAGCAGCTCCTCGTCCACCTCCACCTTGGCCTCGGCAGCGTGGTCCATGCCGCTGGCGAAGGGGCTGCGGGTGGGCGGCGGCGTCTTGTCGTCGTCGCTCTCGGGAGGAGGCGGCGGGCGCGCGGCGGGAGGTCGGGCGGCGGCCTGTCCCGCGGGCGGCGTGGCGCTGGCCGCCCTGGGCGGCGCGGCCGGCGTCGCGGGCTTCCCAGTGGGCAGGTTCGCGGGCACCTGCACCTGCACGGGCGCGGCGGCGGGCGCGGGCGCTCCACCGGCCTTGGCGGCCTTGGCCTCGCGCGCGTTCTGCTTGAGCTTCTCCTCGAAGGCGGACCACTCCTGCTTGAAGTGCGCGGGGTCCGGCTGTCCCTCCTCGCGGTGCTTCAGCGAGGGCGCCCACCGCACGGTGTACGACTCACCGGCGTGGAACGTGGGCGGAGGCGGCAGGCCGTAGGTGGCCGGGTCGAAGAACGAGTCCTCCAGGTCGTTGAAGCCGTACGCCTTCGCCTTGGCGACGAAGTTGGGGATGATGCCCGTGGGCGCGTGGTAGCCGAGGATGTGGTCGTCCTCGTCCTTGGCCACCGGCGTGAAGACGAAGATGTCCTGCGTGCGGTAGTCGCCCTTCTCGTTGAGCGGCAGCACCTCCGACAGGGCAATCGTCTTGCGGCTGCCGTCGTGCAGACGCTCGCAGCAGATGACGAAGTTGATGGCGCTGGCCACCTGCGCGCGCACGGCCACCATGGGCAGCTCCACGCCGGACATGAGGCACAGCGACTCGATGCGGCGCAGCGTGTCCGTGGGCGTGTTGGCGTGCGTGGTGGCCAGCGAGCCGCCGTGGCCCGTGTTCATCGCCTGCATCAGGTGGAACGCCTCGCCGCCGCGCACCTCGCCGACCACGATTCGGTCCGGACGCAGACGCAGCGCCGAGTGCAGCAGGTCTCCCATGTCCACGCCGCCCTTGCCGAACTTGTCCGGCGGACGGCTCTCGAAGGCGACCACGTGCGTCTGGTTGAGCTGGAGCTCGGCCGAGTCCTCGATGGTGAGGATGCGCTCCTCGTCGGGGATGAGCGACGAGACGATGTTGAGCAGCGTCGTCTTGCCGGAGCCCGTGCCGCCGGCCACCAGCATGTTGAGCTTGGTGGCGATGCCCGCCTCGATGAGCCGCGCCATCTGCGGCGTCAGCGAGCCGAACTTCAGGAGCGACTGGACGGTCAGCTTCTCCTTGAAGAACTTGCGGATGGAGATGGTGGTGCCGCGGCGGGCAATCGGCGGAATCACCACGTGGATGCGGCTGCCGTCCGGCAGGCGCGCGTCCAGGCGCGGGCGCTCGTCGGTGAGCATGCGGCCGACGAACTGGGCCATGTTGCGCGCGGCGCCGATGAGGCCTTCCTCGGTGAAGGCCGCGTCCGTCTTCGTCAGTCGGCCCTTCTTCTCGATCCACACGTCGGTGGGGCCGTTGATCATGATCTCCGACACCGCCTCGTCGTCCAGATAGGGCAGGACGGGCTTGAGGAAGGCGCGGAGTGACTCGGTGTACATCGTCATGGCGCCTCGCAGGCTAGCGCGCCCGGGGCCTTCCCCCCAAGAACCCGTCCCGCCCGCCCGGTCGCTTCCAGTGCGGCTGTCACCCCCTGGACGCCGGGACGAAAGCGATGGGCCCCCCGCGCGGGCGGTGCTTCAATGCCCGACCTCGCAGGTCGGACGGGGAGTCACACCATGTTGAAGGACGGGTTGCCGGAGGACTGGAAGCGGGAGCTCAAGTCCGCGCTCGATTCACCCTCGTTCCAGGAGCTGGAGCGCTTCGTCGCCCAGGAGCGCGAGGCGGCCACCATCTTCCCCGCGGAGGAGGACCTCTTCTCCGCCTTCCGGCTGACGCCCTACGCCGACGTGCGCGTGCTGCTCCTGGGCCAGGACCCGTACCATGGGCCCGGGCAGGCACACGGGCTGGCGTTCTCCGTGAAGCCCGGCGTGCCCTCGCCGCCCTCGCTGGTGAACATCTTCAAGGAGCTGGAGGCGGACGTGGGGGAGCCACGCCCCAAGACGGGCTCCCTCATCCCCTGGGCCGAGCAGGGCGTGCTGCTGCTCAACGCCGTGCTCACCGTGCGCCAGGCCCAGCCCAACAGCCACGCGGGCCACGGCTGGGAGGACTTCACCGACGCCGTCATCCGCGCCGTGAGCGCCAAGGAGGACGCCGTCGTCTTCCTCCTCTGGGGCAAGTACGCGCAGAAGAAGAAGAAGCTCATCGACGCGAAGCGCCACGTGGTCATCGAGGGCACCCACCCCTCGCCCCTGTCGGCCAGCAGCGGCTTCTTCGGCAGCAAACCCTTCAGCAAGGTGAACCAGGCCCTGGAGTCCAAGGGCCGGCCCCCGGTCGACTGGCGCCTGTCCCGGTGAAGCGGCGGGCCGCACCGCCCGTCCGGGCATGAAGGCCGTGCCTCCGGGACGAGGCTTGATACGGTGCGTCGCGACATGACCGCCGCCTTCGTCGCCGCCTCCACGCCCGAGCTGCTGGAACCCAACCTCTACCGCACCCGCTTCCACGCGGACTGGTACCAGGGGAGGGGGGCCTACGGCGGCGTGGTGGCGGGCACGGCGCTGCGCGCGCTGGAGCACACGCTGTCCGACGCGGCCCGGCCGGTGCGCTCCTTCACCATGCACTTCTGCTCCCCCGCGGTGGAGGGCGAGGCGCGGGTGCTGACGCGCATCGAGCGCGCCGGGAAGCTCGTCACCCACGCCACGGTGCGGGTGGAGAACGACGCGGGCGTGGTGGCCGTGGGCAGCGCGACTTTTGGTGCCTCGCGCGGCAACGCCCTCGAGTACCTGGAGCTCACGCCCCCCAAGGTGCCGCCTCCGCTGGAGGTGCCGGTGACGCCCGACGACGTGCCCATGCCGGACTTCTGCCGCCACTTCGAGTTCCGCTTCTGCCTGGGCTCGGCGCCGTACTCGGGCTCGGACGTGGCGGAGACGGGCGGCTGGCTCCGCCCCCGGCAGCCCACGGCGCTGGACGCGCCCCTGTGCGTGGGACTGATGGACGCCTACCCCCCGGCGGCCCTCTCCCGCGTGGACGGCTTCCGCCCGGCGGCCACGGTGGACTTCACCGTGCACTTCTTCCACCCGCTGCCCATGCCGGGGCTCGAGCCGGACGCCCACTTCCTGCGCACCGGCCGTTCGCGTCAGGCGGGCGAGGGCTACGCGGACGACTACCAGCAGCTGTGGACCGAGGACGGCGTGCTGCTGGCCCAGTGCCGCCAGCTCTTCGTCGTCATGGGCGGCTGAAGACCGGACGTCCTCCCTTCATCTGGTAGTGTCGGCGTCGTGCAAGTGCTCTCGGTCGTCGTCACCGTCATCGCCGCGCTGCTCGCGGCGGTGGGGGTCCTCTTCGTGGTCGCGGGCATCAAGGACGTCCTGCGCGCCACGCGCACCCGGCGCTGGCCCACCGCGCCCGGCACCATCCGCTCCGCCGAGGAGTTCGAGCGCCGCCTCCCCGCGCCCCCCATGGCCGAGCCCCGCGTCTTCTACGAGGCCGTCATCGAGTACGAGTACACCGTGGGCCGCGTCCTGGTCGGAACCACCGCCCTGCGCGTGGACCCCGCCGCGTACACGAACCCGGAGCACGCCCAGTCCATCCTCCGGCGCTATCCCCCAGGACAGGCCGTCCGGGTCGCCTACAACCCGGCGGACCCCACCGACGCGGTGCTGGAGCCCGGCGCGCACGCACCCAGCTTCGTGCGGCTGGGCGTGGGGCTGGGGCTGGTGGCGCTCGGCGCCTGCATGCCGCTGGTGGCGCGCTGGTTCGCGGCGCGCCTGTAGGAAAATCTCCGTCCTGGACGCAACTGATCCACGTCCCCCGCGACAATCCCCTCACATTCTTTCCCGGCCAGTCCCCGGCCGAGGTCCTCCATGAGCGATCGCTCCTCCATCCGTCGCGGTCAGCAGAACCCGGTTCGCACCAGCCAGACGTCGCAGAACGCCGCGGTGGTGAAGAACACGACCACGGAGAAGGTCGTCAAGGACACCAACACGGGCGTCCAGACCACCTTCGACAACGGCCGGCTCCAGAGCCACTTCGAGCGTGAGAAGAGCACCACGCAGAACTGGAACACCAGCTACAGCACCGAGTCCCAGCATGAGTCCACGGGCCGCGTGACGGGCGCCATGGCGAGCCTGCTGGGCGCCATCCCGAAGGTCGGCATCGACGGCCAGTTCACCAAGGGCGCGGCGGTCAAGAAGTTCGAGGGCGGCTTCGGCGACGCCAACAGCGTGGCCCAGGGCTACGGCAAGGTGAGCCTGCTCGAGGCCGAGCTCAAGGGCTCCGGCGAGGTGGGCATCGAGGGCGGCAAGCTGTTCGCCCGCGGCGACCTGGACGCGAAGGCCACGCTGGTGGACGCCGAGGGCACGCTGCGCGCGGGTGTCGGCCCCATCCAGGCGGAGCTGCAGGGCAAGGCGTGGGTGGGCGCGAAGGCGGGTCTCCACGGTGAAGTGACGGTGGACCCCATCAACGGCAAGTACGCGGCCCGCGTCGGTGGTGACGCGTTCATCGGCGCCCGCGCCGGTGCCACGGGCACGGTGAAGCTGGGCGACTACGGCGGCGTCACGGGCCGTGCGGAGGCCTGGGCCGGTGTGGGTGTCTCGGCCCGTGCCGAGGCCAGCTGGGACAACGGCCGCTTCAAGGCCCGCGTGGACTTCGGCGCGGCCCTGGGCGTGGGCTTCAAGCTCGGCTTCGACGTGGACATCAACTTCGGCAAGATTGCCGACGCGGTGAAGAGCGTCGTCGAGAAGCCCATCGAAGTGGCCAAGAATGTGGTGAAGTCCGTCGGCAACTTCTTCAAGGGGCTGTTTGGCTGATGGCGGAGACCGCCAGGTACGACGCACTTCTCGCAGCCGGGGAGCTGGACCAGGCACGCCGGGAGGCCGAGGCCGCGCTCAAGCGCGATGCTTCGGACCTGGCGGCCCGGGTCGCGCTCGCCCGGCTCGCGGCATTCGATGGCAACGAGGCCCAGGCCGAGTCATGGCTCGCGGGCGTGAGCGCGGAGGAGCCGGACGTGCAGCTGGTCCGGGCCGCGCTGCTCACCCGGCGAGGTGACGCGGCCGGCGCCCTGGCGCTCTACCGCAAGGTGGCGAAGGCGCGGCCCCAGAAGGCCGAGGCCTGGTTCGGCCAGGGCTACCTCCTGGCGGAGCAGGGCGACAACGCCGGCGCGCGCACCGCGCTCGAGCAGGCGGTGAAGCTGTCGCCGAGCACGGCCATCCATCACTTCCACCTGGGGCGCG
This sequence comes from Myxococcus fulvus, assembly GCF_900111765.1. Next base: position 746,107 of record NZ_FOIB01000001.1, read on the forward strand.
TGCTCTTCGCCCAGGAGAACCTGAAGGACGGCTTCCACCACCTCCAGGAGTCGCTGCGCCTCAACCCGAGGCACGGGCCCAGCTATCTGGTGCTCGCGGTGGCGCTCCAGGCGGGCGGTGAGCTGGGCGCGGCCGAGGAGCTGTTGACCACGGGCATCAAGGCGCTCGACGGCGACCCGTACCTGCTCAACGCGCTGTGCAACGTGCAGCTGGCGCGCGGCAACCTGAGCGGCGCGGTGGCCACGGCGGAGACGCTGGCGCGCGTGGAGCCGGACGCTCCCGCGGCGCAGGCGAACCTGGCGCGGCTGCGGCTGGCGCAGGGGCGGCTGACCGACGCGCTGGAGCTGTGCAAGAAGCTGGCGTCGCGCGGACAGGCCACCTCGCAGAGCCGCATGGTCGAGGGCATGGCGCTGGAGGCCATCGAGCCGGTGGACATCCCCGCCGCGCTGACGGCGTGGCGCGAGGCCATGAAGCTGGACCCGGACGACTGGGCCCCCGCCAACAACCTGGGCAATCTGCTGATGCGCATCCCCGAGGACGAGCTCCCGGGCGCGGGCCAGCAGGCGCTCGAGGTGCTGGAGGAGGCGCATCGCCGCGCGCCGGAGCGCCCCGAGCCGCAGCTCAACCTGGCGCTCGTGAGCGCGCGGCTGGGCGACAAGCAGCGGGCGACGCAGCTGGCTCAGTCGCTCTTGAAGCTGGAGCGCCTGGACCCCGAGTGGCGCGAGCAGGCCGAGCGGCTCATCAAGGCGCTGGCTTGAGCTGACGGACCGGACGGGCGCTCACGGGCGCCCGCCGCCGAGACATGAAACACATGTCTCACGCCGCCACGTTGGCGAGCTGCTTCATGAGCAGTCGAATCAGCTCCACGGGGTGGATGGGCTTGGGCAGCAGCTCCGCGCCGTAGCGGATGGCGACGGGGATGAGGTCATCGAGCTGCTCGTGGCCGGTGAGGAAGATGAAGGGCGCGTTGCACTCCTTCAGCTCACGCATGGCGATGAGCACGTCCGCGCCGTTCATCGACGGCATGTTGTAGTCGCACAGGATGGCGGAGATGGTCCCCAGCTCCTCCTGGAACGCGCTCTCGGGTGACTGCACCGTGCGCACCTGGAAGCCGGCGCTCTGCAGGATGTCCGTCACCAGCGAGAGCACGAACAGGTCATCGTCAATCACCAGCACGGTCTGCATCGCGCGCTCTCCCGGCAAGCCTGTCTCATCCTACGAGCCGGGCCAGCCAGGAGAGTAGGGCGAGCAACGCATTCCGTCAGCGCGGTGCGGGAGCCACGGGGCTCGGCTGACCCGGGGTGCCCGGCGACGGGATGAGCACCAGGTCTTCCTGCGGCGGAATCAGGTATTCGGCGCCCGTTTCGGTGACGACGGCCATCTCCTCCACGGAGAGGACCCGCATCGCGTCCGGGCCTTCCTTCCACGCGAAGAACCCGTCGAAGGCGAACACCTGTCCCACGCGGATGATGCGCGTGGACTGGCCCTGCTTGGGCTTGTCCTTCGCCCCACCGGAGAGCGCGGGCCCCACGTCATGCGCCCAGTAGCCCACGGGGTGGCCGGTGCCGAACATGTTCATCGGCTCCGAGCCCGCCTCGCTCATCCACACGCGCTGCGCCTTGTCCACGTCCCAGCCGCTGACACCCGGCTTGAGCGCCGCCAGCGCCACGCGGTTTCCCTGCCGGCCCTTCTCCCACTTCGCCAGCGCGTCCTTGGGCACCTCTTTCTGCCCCGGCGCGAGCACGTAGGCGAAGCGCTGGATGTCCGTCACCCACAAGTTGCCCACGCGGATGCCGAAGTCCGTCTGGATGAAGTCCCCGGGCTGAATCACCTTCTCCGTGGCGTGCGAGTGGCCACGCAAGGGCCCGCTGTTGACCGCCGGGTTCTGGTCCGGCGCCCACGCGTCCCCCACGCCCAATTCCGCCATGCGCTTCTTGAGGAACTTCGCGACGTCGGAGTCGCGCGTCTTGCCCGGCACCACCGTGGCATACGCCTCGACTTGAAGCTGGGCCGTCAGCGCCGCGGCCTTGCGCAGAATCTCCACCTCCTCGGGCAGCTTCACGGACAGCCACTCGGAGACGACGTCCTCGGACGACACCAGCTTCTTGCGCAGCGCGGGCGACAGCGCCTTCTCCAGCGCCGCGCGCTGCGAGGACGACAGCCCGTCCGCCACCGTGACGGACGTGGACGCGTTGATGGCGATGCGCGCGGGCTTCGCCGCCGCAAGCCTCGCGGCAATCTGCGCGTAGAGGTCCTGCCCGCGCTCCACCGAGATGACCTCGTCCAGCGGCGCCACCTCGCGCAGCGCCGTGGCCTCGCTCACCGGCGACAGCGCGAGCGAGCGCACCGTGTCCCCCTGCCGCAGGAACAAGAACGCCGCGGTGCCGCCCGCGTTCTCCCCGCCGACGTGAATCGCCAGCGGGTCGTTGTCGTTCTCCCGGCAGAGCACCACCCAGGCGTCCACGTTGGCGCGCGCCATGGCCTGCGGCAGCAGCTTCTGGATGCGCTCCTTGCGGATGCGCGGCCACGGGTCGCCGGAGACGATGGAGTCCTTGCCCGCCGCGCTCGCCAGGGGGGAGGCGAGGAGCAGGGCGGTGACGAGGGCGGACCGGAGGCGCTTCATGCTTCGGGAATCCTTTCGGGAGAAGGCGCCGCCATCATCCCCGACCTCGCCCGCCCCAGGCACCGCCCCCAGGTGAAGTCCTGTCGCGTCGTCATGAAGAAATGCCCGGGCAAACCGGAGAAAACCGCGAGCGCAAGCGCCACCGCCGTCGCTCGTTTAAGGTGATGACCATGGCCAAGAGCTCCTCTCGCAAGTCCGCCGCGAAGGCGAAGGTGAAGGTGAAGAAGCCCGCCGCCCCCCGTGCCGCCGCTCCCCGGAAGAGCCAGGCGAAGCGGCCCGCCAGGCCCCCCGAGCCGCCGCCCATCGTCCTCGAGGCCGAGCCCGTCTTCCCCGAGGAGCCCACGCTGGAGGACACCCCCAAGGCCCTGCCCGCGGGCGAAGAGGGTGGCGGCCGCGTGCTCCCCTTCGAAATCGACCCCAAGCGCATGGAAGAAGGCCTGCGCAAGCTCCAGGGCGAGGTGGTGCACTGGGCCAACAAGGGCCGCTACACCCGCGTGCGCTTCAAGTTCCGGGGCAAGCAGCTCTTGCCGGACCTGCCGCTCGCCGCCGTCGTCGCGGCGGAGGGGCTCACGTTCTACTGGGGCGGCATCCTGCGCGTGCTCATCGCCAACGTGGTGGGCGGCAGCGTGTTCCAGGTGGAGTTGGTGAATGACGCGGAGAAGCGCGTCCAGGCCGGCAAGGAGGCCCTGTTGTCGGGCGACGTGGACCAGGCCCTGACCCTGTTCCGCGAGGCCGTCGCCATGGACCGCGACTCCGCGCCCGCACACCTCAACGTGGGCGTGGCCCTCAAGCTCAAGGGCGACAAGCAGGGGGCGCTCGCGGCCTTCGAGAAGGCCAAGGAGAAGGACCCCGAGGGCCCTGTTGGCACCGAGGCCGAGCGCCTGGCCGCCCCCCTTCGTCCCTCGCCCGTCTAGCGTCCGTCCCGGGCTGTTCGGGAGGCCTGTTTTTTCGCCTCGGAAGCGGGCTGAAAACGGGGTGTTCGAGCGTTCAGTAGGGGGCGCTTTTTCGCGCTCCGATGACTTGATTCCGAACCCCATCGCATGTGGGGCGTACACCCCCTCGTTTCCCTTGTTGACGTAGGGAAATCCAGGGGTTACGAACGCTCCCTCACTGGACGGCGGCCCTTCACGGGGTCCCTCCGCGAACCTCCCAGAGCCCATGGCTGACGACACCACCGACAAGCCGGCCCCGCCCTCCCCGCCTCCTCCTCCGGACGGCGCTGGAGAGCTCATTCCCGTGAACATCGAAGACGAGATGCGCCGCTCGTATCTCGACTACTCGATGTCCGTCATCATCGGCCGCGCGCTGCCTGACGTGCGCGACGGCCTCAAGCCCGTGCATCGCCGCGTGCTGTTCGCGATGAACGACCTGGCGAACTACCACAACCGCCCCTACAAGAAGAGCGCGCGCGTGGTGGGTGACGTCATCGGTAAGTACCACCCGCACGGCGACTCCTCCGTGTACGACGCCATGGTGCGCCTCGCGCAGCCGTGGAGCCTGCGCTACCTGCTGGTGGACGGTCAGGGCAACTTCGGCTCGGTGGACGGCGATATGCCCGCCGCCATGCGCTACACCGAAGCGCGCATGGACCGCCTGGCCGAGGAGCTGCTGGCGGACATCGACAAGGAGACCGTCGACTTCGGTCCCAACTACGACGACTCCCTCGAGGAGCCGCTCGTGTTGCCGGCGCGCTTCCCCAACCTGCTCGTCAACGGCAGCAGCGGCATCGCGGTGGGCATGACCACCAACATCCCGCCGCACAACATGACGGAGGTCATCAACGGGACGCTGCACCTCATCGAGAACCCCACGTGCACCGTGCGGGACTTGATGGAGTTCATCACCGGCCCGGACTTCCCCACCGGCGCGTTCATCACCGGCCGCGAGGGCATCCACCGCGCCTACGAGACGGGCCGCGGGCAGATTACCGTGCGCGCCCGGTCGGACATCGAGACGTCGAAGAAGGGTGACCGCGAGGCCATCATCTTCACGGAGATTCCGTACCAGGTGAACAAGGCGCGGCTCATCGAGAAGATCGCCGAGCTGGTGCGCGAGAAGAAGCTGGAGGGCATCAGCGACATCCGTGACGAGAGCGACCGTCAGGGCATGCGCATCGTCATCGAGCTCAAGCGCGACGCGATTTCGCAGGTGGTGCTCAACAACCTGTACCAGTCCACGGCGCTGGAGACGACGTTCGGCGCGGTGATGCTGGCCATCGACGGCGGCCAGCCGCGCACGCTGAACCTGAAGGAGTTGCTGGACCGCTTCATCGCCCACCGCCGCGACGTGGTGACGCGCCGCACGCGCTACGAGCTGCGCAAGGCGCTGGCGCGCATGCACATCGTGGAAGGTCTGCTCGTCGCGCAGGACCTCATCGACCTGGTGGTCAGCCTCATCCGCGCGTCCAGGGACCCGGACGAGGCGCGCTGGGGCCTGATGAACATCCTGTCGCCCACGCTGTACGAGCACGAGCGCTTCGCGAACCTGCAGCGCATCGACTACGACAAGGCGAAGGCGCAGATGGAGCTGCTCGTCTCGCGCGCTCGCAACGAAGAGCCTCAGTACAAGGGCCTCGCGCACAAGTACGAGGGCGCGGGCTTCAGCCAGGAGCAGGCGCAGAACATCCTCGAGATGCGCCTGCAGCGCCTCACCGGCCTGCAGCGCGAGGAGCTGTTCCGCGAGCTCATCGGCCTGGTGCGCGACGTGGCGCGCCTGCAGGACATCCTCGCCAACGAGAAGAGCCTGCTCAACGTCATCAAGACGGAGCTGATGGAGATTCGCGAGCGCTACGGCGACAAGCGCCGCACCGAAATCATCGGCGCCGTGGACGACATCACCAGCGAGGACCTCATCGCCGAGGAGACGATGGTGGTCACGCTGTCGCACACCGGCTACGTCAAGCGCTCGCCGCTGTCGGAGTACCGGGCGCAGAAGCGCGGTGGGCGCGGCAAGACGGGCGCGGCGACGAAGGAAGACGACTTCGTCAGCAAGCTCTTCGTGGCGAGCACCCACGCGTACCTGATGCCGATTACGACCAAGGGCAAGCTGTACTCGCTCAAGGTGCACCAGATTCCGGCCGCCAGCCGCACGTCGCGTGGCAAGGCGATGGTGAATCTGGTCCAGTTCGGCGAGGGCGAGAAGCTGGCCCAGGTGCTGGTGACGCGGGACTTCCCGGAGAGCCGCTACGTCTTCTTCGTCACGAAGAAGGGCGTGGTGAAGCGCACCGACCTGAGCGCGTTCGAGAACGTCCGCTCCAGCGGCATCATCGCGCTGGGCATCGACGACGGGGATGAGCTGGTGGCGGTGATGATCACCGACGGCTCGAAGGACATCCTCCTGTCGACGGCGACGGGCATGAGCATCCGCTTCCCGGAGTCGGAGGTCCGCTCCATGGGTCGTCAGGCCTTCGGCGTGAAGGGAATCACGCTGGAGGAGGGCGACGAGGTGGTGGGCGCCGTGGTGGTGGAGAACGAGTCCGCCATCCTCACGGTGACGGAGAACGGCTACGGCAAGCGCACCGAGGAGGCCGAGTACCGGCAGCAGGGCCGCGGCGGCAAGGGCATCATCGACATCAAGACCACCGAGCGGAACGGCAAGGTGGTGAGCGTGGTGCAGGTGAAGGAGTCGGACGAGGTGATGCTCGTCACCAACGGCGGGATGCTCATCCGCATGAAGGTGAAGGAGATCTCCGTCATCGGCCGCAACACGCAGGGCGTGCGCCTGATTGCGCTGGAGAACGACCAGGAGAAGGTGATGGCCCTCTCCAAGCTCCCCGAGGGTGAGGAGTCCGAGGAGGAGACGGAGACGGCGACGCCCGCTGAGGCCGGCGCTCCGGAGGGTGCTGCCGCGGAGGCCGTGGCCACCGAGGTCGAGGCCGCTCCCGCCGAGGAGGCTCCGGCCTCCTCCGAGACGCCGGCCGAGGACGGTGGCTCCGAGGAGCCGCAGGCCTGAGCCGGACGATGATTTGAAGCACCGAGGCCCCTCTTCCCTGTGTGTGGAAGAGGGGCTTTGTCTTGTCTCGGGATGGCCGGGAACGGTCGTCAGGGCAGCCCGAGCAGCGTCAGCGTCGTCACGCCGGACATGCCTGGGATGCCACGGGACGAGAAGCACTCGAACAGGTCGACGTCGACGTACGTCAGGGTGCGGACCGCGGTGGCGCCCTGGAACTTCCCGGACTCCACCGTGCCGGTGTAGGTGATGGCGATGGTGGTGTTGCTGAGCTGGAGGGAGGCGCGCGTCTGGAACAGCGTGGACGTCTCGCCCGTGTTCCACTTCACCTCCGCGCGGGTCGAGCCGAGCTCCAGCAGGTCCCGACACGAGTAGGCGGGCCGCTGGACGTCGATGAGGAGCTCTCCGGACGTCACCTCCGGGTCGGACGGCGAGACGCAGTTCGTGAACGACGACGTCCCGGTGATGCGCGTGTCGCGAGGGAAGACCGACAGCGGTGGCGAGTATTGATTCGCGGTCGCTCCCAATGGACAGGCCACCAGTGACAGCCGCTGCTCGGAGGAGCCCGGGTCCTCGGACGCTGGGGCGGGTGAGGGTGACTCCGGCCCCCCGCAAGCGGTGAGCGAGGTGGCGAGGCCGAGCATCGCGAAGACATGGAAAGGGTGTTGGTTCATGACGGACTCCTGGGTGGGTGGGGTGGGGAAGGACTACGTCCTCGCTAGCGCAGGCTGAGCACCTTGAGCGTCGTCGGGCCGCTCAGCCGGGGCAGGCCCGCCGGCGAGCTGCAGGCAACGAGGTCGGTGTTGAGATAGGTGGTGGTGCGGAGGACGGTGGCACCCTGGAACTTGCCCGACTCCACGCTCCCGAATTGCGTGAGCAGGACGAGGTTGCCGTTGAGCTGTGTGGCCACTCGCGTCTGGACGACGGTGGAGGTTTCCCCCGTGTTCCAGCGGATGAGCAACCGCGAGGCCCCGAACTCGAGCAGGTTGGTGCAGGAGTAGCCCGGCCGGACGATGTCGATGGGCGCCTCGGCGGAGGTCACGGTGGGGCCGACCAGGGACACGCAGTTCGACAGGGTGGCCAGGCCCGTGACCTTCACCGTCTGGGGCGTGTTCTTGAGGGGCGGCGCGTAGTTCGTGATGGAGGAACCGAGGGGGCAGGTCACCGCCGCCAGCAACTGCTGCTCCGCCTGCTCGGTGGAGTCGGGGAGCACGGGTTCCGAAAGCTCCTCCCCGCATCCCGGCAGGATGCCGCCCAGGAGACAAGACCACAGCAGGAAGACTGGGGACCCTCGACGCATGATGGACCTCCACGGCTTGAAGAGGTCGCTGGGATAGGGATGCCCCTTCGTCCAGGGCCACGTGGGACCCATGCGCACCGTTCTCACGCGGGTGCGGGCGTTGGACCTTCGTACGAAGCGCGAGGGTGCTTTGTCGGGCTCAGCGCAGGACGTCTGGGAGCTTCGAGACATCCACGTGCGGGACACCGACCTGTGTCACCGCCTGCGCGCCGAACCAGTTCGCCAGCTCCGCGCACTTCGACAGCGACTGGCCCCGCAGCAGGCCCAGCGTGAAGCCCGCCAGGAAACAGTCGCCCGCGCCCGTCGGGTCCACCTCCTCGACGGGGCTGCTGGGAAGCTCGAGCGAGGCTTTCGCCGTGAGCAGGGTGCACCCGTGCCTGCCCCGGGTGATGACCACACACGTCCTCGCGCGCACGGCGTCGAGGTCCAGCGCGCGCGCCTCCTCCTCGCTGGCCTTGAGCACGTGCAGGTGCCCCATCAGCGCCGCGAAGGGCGTGTCCTCCAGCCGCTGATTGCGCACGCGTCCCCCGTCATCCAACACGCGCAAGAGGCACTGCGCATCGGCGAGGACGTGCCTGGCGTGCTGGGACATCCGGAGGAGCGTCTCGGGCGTCACCTCGCCCATCACCCCGCACGCGAGCGCCACCCGGGCATCGAGGCGGATGTCCTCGGGCGGGATGCTCGCCGAGCGCGCGTCCACGCGGAGCACACGCTCCTCCTGACTGAAGTCCGCGAGGAACCGCGTGGTGCGCGTGCCCGGGACGATGCGCGGTGGATACCGGACGCGGTCCGCGTAGGCGAAGTCCTCGCCTGCCACCGACACCACCACGTGGTCCACCCCGGCGGCGTCGAACACCGAGGAGATGTACGCCGCCGAGCCCCCGAGCGTATGCACCTCTCCGCCCCCGGCCGAGGGCAGCACGTCATGGCAGTAGTTGCCCACCACCAGCACGTCGCACGAGGAGCGTCCCGACACGGGCGTCTACTTGCGCGTGAAGGTCGCGGGCACGGGCGCGCCGGCGGCCTTCTCGTCCGTCCAGGAGATGTGCAGCACCCACCAGCGCTGGCCGTCGAAGATGAGCTGGATGTTGTTGACGCCCTTGGTGAGCACCGCGCCCTCCGGCGCCTCGCGGGCCTCGTATGCGCTCAGCACATTGACCAGGTCGCCATAGCCATACACCTGGCGGTGCGTCTCCTTCTCGAAGAAGCCGTGCGTCTTGAAGAACGTCTCGCCCCAGGTCACGTAGTCCTCCGGGGTGATGGGGGATACACCCGGGAGCCCGCCGGGCTTCGCGCGGTTGACGGACGCCATCTGCGCGCCCGGATAGAACAGCGAGCGGAAGCGCTGCCAGTCACGCGCCTTGCCCGCCGGTCCGCTGATGACATCATAGAGCGCGGCCAGCAGCGCCTCCTGCGTCTTCACGTCCTCCGGCTTCCCCGGGGGATGTTGCTGGAGCGCCGCCTGGGTGCGCTCCGCCGCGAGCTTCATCGGGCTGGGCGCGGCGGGCGGCTTGGGCGCGACGGGGAGCGGCTTCGCGGACTGCGCGAAAGCGGAGACGGAGCTCAGCAGGACCACGACGGGGACCGCGGTGATGAGGCGGGGCATGGGATGGACCTCCAGGCGTCGAGGAAGCACCGCGCGGCAGGTTACCCCGACGTCCTGGGAATGTCTGACTCACGATTCGGGCGTGGGGTGTTCGCGCTCCGACACTCGACGCGCGGCGCAATAGCCCTGGCTCCGGGTGGCACGGTGAGGGCCCGTCCGTTAGGGTGCCCCGCCATGATGCGTCGACTCCTATTGACCCTGTTGTTGTCCGTGTCCTCCACCGCGATGGCGGCGGAGACGCTCACCGTCTACTCCGGCCGCAACGAGAAGCTCGTGGGGCCGCTCCTCAAGAAGTTCACGGAGAAGACCGGCATCGAGGTGAAGGTGCGCTACGGCGAGACGCCGCAACTGGCCGCCACGCTGCTGGAGGAAGGCGACAAGACGCCCGCGGACGTGTTCTTCGCGCAGGACGCGGGCGCGCTCGGCGCGCTGAGCAACGCGGGCCGCCTACAGGCGCTGCCGAAGGCCACGCTCGACAAGGTGGACGCGCGCTTCCGCTCGCCGACGGGCCAGTGGGTGGGCGTCAGCGGCCGCGCGCGCGTGGTGGCGTACAACACCAAGAAGGTGAAGGCGGCGGACCTGCCCGACAGCATCCTGGGTTACACGGATGCGAAGTGGAAGGGTCGGCTCGGCTGGGCGCCCACCAACGCGTCCTTCCAGTCCTTCGTCACCGCGCTGCGGCTGCTCAAGGGCGAGGACGCGGCGAAGCAGTGGCTCCAGGGCATCCAGGCCAACGGCGCGCGCGTCTACAAGAACAACGCCGCCATCGTCGAGGCGCTGGGCCGCGGTGAAATCGACGCGGGCTTCGTCAACCACTACTACCTGTACGCCGCGAAGAAGAACAACGCGGAGCTGCCGGTGGCCAACGACTTCTCCGCGCCGGGCGACCCGGGCGCGCTGGTGAACGTGGCGGGCGTGGCCATCCTGAAGGACTCGAAGAAGCAGGACGCGGCGCGCAAGTTCTCCGCGTGGATGCTGGAGAACGACGCGCAGACGTACTTCTCCCAGGAGACGCACGAGTACCCGCTGGTGGCCGGCGTGAAGACGGCGCAGGACCTGCCGACGCTGTCCAAGGTCGGCTCGCCGGACCTGGACCTGTCGAAGCTGGATGACCTGCGCGGCACGGTGAAGCTGCTGCAGGACACCGGCGTCCTCTAGAAAGAGCGGGCTTCGTGACACGGCGGGCTCCGCGGTGGTTGTTGATATCGGGCGTGCTGGTGGCGGCGCTCGCGGTGCTGCCCGCCGTGTACCTGGGGGTTCGCGCGGCGGAGGCCGACGCGAGCGCCTGGGGGCTGCTCTTCCGGGAGCGCACGTGGGGCCTGTTGTGGCGGACGTTGGGGCTGGCGGCGGCGGTGACGGTGCTCGCCGCCGCGGTGTCCCTGCCGCTGGCGTGGCTCACCACGCGCAGTGACTTGCCGGGCCGTCGCCTGTGGACGGTGTTGTTGTGCGTGCCCCTCGCGGTGCCCACGTTCGTCAGCGGCTATGTGCTGCTGGCCGCGTTTGGAATTGGCGGAGTGCTGGAGGAGGTGCTGACGCGCTGGGGGCTGCCGGTGCCGCCGGTGTATGGCTTTCCCGGCGCGCTCGTGGCGCTGACGGTGTCGACGTATCCGTACTTCTTCCTCGCGCTCCGGGCCGGGCTGCTCGCGCAGGACCCCGCGTGGCTGGAGGGCGCGCGCAGCCTGGGCCTGGGGCCGACGCGGGCCTTCTGGAAGGTGACGGCGCCGCTGTTGCGTCCGGCCTTCGTGTCCGGCGCGCTGCTCGTCGGCCTGTATGTGTTGTCGGACTTCGGCGCGGTGGCGCTGGTCCAGTACGACGCCTTCTCGCGCGCCATCTATGTGCAGTACGAGGGCGCGTATGACCGCACCTACGCCGCGCTGCTCGGGTTGGCGTTGGTGGCGGTGACGGTGGTGGTGCTCGTGCTGGAGGTGAGGCTGCGCGGACGTGCCGGCTATCACCGCAGCTCGAAGGGCGCGGCGCGGGCCTCGGCGCCGGTGTCGCTGGGGCGATGGCGCGTGCCCGCGCTGCTCTTCTGCGGCGCGGTGGTGCTGGCGGGCGTGGTGCTGCCGGTGGGCGTGCTCCTGTACTGGGGCGCGCGAGGGCTGGCGCAGGACGAGGCGTCGTTGATGCGGCCCGCGCTGGGCTCGCTGCTCGCGTCGGTGCTGGGCGCGGTGGCGTCGGTGCTGTGCGCGCTGCCGCTCGCGTTCCTCGCGGTGCGCTACCCGAGCCGGCTCACGCTGGCGATGGAGCGGGTGTCCTACGTGGGCTACGCGCTGCCGCCCATCGTGTTGGCGTTGTCGCTCGTCTTCCTGGGCGTGCAGGCGCTGCCGTTCCTCTACGGGACGCTGGTGATGCTGGTGCTCGCGTACGTGGTGCGCTTCCTGCCGCAGGCGGTGGGCACGGTGCGCTCGGCGCTGCTGCAGCTCAACCCGCACCTCGCGGAGGCCGCCGCGTCCCTCGGCGAGTCTCCGGCGGGAGTCTTCCGCCGCGTCACCGCGCCGCTGTTGCGTCCAGGCTTGCTGGCGGGCGCGGCGCTCGTGTTCCTCACGGCGATGAAGGAGCTGCCGGCGACGCTGCTGCTCGCGCCCATCGGCTACGAGACACTGGCCACGCGCGTGTGGGGCGCCACCGCCGAGGGTCGCTTCGCCGAGGCCGCGCTGCCCGCGCTGGTGCTGATGGCCGTCTCCGCGCTCGGCGTGGGGCTGCTCGTGTCGCAGGAGGGCGACGCGCCCCGGGGCTGAGACACGGCCGCGGAAGCCGTGACGCGCTCGGCGGCCGCGCCTGTCTCGCTCCCTTCATCCCGAGGGCCAGGAGGGCAGCCTCTGGGAGCACGAGGGAGAATCAGGTGTCCGCTCGGCCGCCCTGGAAGTAACGGCGGAACGCGGTAGGGTGCGTGGCGCTTTCGCCATGCCCCTGCTCTCGCTCGAAGCCCTGTCCCTTCGCTACACCACCGGCGGCACCGCCGCGGTGGATGGCCTGTCACTGTCGGTGGAGCCCGGTGAGGTGGTGGCCCTCCTGGGCCCCTCTGGCTGCGGCAAGACGACGACGCTGCGCCTGGTGGCGGGCTTCGAGCGCCCCGGCGCGGGCACCATCACCCTGGACGGCCGCGTGCTCGCGGGTCCCGGGACGTTCGTCGCGCCCGAGCAGCGCAGCGTGGGCATGGTGTTCCAGGACTACGCCCTGTTCCCGCACCTGTCCGTGCTGGAGAACGTGACGTTCGGCCTGTCGAGCCTGCCGCGCGCGGAGGCCGAGGCGAAGGCGCGCGCGATGCTGACGCTGCTGGGCCTGGGGGAGTTCGGCGCGCGGATGCCGCACGCGCTCTCCGGAGGACAGCAGCAGCGCGTGGCGCTCGCGCGGGCCCTGGCGCCGGGGCCTCGGGTGCTGCTGTTGGACGAGCCCTTCTCCAGCCTGGACAGCGCGCTGCGCGCCTCCACGCGAGTGGAACTGCGGCGCGTGCTCAAGTCGCTGGGCGTCACCGTGCTGCTCGTCACGCATGACCAGGCGGAGGCCATGGCCTTCGCGGACCGGATGGCCGTCATGCGCTCGGGACAGGTGGAGCAGGTGGGCACGCCGGAGGCCGTCTACTCGACACCGCGCACGGCCTTCGTCGCGTACTTCCTGGGTGGCACCAACCTGTTGCCCGGCATGGGCTTCGGCGGCGCGGCGCGCACGGTGCTCGGCAACCTGCCGGTGGTGGGGCAGGCGCGCGGCAAGGTGCTCCTGTCACTGCGTCCTGAGTCGCTGCGCCTCACGCCGGACACGGACAGCGTGGCGGTGGGAGGCGCCCTGCGCGCGGAGGTGCTGTCGCGCGAGTTCCAGGGCCCCAGCGCCGAGTTCACCATCGCCTGCGGCGGCATGGAGTTGGTGGTGCGCGGCGCGCCGGAACTGCCCCTGCGGGCCGGTGACAGGGCGCGCCTGGAGGTGGTGGGCCGAGCGGGCGTGCTGGAGGACAGTCCCGACTAGCGCCAGAGGGCGATGGGGCGCGCGACGGCGGGCTCCGGACCGCTCGTCGCGCCGTCCTTTAGAGACCGGGCTGGACCAGAACCCCAGGGGCCGGATTGGAAGCCTCCGGCCGGAACCGCTCATAGGGCGCCCAGCCATTGAGCGCACCAATCTGGCGCCGCAGGGCCTCCTCGCGTCGGAGCAGTTCCTCGGACGGCGGGATGGACTGCGGGTCGAACACCCGGTTGAGGAGGTACGCCAGGCGGAGGCCGGCGAGGAAGATGCGCTCGTTGATGACGACGCTCGCCTTCTCGGCGTAGGTGTCCTGGAGGTTCTCGTGGGTGAGCACGTCGTAGGCCACCGACCGGTCGAGCCGGCTCTCGTTCATCCAGTCCAGCGGCGTCGTCTGGGTGATGGCGGTTCGCGTGCTAGGGGCCAGCGGTCGGGTGACCGCCTGCGCATAGGCCTTGTGCCGGAACTCGGAGTCTCCAGGCACCACCGGGAGCCGTCGCACGAACGTGTCGATGACGTGGTAGTCCCAGACCATGTGCAGGTTCACGTCCTTCGTCTTGTTGACAGTCGTCGTGCACACCGCGGCGCCGGGAGTGGCGAGCACGCATTCGGGATAGAGGTACTGGGTCGCTCCGTACCAGGCCACGCGGATTTTGTTGCCGCCTTCGTCTCCCGGACGCCCCACATGCAACGGCTGGTGGATGTCCCCGACGAAATGCGCCAGGAACCGCACCCAGTCTCGCTTCAGCTCCTCGGACGTCGCAGGGGAGTTCAGCGCGTCGGTGGCGAAGAGGATGCCGCGGATGACGTCGCCGTCGTCCAGGCCGTCATTGTCCGCATCTCGGACCAGGACTCCTGGCGAGAGGTAGTCCGTGGCATCCGGCATGTCCACGAAGTGCCACCAGCGGGTCGACGTCCATTCAGGCAGATTGCGCACCACGTCAGGCCAGGTGCACTGGCGCGGGAAGTCTTCCCCCACGAGGCCGTCCAGGCGCGTGCGCGCCGGCTCCGAGAGATTCGAGTACGCGATTTCGCACACGGCCCAGTGCCCGGTCTCGCGCCAGGCATAGGCATTGGGGGCTCCAACAACCAGGGCGGAAGCGACAGCAATCGCAGCGCGATTCATGGCGAGTGACCCTCTGCGTCGCGAACAGCGTGACCAGCGAATGACCTCGGTCGCTCTCAACGGCGGACCCGTGGCGTTATTCAAGGGCAGTCCGTCGCCTGCGATTGCGAACGTGCGGGGCAGGACCTGGCTCTGTTCAACCCCGCAGCATCCATCCTCGCTTGAACGCAACTGCGTCCGCGCCAGACGCAAGCCCATCACATGCGAAGAGGCGCGTCCGTCTGAGGATGAGGCGGTTCATGACTTGCATCGAGTGCACCGTCGACGCCGAGCGCCAGCTCCGGGGGGCATCCATGCCAATCACGAAGAACGAATTCGGGCACCTCTACACGTCCGCCGATTGGAACAGCCACGAGCACATCGAGCTGCGGCCGCGGACCCGTGTGCTCCTGACAGGATATTCGTCCGGAGAAGGAGTGAATCTCTACCTGCTCGTCTGGGCGTGGCTCGAATATCAAGGCCAGCTCAGGGCGGGCTGGCTCTGGTCGGGCCGGATAGACCCAGACACGAGTGTCCCCGTGGTGAATCTGCGCGAGAAGTATCCGCGGGGCGATGGGCGCTCCAAGGACACCTACAAGCTGTATTACACACAGCGCTCACGCCCATACAAGAACCTCCTCATCGAGAAGCTGGAGGCCATCCAGCAACTGCTGGCGGACGCTGTCTTCGTGGGATTCGCACTCGACGCGCTCGAGACACGCACCCATGCCCTGGTTCAGCAAGGGGACAAGCCGACCACGGCCTTGGACAAGGCGTTGGCGGAAAAGGAGCAGCAGTGGTCGCAGAAGGAGCGGATGACCCTGCGCACGACCCCGAAGCCGAAGAAGCCAGGCTCCCGGCATCCTGGCGAGCTCACCATCATCGGTTCCGATGGCCCACTGCCTTTCCAACGTCAGTTCCTGAAGACGACCGTCAAGGCGGCGGCGCCCTTCCGGGACATCGGTGCACCCGTGGGACATGGTGAGTACGCACACCGTCTGCAGTGGTACGTCATCGCGTTCTACTTCCTGCCCTCCTGGACGCCCGAGGGAATCCGATACGCCCACCACGCCATGGGGCGCATCAGGTTCCTCCAGCGCCTGGATGTCCCCAAGCGTCAGGATGACCCCTATCGCTCCCTCTGGGACTACGTCGTCGACGTCCGGCTGAGCGAGGCAGAAGAGGTCGGTGTCACGGAGGAGGTCTTCGCCGCGAGCCCGGTGCGATTGACCAGCCGGATTCTCGGTTACGATTTCATCAGTCAGCGGCTGACACTGGGCTCCATGGCACTGCGCTACAAGACCATTGCCCAGGCCGTGGCGAACAAGCGGCGCAAGCGGGCGCTCGAGGACAAGCAGCGCAGGAGTCCTCTCGGGAAGTCAGAAGAGGCCGAACTCGATGACTCGACTGGCTACGTGGCCCGAGAAGCGTGGTTGAAGCAGCATTTCAAGGAATTGTTCTGAGTGGAGCTCCTGGCGGAGCCGCCGCACCAAGGGGACTTGGGGCAGGGCCCTTTTGGACAGCATCCGGGCCGCTCGGCTGTCCTCCGAGCGTGCGGACGGCATACGCTGGCGGTGTCCCCCGGGTGCAATCACCCGGGCTCTCCGTGCGTAGAGGTGGGTATGAACATCGCAGGTCTTCGTGGCATGGGCACCCGCTTCTTCCGGTACGTGAGAGACCCTCGCGTGTCGCTCTGGCGCAAGCTGGCCGGAGTGCTGGCGGTGGTCTACTTCGTGTCGCCCGTGGATGCGGTGCCGGACGTCATCCCCGTGTTGGGCTGGATGGACGACCTGGGCGTGCTGTCCGCGGCGGCGCTCTTCATGATGCGCGAGGTGCAGCGCTACCGACCCGAGCAGCCCTGGGACGGTGTGCCTCGCGACCAGGAGGGTCACGAGCGCGTGCCGCCCACCGTCCGCAAGCACGTCTGAGCGGGAAAGTTCCGCCGGGAATCCCCGGCTCCAGCACTGTCCCAGGAATGTGACGCCGCGCGTCCGCGAGTTCCCGTGGTGCGCGCGGTAGGGACGCGGAATCATGGGCGTGCATGGACACGTCCCAGGGAAGCAAGGTGGTCCTCGTCACGGGAGCCTCCTCGGGTATCGGCGAGGCGTGCGCGGAGCTGCTCTCGGTGCGCAAGCACGTCGTCTACGGCACCAGCCGTCGTCCTCCGGAGAAGCCGCCGGTGGGCTACCGGATGCTGGCGCTGGACGTCACCCAGGAGGACTCGGTGCGCCGCGCGGTGGCGGAACTCCTCGAGCGCGAGGGCCGCATCGACGTGGTGGTGAACAACGCGGGCCACGCGTTGGCTGGAGCCCTGGAGGACACCTCCGTGGAGGAGGCGTGGCGCCAGCTCGACACCAACGTGCTGGGCGTGCTGCGCGTGTGCAAGGCGGTGCTGCCGCACATGCGTGAGCGGCGCTCGGGCCGCATCATCAACATCGGCTCGCTGGGCGGCGTGGTGGGCCTGCCGTTCCAGGGGCTCTACAGCGCCAGCAAGTTCGCGCTGGAGGGGCTGACGGAGAGCCTGCGCCAGGAGGTGGAGGCGTTCGGCATCCAGGCCTCGCTGGTGGAGCCCGGCGACGTGCGCACGCGGCTGACGGACAACCGCGTCCGCGCCGAGGGCTCGCGTGACGGGTCCGCGTACCGCGAGCCCTTCGAGAAGGTGCTGGCCATCATCGAGAAGGAGGAGCGCGAGGGCGTGCCCGCCGAAGCCGTGGCGCGCAAGGTGCTCGAGGTGATGGAGGCCAGAGAGCCCGACGTGAGGTACTCGGTGGGGAAGCTCTCCCAGCGCGCCGCGGTGGTGGCGAAGGCGCTGCTGCCCGCGAGGACCTTCGAGGGCCTCCTGATGTCCATGTTCGGACTGAAGCGTCGCTGAGCATCGCCGGGCCCGGCGTCAAGGAATGGCCCTCAAAAGACAAGCACCCCGGTGCTCGTGGTGCAGTGATGTGGCTTTTGCCATTGAGTGGTGGAAGTCTCCCGCTCCCCACGAGCCCAGGAGGCTTCCATGCGACTGTCCGGCCTGTGCGCCAGTGTTGTCCTGGCGACGGTGTCCCCCGTCCTGGCCCGTGAGCGATTGCCGACGGTGGATGTCTCCACCACGGCACCTGCACCCTCGTCCTCGCACCTCGCTCGCCCAGGCGCTCCGGGTCTCTTCGTTGCCCATGAACAGACACGCCTCGGCGTGCCCACCTTCGTCCGGAGGGAGGCGTCCGACGCGCCGGGGCGCGCGGTGCCCTCACGCTCCACGGAGGCGGTGGGCCGGGAGCTGCTGTCTCGATACGCGTCGCTCTATCGCCTGGAGCGCACGGACGCGGAGCACGTGCCGGTGCGCTCGGTGCGGCGGCTGCGCGAGGGCGGCGGAATCATCCACTTCGGCCAGCAGGTGGGCGGCGTCGAGGTGTTCCGACAGTCGCTGAAGGTGCTGTTGGACTCGCGCGGCGAATGGGTGGCGATGTCGGGGCACCTGAGCCCCGTGGCCACGCAGGCCCGCTTCGCCAAGGGGCTGCCCTTCGCGCTGAGTCCCGAGGACGCGATTGCGCGAGCCTGGCAGGACCTGGAGGGCCACGTGCTGCCACCGTCGAGCCTCGAGGCCACGGGGAAGGTCCAGGGGGCCTATCGCCACTTCGAGCTGTCCCAGGGCCCGCGAGGCGTGCGTCTGTCCTCCCCTGCGCGCGTCAAACCCATCTACTTCCCGCTGCCGGAGCTGTTGGTGCCCGCGTACTACGTGGAGCTGGGCACCGAGCCGTTGGAGGGCGAGCCGAGCGGCCTGTATGCCTATGCGATATCCGCGGACGACGGACGACTGTTGTACCGGCACTCGCTGGTCGCGGACTCGGGAGCCTTCACCTATCAAGTCTGGGCGGACGCCCAGGCGCCGTTCCTGCCGTGGGACGGTCCACAAGGGCAGGTCGGGGTGCCCCATCCCACGGGCCTGCCGGATGGCTTCCAGGCGCCCTTCATCGCGCCGAGCCGGGTGACGCTGCGCAACGCGCCCTTCAGTCGGAACGACCCCTGGCTCGCGCCCGAGGCCACGCACACGCGGGGCAACAACGTGGAGGCGTACGCGGACCTGGTCGCTCCGGACGGCTTCAACGAGGGCGACCAGGTCGCGGGCATCACGAGCCTGGCCACCTTCGAGTACGGGTACGACCATCGCCATGCGCCGGGCGTCTCGGACAGGCAGGCGATGGCGGGCATCACCCACACCTTCTACGTCGTGAACTTCCTGCATGATTGGTTCTACGACTCGGGCTTCGACGAGGCGGCGGGGAACGCGCAGGACACGAACTTCGGACGCGGAGGGCTGGAGGGCGACTCCATGAAGGCGGAGACGCAGGACTTCACGGGACGGAGCAACGCCAGCATGCAGACGCCGGCGGATGGCGCGCGCCCCCGGATGCAGATGTTCGTCTTCGACTCCGTGGCGGAGAACGCGCTCACCCTCACGACGGCGTCGGGTTCACAGGGTCCCTTCCAGATGGCGCTGGCGGACTATGGCCCGCAGCGCTTCGACCTCGAGGCGCGGGCGGTGTGGGGCGCTCCGACGGATGGGTGCGAGCCCCTCACGAACAGCGCCGAGGTGGTGGGCAGGGTGGTCCTGTTGAATGAGGAGCTCGGCTGCTCGCCGATGCTGCAGGCGCGTCATGCCCAGCAGGCGGGGGCGCTCGCCGTGTATCTGGTGGGCAATCGCCGTGGCCTCGGCCTCCAGGCGCTGCAGGGCCGCGCACCCGATGTGCACATCCCTGTCGTGACGGGCTTCGCGGCCACGAGCCGCGCCATCCGCCAGGCGGTGGCGCAGGGTGAGACCACCCTTCGGCTGGTGCGGGGTGGGCCCGCGAGGGAGGCGGCGCTCGACTCGCTCGTCGTGACGCACGAGTGGATGCACTACATGAGCAACCGGCTCATCGGCGATGGCAATGGCCTGACGAACAACCAGGGCATGAGCCTGGGAGAGGGGTGGTCCGACTTCGGCGCGCTGCTGCTGACGACGCGCGAGGAGGACGCCCTGCTCGCGGCGAACGTGGGCTTCAGTGGGGTCTATTCGACGGGCCCCTACGTCGATGGCGGCGGGGCGAACCAGGGGTACTACTGGGGCGTCCGGCGCTATCCGTACTCGACGAACCTGGCGAAGAACCCGCTGACCTTCCGCCACATCCAGTATGGCGTGCCCCTGCCGGCAGGCATCCCGGTCAATTCCTTCTTCCTGTTCGACATCAACTCGGCGCCCCATAACTCAGGGGAGATATGGGCCATCATGTTGTGGGAGTGCTATGTGGCGCTCCTGCGGGACACGCAGCGGCTGAGCTTCGCGCAGGCGCAGCGCCGCATGAAGGACTACCTGGTCGCGTCGCTCGCGATGACGCCCGTGCAGCCGACCTTCCTGGAGGCGCGCGATGCGCTGCTGGCGGTGGCGCGTGTTCGCGATGCCCGGGACGCCGAGCTCTTCGCGCAGGCGTTCGCTCGAAGAGGCGCGGGCATGCGCGCGCTGGGGCCGCCCCGTGATTCGCTCGACCACCGCGGCGTGGTGGAGGGCTTCGATTCGGGCAGGGACCTGATGTTCCTGCGCGCCGAGTGGGTGCATGACGAAGAGGGCTGTGACGGCGACGGGGTGCTGGACACGGGCGAGCGGGCCTGGGTGCGGATGACCTTCCGCAACGCGGGTCTGGGACGACTGGAGCGCTCCTTCGTGGAGGTGTCGAGCAAACCCGCGGGGCTCGGCTTCCCCTCGGGCTCGCGGTGGCCCGTGCCGGCCTCGGAGCCCTTCCAGGAGGTGAGCGTGGAGGTGCCGGTGACGGTGTTGGAGGGCACGGCGCCGCGCACGTTCCGCCTCGAGATGACCTACCGGGACGAGGACCAGACCTTGCCGGGGACGCAGACGGCCTCGCTCCCGCTGTCGGTGAGCTGGGATGCCGCGCTTGGGGCGAGCACCACGGAGACGGTGGAGGCGGTGCCGCACGCCTGGAGCTTCGAGCAGAGCCCTCCCGACATGGAGCGCCCCTGGTCGCGAGAAAGCAGGCCGGAGGATGCCGGGCACCACTTCCATGTGGGCAACCTTCCGGCCGCGGGGCTTCGGTCGCTGGTCTCCCCGCCGTTGCGGGTGTCCACGGACCTGCCGCTGCGCTTCAGCTTCCGGCATCGCCACGACATCGAGACCCATTTGCAGGAAGGCGTTCCTCCCCTGTACTTCGACGGCGCGGTGCTGGAGCTCAGCACGGATGATGGACAGACGTGGAAGGACATCGGCGAGTCGGCGACGCCCACGTACAACGCCTTCATGGAGAACCCATGGGGCACCAACCCGCTGGAGGGACGTCAGGTCTACAGCGACAAGAACGCGGCGTACCCGGAGTTCGAGACGGTGAACGTGGACCTGGGCCTGGCCTACGCGGGCCAGACGGTGCGCGTGCGCTTCGTCTACGGCTCGGACGACAATGACAGCCTCTGGGCGACGCCCTTGGGCTGGGACATCGACGACCTCCAGTTCGAGGGGCTGGTGAACACGCCCTTCACGGCGGTGGTGGACGACGCGGGCACGTGTCTCAACCGAGCGCCCACGGTGAGCCCGGTGCCGGAGCAGGAGGCGAACGAGGAGGGCCGCGTCACGGTGACGGCGGTGGGCACGGACCCGGACGGGGACGCGCTGACCTACACGTGGACGCAGACGGCAGGCCCTCCGGTGGTGCTGGAGGGCGCGACGACGGCGACGGTGCGCTTCGATGCGCCGAGGGTGAAGCAGCCCACGCAGGTGGTGCTGCGCGTGGTGGCGAGCGACGGGACGCTATCGAGCACTCCCGTCGACGCGACGATACGCATCCGCGACTCGAAGCCGGACGGCTGTGACGACTGCGCGTCGGGAGGACCGGGCGCGGGCGTGGCGTGGCTGCTCACTGCGCTGGGGCTCGCGGCGCAGAAGCGACGTCGTCAGAACTGACCACCCATGGCGAGGCCCGCGCCGTTGCGACCCATCAGCGTGGGCGTCACCGCCACCGGAGGCAGCCGGCGGGCATCGAAGTTGCGCGTCAGGTAGGCCGTCAGCGCCAGGCCGCCCATGACGCCGATGCCCGTGCCGATGAGGATGGGGTCCTCGTCATCGTTGCCCGTGAGCAGCAACATGGAGCTGGCGCCCATCAACCCGCCGATGATGCCGCCCGCGTCGATGATGAGCATGCGGCCCCGGCTCACCGGCAGGTTCCGCGACAGCAGCGAGAAGGCGATGATGCCCGCGGACGCCGACGCCATCTGGGCGCCGAACAGCGTCTCCGTGCTCTCGCCGTCGACGGTTCCCAGGAACAGCGTCGTCAGCACGCCGGCCCACAGGCCGCCCGAGTTCGCCATCGACACCTGCCCCGCGGTGGGCTTCAAGGTGGTGGCGAGCACGATGCCGATGCCGGTGAAGGCCGCGCCGCCCAGCGCCACCGAGCCGAACGCCTCGTCCTCATCCAGGTCGAGCGCGATGAGCGAGGCGACACCGAAATAGAGCCCCCACATCGTGCCGGAGTTGATGACCGACGCCTGCCCCGGGGTGATTCCGTCCTGGACCAGCAGCAGCGTGCTGAGCGTGCCCAGCCCCGCGCCGAGCAACGCCGAGGCCGGGTAGGCCCGGTCCGCGCACTCCGCGATGGCACACAGCAGCAGCCCCTGGACCGCGCCGTGCATCGTCTGAATCACCGTGAGCGACGCCGCCGCGCCGCGTGTCGGGCGCTCCGTGTTCTCGAACACCGCGGCCTGCGCCAGCTTCGCGCCGGGCTTGAGCCGCGCGCGGGCCAGTCGCTCCAGCTCGGGCGCATGCGAGTGCTGGGGACACAGCTCCAGGACCTGGCGGAAGAGCCCCGCGGCCTGCTCGTCGTCGCCCTTGCTGAGCGCGTCGAAGCCTTCCTTGTAGAGCGTCTCCGACTCGGGAGGACACGCGTCCGGCGTGGCCATCAGCGGCGGCGCGGTGAGCGTGTCCGACGAGCGGACGGGGACTTCGTCGTGGGCGGGGGAAACCTGGGCGGCACCGAGAGCGACGAGCAGGAAGGTGGCGAGCGTCATGTGCACCCACCACTTTACGCGACGACCCCGGCCCGTCCACGAGGGGAGGGGCCGAGGTCGCCGATGACTTGGAGCGTCGAGCGAGACGACCCGGGGTCAGCGCGTGGCGAGCGTGTCCACGTGCTGACGCAGCTCGACGTCATTGCCCAGCCGGGCGGCGAGCCCGGACAGGGGCTTCGCGGCCTGCTCGATGCGGCCGCGGGTGCGGGGCCCCGCCGCCACGAGCCACGCCACGCCCAGCGCCAGCTCGGCCACCTCGGGCGCGCCGGTGAGCTGGCTGGCGAGGTTGAGCAGCGCCTCCACCGCCTTCTTCACCTGGGCACCGTGCAGCGCATGGCCGCTGGTGATGCCCTCGCGCAGCAGCTCCAGCAGGGCGAGCGCCGTGCCGCGGGCCTGGCGCACGGGCTCGGGACCCGTGCCCGTCCCGTCCCACAGGCCGTTGGCGAGCTGGCGACCCAGCAGCGCCTCCGCGCCGCCCGACTCGGGCTCCTGGGCGATGGGGGCCATGTCGCGCGACTCGCGCATCACCTCCTCCTCCGCCAGCGAGTCGTCGTACGAGTCCATGGGCGCCATCTCCGCGCGCTCCATCTCCTTCTTGCGGGACTTCTTCAGTCCGCCTCCGCCGAAGATGCCGCCGAGCATTCCGCCCGCGCTCTTCGCCATCTCGCCGACGGCGCTGACGCTGCGGCTGGGCATCATGGGGGACGGAGACGGAGGCGGCATGGGCGCCGCGGCGGCGGGCGCGGGGATGCGCATGGGCGGGGGCGGGGGCGGCAGTTGCGCCGAGCCTCCACGGTTGCGAGCCCCGGGGCGCTGGACGACGTTGCCACCCCCCTCGGCGGCATCTTCCTGCTTGTCCTTGCCGAACATGGCCCAACCCGCGGGCGCGTTGACCGGGACGACGCGCGTCTCCGGCTGACCCGAGGCGCGGCGGTCGCCCGTGCGCTCCTCGACGACGACGAAGGACGTGTAGCGCGTGACGATTTGATGGGCGACGGCGAGCTCGATGATGCGCTTCTTCATCGACTCGGCGCGCCGGCCGATGAGGCCCGTGGACTCCCAGCCCTTGATGCGCTCGGCGGCCCACAACTTCTCCACCGCGGGACGGTCCGACTCGGCGGGGAAGCTCACGCTCACGGTGAGCGCGAAGGGCTCCTTGCCCGAGCGTCCACGCAAGGTCAGCTTGCCCGAGCCCGGCGCGGTGTAGCGGCCGAGCAGCGTCCATGGCACGCCGTCCACCATCGTCGGCAGCTCCGCGGGCGCCAGCTCCGTGCCCTCCACGCCCTCGAAGGTCGCCTGCAGCTCGGTGACGCGGGGCGCGAGCGCGCGGGCGAACTGGGCCACGACCTTGTCGTCGATGCGCTCGCCGGGGTGGATGAACTCCACGTCGCCGCCCGTCTGACGGGCCATGTCGCGCAGCAGCGCGTCGCTCACGTTGGTGCCGATGCCGAACGAGTACACGCGCGCCGTCTTGCGCTCGGCGAGCACGGCGCGGAGGATTTCCTCCTCGTTGCCCACCTGGCCGTCGGTGAGCAGCACGAGCACGCCATCCGGCGCGGTGCGCGCGGCGGCCTGCATGGGCCCGAGCAGCTCGGTGCCGCCGTCGGCGCGCAGCGCGGCGACCCATCGGTCCGCGTCCTCCAGCATGCGCTGGGTGAAGGGCACGGGCTGCGGCTGGAAGGAGCGGAAGCTGCTCTCGAAGGCGATGACGTTGAAGCGGTCGCCCTCGCGCAGGTGGCGCAGGCACAGCCGGAGCGCGGCCTGGGCCTGGGGCAGGCTGTCGCCGTCCATGGAGCCGGAGACGTCCACCAGGAAGATGACCTCCTGCTTGGGCGGCGTGGACGCCATCGCGAGCAGGTCCGGCACCACGGTGAGCGCGAAGGTGCCGGGGTTGTCACCCTTGCGGTGGGTGACGAGCGGCACGAAGACGGCGCTGGTGTCGGGGCTGCGCAGGGTGAGGACCAGGTCGCGGTCCAGGGCCACCTCGCCGCGCGCGAAGCTCACGCGGCCCCGGGTGCTGCTCTCGCGGGTGAAGGTGATGGCGTGCGAGGGGCTCTCGACGACGACTTCGCGGCCCAGGTCGACGAGCAGGTCCAGGCGCAGGCCGTACTGCACCTGACCGATGGGCGGGCTGATGCGGTCCGCGTCGGGGACGCGCGCGGTGGGCTCGGCGGCGCCGTGGCCGGTGCGGTCCCCGGCGGGCGCGCCAGGGATGTAGCGCGGGGCGACGAGCGTGGGCAGCATCCAGCGCACGCTGCCCTCCTCGGCGGTGACGGCCTGGAGGAACTCCACCTCGATGACGGTCTCCTCGCCGGGCAGCAGGTTGCCCACCTGCGCGGTGAAGACATTGGAGCGCTCTTCGTCGAGCAGCGCCGCGCCGTGGCCGGCGGTGACCGCGTCGTCGTAGGTGCGGAAGGCCTCTTCGCGCTCCTTGACGACGCCGTCGATGCGGCGGCCCGCGCACGTCATGGAGAAGGCGGACAGGGTGCCATCGGAGGGCAGGGGGAAGGTGTAGACGGCTTCGACGGGGCGCTTCTCGTCGTTGAGGTAGCGCTGGCGCACGCGCACGCGCGCATGACCGCCGAGCAACTCACCGGTGACTTCGACGCCCTGCAGCGGCACCTGCTTGCCTTCGCGCGTGAACAGCCCAGCTTGCTCCTTCGTCATGGCTTCTCCTTGTCCTGGAACTCTTCGATGAGGGCGCGCACCCGCTCAGCGAGCGCGCGAGTCTTGGCTTCTGCTGAATCCGAAACGTGCAGCTCCAGCCCGGGAGCCAGCTCCCACCGCTGGTAATTCGACGCCCCGTTGGGACGCCGGACGGGGGGCGCCGGTGCCACGATTTGTGGATCCGCCGGGGTCGCCGGCCCGTACGTGGGCGGCGTGGGGGTGGGGTCCGACTCGGCGAGCTTTCGCAGCTCGTCGGGTGTCAGGCGCAGCAGCTCCGCCTGGATGGCGTCCAGGGGGAGGAACCGTGCCTGGAGGACCCGGATGGCCTTGAGCCGGATGAGGTGCTCCTCGCCATACACGGTGTCCGGTCCCTTGAAGGGAGGCGCGGGGAGCAGTCCCCGCTGGACGTAGTAGCGCACCGTGCGTGGCGAGACGCCCGCCTCCTCGGCCAGCTCCGCCAGCTTCCACTCGCTCTGTGTCTTCCGCGTGTTCACGACACTGACAGTAGGACTCGACATGTGTACTGTCAAGTCGACAGTGTCGAATTCATGCGAGGGGAGTGTCGAGATGAAGGGTAGGTTGGTGTCGGATTGGACAGTGGTGGTGTCGAGATGGGCGGATGGGTTGCGTGGGGTGGGGAGGGGTGGAACAGAGGGGGGATGAACGGTGCGGAAGGGTTGGACGTCTCGTCGATACGGTTGATTGGGACGGCGGTGACGCCGGCGGTGATGGTGTCGGCGTGCGGCATCGTGGCGACGGGGTTGGACAATCAGATTGCGCGGATGACGACGCGGATGCGGGAGATGTTGAGGGAGGTGCGGTTGTTGCCGGAGGGGCACTCGCGGCGGGAGGTGTTGCGGCAGGAGGTGGACATCCTGGACCGGCGACACGCGATTCTGGCGAGGGCCATCGCGCTCACGTACACGGCGCTGTTGTCGTTCGTGGTGACGTCGCTGCTGTACCTGACGAAGCGTCAGCTCGACATCCCGGAGCCATTGCCGGTGGTGGCGTTCGCGCTGGGCGTGTTGTTGCTGGGCGCGGTGGCGGTGCTGGCGCTGGCTTCGTTGAGACTGAGCCGGCTGGCCATCCAGTTGGAGCGCGAGGAACTCTTCGGGAGCAAGCGCGGGCCGCGGTCGAGTTAGGTGAGTCCGCCCGCTGGAGGGCTCTCCTCATCGTCATCGAGCTCGTGGCGTGAGTCGTCACGCGAGCCGAAGCCGCTCCGGGCCGCCGCGGCGCCGACGGCGCGCAGGATGTCGAGCGGGATGGGGAGGATGGTGTGGTTTCCTCCCGTCGTGATCTCCACCAGCGTCTGGAGATAACGAAGCTGGAGCGTGGCCGGGTTGCGGCTGAGCACGTCCGCGGCCATGGAGAGCTTCTCGGCGGCCTGGTGCTCGCCCTCGGCGGCGATGATCTTCGCGCGGCGCTCGCGCTCCGCCTCGGCCTGTCGTGCGATGGCTCGCTGCATCTCCAGCGGCAGGTCGATGTGCTTCACCTCCACGTTGGAGACCTTGATGCCCCACGGGTCCGTGTGCGCGTCGAGCACCTGCTGGATTTCGCGGTTGATGCGCTCGCGCTCCGTGAGCAACTGGTCCAGCTCCACCTGCCCCAGAATCGCGCGCAGCGTGGTCTGCGCGAGCTGACTGGTGGCGTAGAGATAGTCCTCCACCTGGAGCACGGCCTTGTCCGCCTGGATGACGCGGAAGTAGACGACGGCGTTGACCTTCACGCTGACGTTGTCCCGTGTGATGACGTCCTGCGGTGGCACGTCGCGAGCCACCGTGCGCAGGTCGATGATGACCATGCGCTCCACGAAGGGGATGAGCCAGCGGAAGCCCGCGCGCTTCAGCCCCACGTAGCGTCCCAGTCGGAACACCACGCCGTTCTGGTACTCGTTGACGATGCGCACGCCGGAGAGGAACAGCAGGAAGACGATGCCCAGGGGGATGAGGAATCCGAGCAGTCCGAACACGTCGGTCATGGCTTCACCTCGTCGACGAAGAGGGTGAGCCCGTCGACACGACGGACCACCACGTGAGCGCCCCGGCGGATGGGCTTGGGAGAGGTGGCGCGCCAGCGCTCACCATGGACGAAGACCTCGCCGTTCTCGGGCGAAGTGGGCGAGAGCGTCGTGCCCTCCTCGCCGACGAGCCCCGCGTCACCGCCGAGCTGCGGCAACTTGCGCGTCTGCGCGCCACGCCACGCGATGTAGGCCGTGGCCCCCGCGAGCACCAGGGTGGTGGGAACCAGCCAGGCCCACGTCACGCGGAAGGAGGGGTCCACGAACCAGCCCGGGTCGAACCGGTCCACGAGGAACAGTCCACCCAATCCCAACAACACGACCCCCGCGGCCCCGAGCAGTCCACTCGTGACGAACAGCTCCGCGACGATGAGCGCCACCCCGAGCAGCAACAGCAGCAGCGCCCCCATGCGAACGGGCAGCGCGGAGGACGCCATCAACGCGAGCACCAGCGCCACCGCGCCGAGGAGCCCCGGCGCGATGCCGCCTGGATGCGTCAGCTCGACGACGAGCCCGAGCGCGGCCATGAGGAACAACAGGTAGACGAGCGAGGGATGCGCAATCGCATGGACCAATCGCTGGGACACGCCAGGCGCCAACTCCACGAACCGCGCATCGCGAGTGTCCAGGCGCACGGTGTCTCCGCTGGCCACCTGGACCGCGCGTCCATGCACCTGGTCGAGGAACTCCTCTTCACTGGAGGACAGGTACTCCACCACGCGCAGCTCTCGCGCCTGGTCGGCGCTGACGGCGATGCTGTCGCGCACGGCGGAGGCGGCCCAGGAGGCATTGCGCCCGCGCTGCTTCGCGATGCTCTCCGCGAAGGCGACGGTATCGTTCTCCGCCTTCCGCGCGAGCTGTGTACCTCCCGCCGTCTCCGGGTCTTCACCGGTGAGTCCCACCACGGGATGCGCGGCGCCGATTCGCGTGCCAGGAGCCATGGAGGCCACATTCGACGCGAGGGTGATGAACACGCCCGCGCTACCCGCATGCGCACCAGAGGGGCCCACCCAGACGAGCACGGGCACGGACGAGCCCAGGAAGGCGCGCACGATGGCGTGCGTGGCCTCCAACGAGCCCCCCGGAGTATCCAATCGGACCAGCAGCGCCGAGTGCCCACCCAGCTCCGCGCGTCGCACGCAGTCGACCAGATAAGCGCCCGAGCCGGAGTCGACCACGCCATCCAGCTCGCAGCGAGCCACCGTGTCGTGAGGAACCTCTGTCGGCGGTGTCGCCGCGAGCAATCCCAACGACAATGACAACAGGAGCCCCATCGCTCCAAGTCGCCGCGCGTGTCGGAGTGTCGAGACTCCCATGGGACGAGATGGCCACACGTCACACCTCCTGGAGCGAGCTGTGGAGGTGAAGGCACTCCCAGTCAGCCTCGATGCCATGGCTGGAGTCGCATGACTCCAGGGCGCGGAGGATGTCCGGGACGTCTCTGCCACCAGACGCTGCGCTCAGGTGCTGAACGCAGTCTCCACGCGGGAACTCGGCGCGATGCGGAAGCACGACGCCACGATGAATGGCGAGTGCTCGCTTGCCGGCATCGACGACATCCCGCATGGCCGTGAAGCTCCCAGGGGTGAAGCCCTCCCGACACAACGGTGCTCATGGACGGAAGCCTCTTCCTGGAGGGCGCTCCGCATGTCCGGTATCCGGCATCGGGAGCGAGGGCTCGTCTGCCTGGCGGCTCAACGGGTGGTGGGACCAGGCGTCAGGCCCCACATTGCCGCAGGAGGTTCGCGCGGCATGGGCCGCCACAGGCAGTCCCATCATCTTGGACGAGGAGGATTCATGCGCCGTGTCGTTCTCATCGCAGCCCTGGGCCTGGGCGTCACCGCAGCGTTCGCCTGTAAGACCACGCAGCCTCCCGGGACGGAGACGCAGGCGCCGATACAGGGGCCGGATCAGGTGAGAGAGCCCGTGCAGACGGTGCCGAACGAACCGCCAGGTCCCGCCACGCCCATGCCCGCCCAGGCGGACGCCGGCACGACGGAGACGCCGTAGCGGCCGAGCCTCGTCGTCTACAGCCATCGCCATGATTCGAGCGGCACGGATGCCTCCGTGAGGGACATCCGTGCCGAGCCATCTGGATGCGACCCGTGACACCACGCCAGGGCTCGCGCACAGTGCGCGCGGCACAGGCAAGCACCCACGGAGGCGCACGGTGGCGACCACGGTCTATCTGGCGGAGCGAATCTGGACACTGGATGCCGAGCATCCACGGGCCCGAGCCCTGGCCGTGCGCGATGGCCGCGTGCTGGCCGTGGGCTCACCGGACGACGTGCGAGCCGCCGCTCCAGGCGCGCGCGAGGTGGACCTGGGTGACGCCACGGTGGTCCCTGGTCTGGTGGATGCGCACGCGCACATCCACGGGCTGGGCCGGAGCCTCACCACGGTGCGACTGGAGAAGGCGCCCTCGGTGGACGAGGTGGTGCGTCGACTGGCGCAGGCGCCCGCCTCCAGCTTCCAGGGGGACTGGTTGCTGGGACGTGGCTGGGACCAGAACGAGTGGCCCGGCGGAGCCTTCCCCGGGCGCGAAGAGCTGGATGCGCGCTTCCCGTCGACGCCCGTGTTCCTCACGCGAGTGGACCACCACGCGGCGTGGGTGAACGGCGAGGCGCTCCGACGCGCGGGCATCACCCGAGACACGCAGGACCCGGAAGGTGGCCGCATCCTGCGGGATGCGCGGGGAGAGCCCACGGGAGTGCTCGTGGACAACGCGATGGACGTTGTCGCCGCGGCGATGCCTCCGCCCACGAAAGAGCAACTGGAGACGCGACTGCGTGCGGCGTTGGTGCGCTGTGCCCGGGTGGGCCTGACAGGCATCCACGACGCGGGCATGGACCTGGATGCCTTCCGCGTCCTCCAGCAATGGGACGCACAGGGCACGCTGCCCCTGCGCGTCTACGCGATGGCGGCGGGCCAGGGAGATGAGCGGCACGCGTACCTGGAGCAGGGCCCCTGGCAGGGGCGGATGTTGACGATGCGCGCGGTGAAGTTCCTCGCGGACGGCGCCTTGGGGAGCCGAGGCGCCGCGCTCCACGAGGACTACAGCGACGAGCCCGGCCAGCGCGGGTTGTTGTTGATGTCCCCCGAGGAGCTGGAGGCGAGGACGCGCGCGTTCATGGCGAGGGGCTTCCAGGTCTGCATCCACGCCATTGGAGACCGTGCCAATACCTTGGTCGTGGACGTGCTGCTGCGAGCCTCCGAGGCGACGGGGACGCAGGCGCTGAGACACCGTGTCGAGCACGCGCAGATTCTCCGACGCGAGGACATCACGCGCCTGGGCGCGGCGAAGCTCGTGGCGAGCGTGCAGCCCACCCACGCGACCAGCGACATGCCCTGGGCGGAGACGCGACTGGGCCGCGAGCGGCTGCGCGGAGCCTACGCGTGGCGCAGCTTGAAGGACGCGGGAGCGAACCTCGCGCTGGGCAGCGACTTCCCCATCGAGAACCCGGACGTGCTGGCGGGCCTGTATGCCGCGCGCACGCGTCAGGACGCCACGGGCAGGCCCGAGGGCGGCTGGTTGTCGGAAGAAGCCCTGACCGGACAGGAGGCCCTGGAGGGCTTCACGTTGGGCCCCGCGTGGGCGTCGTTCGAGGAGGCACGGCGCGGACGACTGGTGCCAGGACAGGACGCGGACTTCGTGGCCCTGTCCGTGGACCCGGTGGAGGGCGCCGCGAGGGGCCTGGTGGACGCGCGCGTCCTCGCGACGGTGGTGGCGGGCGTGGAGGTGTTCCGCGAGTCGCCTTGACTGTCGCTCACACGCTGAAGATCTGCGAACGCGCCGCTTCGGCGATGGCCACGACGGCGGGGTGGCGCAGGCGGCGCTCGACGGTGATGGCGTAGAAGCAGGTCTCGATTTCGTCGGTGCGCCCGATGACGGAGCAGTTGAAGGCGCGCTCCATCTGCGACTCGATGACGGAGGGCATGGCGAACACGCCGTGCCCGCTCTGCCCGAAGGCCTGGAGCAGCGCGCTGTCGTCGAAGTCGCCGGCGATGAGCGGGCGCAGGTTCTGTCGCTCGAACCAGAGGTCCAAGGAGCGGCGCACGGAGGACTCGTCCGAGGGGAGCAGCACGGGCGCGCCGTCGAGCGAGCGGGGGAAGTCCTTCTTCAGGTGGCGCAGGTTGTTGGCCGCGAAGAAGGACACACCGCACTTGCCCAGCAAGTGGTTGAAGGAGCGGACGCTGACCGGCTCGGAGCTGGGGGCATCGGCGAGCACCACGTCCAGCTCATGCAGCGCCAGGGAGGCGAGCAGCTGGGGCAGCGGGCCCTCGCGGCAGATGATGCGCAAGGAGGGCCCCGCCTCGAGCGCGGGCTTGAGGAGCTGCTCGGCCACCAGCTTCGGGATGACGTCGAGGATGCCCACGTTGAGGCGCAGCTGCTGGCCCGGGGGGAGGCCGGCGACGACGTTCTTCAGCTCGTTGCCCAGGCGGAAGATTTCGTCCGCGTACCGCATGACGGTGCGGCCCACATCCGTGAGGACCAGCTTGCGGCCCTGTCGCTCGAAGAGCTTGTGGCCCAGCGACTCCTCCAGCAGCTTGAGCTGGCTGCTGATGGTCGGCTGGGCGAGGTGCAATTCCTCGCCCGCCTTGGCGATGCTGCCCGCCCGCGCAACCGTCCAGAAATACAGGAGATGGTGGTAGTTGAGCCAGCTCATGCGCTTAGAAATAACCTATGGATTCAGTTCAAACTACCTAATTTTTTTAAGGATGGCGGTGGCTTATCTCTTGGGGCGTTCGCGGCGATTGGTTCGCCGCGAATGAACCGGAGGAGGTCCATGGAAGCCATCGAGGTGAGCGAGTTCTGCGAGTCCCCTGAGCTTGAGGTGCCGGGCGCGGTGGTCGAGGCGCGGGTACGCGAGCACCTGAAACTGGTGGAGCGGCTGGCATGGAAGTACCGCTGGACGGGGTTGCCGCAGGACGAGCTGGTGGCGGAGGGCAACGTCGGGCTGATGGAGGCGGCGGGGCGGTTCGAGGACCGGGGGGTTCCGTTCGGGGCGTACGCGAGTCAGTGGATTCGGGCGCGCATCCGGGCGTACGTGGGGCGTAACTGGAGCATGGCGGGTGGGCGGGCGCCCTGGGTGGTGTTCCAGCTGCGGCGGGAGCGGGCGCGGCTGGAGGCCCGGTGGGGGGAGGGGCATCCGGAGGTGGTGCGGCGGCTGGCGGGGGCGCTGGGCAAGAAGGAGGAGGACGTGGCCCGGGCGGCGGAGTCGCTGACGCGTGACTTGTCGCTGGACGCGCCGGTGACGCAGGACGGGGACGTGACGCGGCTGGAGGTGTTGGAGGGGGACTTCGAGTCGCAGGAGGACTCGGTGGACCGGGAGCAGTGGGCGGCGAGGCTGCGGGCGAGCGTGGAGGCGGCCTGGCCGGAGCTGGACGCGCGGGAGCGGGCGTTGGTGGAGGAGCGGATGATGGTGGAGGAGGGGGTGAGCGCGGAGTTCCTGGCCCAGCGCTTCGGGGTGACGGCGGTGCGCATCCGGCAGATCGAGCAGGGGCTGAGGGCGAAGCTGAAGAAGAGGCTCACGGCCAGTCTGACGACCTGGGACGCGGAGGCGATGCCGCGGGCGGCGTGACGTGGAGGTGAAGGGCCGTCAAATGGGTGCTTGACGGCCTGGGGACGGGCTCGATATGAGAGCGCGGCTTCTCGCGGTGACCCGTACGCCCAGGTAGCTCAGTCGGTAGAGCAGGGGACTGAAAATCCCCGTGTCGGTGGTTCGATTCCGCCCCTGGGCACACGTAGAAGACTTCAGGGCCCTGGACCTCTCTGGTTCAGGGCCCTTTGTTTTTCCGGCGGGTGTCCGGATTGAGCAGGGGCGGGCCGCAGGAGAGGGCACCAACCTTCACCTGGTTCTCCAGGCTCAGGGCGGACGCGCCGTCCGGGACCTGAACGAATCGGTAGCCGAGGTGCGCGTGGATGAACGCCTGGGTCCGCGCATCCAGTGACAGGGCTCCGCTCGAGACCTGCTGGATGTCCTCGGGTGACAAGGTGGGAAGCACCAGCCGGTCGCAAACATAGACACAGAACTTGTCTCCGCTGCGTCGTCCGCTGGCGTGGCTCCTGAGCCGGTCCGCCAGTCCCCTGGGTTTGGTGGAGGAGGGCTCCTTCACGAGCGGGCCTCTGCCTGCCATTCCCACGTAGACGAGTTGCTGGTCTCTCCAGATGGAGTACACGCCCGCGGCGATGCTCGGCAGGGTGCGGTGGGGCCAGTCGGAGAACGCGAACAGCGGCCCGTGCTCGAGATGATGAAGTGCGGCCGTCCAGTCGGGTCCCTGGAAGCGTGGGCTCGTCATGATGTGTGCAGGCTATCCCGCGCGGCGTGGTGGGCCCATCGTCGAGCGATGTGGCGGCGAGCAGACGACCTCGTGCGAAGCCGGGTGCACAGGACGCCTGGGGCAGGGTAGAGAGGGGACTCGGAGGAGTGACTCGAGATGGACGCGAACGCAGTGGCGGAGCTGGAGAAGGCGGGCGTGAAGGCGGATGCGCCGGACCGGCTGTTTGTCGCGGTGGAGTGGGACGCAGACAAGAAGCACGTGGTCCCCGTGGGCCCCCGCGCCCTGGTGCGTGACGGCGAGAAGCTCGCGCACGTCACCCTCCAGCCCATCTCCAAGCTGTGGACCGGTGACGTGAAGCCGCCCAGCTTCGCCAAGACTCCGCCTCCCGAGTACCACCCGTTCTTCATGCTCCTCGAGGCCACGGCCGCCGGCTACTGCCGCGCCGTGCGCAACACGGAGACGGACCAGGAGTTCGAGCGGCTCTACCGCCACCTCGCCCGCCGTCCGGATGGCGCCGACCGCAACCCCCTGTTCTCGTACCTGCAGGGCGCCGCGCGCCTCTACATGTCCCTGCGCGACGTGAGCCAGGCCGAGTTCGAGGCCGTCGTGCTCCGACTGCACCAGTCCGCCAAGCACCACCAGACGCACGTCGGAAGCATCAACTACTTCCAGGACGTGCTGCGCGGCGTGCTCGGCGCCTGAGCGCGTCATCCTCCCCGCTCGGTAGGCCCCCCGCCCGAAAACGGAATATCGTGCCCCGCCGCCCGTTCCCGGGCGTCTTCCTCCACCTCAGGAGCACGGATGTTCCGTCAGTCCCTCCTCTGGACGTCGTGCCTGGCGCTGCTGGCGGCTCCTGTCGCCGGCGCCCAGACACAGGCCAAGGCCCCCAAGCCCGCCGCCGCGTCCTCCCAGAAGCTCGGCGCCAACGTCGAGACGCGCACCTTCAAGAACGGCCTCAAGGTCATCGTCTGGCCGGACCACGACATCCCCAACGTCGCCCTCTTCAACTGGTTCCGCGTCGGCAGCCGCAACGAGTACCCCGGCATCACCGGCCTGTCCCACTTCTTCGAACACATGATGTTCAACGGCGCCAAGAAGTTCGGCCCCGGTGAGTTCGACCGCGTCATGGAGGCCAACGGCGGCGCCAACAACGCCTTCACCTCCGAGGACGTCACCGTCTACCAGGACTGGTTCCCCCGCTCCGCCCTCGACATCATCTTCCAGCTCGAGGCCGACCGGCTCCAACACCTGTCCTTCGACCCCAAGGTCATCGAGTCCGAGCGCGGCGTCGTCTACTCGGAGCGCCGCTCCAGCGTGGACAACAACAACATGGGCGCCCTCGCCGAACAGGTCCAGGCCACCGCCTTCGTCGCCCACCCCTACCAGTTCCCCGTCATCGGCTGGCCGTCCGACATCGAGTCGTGGCGCATCGAAGACCTCCAGCGCTACTTCAAGACCTACTACGCCCCCAACAACGGCACCCTCCTCGTCACCGGCGCCGTCACCCCCGCCGAAGTCTTCACCCTCGTCGAGAAGTACCTCGAGCCCATCCCCTCGCAGCCCGCTCCCGAGCCCGTCCGCACCAAGGAGCCGGAACAACAGGGCGAGCGCCGCGTCGTCGTGAAGAAGGTCTCCCAGTCCCCCCTGCTCCAGCTCGCCTACCACGGCATCGCCGGCAATGACGCGGACGCCGAGGCCCTCACCCTGCTCCTCAACATCCTCGGCGACGGTGACTCGTCCCGGCTCCACCGCCGCCTGGTGGAGGAGGAGCGCGTCGCCATCCGCGCCGGCACCATGTACTCGCCCGGCTTCGACCCCGGCCTCGTCTGGCTCACCGCGGACCTGCCCGCCGGCGGCGACCTCGCCCGCGCCGAGGCCCTCCTCACCGAGGAGGTCGCCCGCGTCGCCAAGGACGGCGTCACCGAGGCCGAGCTGCGCAAGGCGCGCAACATCACCCTCGCCAACCACTGGCGCTCGCTGGAGACCATCAGCGGCCGCGCGTACACGCTCGGCGCCTCCGAGGTCTTCCGCGGCGACTACCGCAAGGTCTTCGACGCGCCCGCCCGCTACGAGCGCGTCACCCGCGAGGACCTCCGCAAGGTGGCCGCCCGCATCTTCGTCACCCAGCGCCGCACCGTCGGCTGGCTCGTCCCCACCGACGCCGCCGAAGTCGCCACCC
Organism: Myxococcus fulvus; assembly: GCF_900111765.1. The sequence goes on from NZ_FOIB01000001.1 coordinate 781,813, forward strand.
CCGCCGCTCGCAAGGACGCCACGCGATGATTGCCCCCCTTACCTGGAAGACGGTCCTCGCCGCCGTCCTGCTGTCCTCGGGCACCGCCGTCGCCCAGGGCGCCGCGCCGTCCAAGCCCGCCCCCACCGCCGCGCCCGCCGCGGCCCAGGGCGTCAAGCTGCCCAAGCCCACCACCGTCACGCTCAAGAACGGCGCGAAGCTGCTCCTCGTCGAGCGCAAGGAGGTCCCCCTCATCGCCTTCAGCGCGTGGCTGCGCGGCGGCGCGCTCGCGGACCCGTCCGGCAAGGAAGGCCTGGCCGCCCTCACCGCGGAGCTGCTCCAGAAGGGCGCCGGCGCCCGCGATGCCCGCCAGTTCGCCGAGGCGGTGGACGGCGTCGGCGCGATGCTCGACACCCGCGCCGACCTGGAGAACCTGGTCGTCAACGGCCAGTTCATGTCCCGCGACAGCGCGCTGATGGTGGAGCTGCTCGCGGACCTGCTCACCCGCCCGCGCTTCGCCCAGGACGAGCTGGAGAAGACGCGCGAGCGCATGGCCTCCGAAATCACCGCCGCCAAGGACGGTGACCCGCGCGGCCTCATCAACACCTACTTCGAGGCGTACCAGTTCGCCGGCCACCCCTACGGCACCCCCGTGGGCGGCACCGAGGCCTCGCTGCCCACGCTCAGCCGCGAGGACGTGCTCGCCTACGCCAAGAACCAGCTCGGCGGTGACCGGCTCATCCTCTCCGTCGTCGGTGACTTCGACACCAAGGCGCTCGCGGCGAAGCTGGAGGCCGCGCTCGGCGGCTGGGCGAAGGCCGCGAGCCCCGCGCCCCAGGTGCCCGCCACCACCGTCTCCCAGGGCCGCCGCGTCCTGCTCGTCGACAAGCCCGACGCCACGCAGACCTACTTCACCATCGGCAACACGGGCATCGCGCGCAACGACCCGGACCGCGTCACCGCCAACCTGGTGGAGACGGTGCTCGGCGGACGCTTCACCTCGCTGCTCAACACCGAGCTGCGCGTGAAGTCCGGCCTCACCTACGGCGCCCGCGCCTACTTCGCCCCGAGCGCGCACCCCGGCACCTTCGCCATCTTCTCCTTCACCCAGACGGAGAAGACGGACAAGGCCATCGACATGGCGCTGGAGGTGTACAGCCGCTATCGCAAGACGGGCATGGATGACGCCATGCTCGCGTCCGCCAAGTCCTACGTGCTGGGCCAGTTCCCGCCCCGGCTGGAGACGGGTGGCCAGGTGGCCAACAAGCTGTCGGAGCTGGCCTTCTACAACCTGGACGCCAACGACGTGGATGGCTTCGCCACCGCCGTGTCCACCGCCACCCGCGAGTCCGTGGGCGCCGTCCTCCAGCGCACGCTGCCCGCGCCGGAGAACCTGACCTTCGTCTTCATCGGCAAGGCCTCCGCCATCCGCGAGATGGCTCGCAAGTACGGCCCCGTCACGGAGATGAAGATCTCCGACAAGCGCTTCGCCCCGGCGGCCGCGCCCGCCAAGCGCTGAAGCCCCGGCAGCCCTATCGCGCCCCCCGGGTCCGCCGACACCACGTCGGCGCCGGGGGGCGCGGTGCTTCCGGCGCATGGGCAGACACCCGCGCGAGGAGATGGCCCGCAACACCTGACGGGCTTGGATTGCGCAAACCTCACGCGGATTCTTGATGGATGTGATTCACAGCGAGCCCCCTCTGGGCCGCCCGGAGGGCTTCGGTTAGCGTGCCGGGGCTTTCTTCCGAAGGGGGCCTCATGAAATCGCCGCGATTGTCTTTCCTGCTGGGCGCGACGTGTGTCGCGTGGCTGGCGGGGTGTGGAAGTGGTGCGCCCGAGTCGAACGGACTCGGCGCCGGGCTGTCCTCCGTCGATACGGACACGGACTCGACAGGGGATGGGACGTGGATGGGTGAGCCCATCGCCGAGGGCTGCGAGCCGGATGGCGGCGTGCCCACGGATGGAGGCGTGCCCTCCGTCGACGCGGGTGTGCCCGAGGGCGTGGTGTGGGTGAAGAGCACCGCCCGCTTCCACACCTCCGTCGGCATCGCCGAGCGCGAGGAGGACTTGTCCGCCAACCCGCCCGAAATCCTCGTGCCCACCGGCTCGACGTTCGAGCTCCATCTGGGCTCGCCGGGCCCACAGGGCGGCTGGATGTTCACCGGCATCCGCCCGGGGCCGTACTACCTGCGCACGGGGTCCACCTTCCTCGTCACGAGCTCGAGGTCCGTGGACATCGGCCGCAACCGCCTGGGCCGCCCCGACGCGGAATATGTGGACGTGGCCTCCTCGCCGCTCCAGGTCAACCTGCTGAACCTGGCGCCGTGGCAGAACTGGGAGGGCAGCCTGCAGCCGGGCTCCAGCCTCCAGCTCACGTCCTCGCAGGTGGACCTCTTCTCCACCGCGAGCATCTTCGACTTCATCCCCGATGGCGCGACGTCCATCGTCACTTCCAACGCCGTGATGGACTCGGTCCTGGGCAACCTGCCGGTCTTCGAGGCGGACAAGGGCGACCGGCTCTACGTCAACCAGCTCAGCGAGTTCAGCGCGGGCTTCCTCCCGGATGGGCGGCCGCTGGGCTACACCGCCGTGGAGCGCTCCGCGCAGGTGGGCGCTTTCGATTTCATGCCGGATGGCTTCACGCCCATGCCCGTCACCGGGCTGCTCCAGCAGGCGCGGATGCGGGAGTTCCCCATCGAGTGGCGGCTGCCCGACTTCGCGCACTACGCCTCCCAGGTCCACCCCAATGCGCAGCCGGGGATACCGCGGCTGGACCTGGTGCCCGGCCCTCACGGCTTGCAGGAGGGGTGGATTGGTTACTCCGGCGAGCTGCTCACCCTGAGCCTGCCTCGCGGCACCGCGTATGACCTCACGGCCCGCCTGAAGTTCGGCAATCCCTATCCGTCGAACTGGGGCGTCATCGGCATGGTGTCCTATTCGTTCCGCAACCAGGAGCCCATGCCGGATGGCTCGGGTCGGCTGGGCAGCCTCACCGGGACCTATTCGGAGTACGACGCGGTCGACAACCTCATCGCCGGGCCCCTGGTGCCCAAGCTGTCGCCGCCGCGCGCCTTCACCATCGACGGCGTGCCCGCCAGTGTCCCGCGCAGGGTGGGGACCGTGAGCCCCGTGCTCGCGTGGTCGGCGCCTTCGGTGGGGACGCCCACCGCCTACCGCGTCAGCATCCAGCGGTTCGACCCGGACTTCGGCTTCGCGTTCACCTGGAGGATCCTCTACATGCCCGGGTCCGTCACCCAGGTGCGCCTGCCTCCGGACATCCTGGAGCCGGCGACCAGCTACGTCGCCACGGTGAGCGCCATCGACAGCCCGAACTCCGCCATCGAGACCTTCCCCTTCAGGACGTTGGATCGGCTGCCGTATCGCTCCTTCAGCGCCACGAGCTCGTACTTCACCACGCCGTGACGCGCGGTGGGTGAGCACACCGGGAGCCCTCTGTGCATGGGGCTCCGGGTGGACGGGTCACTTCGCGCTCGGGAGGTCTCGAGCGCGCGGTGCCTGCTTCGTCAGGTCGCGGTCACCGCGGCGGACCTGACGCTCGCTCGAGGCCCGGGGCACCGTGCATGGACAGACACCCGTGCGAGGTGATGGCCCGCAACACCTGACACGCCGGGGTTGCGCAAATCTCAAATGGAATTCTCGTGCGAATGATTCCCCGCGAGCCCCTCTGGGCCCGCCTGGCTGGCTTCGGTTAGCGTGATAGGGCTTTTCTTCTGAAGGGGGGCTCTCATGAAATCGCCGCGATTGTCTTTCCTGCTGGGCGCGACGTGTGTCGCGTGGCTGGTGGGGTGTGGAAGTGGTTCGCCCGAGTCGAATGGCCTCGGCGCAGGGCTGGAAGCTGTCGATACGGACACGGACTCGGCGGGGGATGGGACGTGGATGGGCGAGCCCATCGCCGAGGGCTGCGCGCCGGATGGGGGCGTGCCCGAGGGCGTGGTCGTGGTGAAGAGCACCACCCGCTTCCACACCTCCGTCGGCATCGCCGAGCGCGAGGAGGACCTGTCCGCCGACCCGCCCGAAATCCTCGTGCCCACTGGCTCGACGTTCGCGCTCCACCTGGGCTCGCCGGGGCGGGGTGGTTGGGTGTTCACCGGCATTCCCCAGGGGCCGTACTACCTGCGCGCGGGGTCCACCTTCTTCATCTCGAGCGCGAATCACGTCGATATCGGCGGCAACCGTCTGGGCCGCGCCGACGCGCGATACGCGGACGTGGTGTCCTCGCCGCTCCAGGTCAACCTGCTGAACCTGGCGCCGTGGCAGTCGTGGCGCAGCAGCCTGCAGCCTGGCTCCAGCCTTCAGCTCATCTCGGGACAGGTGGCGCTGTACTCCACCGTGAACGTCTTCGACTTCGTCCCCGATGGCGCGACGTCCATCGTCACCTCCAACGCGGTGCTGGACTCGGGCCTGGGCGACCTCCCTGTCTTCGAGGCCAACAAGGGAGACCGGCTCTACATCAACCAGCTCAGTGAGTTCACCGCGGGCTTCCTCCCGGATGGACGGAAGCTGGGGTACACCGCCGTGGAGCGCTCCGTGGAGGTGGGGGCCTTCGATTTCGCGCCGGATGGCGTCACGCCCATGCCCGTCACCGGGCTGCTCCAGCCGGCGCGGATGCGGGAGTTCCCCATCGAGTGGCGGGTGCCCGACTTCGCGCGCCTCGCCTCCCAGGTCCATCCCAATGCCCAGCCAGGGGTTCCTCGCCTGGACCTGGTGCCCGGCCCTCATGGGCTGCGGGAGGGGTGGGTTGGTTACTCCGGCGAGTTGCTCACGCTGAGCCTGCCGCGTGGTGTCGTGTATGACCTGACGGCCCGCCTGAAGTTTGGCAATCCCTATCCGTCGAACTGGGGCGTCGTCGGAGGGCTGTCCTATTCCTTCCGAAACCAGGAGCCCCTGCCGGATGGCTCGGGCCGATTGGGAAGCATCACCGGGCACTACTCCGAGTGGGACGCGTTGGACAACCTCATCGCCGGACCCCTGGTTCCCAAGCTGTCACCACCCCGCGCCTTCACCATCGACGGCGTGCCCGCCAGCGTTCCGCGCAGGGTGGGGACCGCCAGCCCCGTGCTCGAATGGGCTCCGCCGGAGTTCGGCGCTCCCAACGCCTATCACGTCAGCATTCACCGCGTCGACCCGGACTTCGGCCTGGCATTGACCTGGTGGTCCATCTACATGCCTGGCTCCATCACCCAGGTGCGTCTGCCTCCGGATATCCTGGAGCCGGGGACCACCTACATCGCCACGGTGAGCGCCATGGACAGCCCGAACCTGGCCATCGAGACCGCTCCCTTCAGGACGTTGGCTCTGCTGCCGTATCGTGGCTTCGACACCAAGAGCTCGTACTTCACCACGCCGTGACGCGCGGAGGGTGAGCACACCGGGAGCCCTCTGTGCATGGGGCTCCGGGTGGACGGGTCACTTCGCGCTCTTGATGTCGCGGGCGCGAGGTGGCGGCTTCGTCAAGTCGCGGTAGCGGCCCTGGCACTTCTGGAAGCGCGCGTCGACGGAGCGGGCGAACCAGGCCGTGGTGCGCTCGCCCTTCAGCTTCGGGCTCTGGAGTGTCACCTGCGGCAGCTGCGCGTAGACGGGGGACTGGCCCGTCTGGTTCGCGAAGACGCGCTTCACCGCGCGGAAGGTCTCCGTGGACTCGAAGGACTCCTCCTTCTCCTTCTTCACGTCGCGGCGGACCTGACGCTCGCTGAGGTCCGTGGCATGCGTGCGACGGAAGGTGAGCAGCGCCGTCAGCGACTTGCTGTCCTGGCTCCTGGGCTCGCCATTCTTGTCGTAGAGTTGGAGGTCTCCGTCGAGCACCAGCGACACGCCGGTGAGCTGGCTGACCTGGGCCTGGAGCGCGGCGTTGCGCGAGGCGTAGACCCCGGCGTTGTAGTCCGCGAAGCGGAAGAGGGGCTGGGGGTAGGCGGCCTCGAAGCCGAGCAGTCTCGCGGTGCCGTAGCGCACGCCGCCTTCGCGGGTGTACAGCGCGTCACGCACCTTCACCGGGTCCGCGTCCTCTCCCTCCTTCTCCACCGCGTAGCGGACGCTCACCTGCATGGAGCCCGCGGTGGTGACGGGGTTCAAGTCCTCCAGTCGCCGCGACGAGAACAGGGCGCTGGCCAGGTTCATCGTGGCGAAGGTGGTGGGGTACTCGGCCTCGTAGAACGCGAGCATGTCGCGGAAGAGCCGGTCCAGGTCGCGCTCGGTCTGTACGGCGCGCAGCCGCTCGTCGAACGTGCGCTTCTGTCCGGGCGCCTTGCCCGAGAGCACCGAGGCCAGGGCCTTGTGGCCGAACGGGCCCAGCGTGTCCGCGTGCTCCTCCAGCTTCGCGCGCACCATGCGCGAGAGGTTCGGCACGGCGGGGTCCGCCTTGTAGCCGGACTCCTGCTCGATGATGGCGAGCACGGAGCACACCGCCACCGGAGAGGGCGGCACGTCCTCCGCCTCCAGCGCGGCGAGCACGTCACGGGCCCAGCCCTCCTTCTCCTTCACATGCGTGGGGATGAGGCGGGTGACCTGCTGGACGGAGAGCCTGGGAGGAGGCGGGACGGTGGGCTCGGGCGTGCCCGCGCCTCGGGGGGCGCAGGCGGTGAACAGACACAGCAGGGCCCAGGCGACGCGCTGACCTCCGCGGCGCCGCGTTCGGGTTCCACCTGGGCCTGGGTCATCCATCCGCGCGCCTCCGAGATGCGGCACACCGCTCCACCGATGTCGGACGGTGGAACAGCCGGCACGGCGACTTCCTCCCGCCGCCGTGCTCGTCGACGGCGGGACCGCGGAGGCATTCAGTCCGTGACTCGGGGCGTCATCCTACCTTGGCTCGGTTGGGGGCGGAATGTGTTCGCACGGGAGCGCGGGTGGGTCGCACCTCGCGTGTGACACCGCGACTGCTCCAGGAGCGCGAAGCCCGACGGCTCGGGCGTTGTCGTTTGCACCTGCTTGTCCGTGGAAGGGGCGCACGTCGGCCTTCCATGACGACGAAGCCCGATGACTCGGGCGTGTCCTCGTGGAGTTGTCGCGGTCTCGGCTCGGCGCGAAGGGGACGTGTGCTCCCGTCAGCGCCCGCGCGTCAGCGGCGGATGCGCACGTCGCGCGCGACGCTGCGGCCCCCCATGAGCACGAAGCCCGCGCGCACCGGCGTGCCCTCCTGGAGCTGGCGCAGTGACACGCGGCGGCCCTGGCGCACGCCCTGGCTGCGCTCGTCGAGCGTGAGCACGTAGTCGTTGCCCTCGCGGTCTCGCACCGTGATGGTGTCTCGGCCCACGCGCTTGACCCGGCCGCTCACCGCGCTGGAGGCGATGACCACGTCCTCGAGCGCGCGGTTCGACGTGTCCTCGGGGAGCGCGGCCTGCGCGGCGCGCGCGGCGCCCTTGAACCAGTCCTCGTCCTCGCTCGCCTGCACCGCCTCGGTGCCAATCATGATGCGACCCGCCCCACCGGTCCCCGTGCTTGTGTTGCCCGTGTCCTGAGTGCCCGTGCTCGCGCTGGCGTTGCCCGTGCCCTGCGCGCCCGTGCTCGCGGTGTTGCCCTGCGTGTTGCCGTTGCTCCGCGCGCCCATGGCGGAGGCGCCCGTGCCTTGCGCGGTGCCCATGTTCCTTGCGCCCGTGGAGGTGTTGCCTTGCGCGGTGCCCATGTTCCTCGCGCCCGTGGCGGTGTTGCCCTGCGCGCTGCCCGTGTTCGCCGCGGTGTTGCCCGGGGCTGTACCCGTTACAGGGTTGCCTCGCGTGTCGCCGACCGCGCTCGTGCCCGTGTTCTGCTCACTACCGGGCTGAGCCGCGACGAGGCCCGCCAGCTCGGGGGCCTCGACCTGCTCGGACTGTCCACTCGTGGCGCGAGCCGCCCTCCCACCTTCGTGTCCCTGACGCTCGGCACAGCCCGTGACGCACGCGCAGAGACCCAACATTCCCACCCACGCCCATCGACTACCCATCCGCGCACCTCGCGTTCTCATTCGGAGTGACCTGCGAGGAGGTCCGTGCAAACGCCGTGCTCCAGCCAACCGGCCCGTGGGCCCGTGCGCTCGTCAGTCCCTGACGTCGTCTGCTCGCCTGCTCCGTGGTCGAGCTGCCCGAGAGGGCATCCCGCGGGAGTGCGGCGCTGGACCCGATGTCACCGCACGCGTGCCCATCCACGCGTCGACATGTCATGGCTCGGTGCGAGCGGGATGGCGCGTCAACGCGACGTCACTCCTCGCGCTCGCGTCGAATCGGCGACGCATCCGCGCCCGACGCGCGTCGCCCCGAGGTCGCTCAGCGCGGGCTCGCCATCGCGCGCGCCACGGCCTTCACGTGGGCTCGCACCAGCTCGCGCGAGGCCAGCAGGTCCGTGGCGTTGTCGGGCGTGTAGCCCAGGCACAGCACCACGTCGTCCTCGGGCGAAGCGCGCACCCCGAGCTTCATGTAGTCGAGCATTCGCGGCACGGGCTCGCCCTCCGTGTCCTTCGTGAAGCGACCGAAGACGCCCGCCTTCGGGTCCCTGCGCGGCGCCGTCTCCTTCAGCGCGAACAGCTTCCGCACCGCCGCCAGCACCGCGGGCTGCTCCACCATCTGCTCCGGCCGCGCCGGCCCACCCAGCTCCCACTCCAACAGCCGCAGGCAGCCACGCACGTACTCCACATCCGTGATGACCAGCCCATACAGATACCAGTCCGCGCACGCCGCCTGGACCAGCCGCGCCTGCCCGTCCGTCAGCCACCCGAACGACGGACACGTGAACGTCTCACACACCGACGAGCGATACACGCCGCAGTCGCGCAGGTCCGTCCCACCCGTCGCCAGCGGATGCCCCAGGCACCCCACCTGCTTGCGGTCCTTGTCCAGGAACCCCAGCAGCGGACACACCCGGACCGCCGGGAACATCGGCGCCGCGCGACGCGCGTCCACCAGCTCCTTCGCCGCCGCGCTCCAGGCAGAGGCCTCGTACGGCACCCGACGCAGCCGCTCGGTCTGCATCGCGAGCTGCTCCATCAGCGCCCCGCGCGAGTGGTCCCGGAAGTTGTAGAGGCCACAGCAGGCGCCACACGAGGCGCCCCCACCGGGCTGGCAGAGGTGGAAAGAGACAGACACCCTTCACATCTTACGAGCACCAACGATTAATGCAGCCGAAACGTAGCGAGCGAGCAGTCGTTTCACACACTCAGAGCAGACGGCCAGGCGTCGGAGTGTGAAGCTCGAGTGGGTCGCTTCAGAACCACTCGGGGCGCATCCGGGCGTAGGAGTCCTCGCCCGTGCGGCACAAGTCGACGAGCAGGGGCACGCGGGGCAGCTCCACCGCGAACCAGTACTGCGCGGCGGCGAGCTTCCCCTCGTAGAAGTCCGAGTCCCCCTGGCCGCGTGTCAGGCCCTCCTTCGCCGCGGCGGCCTGCTCCAGCCAGCGCCACGCCACCGCGAGGATGCTGAACAGCTCCAGGAAGTCCGCGCTGTGGCGCAGCATCAGCTCCACCTCGCCCGCCATGCCCTTCGCGCCCAGCTCCGAGACGAGCTCCGCCACCTCGCCACACGTCCGCTCGAGCGCGTCACCCCACCCAGCGTCCACGCCCGCCGTCTTCGCGCGCGCCACCGTGCGGCCCACCTCCCGCGCGAAAATCGCCAACGCCGCGCCGCCGCCCGCCACCACCTTGCGGCCGAGCAGGTCGAGGCCCTGGATGCCCGTGGTGCCCTCGTGGATGCTGTTGAGCTTCTGGTCCCGGAGCCACGCCTCCGGCAGGTACTCGCTGGAGTAGCCGTAGCCGCCGTGTACCTGCACCGCGAGCGCGTTCGCCTCGAAGCCGCGCTCGGCCGGGAAGCTCTTCGCCACCGGCGTGAGCAGGTCCACCAGCAGCCCCGCGCCGTGGCGCGTGTCCTCGTCCGTGGCGTGTGACGCGAGGTCCGCCTGGTACGCCGCCGTCACCAGCAGCGACAGGCCGCCCTCCACGATGGCCTTCTGGCGCAGCAGCATGCGCCGCACGTCCGCGTGCTCGATGATGGGGGACTGCGGCCGGGTGGCGTCCTTCACCGCGGCGGGCCGCCCCTGCGGGCGCTCACGCGCGTACGCCACCGCCTCATGGTACGCCGCCGACGCGGTGGCCACGCCGTTGAGGCCCACCATGATGCGCGCCTCGTTCATCATCTGGAACATGCACGCCAGCCCCCGACCCGGCGGGCCCACCATCCAGCCGCGACAGTCACCCGCCTCGCCGTAGTTGAGCGCGAGGCTGGGGATGCCCTTCCAGCCAATCTTGTGGATGACGCCCGCCACGCGGACGTCGTTGTCCACCAGCGCATCCCCCTCGCGCCGCCGCGCCGGCACCGCGAACAGCGAGATTCCCCGCGTGCCGCTCTCGGGGCCCTCGGTGCGCGCGAGCGTGAGGTGCACGACGTTCTCGGTGAAGTCCTGGTCGCCGCCGCTGATGAAAATCTTGGAGCCCTGGAGGCGCCACGTGCCGTCCCCCGCGGGTGTCGCGCGCGTGCGCACGTCCGCGAGGCTGCTGCCCGCCTGCGGCTCGGTGAGGGCCATGGTGCCGGTCCACTCGCCCCGGTACAGCGGCTCCATGAAGGCCTGCTTCACCTCCGGCGAGCCGAAGACCTCCAGCAGGTGCGCCGCGCCGTGCGTCAGCCCCAGGTACGCGTACGCGCTGAGGTTGGCGGCCATGAGGTACGCGCTGGCCAGCGCGTGCACCGTCAGCGGGAGCTGCTGTCCGCCCACGTCCGGAGGCCGGGTGGCGGTGAGCATGCCCAGCTCCACCAGCCGCGGATACAGCTCGCGCATCAGCGGGTGCACCTTCACGCGGCCGTCCTGGAAGGACGGGGGCTCCAAATCCAGCGCGCGGTACGTGGGGTAGAGCACTTCGCGCGCGAAGCGGCGGGCGCTGTCGAGCAGCAGCCCGAAGGTCTCTCGCGAGTGCTCGGCGAAGGCGGGAAGCGTGCAGAGGTGCTCGACGTGAATCACCTCGTCGAGCTGGAAGTCCACGTCGCGGTCCGACAGCAGCGGATTGGGGCGGGGCGCGCTCATGCCCGCGTTGTTAGCAGGAGCGCTACCAGGAGGCGATGGCCTCGTCGAAGTCCACGGCCTCCTCGTCGTCGTCGCGGGGCTCGTGCGTTCGCAGTGCGGAACGTCGCCACCGCTTGCCAGGACCGCGAGGCGTCTGGTGTCGCTCGCCCAGGACCTCCAGCAGGCCGGACGTCATCGCCGCTTCACCCTGGCCCTCCAGTCGCGTGGGGCGCCGCAAGCGCCCCAGGAGGCGTCGCCGCGCCGGGCCCGAATCCCAGTTCGAAGATGTTGTGCTCCACATGACACGCTCCTGCTCCGGGAGGCACCCGCTGAGGCTTGCACGTACGACTCCTCAACTTGGGTCTGCCCTCCAGTCCGTGCCATGTGGGGAGCACTCGCCCCCTCGCCGGCCGCAGGCTGGACGACATGGAGACCGAGCGCCTGTCCGCTCGTCCCCTGGGCACGAACGACCGCTCACCTGGCCGCGTTGACCGTTCACCGGCCTCGTCTCCGATTGCGCTGTCCGCTGGCGGATAACCCGGCGCATGCGACGCATGCTCCTGCTGCTGCTGGCGATGGCGGTGTGGGTTCCCTCCCTGCAACTGGGGTTTCGTCCCGACAACCCCCGGGACTGGGTGCCGGCGCTCGCCGCGCGGCAGCGGGCCCTGGCCCTGGTGGTGGACGGCCCCGCGCGCGACGTGCTGCGTCGGTCCAATCCAGAGTGGGACCTGATGGCGCGCACCTTCTCCGTGCTCGCCTTCGCGAACCTGGCGCTCCACGAGCCGGAGAAGAAGGCGGACCACCTGGCCGTCGTCGACACGCTCATCACGCGCACGCTGGAGGACGAGCGCGGCGGGGTGGACACGTTCCTCCTGCCGTACGTGCACGCCGCGCCGTTCCGGGACGCAGGGGGACGCAGCCTCTTCATCGACGGCGAGGTGGCGCTGATGCTCGCGGCGCGACAACTGGTGGAGCCGCGCGAGGCGTGGGCGTGGCCGCTGCGCGAGCGGGTGGACCGCGTGGCGGCGCAGCTGGAGCGGGCCCCGCTGCTCTCGGCGGAGAGCTATCCCGACGAGGGGTGGATTTTCTGCAACACCGTGGCGCTCGCCGCGCTGCGCCTGTCCGATGCGGTGGATGGCCGCAGCCATGCCTCGCTGCGCGAGCGGTGGGTGCGCTTGGCGCGCGAGCACCTGATGGACGCGCGCACCGGGCTGCTCGTCTCCAGCTTCACCTATGAAGGCGCGACGCGGGACGGGCCCGAGGGCTCCTCGCTGTGGCTCGCCGCGCACATGCTCCAGCTGGTCGATGCCGACTTCGCGCGTGAGCAGTTCGAGCGCGCCCGGGAGCTGTTCATCGGCGAGCGCCTGGGCTTCGCCTGGGCGGCGGAGTGGCCCTTGTCGGACGCTCGCGCGGAGGACATCGACTCCGGTCCGACGATTCCGCTGGTGAACGCGAACGCGGGCTCGAGCGGCCTGGCGCTGGTGGCGGCCTCGGCCTTCGGCGACGAGTCGCTCTTGAGGGGGCTGTCCACCAGCCTGCGCTTCGCCGCGTTCCCCATCCTGGAGGACGGCGGCCTGCGCTTCGCGGCGGGCAACCCGCTGGCCGATGCCGTGTTGCTGTACTCCCTGACGCAAGGTCCGCTGTGGCGGCGAGCGCTGTCACCGCGAATGCTGGAGGCCCACCGATGATGCTCACCCGGATGTCGCGCGCGCCCATGGTCCTCATGGCGCTGGCGTTGGTCGCCGTCTTCCTGCTGCTGCACCTGGCGGGAGGCCGGCAGTATGTCGGCCTGCTGTCGGGCACCCGCGTGGGGGGCGCGCCCGAGCTCGTCTTCGGGCTCTTGTACGCGCTCACGTGGTTCGGCGCCGTGCTGCTGGCGCCCATCCTGCTTCTGGCCGGCCTCGCGGACGCGGCGCTGCCCGGGCCGCCTCCCGCGAAGCGACGCTGAGCCTCAGTGGCTCAAGCGCTCGGTCAGCCAGACGCGCACGTAGGACCAGTCCCGGCGCGCCGTGGCCTGGGACACCTCGAGCGCCACGGCCGTGTCGGACAGGCTCAGGCCCGCGAAGTAGCGCAGCTCCACCAGCCGCGCGAGCCGGGGCTGGAAGGACTCCAGCTCCGCCAGGGCCTCCTCCAACTGGAGCACCTCCAGCTCGGCGCCCGCCGGGGCTTCGTCTCCCAGGTGACGCAGGCTCACCCGCTCGCGCCTCGCCGCGCGACGCAGCAGGAGCGGCGCCCGGGCCCGGTCCACCAGGACCTTCCGCATGGCGCGCGACGCGGCGCACAGGAAGCGGGGACGGGACTCCGGGGTGACGCCCGCCGCGAACAGCCGCGCCCAGGCCTCCTCCACCAGCCGTACGGGGTGCAGGGGCGTGAGCTCGGACACCTCCGGCGAGAGCTTCCACTGGAGCTCCCGACAGGCCGCCGCCATCAGCGCATCCCGAGCGCCCGAGTCCTCTTCCCCCGCCCCTTCCAACAACTCCGCCAGCTCCGCCGTGCTCATGTATCCCCCTCGGTCCTACCTGGACCGCCCCCGGAACCATCTCCGTGCTCCTTCTTAACGACGGATTAGCCGGAAATCCTTGAGCGGCCGGAAGTAACCCTCACCAGGCAACAATCCCACCGGGGCAGGTGGGGAGGCCGTCCGGGCCGTTGACGCGCTCGGCGGAGGGCCTCTTCGGGGCCAACCCCCGAGACAGCGTGTCGACATGAATACAGGCATGACTCAGCTCACGGCTTGTTCGTGATTGGCTCGCGTGGCACGAGTTTGTTCCATGTAGACAGTGGAGCACTGTTCCAAGTGTCGACAGCTGCCTCGGGCTTGCTCACCCGTCGAGGAGGAGCAGGCGGGCGGGGTGGGGTGGACCCGTTTACAGCGATGTCTCGAACGCACGAGCATTGCCACACATGTCTTGGTCTTTTGTCTCGCAGCGCGTGTCGTCGTCGTGTCGTGTCTCGCGTCGCGGTCCTCCTGTTTCAAGAGGGCGTCACCCCGTGGCGGGGTCCACGCGTTGGCTGATGCTGCTGTCCTGGATGCTGGTGCTGACGTGGAGCGCCGAGTCCCAGGCTCAGGCTCGCGTCGCGAGCGTCATGGAGCTGAAGGACGGGTGGCTCTACCGATGGGGAGACTCGCCGCTGGCGCCGGACGGCGTGCCCACATGGGCGAAGGAGCCCGACAAGGTCGACTGGAAGTCGATGGAGGCGCTGAAGGTCCCGCCGGGCCGGGAAGCGCACACGATGTTGTGGGTGAGCATCCCCGTTCCCCAGGGAGGGTGGGGTGAGCCGGCGCTCATGTTGGGGTCGGTGACCAACGCGTACGAGGTCTACGTCGACGGCCAGCGCGTCTACTCGAACGGGAAGCTGAACCCGTCGGGGACCGAGGTGCGCGAGTCCATCTGGGCGCAGCTGATTCCGCTGCCCGCCTCCGCGCAGGGCTCACGGGTGCTGCTGCGCATCCAGAGCAGCACGGCGGCCATGGGGGTGAGCCAGCACGCGCGGGTGGGGCCTCGACACGAGCTGTTGGCGCGGGTGGTGCGCACGGGGCTGGGCTGTCTCATCACCGGCAACCTGCTGCTGGTCGTCGCGCAAATCGCGCTGGGCATGTCGCTGCTGGGGCGACAGCGGCGCATGCTGGTGGCGCTCGGCGTGTTCTCCGGCGGCGCGGGCGTGCTGCTGGTGGGCATGAGCGGGGTGGTGAGCGCGGTGTGGGGCGTGGAGCTGTCGCTGTGGCGCGCCACCTTCCTCGCGGCCTACTGCGTGCTGCCGGGGCTGGGCTGGTTCATCCAGGAGGGCATCCTGGAGGGACGCGCGCGCTGGTTCAGCGGGGTGGTGTGGGCGGTGACGGTGCTCGCCGCGCTGCAGACCGTGGTGGCCATGGTGGACCTGGGGACGGCGAGCCGGCTGTTCCAGGTGCTCATGCTGTACTCCATCCCGGTCCTGCTGACGTACGTCAGCGTCGCGGTGGTGGCCGCGTTCCGGGGCAACATCGACGCGCGCATCTTCAGCGCGGGCCTGGGTGTGCTCACCCTGGTCCTGGTGGCGGCGATGATGCCGCTGTTGGGCTGGGTGAAGATGGATGGGATGTTCATCCACTGGGGCTTCCTCGCCTTCACCGCGTCGCTGGTGGGAATCGTCGCGCGGCGCTCCTCGCACGTGGTGCGCTCGCTGTCGTCGCACGCGAACCAGCTGGAGGCGCGGCGCAAGGACGTGCGCGAGCTGGCCGAGGGCATGGGCACTGGCGCCGGCGAGCTGGCCACGGTGGTGCAGCAGCTGCGCACCTCGAGCGAGGAGCAGACGGACGGCATCGGCCGTCAGGCGACGGCGCTCAAGGAGCTGGAGCAGACGGTGCAGGAGATTCGCCAGGGCTCGCTGGTGACGGCGGACAAGGCCCGTGTGCTGGCCGAGTCCATCGTCGCCGCGGAGGAGGCGGGACGCGATGGCGGCGCGGCGTTGGACAAGACGCTGGCGAACCTGGAGGCCATCCGCGAGGAGGTGTCGGAGATGGCGCGGCGCATCCTCGCGCTCGATGAGCGGACGCGGGAGATTGCCGGCATCGTCGACACGGTGAAGGGCCTGGCGGACCAGTCCAACATGCTCGCGGTGAACGCGGCCATCGAGGCGGCGCGCAGCGGCGAGCACGGCCGGGGCTTCAGCGTGGTGTCGCGCGAGGTGCGCAGCCTCGCGGACCAGTCCATCCTGGCGACCCAGCGCATCCGCGAGGTGCTCGAGGGCGTGAGCGGCAGCATGCGCGAGGCCGCGAAGATGAGCGAGCAGGGCGAGCAGCGCGTCCGGGTGAGCGTGGAGGCGGTGCGCGTCTCCGGCACGCAGCTGCGCAAGCTCGCGGGCATCATCGGCGACACGAGCAACAGCGTGCGGCAGATTTCAGCGGCCGTGTCGCAGCAGGACGCGGGCACGTCCCAGATCGCCGTGGCCATCCAGGACATGTCGGGGCAGATGCAGCAGACGCTGCGCGTCGTCGAGGAGACGCGCAACGTGACGCGCTCGGTGCAGACGCTGGCGGAGAGCATGGCCGGCTCGGCGCGCAAGGCGATTCAGTCCGGCACGCTGGGCAGCTGAGTCCGTGGGGCTCGTCCACGCTCTTGGCGGCGTGGACGAGAAGGGTGGAGCGGCCTCAGTGGGCGGCTTCACCGCCGCCGCACAGGCCGCTCCAGTAGTAGTAATAGGGCGTGGGCGTGGTGTCGCCCCAGGTCTGGATGACGCCGCGGCACTTGCAGATGACCACGCCGGTGGGCTCGCCGCTCATCGAGGGGTCCGCGTAGTAGTAGTACTCCCAGGCCGTCGTCCCGTCGCAGACGTCGCTGGCGCTCCGGACCGCGTCGTCCTGGACCTGCTCCTCGCCCTCGGGAGCGACTCCACAGCCCGCGAGGATTCCAGCCGTCAGCATGACTCCGAGGAAGTTGCGTGGATGCATGTCGTGCTCCTTGAGGGTGAGGAACAGATGCTATTCCATGACGGATGCCATCGGGCTTACGGGTCGATGGGGGCGGGGCAGAGCGGGTGGAAGGGGCCACAGGCGAAGCGCTGGGTGCAGAATCCACCCCCCTGGGTGGGCCAGGCGTAGGCCATCCCCTCGGGGGCGCCGGGAGGACAGTCGAAGGTGTGCGAGTCGACCCGGCACCAGTCCGCGGGGTCACACGTCCACGGGTCCGAGAGCCGCTGGGGCGTGGAGGTGTCGGGGGCTTCGGGGCTCCCGGCTTCGGAGCCCGGACCACAGGCCGTCAGGAAGAAGGCCACCACGACAACTCCACTTCGCTTCCGAAGGTTCATTGCGTGCTCCCTTTGCGTGAGGAAGCACAGCCTCTCCTGGAGGGCTGACACGCAGCCAGGGAGTCGGCGTGGCCGGGTGCGTCATCCGGTGCTCGGGCCGTGTTGGCGCATTTGCGTGATTGCCACGCGGGTGTGGTCGAATCGCGCAAGAAACCGCGCTCCAGGACTCCTAGGGTGGCATCCGGGAGGCCCGGGTGGAGGGAGTGGTCCGCATGCGGCGCATTCGAGTCATCGACAGTCATACAGGTGGAGAGCCCACGCGGGTGGTGACGGAGGGCGGCCCGGAGCTGGGCACGGGCGACCTGGCGAGCTTGCGCGAGCGGTTCCGGGAGCGCTTCGACGACTTCCGCAAGGCCATCGTCTGCGAGCCCCGGGGCTCGGACGTCATGGTGGGCGCGCTGCTGTGCCCGCCTGTCAGCCCCTCGAGCGTCGCGGGCATCATCTTCTTCAACAACGTCGGTTACCTGGGCATGTGTGGCCACGGGACCATCGGCGTGGTGAAGACGCTGGAGCACCTGGGCCGCATCGGCCCCGGCGTGCACGCGCTGGAGACGCCCGTGGGCGTGGTGAAGGCCACCCTGCATCCGGATGGGAGCGTCAGCATCGCCAACGTGCCGAGCTATCGATGGGCGCACGACGTGAAGGTGGACGTGCCCGGCCATGGCGTGGTGCACGGCGACATCGCGTGGGGTGGCAACTGGTTCTTCCTCTCGCGCGCGACGAACCCTCCGCTGGAGCTGGCGCGGGTGCCGTCGCTGCTCGCGTACACGTCCGCCATCAAGCAGGCGCTCGCGGACCAGGGAATCACCGGCGAGGGCGGCGCGGAGATCGACCACGTGGAGCTGTATGCGCCGTCGCCGACGCCGGGCGTGAATGCGCGCAACTTCGTGCTGTGTCCGGGGCTCGCGTATGACCGCTCGCCGTGCGGCACGGGGACGAGCGCCAAGGTGGCGTGTCTGGCCGCGGAGGGCTCGCTCGCCGAGGGCGACACGTGGGTGCAGGAGAGCATCATCGGCAGCCGCTTCCAGGCGCGCTACGTGCGTGATGGCGACCGCGTCCTGCCCACGATTACGGGCACGGCTTCTGTCAACGCGGAGGCCACGCTGCTGGTGGACCCGAAGGACCCGTTCGCGTGGGGCATCGGATGAGCGCCTTCGACTGCGTCATCGTCGGCGGTGGCATCGTCGGCGCGGCGCTCGCGGAGTCGCTGTCCACCGAGGGGATGTCCGTGGCGCTCGTCGAGGCGCGCTCCATCGGCACCGCGACCACCGCGTGCGGGATGGGTCACCTGGTCGCGATGGATGACAACGCGGCGGAGCTCGCGCTGACCGCGTACTCCGTCTCGCTCTGGCGACAGCTCTCGCAGGGGCTGCCGCGCACGGTGGAGTACGACGCGTGCGGCACCCTGTGGCTGGCGGCTGATGACGAGGAGATGGCCGCGGTCTCTGCGAAGGTCGCCAACTACCGTGCCGCGGGCGTGCGGGCCGAGGTGCTGGATGCGGCCGCGCTGTACGAGGCGGAGCCCTCGCTGGCGCCAGGGCTCGTCGGTGCGCTGCGGGTGCCGGATGACGCCGTGTTGTATCCGCCGGTGGCCGCGCGGACCTTCGCGCAGAGGGCGCAGGCGCGTGGGGCGAAGGTGATGACGGGATGTCTGGTCCGCGAGCTGCGGCCCGAGGGTGTCGTCCTGGCGAACGGGGAGGTGTTGAAGGCCGGGAGGGTGGTGCTCGCGGCGGGTGTGGCGAGTCCTTCGCTCTGTCCGGAGCTGCCCATCTCTCCTCGCAAGGGACACCTGCTCATCACCCGGCGCGGTGCTCCCGTGGTGCATCACCAGCTCGTGGAGCTGGGATATCTGAAGAGCGCGCATGGCACGGATGGCGCGTCGGTCGCGTTCAATGCGCAGCCTCGTGTCACCGGGCAGTTGCTGCTCGGGTCCTCGCGGCAGCCCGGGGAGGCGAGCCGTGAGGTGGAGGCCTCCATCCTGGAGCGCATGCTGAAGCGCGCGGCCATGTTCCTCCCGGGGCTCGATGGCTTGCAGGCGCTGCGCGTGTGGACGGGGCTGCGTCCGGCGAGCCCGGATGGACTGCCGCTGCTGGGGGCGCATCCGGAGAAGCCGTGGCTGTGGCTGGCCTGTGGGCATGAGGGATTGGGCATCACCACCGCCACGGGGAGCGCACGGCTGGTCGCGGACCAGATGCTCGGGCGGGTGAGCGCCATCGATGTGGCGGCGTACTCGCCCTCGCGCTTCCTGGGTGGGGCGGCTCGCGAGGTGGCGCATGCGTGAGTCGTCACGCAAGGCACCTGCCTCCTTCACGCTGCGCATCAACGGGCAGGCCGTCACCGTTCCCTCGGGCACCTCCGTGGCCGCGGCGCTCGCGATGACGGAGCGGTTCGTCAGCCGCGCGGACCTGGGCGGGCGTCCTCGAGGCCCGCTGTGCGGCATGGGCGTGTGCTTCGAGTGTCGGGCCACGGTCGACGGCGTGCCCGAGGTCCTCACGTGTCTGACGCCGTGTCGTGATGGCCAGGAGGTGGCGACCGATGCGTGAGACGTGTGACGTCGTCATCGCCGGCGCGGGACCCGGTGGGCTCGCCGCCGCCTGTCATGCGGCCGAGGCGGGATTGAAGGTCCTGGTCCTCGATGCGCAGCCCCAGCCCGGTGGGCAGATCTGGCGCGGCGAGGCACGGACGGGGAAGAACCCGCTCGCGCGCAAGTGGCTCACGCGCTTCGCCGCCTCTAGTGCCCGCTTCCGTCCTGGCGCGCGGGTCATCGCCTCGCCCGAGCCCGGTGTGCTCCTGGTGGAGGAGGGTGCCTCCTCGTTCGCCGTGCACCACGGCCGCGCCATCCTCGCCACGGGTGCACGTGAGCGCTTCCTCCCGTTCCCCGGGTGGACGCTCCCCGGCGTGCTCGGTGTCAGCGGTCTCCAGGTGCTCGTGAAGGACGGCCTGCCGATTCGCGGCAAGCGCGTGGTCCTCGCGGGCACGGGGCCGCTGCTCCTCGCCGCCGCGGCGACGATTCAGTCCCATGGCGGTGAGGTCCTCTACATCGCCGAGCAGGCCCCCGCCGCGGACCACTGGCGCTTCGCGCTCCAGCTCTGGCGCCATCCCTCGAAGCTGCTCCAGGGCGCGGTGATGACCGCGAAGCTCATCACCGTCCCCACGTCCACGGACGCGTGGGTGCTCGCCGCCGAGGGCACGGACCGCCTCGAGTCCGTGCGCCTGTCCGTGCGTGGCCACGAGGAGCACCTGCGCTGCGATTACCTGGGCGCGTCCTATGGCCTCGTGCCCAACCTGGAGCTGCCCCGGCTGTTGGGCTGCGAGGTCTCTCACGGCGCGGTCCTCGTGGACGAGCGACTGGAGACCCGCGTCCCTCGCGTGCACGCCGTGGGCGAGTTGCTCGGCATCGGCGGCGTGGACCAGGCGCTCGTCACCGGCGAGCTCGCGGGCCTCGTCGCCGCGGACCGCCCCATCCCCGAGTCGCTCGCCCGCGCCTGGCGAGGCGTGCGCGACTTCTCCGTCCACCTCGCGCGCCACGACGCACCTCGCGAGGAGCTGCGCCGACTGGCCCGGCCCGACACCGTGCTGTGCCGCTGTGAAGACGTGCCCCTGTCCGCGCTGGAGGGCTGCACGAACCTGCGCGAGGCGCGCCTGTACGCCCGGCTGGGCATGGGCGCGTGTCAGGGACGCACCTGCGGTCCCGCGGCGCAGACGCTCTTCGGTTGGTCGGGCGAGGACGTGCGCCCGCCCTGTCTCCCCGCGCGCATCGGCAGCCTGCGCCTTCCTCCTCCCGACGTTTCCCCTTCCCACACGAGCAAGTCATGAGCCTCTGGTCCGGTGTCCTCCCCGCCATCACCACCCCCTTCAACGCGGACCTGTCCGTCGACCACGGCGCGGTGCGCTCGCACGTGCAGTGGCTCATCTCGCAGGGCTGCACGGGCATCATCCCCTGCGGCTCGTTGGGCGAGGGCGCGACGCTGACCTCCGAGGAGAAGGCCGCGCTGATGCGCACGTGCGTGGACGCGGTGAAGGCGCCCGTCATCCCCGGCATCGCCGCGCTGTCCACCGCCGAGGCCGTGCGTCTGGCCCGAGCCGCCGAGGAGGCCGGGTGCGCGGGCCTCATGGTGCTGCCGCCGTATGTCTATTCGAGCGACTGGCGCGAGATGAAGGCGCACATGTCCACGGTCCTCCGCGCCACGAAGCTGCCGTGCCTGCTCTACAACAACCCCGTGGCCTACAAGACGGACTTCACGCCCGCGCAGCTGGCGGAGCTGGCCGCCGAGCACGACAATGCGGTCGCCGTGAAGGAGTCCTCCACCGATGCCCGCCGCGTCACCGGCATCCGCGCCCTGCTGGGCGACCGGCTGACCCTGGGCGTGGGCGTGGATGACTGCCTCGTCGAGGGCGTGGAGGCGGGCGCGCGCTTCTGGGTGGCGGGTCTGGTGAATGCCTTCCCCGCCGAGTCGGTGCGCCTGCTCGAGCTGTCCCTGGCCGGCAAGAAGGACGCGGCGTTCGCGCTGTACCGGTGGTTCCTGCCGCTGTTGCGCCTGGACACAGTCCCCAAGTTCGTCCAGCTCATCAAGCTGGTGCAGCAGGAGATGGGCTGGGGCCACGAGCGGGTGCGCGGGCCCCGGATGGAGCTGGTGGGCGCCGAGCGTGAGGAGTGCCTGCGCGTGCTGCGCGAGGCGTTGGCGAACCGTCCCGCGCTGTAGGCGGCGGTTCGTGGTGTGACGTATTCGAGGTCGAAGCTGGAGGGGCACGCCCGTGTCCCTCCCCGACGTGAGGTCGTGGCATGAGCTGGATGGGATTGTCGTTGATTGGCGCCGAGCGCGGCGAGCCGGGCGGGCCGACGTTCACCGGCTGGAACCCGGCGGAGGGCGTGGCGCTGGAGCCGCGCTTCCACGCCGCGCGGCCTCATGAGGTGGAGCGGGCGTGCTCGCTCGCGGCGGAGGCGGCGCCGTCGCTCGCGGCCCTGTCCTCGCGGCAGCGCGCGGTGTTCCTGGAGCACATCGCGGAGGCGCTCCTGGCGGCGGAGGCGGACTTCCTCGCGGTGACGCCGAAGGAGACGGGGCTGCCGCCCGCGCGCATCCAGGGAGAGCTGGGGCGGGCGGCGGGACAGTTCCGCCAGTTCGCGCGGCTGTTGGAGGAGGGGAGCTGGGTGGATGCGCGCATCGACCACGCGCTGCCCGACAGGAAGCCCCTGCCGCGCGCGGACCTGCGCTCGATGTTGCGCCCGGTAGGGCCGGTGGCGGTGTTCGGCGCGAGCAACTTCCCGCTCGCGTTCTCCGTGGCGGGAGGTGACACCGCGTCCGCGCTGGCCGCGGGCTGTCCCGTCGTGGCGAAGGCCCACCCCGCGCACCCGGCGACGTCCGAGTGCGCGGCGCTGGCCATCCGCGCCGCCGTGGTCGCGTGTGGTCTGCACGAGGGCGTGTTCTCGCTCCTGTTCGACGCGGGCACGGAGGTGGGCGCGGCGCTCGTGCGCCACCCCGCCATCCGCTCGGTGGGCTTCACGGGCTCGCGGCAGGGAGGACAGGCGCTGATGGCGCTGGCGGCCTCCCGACCCCTGCCCATCCCCGTCTTCGCGGAGATGGGCTCCATCAATCCCATCTTCGTGCTGCCGGAGGCCCTGGCCGCGCGTCCCGAGGCGATGGCGGACTCGCTGGCCGCGTCGATTCTCCAGGGGGCGGGACAGTTCTGCACCTCGCCCGGTCTGGTCGTGGCGGTGGAGGGGCCGGGGTTCGAGGCCTTCCGCGCGCGGCTGGCCGAGAAGCTGGGGGCGGCCGCGCCCGCGCCGATGCTGACGCCGAACATCGCCGAGCGTTTCCGTGAGGGCGTCGGCCGGCTCGCGGCGCGCACGGACACGCGGACCTGTGTGCGCGGTGAGTCGCGTGCGGCGCTGGGGGCCGCGGCGCTGTTCGAGGCGCCGGCCACGGTGGTGCTCGCGGAGCACGCGCTGACCGAGGAGGTGTTCGGAAGCTGCGCGGTGCTGACGCCGGCGAAGGACGCGGCGGAGCTGGTGCGCGTGGCGCTCGGGCTGGAGGGACAGCTCACCGCGACGGTGTTGATGGACGCGGGGGACACGGCGGTGGCCGCCGAGCTGTTCCCCGTGCTCACGGACCGCGTGGGGCGCGTGCTGGTGAACGGTGTGCCCACGGGCGTGGAGGTCTGCCCGGCGATGGTGCACGGCGGTCCCTTCCCGGCCAGCTCGGATGGCCGGTTCACCGCGGTGGGCACCGGCGCCATCCGTCGCTTCGTGCGGCCCGTGTGCTACCAGGACGTGCCCGATGCGCTGCTGCCCGCCGAGCTGCGCGAGTCGAACCCGCTCAGTCTCTGGCGCACGGTGGATGGCGTGTTGAAGCGGGAGTGAATCGACTCCCAGGTGGCGCCAGGTCCACCCGGGAGTCGCGCCTCACATCACGGCCCCGTGTCGAAGCGGGCCTCCAGCTTCACGCCCGAGTACGCCGTGCGGGCGTTGAGCATCAGATAGATGTAGCTGCCGGTCGGCGGTGACGGGATGTCCACCGTCTCGTCATTGCCTGACAGATAGGGCCGGTGGTCGTACGTCGTGAGGCTGGGCCACGTCGAGGCGCGCACGTAGAGGTCCGCGTTGCCCGTGCCGCCGCTCATCTGGAAGCGCAGGTTGCGCGCGCCATTGGGCACCCACAGGTAGAAGTACTGCAGGCCGCTCGTCGCGGACAGCGGCCCCCGGTAGCAGCCGTTGCCCAGTCCCCGGACGTCGGAGTCCGTGCACGGTGTCCCCGTTCCAGGCCCAGGGCCCGGACCCGGATTCACACAGGTGCTCGGGTCGCTCGCGGTGGCCACGCACGTCAACCACTCGTGGAACTCCGAATCGTTCGCCGTGCCCAGCGTGTCGAGCGACTGGCGATACGCGGCGTAGCTCCCCGCCCGGAACTGTCCCAGGAACGTGCCCACCTGGTCCGCGTGCCGCTCGAACATGAAGCGCACCGCCAGGTAGCCCCACGTGTACACGCGCTCCGTGCCGCTGTTGTAGTCGTTGCGCAGAATCTGGCTGAGCTGGAACGCCTTGCCGGCCCCCACCGCCACCGCGCTCGCGTTGTCGCTCTTCTTCGAGATGTACTCGGCCAGGCCCTCGATCCACCAGATGGTGGGCTGGCTCACGCTGGCGCCGAAGTCGCCCTTCATGTCGAAGCGGCCATCCAGGTAGTGCACGTACTCGTGCTCCAGGTTCCATATCTGGAACGTGGGCCGCACCCACTCCGCCTCATAGGCGATGAAGCGCGCCTGGTTGCCCGACGCCGACGGGTCGCCCTCCAGGTACATGCCGCCATTGTTCGTGTCGATGCCGAACAGCGCCCCCGCGTAGGTCTGGTAGTCCAGGCTGCTGTCGAAGATGACCATCTCCAGCGCGGTGTTGTTGTCACCCGCCACCGGCACCCGCCCCGTCTTCAGCGTGTCGTGGAAGTATGTCTCCTGCGCGGCGAGCCGCGAGCAGCTCTGGCTGAACTGCGCGGACGTCATGTCCTGCGCGCGCATGCGCAACGTCGCGCCGCAGTTGTACGTCACGGCCAACACCGCCTGCTCCAGCGTCCGACGGAAGTCACAGATGCCGTAGTACGCGCAGTTCGCGCCGTCGTAGTAGTCCGCCATCTCCGCCGAGCCCACCCAGACGCCCGCCGTGGGCCCCGTCATCTGGTGGTCGGCGATGAGCGCCCGCACCCTGGGCCGCGCCTTGTCCTGGAGCGCACCCGGGTACTGGAGGAAGCGCGCCAGCTCCCGCGCGGCGTTGACCGTGAGGTACTGGTTGTCGGTGCCCAGCAGGTGCTCGGTGCGCAGGCCGAAGGACTCCAGCGCGTCGATGATGGACGTATCCAGCCGCACGGCCGCGATGAAGGCCGCGTCGTAGTGTCCTCGGAACAGGCCGACGAAGATGTTGTTCGTGGCGGCGCGCATGTACCAGGACGCCACGGCCGTGTCGTTGAACCGGTCCAGCAGCCCCTTGAACGTGTCGAGGTGTCGCGCGCTCTCCCCGGCGCTGTCGATGAGCGTCACGAACTCCCGCAGCACCGCGCCGTGCGCGTCGTTGACGTCCCGGAAGTGGCTGTTGGCAACGAACGCGGCCAGCGCCGGACGGATGGCGTTCGTCAGCGACGTGCCGTACGCCCCCACCATGTCCGGGCTGTAGAACTGCACGTAGTACCCGGCTCGCAGGAACAGGATGAGCTGCACCGTCTGCGCGCTGTTGTCCCCCACGTAGCCCTGCGCGCTGGTGGTGAGCGCGTTGGCGATGGTGACCATCTTGTTCTCGAGGAACACCTGCCGCGCCAGCGTACCCGTGACGCCGAACAGCGTGTTGATGCACGACTCCGTGGAGCCCTTCACCAGGGTGACGAGCGCCGCGCCGCTGGCCGAGCCGAAGGCCGCCGTGTCACAGGCGGCCAGCAAGGAACGGCCGGGAGGAGGCGGCGCGAGCTCCTGACGGAGTTGCTCCGGCGCGACGTCCGGCGAGCGCTCGTCAGGCTGGATTTTCTGATGGGCGTGCTCCAGCCCGTGCAGGCGCTGGGCGGACCCGGTCGGCGGGGGGGCCCCGGGGCGGGCATCCGCTCCTGGGGCGAAGACTCCGATACAACACAGCGCGATGACGATGTGACTGCGACACCAATCCGTGAGGGGACTGCGCATGGCTCGTGCTCCTCGGGGTGGGGGGCTTTGCTGCACGGTGTCGACAGTACCGGACGACTCCGACGTGGGTTTCACGCGGTGTTCACGGTATTCCCGAGGAGATATGTCGTTCTTGTGTCTTTCCCTCGCGAGGATGAATGAAATCACCAAGGGGTCGTGGGCCGTGCGGTGACGAAGCCCACGACCCCTGGCGTCCCGAGGTCAGCCCCCGAGGTTCCTGCAGAGGAGGGGGTCGAGGGCGGTGGCGATGCAGGTCAGCCACTGGTGGAACTCCGCGTCATACGACGTCCCCAGCAGGTCGAGCGACTGGCGATACGCGGCGTAGTCACCCGCGCGGAACTGTCCCAGGAAGATGCCCACCTGGCTCGCGTGCCGGTCGAACATGAAGCGCACCGCGAGATATCCCCAGGTGTAGATGCGCTCCGAGCTGCTGTTGTAGTCGTTGCGCAGAATCTGGCTCAGCTGGAAGGTCTTCTGGGTGCCCGTCGCCACCGCGTCCGGGTGGTTCGTCGGCCGGGTGATGTATTCAGCCAGTCCTTCAATCCACCAGATGGTGGGCTGGATGGTGCTGGCGCCGAAGTCGCCCTGCATGTCGAAGCGGCCGTCCAGGTAGTGCGTGTATTCGTGCTCCAGGTTCCAGACCTGGAAGCTGGGCCGCACCCACTCCGCCTCGTAGAGAATGGCGCGAGCCTGGTTGCCCGGAGCCGAGGGGTTGCCTTCGAGGTAGATGCCGCCGTTGTTCGTGCTGATGCCGAACATCGGCCCGGCGTACGTCTGGTAGTCCAGGCTGCTGTCGAAGATGGCCATCTCCAGCACGGCGTTGTTGTCACCCGCCACCGGCACGTAGGTCGTCCCCAACCTGGCATGGAAGTCCAAGCTCCTGATGCTGAGAACAATGCAAGTCACGGCCAGGTCGATGTTCGACATCTGTTGGACGCGCAGGCGCAGCGTCGGGGCGCACTCGTAGGTCGTACCGAGCACGTCCTGCACCAGCGCCTGACGGAAGCCACAGATGCCGTAGGACGAGCAGTTCGCGACGTCGAAGTGCTCCGCCATCTGCGCGGCGCTCACCCAGACGCCCGCCGTGGGCCCTGTCTTCGAGTGGTTGTCGAGGAGCGCCCTCACCCTGGCGCGCGTCCGGTCCCGGAGGGTGCCGGGGTGCTGGAGGAAGCGGGCCAGCTCGCGCGCGGCGTTGACGGTGAGGTGTTGGTCGTCGGTGCCGAGCAGGTGCCGGTTGCGCGCGACGAAGGAGTCCAGCGCGTCGAGGAGGGACGCGTCCCGCCGCACGGCCGCGACGAAGTCGTCGTCACCGTGGCTGTTGTACAGGACGAAGAAGACGTTGCTCGTGGCGCCGCGCATGGACTCGGACGCCAGGGCGGCGTCGTCGAAGCGGTCCAGCAGCCCCTGGAGCGTCCCCAGGTGCGACGCGGTCTGCTTCGCGCTGTCGATGAGCGTGACGAACTCGGACAGCACCGCGCCGTGCGTGTCGTTGACGTCCTGGAAGTGGCTGTTGGCGACGAAGGCGTCCAAGGCGGGGCGGATGGCGTCCCGCAGTGCCGTGCCGTAGGTCCCCACCACGTCCGGGTTTCGGTCCTGGGCGTAATACCCGGCCCGTAGGAACAGGATGAGCTGCAGTGTCTGCGCGCTGTTGTTCCCCGCATAGGCGCGCGCGTCGGCGGTGAGCGCCTGGGCGATGGTGACCATCTTGCTCTCGGAGAACAGCTGCCGCGCGGGCGCGCCCCCGACATCGAACAGCGTCTGGAGGCAGTCCGGCGCGGCGCTCTTCACCCGAGTGACGAGCCTGTCGCCGCTGGCCGCGCCGATGGCCGCCGGGTCGCACGCGACCAGGGGGCGGGCGACGGCGGGCAGCGAGAGCGCCCGGCGCAGGTTCTCGGGCGCGACATCGGGCGGGCGCTCGTCGGGCCGGATGCGCTGATGGGCGTGCTCGTGTCCGTGCCGCTTGAAGAGGGGCTCGGCTGGTGCGGGGCCTCCGGGGCGGGCGACCGCTTCCGACGTGAAGAGGGCGAGGCAGAGGGTGAAGAAGAGATGACGACGACACCCATCCATGATGGGACGGCGCATGTGGGCTCCAGGAGGATGACCTGCCGCACGGTGTCGAGGGTTCCAGGAGACACCGGCGTGGGTTAAACGCCTTGTCCCCGGGACCTTGGAAAAAGAACAGGCATCCATGAAGACCACCAAAGGGCGTGAGGCATTGGAGCATTGGCGGGTGGAGTTCATGGGGCGGGTGACGAATCCGCTGTTCGCGGAGGCGCTGTTCGACCGGGTGCCGGACATCGTCTTCTCCGTGAAGGACATCCAGGGGCGCTATGTGTGCATCAGCGAGGCCTGCGCGGAGCGCTGCGGGCTGACGAGCAAGGCGGCGGCGGTGGGGCGCACGGCGCACGAGCTGTTTCCCCAGCACATGGCGGACCGGTACGTGCGACAGGACGAGAAGGTGTTCCGCACGGGGCGCCCGC
This sequence comes from Myxococcus fulvus, assembly GCF_900111765.1. The sequence goes on from NZ_FOIB01000001.1 coordinate 809,682, forward strand.
TGGTGGACAACCTGGACCTGACGCTCTTCAACAACCGCGAGCCGGGCTGGTGTCTGACAAGCAAGGTGCCGCTGTTCGATGCCGGGGGCGAGGTGATGGGGCTGGCGTGTCTGTCCAAGGACATCCACGAGCCTGGGCGCGCGGGGCTGGTGGACGAGCGCTTCGCGGCGACCATCGACTTCATCCAGGCGAGCTATGGAGAGCGGCTGCGCATCGACTCGCTGGCGCGGCGCGCGGGCATGTCCGCGGCGCAGTTCGAGCGGCGGATGCGGCGCATCTTCCAGCTCTCCGCGGGGCAGTTCATCATGAAGACGCGCATCGACGCCGCGGCGGAGCGACTGGTGGAGGACGTGCGCGAGCCCATCGCCGCCATCGCCCTGTCCGTGGGCTTCTGCGACCAGAGCGCCCTGTCACGTCAGTTCAAGCAGGTGACGGGCCTGAGCCCCCGCGAGTACCGGCAGCTCGTCGAGTCCGTCCCCGGCACCGCCGTGTCCCGGCGCAAGCGCTGAGGCGCCCGGGGGGGCTTCCCCAAAGCCTGTCAGGTGTGATGCGCTCCGTGCTGGCCATGAAAGCCTTCACGCTGCCCGTGTCCACCGTCCTGTTCCATGTCGTGGCCCTGGGGTTCTTCGGGGCCTGCGCGGCGTGGCTCGTCCAGGAGTCGCTGGCGCTCGGTGGACGTCGGGCGATGATGGGGTTCGCGGTGGCGGTGGCCTCGGGCGCGCAGGTGCTGTTGTCATTAAGCACCTTGAGGGCGCTCTGGAGCGCGCGAGGGGCGATGCCGCTGCCCACACGCGCGCGGGTGGGGACGTATCTGCAGTTCATGGGGCTGGTGGGCCTGCTGGTGCTGTTCGGCGTGCACCTGGTCCACACGGAGGGCCGGCCAGCGCTGGGCACGTTCTGTCTGGGGATGGCGACCTGGCTGGGTGTCATCGGATTGCATCTGGTGCCCGCGCTGTTCCTGGCCGCCGACGGGTTCATCGACCACCTGGGACGCCACACGCGCTTCTCGGAGCTGGAGTGGTACTCGCTCCAGAAGAGCGAGGGTGAGCCGCCGCGCGTGCTGCTCCAGGTGGGCCGGGGCTCGACGCTGCGGCTGGAGGCGCGGCTGCGTGGCGCGGAGGTGGACGGCGTGAAGGGGCGGCTGCGCGAAGCGGGGCTGGCGCTGGGGCCGTCCTCGCGCTGAGGCTCACTTCCGGGCGGCGGGCGCGGGGTGCACGCGCTCCTTCCACGGGTCTCCACCCACGCCGAAGTCCACGAGCTGGAAGGGGCTCTCTCCGCTCATCCGCACCAGCCCGAGGCCGGGCACGGAGGCGGACCACTCGGCGGTGATGCCGCCGGCATAGGAGTACTCGCTCACCTCCAGCGTCCTGCCGGCGAGCGTCTCCGTCGTCTTCTGGAGGAACCTGCCGTCGCGCCGCGTCTTGAATTCGTCGGGGAGCGGGCCAGACACCTCGCGTGGCTTGCCGCCGGGCAGGGCCGCGCGCATCAGCAACACATTGCCCGCGCCGAAGCGCTCCCCGGCGACCAGGAACTGGAGGGTGACGCGCCCCGTGGCGGGCACCTCTATCTCCAGGTCGAACCAGCGGCCCTGCTTGCCCTGATGCCGGCCCGGCGCGCCGACCTTGACCACGAAGCGCGTGGGGCCGTCCGAGGACACCGCCTGGTAGCGCGCCCAGCCTCCCTCGCGCACCACGAGGGGCAGCTCAGGCATGCCCTGGGGCGAGGCGACCTGGGATTGAATCAGCACGGCCAGCAGGGGGAGCAGCCTGGCGCCCATCATCCACATCCTCGCCTTGTCGTGCCCCTTGGCCAGACATGTGCTGGAATTGGGGGAAGGGGGAGAACCCTATAGGATTGGCGCATGCGCCGCCTCCCCTCGGTTGTGAGTGTTTCCTTGTGGCTGCTCTGCGCCTGCACCGACTCGCGGCGCTCGGCGGAGGACGCCGGGCCGGGCTTCGAGCGGATTCCCCTGACACCGCCGCTCGCGCCTCCACCGGCGGCCCAGGTGCAATCCGAGGACGCGGGCGCCGCCGTGGCCCGGACGCCGACGGAGGTGGACGTGTCCCGGCTCGCGGAGGCGCGCGCGTTGGTGCCCGCGCCCTTGTTGTATGGACAGTTCCAGCCCGTCGTCGGCACATGGGTCGACTACGAGCTGCGTGGCGACAAGGGCTCGACGCGGGCCCGGGTCTCGCTGGTGGGAGAGACGACGCGCGAGGACGGCGTGCCCCTGTACCAGCTCGAGATGGACCATGAGGTCTCGCCGCGCACGCTCGTGGTCCTCTGGGTGCGCGGCAAGGAGCGGCCCTTCGTGGAGCGGCTCGCCGTCTCCGTGCCGCCGCATCCGCCCGTCTCCATTCCGGTGGACCTCTTCGTCGACCAGCCGGAGCTGAGGGGCGCGCCGCGAGGGGGGAAGGACGCGGTGCTGCGCGAGGGCGTGTTCGCGGGCAAGGCGCGCGAAGAGACCTTCCTGCGCGAGGACGGGCGCACCGTGGGCGTGGTGCGCACCGAGCGCGTTCCGCTGTGGGGCGTGGTGTCCGTCCAGGACGGGGAGACCACGTGGGTAGCACGGGCCTCGGGCACGGGCGCGAAGCCGTCGTTGGACGCCGTGCCCATCGCGGTGCCCCGCGTCCAGGAGTGAGGGCATCAGCCCAGGGGATAGCCGAGCACGACGTAGAAGCCGCGCACGTAGATGGTGTAGGCGGCGAACATGTCCGGCGCGAACGAGTGGAGCCCGAGCATCATCAGGAACAGCGCCGCCAGGAGCAGCGACAGCTCCGTGAGCGCCTGTCCTCGCGAGCGGGGACGGCGAAGCCAGTGGACGGTGGAGCGCATCCAGCCATTCATGTTCAGGGCTCCTTCCTCGAGTCGATGAGCTCGAGCACCGCGGTGACGAGGGTCTGCGGGGCCTCGCTCGTCCCCATGGGGGACAGCGACAGCGAGAGGTTCTCCCCGGCCTTCTGGAAGTCGAGCAGCTCCACGCCCCCCGCGCCGGTGCGCGCGTCCTTCCGCACGTAGCCGCGCTGCTCCAGCTGGGTCCGATAGAAGGTCGCGAGCGAGCCGGGCGTGCCCTGGGCGAGCTCGGTGATGGTGGTGTTGCCCTGCGTGGGCCCGCGGTTCCTGTCCTCGATGCGCATCATCGTCATGGCGCCCGGGGCGCGTGGCAGCGCTGGCAGGGATTGGGCCTGCAGGTGCATGCCCTCGGGCGCGTCGATGATGGAGGGGAAGACCTGCGTGCGAGGCGGCGTGCCGCCCCTGCCCACGGCGGTGACGGAGACGAGCGAGCCGCGCTTCGCGTCGTAGTAGCTGATGACTCCGCCTCCGGCCCCATCCGGCTCGACGGCGGTGCGGTGGCCCTGGCGGCGGAACTCGCGGGCGTAGAACTCCATCACCGCGCCGGGCGAGTCGCCGGTCTCGAAGACCGCCATCTCCATCGGGTTGCCGTTGGCCTCCAGCTTCCCCATCGGGATGACCTTCGCCCGGGGGTAGGCGGGGAGCAGGCCCAGGAAGCGCTTCGTCATCGGCTCCGCGCTGGCGGGCGGGGTGAGCAGCACCGCCGCGGGAGGCTCGGGCGGTGGAGGTGGCTCGACGGGAGGCTCGCGGAGCGTGGCCGCCGTGGCGACGACCAGCAGCACGCCGCCCAGGCCCAGCACCCGTGTCACCGCTCCCGTGCGGTCCCTCAACAACCGACTCATCGCGCGTGCTCCTCGCCTTGCTGTTCCGGGGTGGCTACTCGTGGTCCGGGGTCGTGTTCGGGCCGTCCGCGCATGCGAAGTCGCCGTAGTTGAAGTACTCCTTGCCCTTGTTCTTGGAGAGCGCGTACTCGGACTCCGGCGCCTTGGAGTCCGCCGCGCCCTGGAAGAAGTTGCCTCGGCAGTTGTACGCGCGCATGGGCCAGTTGTAGTGGCCCTTCTCCGAGGAGCCCTTGAGCCCACGCTTCTCCTTGATGGCTTCGGGCTCGCACCTGTCGAAGCACGCCTTCTTGTCGTTCTTCCAGTAGGCGGCGAGCAGCACATCGCCGGGGACGGTGCGCGTGTCCCCCTCCCACACGGCCTTGAACCTGGCGGGCTCCTTCACGTGCCGGATGCGCACGGACTCGCGCAGGTAGTCGGACTTCAGGGGGAAGTCCAAGCCCAGCACCGACAGCACCGCGCCGATGGCGTCGAGCGCCCCTCCCTCGGACGAGAGCCCCGCGTAGGCGATCTGCTTCACCCGCTGATGGGTGAGCTCCTCGACGCGGTCATAGGAGTCGGTGGGGTCATGTCCGGGCGTCCACGCGCGCCAGGTGTCATGGACCAGGAAGAAGGACTCCTTGAAGGTCACATCCAGCCGCGAGTCGACCCTCTTCGTGAGGAAGGCGAGCTGCGAGGGGATGAGGCCATTCTCGATGCGGACCTCCACCTGGGCGCGCACCGCGCCCCGGTTGGGGTCCAGCCCCATGGCCTCGGCCACCTTCCCCGAGGTGGACCCCAGCGCCCCGAGCACCTTGCTCATCGCCTGCATCCCGCCGCCCGGGCGCCCTTCGCCCGACATGGACTCGTCCTGGAGTGTCGCCTCCGTGTCCTCCGCGCGGATGTCGAGCGTGACGCGGTTCGTGGGGCCCATCGCCGTCGGGCGTGAGCCCGTCTTGGTGGTCCCGTCCAGGTCCTGGTAGCGCGTCCTCGCCTCCTCGACGATGCGGCCCACGTCCGAGCGCACCGTGCGCTCGAAGGCGACGTAGCGCACCACCTCCGCGGCCTTGAGGCGCACGTGCTGCACCTCCCAGAAGTAGGTGGTGCCCAGGATGAGCAGCACGAAGACGGGCGCCAGGATGGCGAACTCCGTCGTCGCCGCGCCCCGTCGCGCCCTCGGGCCCAGGTGGAGACGTCCTCGCTTCGTGACGGCTGGAGTCGTCATGGCCGCCTCCCGTCAGTAGTTGAGGGCATCGGAGAACCTGTTCTCGGCGGCATCCCAACCCTCGATGAACGCGCTCAGGGCATTGCGCTCCCAGTGCGTCTTGGCGGGCGCGAGCCGCGCGGTCCACAGCGGGTTGAAGAAGTTGGGCTCCTCCTTCCAGTCGCCGGGGCGGTGGTAGATGGCGCGGCCCACGGCCATGGCCATCATTCCTCCTGTCTCCTCGCGGAACTCCCGGGCCTTCTGGCTCCCGGCTCCGCCCGCCAGGTTCCAGGTGATGTCGAGCATCCCGCCGACGATGTCGTTGCCCGGGTCGTCGAACCTGCCGCTGCTCGCGCCCCCCAGGAAGCCTTTGCCGGTGCGCAGCCCGTCCAGGTGGAAGGGCTGGGGCGTGGTGCGCATGTCCTTGGACAGGATGGTGACGTTGCAGGCCGCGCTGAAGTGGTTGTGCCACGGGTCGACGAAGCTGGTGTCCGTCATCAGGAAGGGCGTGATGCCCTCCCACGTGTGGTGGTCATCCCGCTTGGTCGTCCCATAGGTCTGATGGAAGCCGCCCTGCTTGTCCGCGGCGGCCCGGAAGTTGACCTTGAGGATTTCATTCCAGCCCTTGTCCGCGCCGCCGAGGTACGGGCACGGCATCCGCCATTCAATCTTGATGTCGTCGGAGGCGTAGAGCTGGTCCCTCCGGTTGTCCTCGAACTCCTCGTCGAAGCTCTTGATCTGACTGTCCGCCACCTTGTCGATGCGGAACTGGATGACGGGGGGGACACAGAGGTGGAGCGACCACTTGCGCCCGATGAGCAGCGCCTTCTTCCCCTCGGCCGTCCACTGGCGCCGCACGCCGTTGGCGAGGTTGCCCATCAGCAGGCGGTACTTGGCCATGTCCGGGTCGGACAGCTTGTTGTCGTTCTGGTTCATCAGCCGGGCGCGCCTGGCGAGCCCGGTCGGGTCCGAGAGGGAGAAGGTCTTGTCACTGCCTCGGGGGCCGTCATCGATGACGTGGAGGAAGTTCTTCAGGTTGGAGTGATTGACGTTGTACTTGCCCATGATGGCGCCGAGCGCCGAGCCGTTGGACATGGAGGGCCCCGGGCGCGCCTTGGGGTCCGTGCCCGTCAAGGTGCTCTCACCTCCGGCCAGCAGCAGGTCCTTCAAGGTGCCCAGCATCATCGCTTCCTGGGCGAGCCACAGCGCCACGTTGAGGGCGGACAGGATGGGGATGAGCAGCCGTGCGATGCCATCCACGGCTTGTTTCCAGGCCTTGATGACCTTCTGGACCGCCATGAAGATGGCGCCGATGCCCGGGATGTACTTGGCGACGCCCGCCAGCTTCCCGATGGTCATGTCCAGGTACAGGGCATGGCTCACGTACGACATGAAGGTGAGCATGGCCGAGTAGTGCACGACCATCGCGCGGTTGGTGTAGGCCAGGAAGTTGTAGGCCCGGGCCTCCTTCACCGCGAGCGAGTAGGCCTGCGCGTCGGCGGCGTCCTGGAGCTTTATCTTCTGGTGCACGCCGTGGCCGATGCTGACCGAGGCCATGACGGTGACGGCCAGCACCAGCATGGCGACGGCGCCGATGACCAGGGCCTGGCCCCGCTCGTCCCGGCGCATTCTGCGAAGCAGCGAGAACATGGACGTCCTCCGGGAGCCGGCGTCAGCCGCCGACGACGCAGCGGCCGGGGCCGTGCTCGTCGTTGTTGAAGAGGTTGGACTGCATGCGCATGGTCCAGGTGGCGACCAGCGGCATCACGTAGTGCCGCTGGGAGCCCGAGTTGCGCGCCAGCGAGACAATCCTCCCGAAGTCCCCGCCCTTGGCCCGTGCGCGCTCCTGGAGGTACTGGATGGCGTTCCCGCCGCCCACGCGCTGCAGCTCGAACTGCATGCCCTTGAGCTGGTCCAGGTACTCGCGCCCCAGGTAGAAGGCGTGCAGCTGCATGTTGGCGAAGGGGATGCGCAGCTCGTAGAAGTAGGTGAGCCGGATGGACAGGAGGTTCGCCTCGATGACGCGCTCATCCCTCACGTCGTCGTAGTCGATCTCCCGCCCCTGCATGTGCGAGCCATAGGTGGAGAAGAGCTCGTCCAGCCCGCCGCTGGGGTTGAGCACCTCCACCCGGAACAGGGGCAGGCCCACGTCCTGATAGAAGGGCAGTCGCTGGTTCGCGGCGAACAGCTTCCGCGTGAACTCCCGGTGGACGTCCACCGCGGCCTCCACGGTGTCCACGCGCGCGTTCTTCCCCGGCAGCGGCGGCAGCGTGGGCAAGAGCGCCGCGAGCGCCGCCTTCTCCATCAACGTGCAGTCGCCGTGGTTGACGATTCCAGCCCGCACGGCCCGATAGGCGCCGTACTCGGTCATCAGCCGGGCGTTGTGCACCATGCCGAGCTGGATGATGCCCAGCACCATGAAGACCATCATCGGCACGACGATGGCCGTCTCCACGGCGGCCTGTCCGGACTGCCCTCCGGCAGTCCCGCGTCTGTCTTTCGAGTGCATGGCCCTCCCCGGGCACGCCTTCACTGCACCCCGTCCCTCCCACCCGTGAACCCAGACTCGTTGGATGTACGCGCTGTGCTGGAAACGTCAGACGTTACGGGAGGTCGCAATGAAATGACAAATTTGAACGCGGGTGGTTCATGCAATCCCGTGGCGGGAGGTTCCGGGTGTCTGGCGTCAGACAAAGAGAGAGGGATTCCCAGCGGGTCGGAACCATCCCTCCCGGGGAGGTGGGCGCCGGGGCCTTGTCCCTCGGGACGATTGTCAGGTGGTGGAAAACCCGGGGGTGCTGAAAGGGCGGTCCCTGTGCGGACTGTTAAGGTCACGTGCGCTCCATGTCCCCATCCCACCCCTCCCCGGAGGCGCCGGTCCCCACCGTGGACCTGACCCCGGGCGCGCTGTCCCTCCAGGTCCTGGAGAGCCTCCCCCAGCTCGTCTGGATGACCCGCCCCGACGGGCACCACGTCTACTTCAACCGCCGCTGGTACGAGTACACCGGCCTGACGCCCGAGCAGGCCCTGGGCGACGGCTGGCGGCGCGTCTTCCACCCGGAGGACGCCCAGGAGGCCGGCAGGCGCTGGGCCCACTCGCTCGCGACGGGGGAGCCCTACGAGGTGGAGTTCCGCTGCCGGCGCCATGACGGGGCCTGGCGGTGGATGCTCGCCCGCGCCAGCCCCCTGCGCGACGCGAAGGGCGACATCCTCCAGTGGTTCGGCACCACCACGGACATCGAGGATCCCAAGCGCGCCTCGGAGTCCATGCGCTTCCTGGCGGAGGCGGGGGCGCTGTTGTCCTCGTCCGCGCTCGATTTGGACGACACGCTGGCGCTGCTGGCGAAGCTGGCGGTGCCGCAGCTGGCGGACTGGTGCGCGGTGGAGCTGGTGGAGGAGGACGGCGGCACCCGCCAGGTGGCGGTGGCGCACGTGGACCCCAGCCGCCTGCGGCTGGCCGAGGAGGTGCGGGTGCGCTACCCGCCCCGCGAGGACGACCCGAACGGCGTGCTGGCCGTCATCCGCACGGGCAGGCCGGTGCTCCTGGAGTCCGTCTCCAACGACGTGCTGGCGCTGGCGGCGCGGGACGCGGAGCACCTGCGCTTCCTGGAGGAGCTGGGCCTGCGCTCGGCGATGCTCATCCCCCTGAAGGCGCGCGGCCGCATCCTGGGCGCGCTCACGCTGGTGACGGCCGAGTCCAGCCGGTGCTTCGGACGGGCGGACCTGGAGTTGGGCGAGCAGCTCGCGTCGCGCGCAGCGCTGTCGGTGGACACCGCGCGCCTGTACCGCGAGGCCCAGGCCTCGCTGCGCCGCAGCCAGGAGGAGCGCCGCACCGCGCAGACGCTCCTGCGCATCGGCGAGACGCTGTCGTCGGAGCTGGACCCAGGGGTGCTGGTCCAGCGCATCACCGACGAGACGGTGGCCCTCACCGGCGCGGGCTTCGGCGCCTTCTTCGAGAACCGCGTGGACGAGCGGGGCGAGTCCTACCTGCTCTACACGCTGTCGGGCGCGCCCCGGGAGTCCTTCGCCCACCTGCCCATGCCGCGCAACACCGCCGTCTTCGGCCCCACCTTCCGGGGCGAGGGCTCGCGGCTGTACGACGACGTGACGCGCCACCCCGACTACGGCAGGAGCGCCCCGTACCACGGCATGCCCCAGGGGCACCTGCCGGTGAGGAGCTACCTGGCGGTGTCGGTGAAGAGCCGCTCCGGGGAGATTCTCGGCGGGCTGTTCTTCGGACACGCGGAGCCGGGGCGCTTCCGTGAGGAGCACGCGCGGCTGGTGGAGGGCGTGGCGTCCCAGGCCGCGGTGGCGCTGGACAACGCGCGCCTGTTCCGCGACGCACGCCGGGCCGAGGAGCGCTTCCGCTCGCTCGTCACCGCCACCGCGCAGGCGGTGTGGGTGACGCGGCCGGACGGGTTCATCGAGGAGGACAGCCCCTCCTGGCGCGAGTACACCGGCCAGTCGTACGACGAATGGAAGGGCACCGGCTGGCTGGACGCCGTGCACCCCGAGGACCGGGAGGCGGCCAGCCGCGCGTGGACGGCGGCGGTGACGGACGTGAAGCCGTACGAGGTCGAATACCGGCTGCGTCGTCCGGACGGGACGTACTCGCCCACGCTGGCGCGCGCGGTGCCGGTGCTGCACTCGGACGGCACGCTGCGCGAGTGGGTGGGCACCAACACGGACATGACGGCCCAGCGCCGCGTGGAGGAGGGCCTGCGCCGGCTGGACCGCGAGCAGGTGGCCCGCAGGCTGGAGGCGCTGCGCGCGGAGATGAGCGGCGCCCTGGCGAAGGAGGGCTCCGTCGCCGACATCCTCCAGGGCTGCGCGGAGGCGCTGGTGCGCCACCTGGACGCGCAGGTGGCCCGGCTGTGGCTGTACTCGCGCAGCTCCGCCATGTTGGAGCTGGTGGGCAACGCGGGCGTGTCCGCGCCGCCGCGCGAGAAGTGGGCGCGCGTGGCGGTGCACGGCACCAGCCTGGTGGCGGAGGTGGCCCGCACGCGCGAGCAGGTCTGGGTGGACAAGATGGAGCACGACGCGCGGGTGCTGGACCCGACGTGGATTCGCGAGACGGGGCTGCGCTCGTTCGCGGGCATCCCCCTGGTGGTGCGCGGGCAGCTGGTGGGCGTGATGGGGCTCTACAGCAAGACGGTGCTGGGCGAGGACAAGGTGGCGTCGCTGGCGGCGGTGGCGGACGCGCTCGCGCAGGGGCTGGAGCGCCGGCGCGCGGAGGACTCGCTGCGGCTGCGCGCCAAGGAGCTGGCCCGCTCCAACGAGGAGCTCCAGCAGTTCGCCTACGTGGCCTCGCACGACCTGCAGGAGCCGCTGCGCATGGTGGCCGGCTACACGCAGCTGCTCGCGCGGCGCTACCAGGGCAAGCTGGACGCGGAGGCGGACACCTTCATCCACTACGCGGTGGACGGCGTCACGCGCATGCAGCGGCTCATCCAGGATTTGCTGACGTACTCGCGCGTGGGCACGCAGGGCCGCGAGCCGCGCGCGGTGGACGCGGGGCGCGCGGTGGAGCGGGCGCGGGCCAACCTCCAGGTGGCGCTGCAGGAGTCGGGCGCCACGCTCGAGATAAGCTCCTTGCCCACGGTGCTCGCGGACGAGACGCAGCTGGTGCAGCTGTTCCAGAACCTCATCGGCAACGCGCTCAAGTTCCACGGGGCCGCGCCGCCCCGGGTGGAGGTGGCCGCGGAGGTGAAGGGCACGGAGGCGCGCTTCACGGTGAGGGACTGGGGCATCGGCATCGACGCGCAGGACTTCGAGCGCGTCTTCGTCATCTTCCAGCGCCTGCACGGCAAGGAGTCGTTCGCCGGGACGGGCATCGGGCTGGCCATCTGCAAGAAAATCGTGGAGCGTCTGGGAGGTCGCATCGGCGTGGAGTCCAAGGTGGGCGAGGGCAGCACGTTCTGGTTCACCCTGCCGCTGGCGCCGTCGGTGCCCGCGTCTTCCGAGGTGTCGTCATGAGTGACATCGGCACCGAGGAGCGCCCGCTGCGGCTGTTGCTGGTGGAGGACAACCCGGGCGACGCGCTCCTCCTCCAGGAGGAGCTGCGCGAGGTCACCACCACGCGCTTCGAGGTGCTCCACGTCGAGCGCCTGGCGGACGCGGTGCGCCTGGTGAGCGAGGGGCCGCCGGTGGACGCGGTGCTGCTGGACTTGTCGCTGCCGGACGGGCACGGGCTGGGCAACATCCCGCCGCTGCTCCAGGCCGCGCCGTCGGTGCCGCTGGTGGTGCTCACCGGCACGGACGACGAGCGCCTGGCGGTGCGCGCGGTGCACGAGGGCGCGCAGGACTACCTGGTGAAGGGCCAGGTGTCCGGCCCGCTGCTGGTGCGCGCGCTCCGGTACGCCATCGAGCGCAAGCGGGTGGAGGAGGGCCTCAAGCGCGAGGAGGCCGCGCGGCGCACGGCGACGTTCCGCGAGCAGTTCCTCGGCATCCTCGGTCATGATTTGCGAAACCCCCTGCAGGCCATCGCCGGCAACGCGTCGCTGCTCTTGCGCCACGGGGGCTTGAGCGAGCCGCAGCGCAAGGCCATCAACCGCATCTCCATCTCCGCGGACCGCATGGCGCGGATGATCAACGACCTGCTCGACTTCACGCGCACGCGGCTGGGCGCGGGGTACGTGCTGGAGCGGGCGCGGATGAACCTGCACGAGGTGCTGCGGCAGGTGGTGGAGGAGCTGGAGGTGGCGCACCCGCGCCGCCAGTTCGAGCTGTCGCTCGCGGGCAACGGCTGGGGGGACTGGGACGCGGACCGCATCGCCCAGGCGGCGTCGAACCTGGTGGGCAACGCCGTGCAGTACTCCCCGGAGGACACCGTCGTGCGCGTGACGGTGGCGGACGCGGAGGGCGGCGTGCGGGTGGAGGTCCACAACTGGGGCCTGCCCATCCCCGCCGAGCGCCTGGGCACCATCTTCGACCCCTTCGGCCGCGCGCAGGACAAGCGCAGCGCGCAGCGCAACGGCCTGGGCCTGGGGCTCTACATCACCCACGAAATCGTCCGGGCCCACGGGGGCCTGTTGGGCGTGTCGTCCTCCGCCCAGGAGGGGACGGCCTTCTGGCTGAGCCTGCCGCGCCAGTTCGTCGTCGAGGAGTGAAGGGGCGCAGCAGCAGCCCCCTGGTCGCCCGCTCGCTGACGCGAGGAGCGGGCCGGGCGGGCGCGAGGCACGGGTCGCGGCGGGAAGAAGGAGGACACACCCTTCAGGGGTGCGTTCAACCTGGCCGGCGCTCTTCGGGTGGCGGCCCCCAACCTCGAGGTCCAGCGATGACCATTCTCGGCGCGGCGCTCTTTGGAACGCTCCTCTTCGGTCTCATCATCTTCGCCGTCATCCTCTTCGGCGCGGCCGGCAACAAGTGGGAGAAGGACATCCGCGAGGTGACCGAGAACCAGCGGGCGCGCGGCATCGTCGGCGACGTGACGATGAACGACCAGGAGGATGAGCACCACCACCCCGGCCGCCCCCACGTGCACGCGCACGCCTGAGGCGGCGGCCTACCTGGGCCGCGGGCTGTAGTAGCGACGCAGCCAGCGGCTCAGCCCGTCCAGGCCGGGGAAGAGCACCCGCTCGGTGAGGTTCGCCTGGTCCAGCTTGTCGCGCACCTCCCACTTGAGGTCCGCGGGGATGATGAGCCGGCGCACGCCCTGCTTGCGCCGCTCCAGGAAGCTGTCCAGGCGCGCCTCCGGCCCGTTCATCACCGAGAAGAGCGCGAACTGGTTGACGATGCGCGCGTCCAGGGACGGCGGCTCGAAGAAGAGCACGAACGGGTGGCGCGCCAGCCGGTCCAAATCGGAGATGGACGGCGCCACCTCCGCCAGCATCTCTCCGGAGAAGACATCCGCGCCCTCGCGCTTGAGCAGCGTCTTGAGCGGGCGGGGCAACAGCCGGTTCGTCTCCCGGTAGTCCACGCACCACACCACGCCGTCCTCGTGCGCCAGGTCCGCCTCCTCGGTGAGGAAGTGCAGCGCGACGTAGGGGCTGAACGTCCAGTCCAGCATGCGCGTGGGCAGGCCGTGGTGCTGCGCCAGGGCGAGCCAATCCCAGACGGAGTCCAAGGGCTCACGGGGCGTGCCGCGCGCGTACTTGCGGAAGGCGCGCAGCAGGTCCTTCTCCTTGCGGACGAACAGGCCCCGGCGGTTGAGCGCGGTGGACAGGTCATGCTCGGCGTGGGGCATGCCGCGGAACACGTAGCTGGCGCGGTGGCGGCCCAGCGCCTCGTTCCAGGAGTCCGCGAACAGCGCCTCCTGGAGCTCCAGCCATGAGCTGACCCGGTGCTCTTGCATGGGAAAGGCCCGTGTCCCCAAGGAGGAGACACATGGCCTTCAAGATGCGGCGTGCGGGTCGGCTTGGGAAGCCGCGCTTCAGACGATGCGCGAGTCGGCGGGCGCGAAGGAGGGAGCGGGCGTCGGGGGCCGCGTCGGGTGGGTGAGCCGGTGGAGGATGCGCGACAGCTCGGTCGAATCGAAGGGCTTGCGCAAGAGGCACACCGCGCCCTCGAAGCTGGGCAGCTCCAGCTCCAGCCCCGTGGTGAGCACCACCGGCAGGTCCGCGAGCTCTCGCTGCGCATGGAGCAGGCGGATGAGGTCCCGGCCCTCGATGTCGGGCAGGAGCCAGTCGAGCACCAGCACGTCCACGCGGGGCTCGGCGAAGAAGGCCTTGAGCGCGGAGAAGCCGCTGTCGCATGGCACGACGCGGTAGCCCTCCAGCTCCATGGCCTCGGCCACCGCCTCTCGAAGGAGGCCATCATCCTCGGCCAGGACGACGACGGGACGGTAGGTCATGCGCTCGGGCTCACACCGGCCGGAAGAAGACGTCCAACGAGCGGCGCGTGGGTCCGGCGCTCCCACCGCCTTGCGAAGGACAAGAACCCCGGAGGCCCCCGGCCCTCCTCCCGCACCTGGAGGAGGGGCCGGTCCGTCGGAGTCCGGGCGGGCGGTCTAGGGCCTGCCGTTCTCCGCGGGCTGGTTGAAGGCGTACTGGTCCGCGCCGGGCGCGGTGTCCTGCTGGAACAGGGGGCACCTGGAGCAGGTGAAGCTGTCCCAATCCTGGCGCACCGCCACGTCGATGCAGCCGCCGTAGAAGCGGCAGTGCACGTTGCGGTGCTCCTCGATGGAGAAGGACTCCGCGCGCATGGGCAGGCGGAACTCGGTGGGACGTGGCTGTGGACAGGACATGATGACTCTCTTGCCCCCCTCGTGGGTGCGATGAACCGTTTACCGGCTGGTGCGACGCGTCATTCCCATCCGCGGGCCGGGGGCGCGGGCACCACGAGGTGCACCTGATAAGGGCCAGCAGCAAGGGTTGCCAACCCGCGAGGTCGTCCGTTCGAGGGGCGAGGCGCCAGGCGTGTGGGAGGGGCCTGGCGGGCGCGGACGGGTGGGGCTGCCTTCATCCGAACACTTCACCCGGTGGCGCCTTTCCCGGAAGATGCGGGGCGTGTCCGCTCCCCCCCGTCCCCCTCGTCCGGCTCCCTCGTCGTCCCGCGGCGCGCTCGGCGCCTTCGCCCTGGCCGCGCTGTTGGCCCTGACGGCCTGTTCGGCCTTCTCCCGCGCGGTGAAGGAGGGCGACACCGCCAGCCAGCAGCAGAAGTGGGCGGAGGCGGAGGCCGCCTACCTGCGCGCGCTCGCCGCGGACCCGGAGGCGTCCGAGGTGACGGTGAAGCTGCGCGAGGTGCGCCGCGCCTGGAGCCAGGTGGTGCTGGAGGAGGCCCGGAGCGTCCATGCCTCCGGGGACCTGGACGGCGCCATGAAGCGGCTGGTGCGCGCCCTGGAGCTGGACGCGGAGAACGTGGCGGCCAGGGAGCTGCTCAACGTGACGCTGGATGAGCGGGTGGCCGTGGCGCTCACTGCGCTCAAGGCGGACAAGCTCCAGGAGGCCCGGGCGGAGCTGGACGCGGTGCTGGCGGTGGCGCCGGACCACGCGGGCGCCAAGAAGGCCCTGGACGCCGTGCAGGTGGCGTGGGCGAAGCGCTGGTTCAACACGGGCGACGGGCTGGAGAAGGCGGGCAAGCTGGGCAACGCGCTCGTCGCCTACGTGCGCGCGGACCAGGAGCGCGTGGGCGCCACCGCGGCGCGCGAGCGGGCGGAGGCGGTGCGCCAGAAGCTGCGCGACGAGGTGGCCTTCCTCGTCGTGGCGACGCCGGTGGAGGACCGCGCGGGCGCGCCCGACGTGGCGCAGCGCCTGGCGGCGGGGCGGCTGGCGGCCATGCTGCCCACGCACCTGCCTTTGCGCGTGGTGACGGAGGCCCCCGAGGGGCGCGAGGGCGTGAAGCTGGACCTGTCCCTGGAGCGCGTGCTGCCGCTCAAGGCGGTGGAGGACTCGCAGCGCTCGCACCGCTACCTCGCCGGCAAGACGTCCGTGCCCAACCCCCGCCGCGCCGGCTTCGAGACGAAGCTCCTGCAGGCCGAGCGCACCCAGGAGGAGGTGGACCGCAAGCAGGCCCAGGCGATGCGCGAGTACCTGCGCCTGCAGACGGAGCTCAACCTGCTGCGCGCGGGGACGGAGCGCTGCCGCGAGCGCGAGCGCCGCGAGTGCCTGGAGGCGCTGAAGGAGTGCGGCGAGGCCGCGCGCGAGGCGGAGAAGCCCGGCACGCTGCCCGGGGAGTGCAGCCCCGCGCGGTGCGCCTCCAGCTCCTGCGCGAAGGAGGAGCAGGCGCTGGCGCTGCTGATGGCGGCGGTGAAGCTCAAGGAGGGGAGCCTGGAGGCCGCGCTGGAGAAGTCGGAGACGCAGCGCATCGAGGTGCAGCGCCACCGCGACACCACGTTCCGCGAGCCCGTCACGGTGGAGGAGCCGATGTACTCGGACTTCGTCTACGACGTGCAGCTCCACCGGCTCACCGTGACGGCCTCCGTCACCGCGGTGATGCGCGATTTGCTCAAGTCCCAGGTGCCCGCCCCGCACACGGATGACTTCTCCGTGATGCACGAGGACATGACGCACAAGGGCTACGACAGGTACGGCGTGCTGGCGGACCCGGTGCAACTGCGCAACGAGCTGGAGCTGCGCGTGGAGGTGGGCGACAAGGCCGTGTCGGACCTGGCCCGCCGGGTGAAGGAGCGCTTCGACGCGTACCGCGGCAAGCGCGTGGAGGACGCCCGCCGGGGCATGGTGCGCCCGGGCGCCGAGGACGTGGTGGAGACCGCCGTGCGCGCGCTGCTGCTCACCGCGGACGCGCCCCCCGCGGATGTCCTCCAGCCCCTGGCCCGCGCGCGCGGCCTCAACCGGCCCGAGACGCTGCTGGGCCTGTAAGTCGCCGCTGCCCCTGTAACCAGAGTCCGTATGGACCCGCGACACCTTTCGACTCAGGTGTCCTGTCCCAGGACACTTTGATTGCGGCGTTGTAACCCTTTGAAATCAAATAGCTCGCGTTTCAAAGTGTTACGAGTCTTTACGCTGCCGTCACGGAGGCGTGGAGTCCAAGTGCTCCGTGGATACCGGGTGTTTCAGTGGGGAGCTAAGGGAAATCCGCTAGTTGCCTGGATGGCATGACACCTGCTCAGGGCAGGGGTCCCCGGGCTGTGGGAGTCCGGGAGCCTCACTCCTCTGCGAAGAAGGATGTTCATGTCCCAGTCCAAGATTGTCGGTGCCCTCGCGGGCCTGGCGCTGCTCGCCGGTTGTGGCGGCGGCGAAAACACCACCCCTCCCCCCTCCGAGGAGGTCAGCCAGGGGATGTCGTGGGAGGAGTTCCTCTCGGGCGTGTACCAGGAGCCCGACACCGGCATCTTCATCGCGGATGGTGACACGCCGTTCGCCAGCGAGAAGCACCTGCGCGAGTTCTATGAGAACAACGTGCGCAACGGGCAGCTCATCGTGCACCGCGCCGGCGGCGTGGACGCGGCGTGGAACGCGACGCAGAAGAAGAACATCACCTACTGCGTGAGCACGACGTCGTTCGGCACCCGGTACAACACCGCGGTGGCGGCGATGAAGAGCGCGGCCGAGGCCTGGGAGGCCGTGGCCAACGTGGACTTCGTGCACGTGGTGGCGCAGGACGCCAACTGCACCGCGAGCAACAGCAACGTCGTCTTCGACGTGCGCATCGTGAACTCGGGCAACCAGTACCTGGCCCGTGCGTTCTTCCCGAACGACACGCGCGCCAACCGCAACGTGCTCATCGACACCACGGCCTTCGGCAGCATCGCGCCGTGGACGCTCGAGGGCATCCTGCGCCACGAGCTGGGCCACACGCTGGGCTTCCGTCACGAGCACACCCGCCCCGAGGCCGGCACGTGCTTCGAGGACAACAACTGGCGCGCGCTGACGCCGTACGACTCGAAGTCGGTCATGCACTACCCGCAGTGCAACGGCACGCAGAACGGTGACCTGGTCATCACCGCGGTGGACGCGCAGGGCGCCGTGGCGCTCTACGGCGCGCCGGGCGGCACGGACCCGGAGCCGCCGGAGCCCGGCACGGGCACCCCGACGACGACGACGCTCACGGGCTCCGTGGCGGCGAGCACCAACAACGCCTTCCCGGCCATCACCGTGGTGCCGGGCACGGCCTTCAACGTGACGATGACGGGCACGGGTGACCCGGACCTGTACGTGCGCTTCGGCGCGGCCCCGACCACCGCCACGTACGACTGCCGCCCGTACCTCAGCGGCCCGTCCGAGTCCTGCAGCCTGACGGTGCCCGCGGGCGTGACGACGGCGTACGTCATGGTGCGTGGCTACACGGCCGCGACCTTCACGCTGACCATCAACTACACCCGTCCGGACGGGGGCGGCACGGCCTCCACGGACACGAAGTCGGGCTCGGTGACCACGGGCAGCGTCACCAACTTCCCCGCGTACAGCGTGGTGGCGGGCAGCACGTTCAAGGTCGTGATGACGGGCTCGGGTGACCCGGACCTCTACGTCCGCTTCGGCTCAGCGCCCACCACCACGGCGTACAACTGCCGTCCGTACCAGACGGGCGCCGCCGAGACGTGCGAGCTGACGGTGCCCGCCGGCCAGACGAGCGCGTACGTCCAGGTCCGCGGCTACACGGCGGGCACGTACAACCTGGCCATCACCTACACCAAGCCGTAGTCGTCGCTCCCGACACCCGGGAGTGAAAACACGGGCGGTCTTCCCGAGTCGGGGAGGCCGCCCGTGGTCTTTTCAATCCAGCAGCGGGCTGAGTTGCGCGCCCACCGCGCGCTGTGCATCCAGGCGACGCCGACGGGCCGGGGCGATGACGAGCTGCCACGCGGCGCAGACGAGCCCCAGCACCAGACACCCGAGCCACAGCGCGGACGTGCCCGCGCGCCCCAGCACCCGCCCTCCGAGCGCGGGCGCGGCGCTGGAGGCCAGGCCCCAGAGCATGTGGTAGGCGCCCTGGTAGCTGCCGCGCAGCCGCGTGGGCGCCAGGTCCGCGACGACGGAGGGCGCGACGGGCGCCTGGGCCATCTCCCCGAGCGTCCAGATGGCCACGGCGAGCGCCGCGAGCGCCACGTTGCCCGTCAGCGCGTGCAGGCCGAAGCCCAGGCCCGTGAGCGCCGCCGCCAACGCCAGCGAGTGCGCGCGTCTCAGGTGCTTGAGCGCCCGGTGGGACAGGGGCTGGAGCGCGACGATGAGCAGGCCGTTGACGGACAGCACGGCGCCGAACTGCGCCTCGCTCAGCCCGCGCGCGCTCAGGTCCAACGGGAGCGACACCTGGCTCTGATGGAAGATGATGGCCACGCCGAGGATGGGCAGCGCGAAGGCGACGAAGCTCGGGTCCAGGAAGGGCGTCAGCAGCGAGCGCAGGGCGCCTGGGGCCTGCGCGTCCTCCGCCGCGGTGCGGGCGGGGCGCGTCTCCGGCAGGAGGAACCAGATGCAGCACCCGTAGGTGAACGTGGTGATGGCGTCGGCCACGAACAGCGTCACATAGCCGAAGCGGACCATCAGCCCCGCGAGCGGCAGCGCCACGGCGAAGCCCACGTTGATGACCCAGTAGAGCAGGCCGAAGGCGCGCTGCCGGTCCTCGGGCGTGACGACGTCCGCCACGGCCGCGGACACGGCGGGACGGTAGAGCTCTCCGAGGATGCCCAGGCAGAAGGCGGCGAGCGCGATGGAGGAGGGCTCGCGCGCGAAGCCGAGCAAGAGCATGCCCACCGAGCCGAGCCACAGTCCGCCCGCCAGCGTCAGGCGCCGGCCCACGCGGTCCGCGAGCATGCCGCCCAGGGGGCTCGCGATGACCGCGCCCACGCCGTAGAGCGACACGGTGAGGCCCGCCTGCTCCACGCTGAAGCCCCGCTCGCGCGTGAGGTACAGCGCGAGGAAGGGCACCACGAAGCTGCCCAGTCGGTTGACCAGGGTGCCCACCCACAGCACCCAGTAGGTGCGCGGCAGGCCGCCGGCCATCTCATGCACGGCCTTGCCCAGCGCGCTCGTCGTCCATCGCGAACTCATGTGCGCACGCAGCATGTGTCAGCGCGAACGCCCATGCACGAGCGGCCGCGGGAGCCCGTGGAACGTGGTTCTGCTTGGTGCTCCGAGGAGTTCAAGTGGGGCGGATGGGGGAGGTCGGGCATGGGCAGGACGGCGGTGGGGGTGGGGGGCTTCGCACCGCGCCAGCGGCTTCGGGGACGACCTCTCGATGAAGCCCTGACCGAGGCTGGGACGAACCGAGTCCACGGGGCGGTGCCGGGCTCCCGAGTGGATGTCGTGCACGGGCTTCGTGGTGGCGTTGGGGCGGTTTGCTCGCCGGGGCGCTGGCGTGGGCCCGCTCCTGGCGCTATCAGCGCGGGACGTCGTCGTCCGCGAGGCAGGTGTGGGACGGCGGCGAAGCGGGAGGGCGCGGGCGGTATGAGTCAGGTCATCGGGTTGTTGGGCACGTGTCTGGTGTTGGGCGTGCTGGCCCGCAGGAGCGGGAAGTTTCCGGAGGGCTCCGCGGGGCCGTTCAACACCTTCGTGCTGTACGTGGCGCTGCCCGCGCTGGTGCTGCGCGTGATGCACCGGCTGGAGTTCGTGCCGTCGCTGCTGGTGGCCGCGGTGGTGCCCTGGCTGTACTACCTGGCGGCGGGGCCATTCTTCCGGTGGCTGGGGCCGAGGCTGGGCTTGTCCAAGGCGTCCATCGCCGCGCTGGTGCTGACGGGCGGCCTGGGCAACACGGCCTTCGTGGGCCTGCCGATGGCCGAGGCGCTGCTCGGCTCGGAGGGGCTCGCCGTGGCGGTCGTGGTGGATCAGCTCGGCTCGTTCCTGGTGCTGTCCACGCTCGCGACGCTGGCGGCGGCGAGGGCGAGCGCGGAGGTGGCGCTGCCCCTGGGCGCGCTCGCGAGGAAGGTGGCGACCTTCCCGCCGTTCGTGGCGCTGGTGCTGGCGCTGCTGCTCCGGCCCGTGGGCTACCCCGTCTGGGTGGACTCCGTGCTGGAGCGGCTGGGCGCGCTGCTCACACCGCTGGCGCTGTTCTCCGTGGGGCTGCAGCTCCGACTGTCGGGCGTGAAGGCGCGGCTGCCGGCGCTGTCCCTGGGCCTGCTCTACAAGCTGGTGCTGGTGCCGGGCGTGGTGATGCTGGGCCTGTGGGCCCTGCCCGGTCTGTCGCCCATGGTGGTGCAGGCGACCGTGCTCCAGGCGGCGATGGCGCCCATGGTGAGCGCGGCCATCCTGGCGGCCGAGCACCGCCTGGACCCGGAGCTGGCGGTGCTGATGGTGGGCGTGGGCATCCCCCTGTCCTTCGTCACCGCGCCGCTGATGTTGTGGGTGGTGCGCTGAGTCATCCTCGAGGGGCGTTGGGCCTGCCCGCCTGCTCTGCGGGCGGGTGTTTGGACGGCTCACTGACGTGTAGCCGGGGCTCCCCTATCTTCCGTCATGGCCGAGCAACCACCGAAGGCTTCCGGGGCACCCGGAGGAGACCCGAGGCGGATGGAAGTGCGGCGCTCCGTGGCGGAGCTGGGCGCGCGCACGTACGCCATCCAACTACTCACCGACGCAGGCATCCCGTTCCTCGTGGGTGGGGCCTACGCCTTCGCCCACTACACGGGCCTCTACCGCGACACGAAGGACCTGGACCTCTTCCTCCATCGCAAGGACGGCGACCGCGCCGTGGAGCTGCTCGCGCGCCATGAGTGGCGCACCGAGAGCGAGGTCCACGGCTGGCTGCACAAGGCCTTCTGGGAGGACTTCCTCGTCGACCTCATCTACGGCTCCGGCAACGGCTTCACCGCCGTGGATGACGCGTGGTTCGAGCACGCCGTGCCGGCCCAGGTGCTGGGCTGTCCGTGCCGTGTCCCGCCCGCGGAGGAGATCTTCTGGAGCAAGGCCTTCGTCCTCGAGCGTGAGCGCTACGACGGCCATGAGCTCACCCACCTGTTGCTGAAGGTGGGGCCCACCTTCGACTGGCAGCGCCTGCTGCGCCGCTTCGACCGGTACTGGGAGGTGCTGCTCTCGCACCTGCTCTTCTTCCGCTTCGCCTATCCGTCCGACCGCGCCACGGTGCCGGAGTGGCTGATGCGCGAGCTGCTCTCGCGCGCGAACGGCTCCGTGGACGCGGGCAACTGGCAGGAGCGCATCTGCCGGGGGCGCATCCTGTCCAAGGTCAGCTACCAGGTGGACGTGGACGAGTGGGGCTTCCAGGACGGGCACAGCTGGGACAAGGAGGAGCGCCAGCGCGAGGCGGACTCCGTCGCGAGCGGCGAGGCGCCGGGCCTGCACGGGCCTCACTGAGCGCCCTGACTCGAGGGGGCTCCACGTCCCACCGTGCGAGCCCCCGAGTCGTGGGCCCATGTGCCTTCCGGGCTCACGGCCCTACCTTGCTTCCAGTGTCCCTTCGCGAACAAGGCAGGTGTCCCGTGGCCCGTTCCCCGTCAGGACCCCGACGCGCGCTCGGCCGCTTCGGCGCGGTGCTGCTGTCCTTCGGCGTCGTCGCGCCCGCGAGCGCGCAGCTCGCCACGTCCCAGCGCTCGGGTCCCATCCGCTTGCAGGTGGGCGACCAGGCCCTCTCCGTCTCCCTGGGGAAGGAGCGCCTGCGCGGCGGCGGCTTCGACCTGCGCCGCACGGGGGAGTCCTTCCAGGGGACGCTGCGCGGAGGCGACGTGGAGCTCGGCTGGCGACGGGGCCCCATCGTGGGTCGCGTGGGCCTGGAGGACACGCGGCTGGAGTTGTCGCGCTACTCCTCGGAGCAGGGCATGCGCGTGGACGGTGAGCTGTCGAACTGGTCCACCTCGCTCGTCTTCTCGCCCGTGGGCATCTCCGGGGACGTGGGCGGGTGCAACTACTCGCTGACGGTGGCGGGGGGCCGCTACACCGGGTGGCGTACCTGTCAGCCGGACCTGGAGGGGGAGCCGACCGCCGTCACGTTGAGCCTGCCGGAGACGGTGCTCGCGCTCGACACCACGGAGCAGGCCGCGCTCCTGTCGCTGCTGCTCTCCGCGAAGGGCCTGCCACCCGCCCCGCCGCGCGAGGCGCCCGCGAACACCGGGCGCACGCTGGAGGGGCCCGGCTTGAACGACACGCCTCGGCGCTGAGGTCCGCGCGGTGCGGGCTTGTGAGCCGCTCCGCGTGGAATCGTGCAATCCAAATGCATCCGTCATGGTGAGTCACGTGGCACTCGCGGGAGTCCTCGCGCGGCCCGTGCTTCAATCCCTGACTTCCGCTCGCGCACGTCGGCGCGTGGATGGGCATACGGGCCCATCCCTGGCGGAAGAAGGAGTCCCACCATGAAGCTGTGCCTGGGTGTGTTGTCGGCCCTCGTCGTGTCCGGCCTCTTGGCCTGCGGTGGCACCGGAGCCGTGGAGCCGGAGGAGGATTCGCTGGGGCAGATTTCGAGCGCGGTCGTCTGTTCGACGACGTGTCCGAACGGCTCGACGGTGTCGTGTGAGGGCACGACGTGCAACACCTATCCGGGGGAGTCGGTGGAGTGCGATGGGATGCACAACATCTGCATCCCCACGATTCCCTCCGTCTGCCTGTCGACCAGCAGCGCCTGCTCGTACCTGGCGGGACGCTCCTGCTCACCGGTGGGCGGCACGCGCTCGTGCTGCATCAACCGCCGCGTGGGCAACTGCTACTGCATGCCGACGGGGCAGTGGGCGTGTAGCGCGTCCTGAGTCGTCGAGGGGAGGTGCGTCGAGCCCGCTCTCGGGCTCGACGCGGAAGGAAGACTTCAGGCGGTGGCCGTCGCGCCGAAGGACAGCTCCACGCCGTTGTCCTTCACGCGCATGCGCGGCTTGGACAACCAGTGACAGTGCGAGCAGTAGCTGTGAGCGCCGGCGGGAGAGGCGCGCACGTTCACCGCTCCTCCGCAGAGCACGCAGCCGTCGGGCAGGACGAATTCGGCGAATCGCTCGCCGAGGTTGCTCTCGATTTCGGTCATGTCCCACAAGTAACGCAGGAATCGCGCGGCACAAGCAGACCGCACCCAGGCCTCCGCGTCCTCCTGGCCCCCGTCCCGCAAGCAGCAGGCGGACAGGCGAGCGCACCTGCATTCCTTACGGGCTGGGACGCGAGTGACGACCTGACGACATCGCAACCCCCGGCTCCGACGTGGCGCGACTGGCACGTGGATTGATCTACCCCGAGCCGGGAACACGAGAGGGGGAGGGCATGGGTGGTGTGGAGCGTGTGGATGTGCGCGAGGAGAAGAAGGGGTGGGGCGTCGAGGTCGTCACCTCGGACGGCGAGGTGAGGCGCTACCGGTACGCGAGCGAGGCGCAGGCGCGCTACTTCGCGGCCATCTTCGAGCTCGGCCCCCGGGTGTGGCCTCCCGTGCGACGGGGGAAGGCCCGGAAGGCCGCCTGAGGAACCCTCGTGCCCGGGCGTGGAGGCTCGGGCACCGTGGCTTCCCACTACCCTTGGGGCCGGGTTTCGGAGAGGCTTGTGCCATGAGCGACGCGAGCAAGAACTTCCTCCACCGCCCGAACCGGGAGCACATCACCCAGGAGCCGGACCCCGCGGGCCGCTGGAGCACGCAGTTTCCGGACATGATCGGCTACCGCAGCCAGGGCGGCGGCAAGGTGCCGGCGGACTTCGGCTGGAACACCAGCCCCAAGCAGTGGCAGGAGGAGATGACGCCGCAGACGCTGGCGGAGCGCTTCAACGAGCTGCGCGTGCTGCCGCCCAAGCCCGAGGCGCCCGCGCTGCCCGCCGACACGCAGCAGAAGTAGTCAGCTGAAGGGCAGGGCCGCCAGGCGCTCGCGGAAGCGCTCGAGCAGGCCCCATGAGCCCGCCTCGTCCAGGCCCTCGGCGGCCTCCTGACGCGCCTTGCGCAGGAAGCCGTCGAAGGGCGTCGAGCGACCGTAGAGCGCCCCGGCCGTGTCCACCGCGTCCGCCAGCACGCGCGCCGCGCCCTGCGAGCCGAGCGTCAGGTGCATCTCCGCCTGCTCCAGCTTCGCGCCGCATGACGCCCACAGCTCGCGGTCATGCACGGTGAGCCAGGTGCGCGTCACCTCGTCCATCGCCTCGTCGAGGAAGCCGAGGAAGGGGTCGACGAGCTCCGGCAGCGCCTGCGCGGGGAGCTCGCTCCTGCCCGCGGCCTCTTGGATGCGCGCGCGCAGCGTCAGCACGTGCTGCTTCTGCGGCGTGCGCAGCGCCACCGAGGCGGGCAGGGTGATGAACGCGGACAGGCTCTCGGCCGCCTGCCGCGCCAGCGTGGGCCGTGACGGCGCCTCCGCCTTCGCCGCGCGCTCCAGCCTCCCTTGCAGCGAGCGACGCAGGTCCGCCGCCGCCGCGCGCAGGGCGGCTCTCGCGCCCACCTGGTGCACGTAGCCGGGCACCACGTCCTCGCGCCGCACGTCCTCGAAGGCCGCCGCCGTCAGGTACACGAGGTCGCCGATGCGCACGCGGAAGTCCGCGCGGAAGGCCTGCAGCTTCGCCATCAGCGTCCACTGGTCGCTGACGACCTCCGGCCGCCGCATCTGCTGGCCCAGCTCCGACACGCGCTTGGACAGCCGCTCCGCGATGGCGTGCAGCACCGTCTCCACCTCCTGCGCCAGCCGCTCGTCGGAGCTGGCCGGCGGAGGCGCCCAGCCGCCGTCCGAGGCGCCTCGCGCGGGCGGCGGGGGGAACTCGTGGTGGATGGCGGTGACGAGCTGGTTGACGCCCACCAGCGTGTCGCCGATGGCCGGCGCCATCGTCTCCCACAGGGCCAGGTCCGCGCCGCCCTCGGGCTCCACCGTGGTGGGTTCGTACTTCGCGATGCTCAGGTGACCCAGCCGGTCGATGGCCACCGCCGCCGCGCGGTGCACGCGCTCCAGCCGGTCCGCCAGGTGTCGGTCCGTGAGGGAATGCAGCAGCGCCTCCAGGCGGGAGGGCAGGGCATCCTGGGGAACGCGGGGCGCGCGGGGCTTGGGAGGCGACACGGGCATGGAGCGCTCGACGCTACCGCATGGGTGCGGTGTACGCGAAAGGGCACACAGGGAACGGTTTGGGGGTTTCCCGGCGTACAGTAGGGACTCGGGGAGGATGCATGACAGAGCGGTTGCGACGCCGTCCATGGCTGACGGGGGGCCTGGTGGCGTTCCTGCTGGTGGGCCTGTGGGCCTTCACGGCGTGGGACGTGTGCGTGTCCACGTGGATGCTGCGAGGCGTGAAGCTCGCCAGGTGCCCGGTGGGGACGCTGCGTCAGACGGTGAGCCTGGGTGCACAGGGACTCGGTCGGAACCTCCCGGGTGAGGTCTTCGCGTGGGCGGACGCGCACGGCGTCGACTCGCGGGGCGAGCGGATGACGGCGCGGGTGCGGCGCGGCTCGGTGGCGCTGTTCCTGGTGGACGCGGAGGGCAAGCAGACGCCGCTGACGCCCGAGAAGGACGGACCCTGGAAGCGCGACGACGGCGAGGTGTCGCGGGCCACGGTGAAGCTCCCCGACGTGCCGGACGGTGACTACCGGCTGAGCGCCCGGCTCTCCACGCCGCTGGGCGAGGACACGGTGGAGATGCCGCTTCCGCTCTATGCGCCCGCGGTGGCGCACGTGCTGACGGACCGGCCGTTGTACGAGCCGGGCAACGAGGTGCGCTTCCGCGCGGTGGTGCTGCGCGCGAAGGACCTGGCGCCGCTGGATGGTCGGCCCGGGACGTGGTTCCTGAAGGACCCCTCGGGCGAGGTGGTGCTCGAGGAGCGCGCCCCCGCGGGGCCGTGGGGCGTGGTGGCGGGAGGGATTCCGTTGGACCGCGGCGCTCCCACGGGACAGTGGACGGTGGAGTGGGCGAGCGGCGAGACGGTGGCCCGCGCGCAGTTCATGGTGAAGCCGTTCACCCTGCCGCGCTTCCGCGTGGAGGCACAGAGCCCCCGGCCCTACTGGCGCGCGGGCGAGGTGCCCCAGGTGGAGGGACAGGTGGTGTACGCGTCCGGCGCGCCGGTGGCGGACGCGGAGGTGGAGCTGGCGTGGGATGTCTCGGGCGCGTGGCCGCCGCCCCCCGAGTGGAGCGCGGGTGGGCTGCCGGAGAAGGCGCGCACGGACAAGGCGGGCCGCTTCCAGGTGACGCTGCCGCGCGTGCCGGAGGACCTGCGGGGCCAGGCGCGGCTGTCCGCGAGCGTGGTGGCCAAGGACGCGGCGGGGGACCGCGTCGCGAGCGGCGTGTCGCTGCTGCTGTCGGAGGACGCGCTCGCGGTGTCCTCGGTGACGGAACTGGAGGACGGGCTGGTGGAAGGCTTCAGCAACCGCGTGTACCTGCGCGCCACCACGCCGGACGGGCGGGTGCTGCCGGGCGCGGAGCTGACGGTGACGCGCGCGTGGGACTCCCAGGACGAGGGCGTGCGGGGCGTGACGGACGAGGACGGCGTGGCGGCGTTCCAGCTGGACCCGGGCCCGCCCGTCAACGTGGTGGTGCCGCCGATGCCGGTGCGCCGCCCGCCTCCGACGCCGTCGGTGACGCTGACGGACGTGCGCAGCTTGCTGGAAGAGGACGGCGAGGAGTCGCTCCAGGACCGCGTCGCGGTGGAGGCCTGGCTGCCCGCGTTCTTCCCGTGCGCGCGCTTCGTGCTGCCGGAGGACTCGGTGCGCGAGGTGCCGCTGGCGGTGCGCGTGGGCACGGGTGGCGCGGTGGTGGACGTGGTGAACGCGAACGATGCGCTGTCCCGGTGTCTGGCCCAGGCGGTGCGCACGCGCACGCTGCCAGCGGGGCGTGAGCGCATGCTGGCCCTGGCCCTCGAGGTGCAAGACCCGGGGCTGCCGTGGGTGGAGCTGGCGGTGCATCCGGCCTTCGGCACCGCGACGGCGTTGATGGACGCGCTGGGCACGGCGGCTCGGGATGCGCGCGCCTGTGTGTCCTCGACACAGTCCACGAGCAGCCTCTTCCCGATGTCGCTCACCTGGAGGTTGGGCGCGAAGGGCGCGCTGACGACGTCCTGGTCCTCGCGGCCGTGGGTGAAGAGCGAGCTGGGGGCGTCCACGGTGGTGTGCATCCAGGAGCGCTTCTCGCGGCTGAAGGCCTCCGCGGCCACCTTCGGCTCCAGTGAGGAGGCGGGGCTGGAGGCGATGGGCATCGCCGAGCTCATCGTCCACCCCGCTGGAGGTGAGGGCGAGGACGACGGCGAGGGGCAGGCCACCACCTTCCTGGGCTACGAGCTGAAGGTGGTCGCGACGGTGGAAGGCAAGCCGGTGGGCGACACGAAGTGGCTGCTGCGCCCGGCGAGCCTGCCGCCCTTCCGCCTGCGCGTGACGCCGGTGCTGGCGCGCGGCGGCGACGAGGTGCGCATCGACCTGATGCGCGGTCCGTCCTTCCAGGGGAAGCTGCCCGAGGAGCTGCGGCTCCAGGCCGGCAAGCAGACGCTGGTGACGAAGCTGGAGAAGGGCGCCACCTCGGCGCGCTTCCGGCTGCCGGAGGACTTCGAGGGCTGGGCGGAGGCCGAGTGGGCGGGGACGCGGGCGCGGGTGTACGTGGCGCCGCGCGCGCGGCTGTCCGTGGAGGTGTCGCCGGAGAAGCCGGCGTATGCGCCCGGGGATTTGGCGCGGCTGCTCGTGCGCACGCGGGTGGATGGGAAGGACGGCCCGGCGGCGGTGGGCCTGGTCGGCGTGGACGAGACGCTGGGGCAGTTGGTGCCGCTGCCGGGTGGGGACGCGCTGGCGAGCCTGCGTCCCGCGCCGTCGGTGTCCTCGCCTGCCTTCGGGGTGCTGGACGGCGTGGCGCTGGCGCAGGGGCGCATCCGCGGCTCCAACGCGGCCGCCGCGGCGCTGCTGCGGGTCAGCTCGGTGCCCACGCTGGTGGACACGGAGACGCGCGTGCGAGGCCTGCAAATGGGCGAGTTCGACCCGGACGTGGAGCTGACCGAGCCCTTCTACACGGTGCTCGGGGAGCTGCACGCGCGGGTGCGTGAGTGGGAGGAGAAGGCGCCTGAGGGAGAGACGCTGGCGCCCGAGGGCCTGGCGAAGCTGTGGACCCAGGCGCTGTCGGCCTGCGAGGCGCGCGGGGAGAAGGTGACGGATGCGTATGGCCAGCGGCTGCGGTTGTCGCGGCTGCCCCAGGCGCTGCTGGAGCTGACGGACCCGCGCGCGGTGGTGTCGCGCGGGACGCGGCTGCCGGAGGACGTGGAGAACTGGAACGCGTGGGTTGCCCGGGAGGCGCCATGAAGCGCACGGTCATCGTCGGAGTGGTGTGCTTCATCGCGGGCGTGGTGGCGGTGTTCGGGGTGCTCCTCTTCGCGCGGCCGCTGATGGGCACGTCGGCGAGCGCGCTCGGCGGCTCGTTCGAGCCGGAGATGGAAAGGGACCTGGCGGTGAAGCTCCAGGTCGCCGCGGCGCCCATGGAGGCGTTGGCCCAGCCGATGGTCGAGGAGGAGGTGGAGCGCGGCGGACCGGGCGCCGTGGCCATCGGCGGCATGGATGATGGCTACTTCGGTGCGAAGAAGAAGGGCGCTTCGCGAGGCGGCCCGATGAAGGACGAGGCCGCGCCCCAGGCCGAGGGCGCGCCCAGCCGCGCCTGGTTCCCCGAGACGTTCCTCTTCGAGCCGCTGGTGGTGACGGACGACTCCGGCGCCGCGACGCTCCCGGTGCGCGTGCCGGACCGGCTCACCCGCTGGCGGGTGCTGGCGCTGGCGCACTCGCGCTCGGGCGCGCAGGCGGGCGCGGTGACGAGCTTCGCGGGCACGCTGCCCACGTATGTGGACCCGGTGGTGCCGGCCTTCCTGCGCGCGGGTGACACCGCGCGGGTGCCGGTGCAGGTGGTGAACACCACGGAGTCCGCCGTGGAGGCGCCGCTGAAGGTGACCGCGACGGGCGCGGTGGTGGAGGGCGGCCTTCGCACCGTGCGCGTGCCGGCCCGGGGCAGCGTGGTGGAGTACGTGACGGTGCGCGTGTCGGGCCCCGGCCCAGTCGCGGTGCGCGCGTCGCTGGGGGACGCGGACAGCGTGGAGCGCCCGCTGGATGTCTGGCCCACGGGGCGGCCGGTGGTGCAGACGCGCAGCGGCACGCTGGCCACGCCGCGCACCCTGTCGCTCACGGGCCCGGCGGACGCGCAGGAGGGCAGCGAGCGCGTGCGGCTTCAGGTGTACCCGGGAGGGCTCGGCGTGCTGCGCTCGGAGCTGTCGTCGGCGGGCTCGCGCGCGAGCGTGGCGGACGTGGCGCACGCGCTGCTGCTCGCGGGCAAGGCGCCCGAGCTGCTCACGGCGCTGGGCGAGCCCGACGCGGCGAAGGCGGTGCGCGCCGCGCTCTCGCCGAGCCAGGGCCGGGTGGCGACGCCGCCGGAGTCCTCGGGCGGGCTGGTGGACGCGGAGTCGATTCGTGTCCTCGTTGCACAGGCCACGCAGCGCGCGCTGCGGATGTCGCGCACGCCGGACGTGGTGACGGGGACGCTGCTGGTGGAGGGCGCGCTCGCGCATCCGGACAACCCGGTGCTGGCGCGGCTGGGCGAGCGGCTCGCGGGCTGGGTGGCGCAGGCGCAGCGGCCGGACGGCACGTGCCAGGGCGGTGATGGCTGGACGCTCCAGCGGCTGCTGGTGGCCACGGCGGACTGCGCGCGCGCGGTGGTGGCGGCGTCGGGGAGCCCCGCGGGACAGCGGCGCGCCTCGCGCTTCACCGCGCTGGCGGAGGGCGCGCTGGAGCGCAACCGGGCGCACGTGAAGGACGGCTACACGGCGGCGGCGCTGCTCTCGAGCGGCGTCGTGAAGGGCTCGCTGCGGGAGGCCCTGCGGGCGCAGGTGCGTGACGCGCTGAAGAAGCGCGAGGACGGCTCCGTGTACCTGCCGGTGGAGTCCGGCGTGGTGGCGGCCAGCGGCGAGTCCCCCACCGAGGCGGAGGCCACGGCGCTGGCGGTGCTGGGGCTGGAGGGAGACACCCAGGCGCCCCTGGCGGACCTGGGCGCGTCGCTCCTGTCCGGCTACGCGCCGTCCACGGGCTGGGGCAACGGCCGCGCGAACCGGCTGGCGCTGCGGGCCGTGGTGTCGCTCTTCAAGGAACCCTTGCCCGCGCGGGTGCGGGTGGTGCTGGAGCGCGATGGCCAGGCGGTGACGGAGGGCACCTACGATGCGAAGGCGCTGCGCGAGGTGCTGGTGATGGAGGCCCCGGCGACGGGCTCGGCCGGCGCGCACGCGTGGACGGTGCGCGCGGAGCCGGCGGTGCCGGGGCTGGGCTTCGCGCTGGCGCTGTCCGCCGCGGTGCCGTGGGCGAAGGAGGACTCGCGTGGGCTGGAGCTGGCGGTGGCCTCGCCCCAGGAGGCGAAGGTGGGCCAGCCGGTGGAGGTGACGCTGCAGGCGACCACGCCCTCGGGGCTCGCGCTGGAGCTGCGGCACGGGCTGCCGGCGGGGGCTCAAGTGGACGCGGCGAGCCTGGATGCCCTGGTGGCCTCTGGCAGCGTGTCCTCCTGGACGTCCGAGGACGGCGCGGTGACGTTGAAGCTGCCGCCGCGCGGTCCGGGGACACCCTTCCAGGCGCGCTTCCGCGTCATCCCCACGCTGGCGGGCACGCTCCAGACGGGCGCGTCGTCGCTGCGTGTGGAGGCTCGGCCGGACCTGGTCTCCTACGTACCTCCCGCCACCTGGGCGGTGCGCTGAGACGGGTGTCCGCGTGGACTCCCGGCCCCGGGCCCCAGGGGCTGGGGCCCGGGGGTGGGGTGTCCTGCCAGCAGGTGGGGCCCTGCACGTCAGGGCATGCGGGCTGCTTCCACTGGGAATCCCGTCGCGCCGTGCGGAGAATACGGAAGCGTCACGGCGGCGGCGGCGGGCCGGGGCAGGCCTCGTCAGCGGTTCTTCACGGGTGGCACCATGGAGCTCGACGGCGCGGAGAGAGACGAGTTGCTGCTGGCGCTGCTGGGGGCCTTCCCCTCGGTGGAGGAGCTGCGTCGGGTGGTGGCGAATGTCTGCCACCGGGACCTGGAGTCGCTCGTGCCCAAGGGAGGCCCGAGGGAGCGGGCATCGGGGCTCATCCTCCGCGCGGAGTCGGAGGGGTGGACGCGGGAGCTGGTGACGGGCATGCACGGCGCCCAGCCGCGCCATCCCCGCTTGAATCGCTTCATGCAGGGCTACCTCGCGTCGGTGCAGCGCAGCGTCCCGCGCCGCAGCCTGGAGCGCATCGTCGGCCCGGCGCGGGAGCAGGGCGCCGCGGACGGGTGGCGCAAGCGCCTGTCCGCCATCGAGCGGCGCGTGTGTCGGGTGGAGCCCGTGGTGGGGGCCTCGCTGGGCACGGGCTTCCTGGTGTCGCGTGACGTGGTGCTCACCAACTTCCACGTCATCGAGAACCGGCTCCTGGAGTCCTTGCGCGTGCGCTTCGACCACAAGGTGCTGCCGGACCGGACGCTCTTGCAGCCGGGCAAGCAGTACGCGGTGAAGCGCTGCATCGCGCGCAGCCCGTACAGCCCCGCGGACCTGATGCACCCGCGTCCGAGGGAGGCGATGGTGAGCGAGCTCGACTACGCCTTCCTCCAGGTGGAGGGCGCGCCCGGTGACGAGCAGGTGGAGGACGCGCCGAGGGGCTGGTTGGAGTTGCCCGAGGCGCCGACGCCCATCGTCCCCGGCCAGTTGGCGCTCATCGTCCAGCACCCGGAGGGCCAGCCGATGAGCGTGGCGCTGGACGAGTTCCTGGGCGTCAACGCCTCGCGCACGCGGGTGTCCTATCGGACGTCCACGAGCCCGGGCTCCTCGGGGGCGCCTTGCTTCACGCAGGAGCTGCGGCTCGTCGCGCTGCATCACAGCGGTGGGCCACGCATGCCGTCCGCTACCGGTCACAACGAGGGCATCCCCACGGACACCATCCGCCATGGGCTGTCCCCGGAGGTGAAGGCGCTGCTCGGCTGGACGTGAGGGCGGGTGTGAACTGGAGGCGGGGGGCGCGCCTGCTATCGTCGGTGGATGTTCGTCCTCGATGCCCGCTTCCTCCGTGGTCGGGGCTTCTGCTTCCTGGCCCTGCTCGTGTTGCTCGTCGCGCCGTGGCGTGGCGCGAGCGCCCAGTCGCGGCTGCGCGTGGCCGGCGCCACGGCCAGCAACGAGGTGAAGCTGCGCACGACGTCGGAGGACTTCCGCGCGGTGCTGCGGGTGGACCTGTTGTCGCCTCCGTCCACGGACGCGGGCGTGCAGGACGGGCTGCCCGGCGGCGTGACGGTGCTGGTGGACCCGCTGCAGGCGAGCGACGGCTCGCAGGTGGCGCTGACGGCGGTGGTGCGCGAGACGGCGTCGGCTGACGCGGGCGTGGCGCCGTTGTCCCCGCGCTCGCCGCTGCACGTGGAGGTGTCCGGGAAGCTGCCCGCGGCGGGGGACTACACGGGGCAGGTGGTGTTGGTGCACGAGGGCGGGCGCGAGACGACGTCGCTCATCGTCACGCGGGTGCAGGCGGTGCCGGCGGTGCAGTTCGTGGCGACGTCGCCCGCGGTGGCGGCGCCGGGGTGGGGCTTCGGCGCGGTGGACGCGACGGTGCGCCTGCCGTTCAAGGAGACGGCGGGGGTGACGGGCAAGGTGTTGGTGCCGAGGCTGCTCCAGCTTTCGCACAAGGCGCCGGACCTGGGGGCCACGCTGGTGCAGCCGCGCTTCGGTGGCGCGGACTTCTGGTTGGAGGGTGGGGGCAAGGACGGGACGGATCTGGACCTGGCCACGGTGGAGGGCGTCACGGTGGCGGCGAATGGCAGTGGCACGTTGCTGATGCGGTTGAGGGGGCTGGACGGGCCGGGCGAGTACACGGGCACGGTGCGCATGGCGGTGCCGCAGGGCGTGGCGGTGGAGCAGCCGTTCACGGTGTGGGTGAGGACGCCGTGGCTGTGGGGGGCGCTGCTCATCGCGGCGGGCGCGGTGTCGTCGTATGGCGTGCGGCTGTACACGCAGAGCATCCGGCCGAGGGCGCAGCAGCTCCAGCGGGCGCGCGTGCTGCGGCGGCGGATGAGCGTGCTGTTGGAGGGGCAGGAGGAGGACGCGCGCAAGGTGGGGCTGGAGGTGCGCGGGCGCATCGACGCGCTCATCTCGCGCATCCGCTCGCCGGTGAGGGGTGGCCGGGTGGCGGACGCGGAGCTTGCGCGGGTGGAGTCCGAGCTGCGGCTGTACGAGGCGTGGCGCGGCTGTTCGCGCGAGCTGCGGGCGCTTCCGCCGGAGATGCGCCCCGAGTCGGCGAGCGCGGCGCTGGAGGAGGCGGAGACGTCGCTGCGGCTGGGCACGGTGCCGGCGGAGCGGCTGGAGGAGCAGCTCAAGGTGCTGCGCGGGCAGAACGTGCAGGAGCTGGCGCGGGCGGGGCTGAAGGCGAAGCTGGAGGAGCTGGAGGCGCAGGCGCGAGCACTGGCGCAGAAGCTGGGAGAGGACAGCCTGGGGTTCCGGCTGACGTACGAGTTGTTGCCGCTGCTGCAGGACGTGAGGGCGCGGCTGGGGCAGGGGGATGTGACGACGGCGCGGCAGCAGTTCGAGATGGCGCGTCGCTCGTACTTCGATGTCCTGTGCGCGGAGCTGTCCCAGGCGGTGGCGTCGCCGCGCAATCCGAGGGGCTTCTCGCTGGAGGAGTGGCGGGAGCTGACGTCGGACGTGAAGGAGCGGCTGAAGCAGGCGCGAGCGCGCGCGGACGTGAACGTGGACGAGGGCTTCCGGCTGTACCAAGGGGCGTACGCGCACTACGTGCGGCGGTTGTTGTTGGAGCTTCGCGGCGCGGTGGAGGAGGCGCGGAGCACGGCGACGGAGGCGCAGAAGGCGGACCTGGACGCGGCGGAGGCGAAGCTGCGCGAGGCGATGCTGGCGCTGGCCGCGGAGTCGCCGCACGAGGCCTCGGCGAGGTACCGCGAGGCGCGGGACGCGCTCCAGCGCGCGCAGACGGGGCAGGTGCGCGCGCGGATTGCCGGCTTGCGCGCGGAGGTGTCGCGCAAGCGGGGGGAGGCGGAGGGGGAAGGGCAGTTGCATGAGCTGGGGCACATCAACGCGTTGCTGAACGAGGCGGAGCTGGCGCTGACGCCGGAGACGTTGCAGGACGCGGAGTACAAGACGGACAAGGCGCAGCTGGCCCTGGAGGGGTATCCGAGCTCCCAGGGGGTCGGCATGGGACGGCCGGGGACTCCGATGTCGTTCCTGGAGCGGGGCTCGACGCCGTCCCCGCCCGAGGTGCCCTCGGCCAGTGCGCCCACGGGAGGCAGTCTGCCCGCGTTGCCGGAGGCGCCCGTGGGAGCGGAGGATGCGGGTGGGGCGCTGGGGGAGCTGGAGGGGATGCCGTTGCCGTCGGCGCGCCAGCTGTGGCTGGTGGAGCTGGCGATGTTGGTGTTGCTGACGGGCGTGGCGGTGGTGCTGGGGCTTCAGTTGCTCAATGTCTTCTCACCGACCTGGGGAGGCTTTGGCGCGGGGATGACGGCATTCCTGTGGGGCTTTGGCTTGCACCAGGTGGGCAACGCCAGCTTCGAGGGACTCGCGGGCCTGCTGACCCGCGTGGACCGACGGGGCGGCGCGAGCGCGGGTGGGGACTCCTGAGGCGCGAGGTCAGGTCTCTTCGCGCAGAATGTTTCGAGTTGAATCACTGGGAAGGTGGTGCGGTCGTGGGCATGGGTGTGTCTCTGTATCTGCGTCATGACGTGTATGAGCGCATGGGTGACGGGGATGTGATTGTCTACCGCTGCCTGGAGTTGATTCCGGGGGGCGGGTTCGTGGTGCAAAGCGCGGACAGGGTGCGCGGAGGGGAGGGGCATGAGCGGCAGTTTCTCGAGCTCATGAGTGAGAGTGCGCCTGAGGAGCGGTCGGAGCCGTGCGCCAGTCTTGTCGAGGCGATCTCGAAGTTCAGGGGAGAGTTTGGTATTTGACTGGGGAGCGCGGGTGGGAACTCCTGACGTGGTCTGTTCCTGCTGTCATGACTGACAATGCCGTTGGGATGGGAAAGATGGCGTTGGATTGTCCTGTCTGGGTGGGGGTTGTCTGGTTGTCTGGGAATGCATAGACGTGAGTGCATGTCCCGACTCCCCCTTGTCCCCCGAGGCCGTGGTCCAGTCGTTCCTTCGTGCTGGCGTTCCGTGATGGGGGCCTTGGCCCTGGTCGCGGGGCTGGTGGGCGGAGTGCCCGGGGTGGCACGGGCGGAGGGCGCGCTGGAGGCGAGCCTGGCGCCTGTCTTCAACTCGGGCCATGGCATCACGGTGCATGCGGTGCGGCCCATCACGGACCGGCTCATCGACGTGGAGATTTCGACGCCGCTGATTTCGCCCCAGGCGGTGTACGACCCGCGCCACCACGTGCGGGTGTTGCTGCCGACGGGCTACGCGGCGAACCCGGGGCTGCGCTATCCGGTGGTGTACCTGCTGCATGGCGGGGCGGGGGCGAACTCGGCGCAGTGGGTGGAGTTCGGCGCGGCCTATGCGATTACGGAGAACATGCCGGTCATCACCATCATGCCGGATGGGGGCAAGGTGGGGTGGTACACGAACTGGGTGTTCCCTCGCGGGGTGAACCAGTCGTGGGAGGAGTTCCACCTGAACCAGGTCATCCGGTGGGTGGACCAGAACCTGCGGACGCTGGCGTACAAGCAGGGGCGCGCGATTGCCGGGCTGTCGATGGGAGGATTCGGGGCCATCAGCTACGCGGCGAGGCGGCCGGATTTGTTCGCGTACGCGGCGAGCTTCTCGGGGGCGCTGGACTTGGGGGATTCGGCCATCCGGGCGCTCATCACGGAGGAGGCGACGCGGTGGCTGCAGAACTCGGACGGGCCGTTCGGTTCGCCGTTCTGGCCGTTCGACCAGGCGTGGAACATGAACAATCCGATGGGGCGCGCGGCGGGGCTCCGGGGTGTGGCGGTGGCGCTGTACGCGGGTTCGGGCACGTGGGATGGGGATGTGCTGGAGCGCGTGCCAGGGGCGGCGACGGACCGCTTCCACCATGCGCTGAATGCGGCGGGGGTGCCACATCACTACGAGATGTATGGCCGGCCGTTGCCGGGACAGAAGCCGTTCGGCTGTGACGGGGGCCACAACTTCAGTTGCTGGAACTACGCGTTCTACGACGTGCTGCCGAGGATGCTGGCGGTGCTCGACGGGCCGTGAGTCGCGGCCGGTCAGACCTCTTCGAACTCGGCGCCGGTGGCCCTGGCTCGTTCCAGGGCCACCTTGATGTCCTCGGAGACGATGAGGGCGACGGGCCAGCCCCAGGTGCGGAACACCTTCGCGTCGCCGACGCGTGAGGGGTCGAGCTTCATGCCGAAGACGCTGCGGTACTGGCCGAGCTTGTCCGGGCGCTCATCCTCCGGCATCCAGTAACGGACCTCTTCCGTCGCAGCGTCGTCGATGCAGCGGACCAGTCGGGTGGCGACGAGGATGAGGTACTCGTCTGGACACCCCGTGATGTCCACGGGGTGCAGTTGCACATCGGAGGGTGCCAATTCCAACAGGAGTATGGCGAGCTTGACGTGGACGACAGGCGTCCTGCCCGCGCCCGCCATGTTGAACTCGCACCGTCGCCCAGGCTCTCGAACAGGAATCATCAGTCGGCCCCTCGGACCGGCTTCGCGTTGCCGGAGTGCTGCCGCCAGCCATCGCCCGGCCCATCGCTTTCGCAAGGAGCAGACGTCTTCAATGGCGCCGGAACGGCCAGTGAAGGCCCTGCCTTGCAATACCCCGAGTATGGGTCCGTAATGCCTGACGCCCGCACTGACGCGGGCGGCTCGGGAGGCACGATGAAGAACCTGCGATGGCTGATGTGCGCGGTGGCGCTGTCTGTCGTTGGCTGTGGTGGCCCTGTCCCGGAGGAGGAGACGCTCGCCGAGGACCTCTCCGAGGGCCAGGTGTCCCAGGCGGCGGTGACGTGCACGGAGACCTGGGGCACCTGCAACGTGGGCCGGTGCGAGCTGGGTGCGCTCGACACGTTCCAGATTCTCACCACGACGTGTTGTGACGCGAACGGCGCCTGTACCACCACGCGCAAGCGCGTCTGCGGCTGCTGACGGTGTCGCGGCTCCCGGTCCACCCCCGTCACGGTGGACCGGAGCCCGCGCCTACCGCCGCCGGTCCTGGATCGTCTTGAACACGATGCGGTCCAGCAGGCCCGGGGTGAACAGCTTGAGGTACTGACCCACCTTGCCCTTGGGGGTCATCACCACCTCGCGCTCGCGCCGGTCCATGGCGCGCAGGATGATGGCCACGCAGGTGGCCACGTCCATGTTGTTGCCCTCGCTCTCGTCATGGGCGCTCACCTGGAGCGGCTTGCCGTCCTTGCCCAGCGCGTTGGCGCGCACGTTGGTGGACACGAAGCCCGGACACACCACCGTGACATCCACCCCCGTACCCATCAGCTCCACGCGCAGCGAGTCGAAGAACCCGTGCATCGCGTGCTTGCTCGCCGCGTAGCCCGTGCGCGTGGGCACGCCCGTCTTCCCCGTCAGGGACGAAATCGCCACCAACAACCCACGCCGCGCCTTCAAGTGCGGCAGCGCCGCGTGCGTGCAGTACACCGCGCCCAGGTAGTTGATGCGCATCAGGCGCTCGAAGATGCCCAGGTCCGTGATGTCCTCGAACTTCGCGTCCATGGAGATGCCCGCGTTGTTGACGAGCACGTCCACGCCGCCGAAGGACTCCACCGCCTGCTCCACCATCCGCCGGCACGCCTCCGGGTCCCCCACGTCCGTGGCCACCGCCACGGCCTTGCCTCCCGCCGCCTCGCACCGCTGCTTCACCCGCTGGAGCGCTTCCTCGCTCCTGGCCGCCAGCACCAGGTTCGCGCCCCGCGCCGCCAGCGCCACCGACAGCTCCTCGCCGATGCCCATCGAGGCACCCGTCACGACCACGCACTTGCCTTGCATGGCCCGCATTCTCACCCCGCAAGAACGGCCCGTCGAGGGTCGCCTGCCCTGGGTCCTACACCCGCGCACAGAGGAATCAGATCCACCGTGAATCGACCGGGTGACACTTCCTGGCGCCCCCGGTGTTCCAGTCGCGCCAACGCATTTCACGAGGGGAAGGAACACCATGTCGTCCATCGCGGTCATCGCCCAGGCTCACGCGGAGAACCTCGGGTGGCTCAGCAGCAAGCTGCTCGGCTTCACGCTCACCTCCGCCGAGTGGGTGCTCTGGATTCTGGTGTGCCTGTCGGTGCTGTCCATCGGCATCATGCTGGAGCGCGCGGTGTACTTCGCCCGGTACCGGCTGGCGGACTCGGAGGCACTCGCGGTGCGCCTGGCGCGCGGCGAGCACGAGGCGGTGCGCGTGGCCATCCAGGGCAAGCGCGGCATGGAGGCCGCCATCATCCGCGAGGGCCTGGCCTCCAGCGAGCAAGGCGCCGACACCGTGGAGCAGGTCATCGCCTCCACCATGGCCCGCGAGCGTCCCCAGTATGAGCGCTTCCTCTCCTTCCTGGGCACGCTGGGCAACAACGCGCCGTTCATCGGCCTGTTCGGCACGGTGCTCGGCATCATCAAGGCGTTCAACGACTTGGGCGCCAGCAACGTGAAGGGCGCGGCGATTCAACAGACGGTGATGGGCGGAATCTCCGAGGCGCTCGTCGCCACGGCGGTGGGCCTGGCTGTCGCGATTCCCGCCGTCGTCGCCTTCAACATCTTCAACCGTCAGCTCAAGACGCTCACCAGTCGCGCCAACGCCCTGGGCCACGCCCTGGTCGGAAGCCTGCGCGCGGAGGCTCGCTAGCCATGGCCGGAGGCGCGCAGGAGAACGAAGAGGAAATCACCGGCATCAACGTCACGCCGCTGGTGGACGTGGTGCTGGTGCTGCTCATCATCTTCATGGTGACGGCGAACTTCATCGTCCGTGAGACGGTGGAGGTGGACCTGCCCCGCGCGGCCAACGGCGGCGAGACGGTGCAGGGCCTGGTCAACGTCGTGCTCGACAAGGAGGGCAAGCTCTACTTCGACGGCGCGCCCGTCACCGAGCCGGAGCTGTCCGCCAAGGTCGCCGAGGCGGTGGCCAAGGACAAGGACACGCGCGCCATCATCAGCGCCGACCAGACCATCGCCTACGGACAGGTGATGCGCCTCATCGACACGGTGAAGGGCCAGGGCATCGCGAAGTTCGCCCTCAACATCGAGAAGGACGCCGCGCCCGCGCCGCGGGGCTGACGTGAAGGCCATGAGTACGAGCGCGCTCGACAGTGAGTTCGTGTTGCCCCGCCGGGGCGGCAACGGGTTGTTCGTGGGGTTCGTCGCGGGCTCGCTCGCGCTGCACGGGTTGGGGTTGGTGGTGCTGCACACCCGTCCTCCCGAGCGCACCGCGCCGCAGCGGCCCGTGGAGCTGGTGATGGTGGAGGTGACGAAGCCGCCGCCTCCGCCGCCCGAGGTGAAGGAGGAGCCCAAGCCCGAGCCGCCTCCGCCGCCCAAGGTGCGCGTGAAGCCCCCGCCGGTGAAGGTGGCCCAGGCCCCCAGGCCCCTGCCGCCTCCGCCCACGGAGGCCCCGCCGCCGCCCAACGAGACGCCGCCTCCGAGCGCGAAGCCCGCGCCCCTGGTGGTGGGCATGTCCCTGTCCTCCACCACCAGCGCCGGAGGCTTCGCGGCCCCGGTGGGCAACACGCTCTACGGTCGCACCGCCGACAAGGCCAAGGCGCCGCAGGAGGTGAAGACCTACAGCGCGCCGAAGTACACGCCCATCTACCAGGTGGACCGAGAGCCGCAGCTCGCCAGCGAGGTGAAGGTCCCCTATCCCGAGGAGGCGCGCAGGCTGGGCATCGAGGGCACGGTGACGCTGTCCATCACCATCGACCCGGAGGGCCGCGTCGTGAACGCGCGCGTGCTCAACGGCCCGGGGCATGGACTGGAGGAGGCCGCGCGCAACGCCATCCTCCGCTTCCGCTTCCGTCCCGCCTTCAAGGGCGGCGAGGCTGTGTCCACGGAGATGAAGTACGCCTATACCTTCCTGCTCGACTGAAACCCCGCTCCCGCTGGGAGAGGGCCGGAGCGAGGAGATGCATCGGTGGGCCTCATCCACATCCACGGCCCGCAACTGCCCGCCGACTCCTCCAGCACACCCTCACTCCGTCCCTTTGCCGGCGGGAGCCCACACCCCGTCCCCACGTTCCCGCTCTTGAAAGACCTATGTCCTCGAATGTGAATGCCCGCGCCGCGCTCGCCGCCGCCTCCCTGTGGGTGGCGACTCCTGTGCTCGCCCAGGCGCCCACGCCGCCGGCTCCAGGCGCGGAAGCCGCCGCGGCCCCGCCTCAAATCACCAAGCCGCCCGCGCTGGTGCAGCCCGTGGAGGCCGTGTATCCGCCGGAGGCGCTCGCGCAGGGCCTCACCGCCTCGGTGCGCCTCATCATCACCATCGCCGAGGACGGCAGCGTCTCCGACGTGCAGCCCACCGAGCCCGCGGGCCACGGCTTCGACGAGGCCGCGCTCGCCGCCGTGCGCCAGTTCCGCTTCTCACCCGCCGAGGTCGACGGCGTGCCCGCGCCCGTGCAGGTCGAGTACGTCTACCACTTCACCCTCACCCCGAAGGCCCCCGCCGAGAGCGCCGCCACCGAGGAGCCCGCGCAGCCCAAGGCCGTCCTCACCGGTCAGCTCATCTCGCGCGGCAGCCGCTCGCGCGTGGCGGGCGCCACCGTGCGCTGTGGCGACGAGGCGGAGGCGGCCGAGGCCGTGTCGGACGCGGACGGCCGCTTCACCCTCGAGGTGCCGCCGGGGGAGTGCGCGGTGCGCGTCGTCGCCTCCGGCTATCAGCTCTACCAGACGAAGGAGACGCTGAAGGAGAACGAGACCACGGAGGTGAACTTCTACCTGGCCCCGGCCGGGAGCGCCTTCGAGACGGTGGTGCGCTCGGACCGCCCGAAGAAGGAGGTGGTCCGCCGCACGGTGACGCGCGAGGAGGCGCAGAAGACGCCGGGCACCTTCGGCGACCCCATCCGCGTGCTCCAGACGCTGCCCGGTGTCGCGCGCGCGCCGTTCATCTCCGGGGACTTGCTGGTGCGCGGCTCCAACCCGGGCCAGACGGCGACGCTGATGGACGGGGTGCGCATCCCCAACCTCTTCCACCTGCTCGGCGGCCCGTCGGTGGTGAACGCAGAGTTCATCGACTCGCTCGACTTCTTCCCGGGTGGCTACGGCAGCCAGTACGGCCGCGCGGTGGGCGGCGTGGTGGACGTGACGACGCGCAAGGGCGCGGCGGACACGGTGCACGGCTCGGTGAAGGTGGACCTGCTCGACGCGGGCTTCTTCCTGGAGGCGCCCATCACCGAGGGCATCAGCGTGGCGGCGTCCGCGCGGCGCTCGTACATCGACACCATCCTCCCCGCGGTGCTGCCCAAGGACGAGGGCACCACGCTCTCCATCGTCCCGGTGTACTGGGACTACCAGCTCCGGTTGGACTTCGGCGCCCCGCGGGGCTCCACCCCGGAGCCCGGCGCGGCGCGCAGCACCGGCTACGTCATGGCCTTCGGCAGTGACGACAAGCTGCGCCTGGTCACCGGCGGCGAGGAGTCGTCCGCGGACGTCGAGCTGAACACGCACACGCGCTTCCACCGCGTGAAGGGCGACTGGACGTACCGCAAGGGCAACTTCAGCTCCGTCTTCACGCCGTACGTGGGCGTGGACTACTTCGACATCTCCTTCGGCAACTACATCGAGGACGACACCATCTACTCGCTGGGCGCGCGCGAGGTGATGGCCCTGGACGTCTCCTCGCTGCTCACCGTGCGCACGGGTCTGGACGTCTACTTCGACCACGTCAAAATCGACGTGCAGGCCCCCTCCGTGGGCGGCGCCGAGTACGTGCCCTTCCCGGGCTCGGACCCCGTCTCGGAGCTCATCTACGAGAAGCGCACCATCAACGGCTTCGACGGCGCGCTCTTTGCGGAGGCGGACCTGAAGCTCGGCCCCGTCACCGTCACGCCGGGCGTGCGCGGCAACTTCCAGAAGGTGGGCGGCACGCGCAACTTCCTGTTGGACCCGCGCCTGTGGGTCCGCTACGGCTTCAGCGAGCGCACCGCCTTCAAGGGCTCGCTCGGCCTCTACAGCCAGCCGGCGGACACCTTCCAGTTCGTCTTCGCTCCGTACGGCAACCCGCTGCTCGGCTACCAGCGCGCGTTCCAGTCCAGCCTCGGCGTGGAGCAGCGCCTCACCGACGTGTGGAACGTGGACGTCACGGGCTTCTTCAACCGCCGCTTCGAGAACGTGGTGTCTCCGGGCGACGTGCGGCCTTCCGACAACGGCAGCTTCGTCCAGGACCGCTTCGTCAACATGGGCATCGGCAAGGCGTACGGCGTGGAGCTCATGGTGAAGAAGGAGCGCGCCTCCGCCACCGACAAGTGGTACGGCTGGCTGTCGTACACCCTCAGCCACGCCGAGGACGGGCGCGCGGGCCCCAAGCCCCGCGCCGAGGGCCCCCTGGGCGGCGATGGCCTGCCGGGCGTGGGCGAGGAGACCTACGGCCCCAGCCCCTGGGACCAGACGCACATCCTCACGCTGGTGGCCAACTACGTGCTCGGCAACGGCTGGGAGCTGGGTGGGCGCTTCCGCCTCACCACCGGCCGCCCGGTGACGCCGCTGGTGCACCCGCATGACATCTACAACTCGGACTCGAACAACTACTCGCCGACGTACGGGCGCTATCTCTCCGGGCGGGCCTCCAGCTTCCATCAGCTCGACGTGCGCGTGGAGAAGGGCTGGCGCTTCGACAACTGGACGCTCGCGCTCTACCTGGACGTCCAGAACCTCTACAACGCCGAGAACGTCGAGTTCGTCTTCAACGACTACCGCTACCGCAAGGAGATGGAGATTCCCGGCATCCCCATCCTCCCCGTGCTGGGCGTGAAAGGGAGCTTCTGACCATGGGGACCTGGTTCAAGTGTGGCGGACTGTTGTTGGTGGCGCTGGGCGCGGTGGCCTGCGTCGACCCGGATGACCACTCGTCCCATGTGCGCGACCTGCGCGTGCTGGGCATCGCCGTGGAGCGCCCGGAGCTGATGGCTCCGACGTGCGAGCCCACCGCGGAGGCGCTGGAGGTGCTCACCGAGCAGGTGTCCTACCGGGCGCTGCTGGTGGACCCGTTGGGGCAGGGGCGCGCCATCGCCTACACATTGACGGCCTGCGCGGACCCGGAGGACTCGCTCTGCGAGGACGCCGCGAAGCGCGTGGAGCTGGCGCGGGGCACGACGACGGCGGGCGAGCTGGTGCTGCCCATCCGGCCGGGGGCCTCGCAGCTGGCGGACGGGACGCTCCTCCTGGACGCGGTTCGCCAGGCGGACCCGTACCAGGGCTTCGGCGGGCTGCGCATGCCGCTGGTGCTGCACGTCACCGCGGGCGAGGAGGGCGTCTACGCGCAGAAGCTGATGGTCTTCACGTGTCCGCTGGTGCCGGGCATGGCGCCCAACCAGCAGCCGATGTTGCAGGGGCTCACGCTGGACGACGCGGCGTGGGACCCGGAGGCGCTGCCCGAGCTCAAGGGCGAGGGGCCGTTCGTGGTGCGCGCCAACGACATCGCCGCGCTCGAGGAGTCGTACGTGGTGCCGGGGTTCCGCAAGGAGGCGGTGCAGCTCAAGGAGTCCTGGGCCATCACCTGGCACGCGACGTTGGGGAAGTTCTCCGTGGAGGAGACGGAGAGCGTGGACTTCAACGGGCAGCCGGGCCGCCATCGCACGGAGTGGGAGCCGCCGGAGAAGGACGGGGTGGCACAGGAGGTCACCTTCTGGGCGGTGGTGCGAGACGGGCGGGGAGGCAGCTCCTGGCTCGTCCGTCGGGCGCGCTGGACGCCGTGACGTGGTAGCGGATGGCTCGCAAGGGGGCGGCCATCCGGGATATGCCCGGTGGTCGCGCGAGGCCGGGCCGGAGCTGGAGCGGAAGTGGGACGCGGATGATGAGTGGGAGCACAGCGCGCCGGTGGGGACGCGTGGCCTGCCTGTTGGCCATGTGGGTGATGGGCGTGTGGACGCGCGAGGCCCGCGCGGCCCGTCGTGACGAGGCGCCCGACGCCACGTTGCGCCGCTTCGCGCTCATCGCGGGCTCCAGCGAGGGCGGCCCGGGGCGCGAGCGCTTGCGCTACGCGGGCTCGGACGCCCTGGCGATGTCGCGGGTGCTGCAGGAGCTGGGCGGCGTGGCCTCGGCCGACCAGGTGCTGCTGCTGGAGGCGGACCGGGGCACGCTGCTGGCCGCGCTCGAGCGGCTCGTCGCGCTGGTGGAGGCCGCCGCCGTGCCGGGGCTCCGGCGCGAGCTGGTGGTGTACTACTCGGGCCACTCGGACGCGGACGGGCTGTTGCCGCGCGGCGAGCGCGTCTCCTACGACGACTTGCGCAAGTTGATGTCCCGCGTGCCGGTGGACGTGCGCATCGCCATCCTGGACTCGTGCGGCTCGGGCGCGCTCACTCGCTACAAGGGTGGCCTCAGGCGCCCCTCGTTCCTCACGGATGCGTCCGCGCAGGTGCGGGGCCATGCGTACCTGGCCTCCAGCTCCGCGGATGAGGTGGCGCAGGAGTCGGACACCATTGGCGCGTCGTTCTTCACGCACTTCCTGGTGACGGGGCTGCGCGGGGCGGCGGACACATCCGGGGACGGGCGCGTCACGTTGCA
Organism: Myxococcus fulvus; assembly: GCF_900111765.1. The sequence goes on from NZ_FOIB01000001.1 coordinate 854,316, forward strand.
CGAGGCGTATCAGTTCGCGTTCCACGAGACGCTGGCGCGCACGGAGCGCTCGCAGGGTGGGCCGCAGCACGCGGCCTATGACATCCAGCTGGCGGGCAGTGGTGACTTGGTGATGACGGACCTGCGCGGCTCGAGCGCGCGTCTGGGGATTGCCGAGGAGGTGCACGGGCGGCTGTTCGTGCGCGACTGGGGCAACCAGCTGGTGGCCGAGCTGCAGAAGCCGTTGGGGCGCAGGCTGTCGTTGGGGTTGGAGCCGGGGCGCTACCACGTCACGTTGGAGCGTCCCTCGCAGCGCTTCGAGGCGGAGTTGGTGGTGACGGTGAAGGGCGGCGCGGAGCTGCGGGTGGGGGACTTCGTCCCGGTGACGTTGACGCGCACGGTGTCGCGTGGCGGCGCGGTGACGGATGTGCCGCTCGAGCGGGAGTCCTCGGGCGCGCGGGAGGATTTGCCGTCGGTGCCGGTGAACCTGTCGCTGGTGCCTCCGCTGTCCACGACGTCGCTGTGGGGTGGGGGTGGGCTCAACCACGTGGCGTTGGGGGGGCTGGCGGTGCGCTCGTTCCAGTTGCGTGGGGTGGGGGTGGCGGGAGGGTTGGGTTGGGTGGATGGGACGATGGAGGGGGCGCAGGTGGCGGGCATCGCCAACGTGACGGGGGGCGAGGTGTTGGGGCTCCAGCTGGCGGTGGGGGGCAACCTGGCCTTCGGTGGGGCGACGGGGGCGCAGATGGCGGCGGTGGTGAACTACTCGGAGCGGGCCTTCAGCGGGCTGCAGCTCTCGGTGGTGGGCAACCGCGCGGACGAGCAGATGCAGGGCTCGCAGGTCGCGGTGGGCGTCAACATGGTGGAGCGGCTGACGGGAGCGCAGGTGGGGCTCTTCAACCTGGCGGGCAGTGTGTCGGGCGCGCAGGTGGGCTTCATCAACGTGGCGGGGAACGTGAAGGGGGTGCAGCTGGGGCTCATCAACATCGCGGATGACGTGTCGGTGCCCATCGGGTTGTTGAGCCTGGTGCGCAAGGGGCGCATCGCGTTCGAAATCTGGGCGGACGAGGTCTCTCCGTTGTCGGTGGGGGTGAAGTACGGCAGTCGCACGGTGCATGTGATTGCGAGCGCGGGGGTGTCGCCCTGGAAGGATTCGTGGCGGACCTTCAAGTCGTTGGGCGTGGGGGTGCACCTGCCGGTGGGAGCGGCGGACCGCTACTACGTGGACCTGGACCTCTCGCTGGGAGGGTGGACGCCGCAGTTGTTCTCGGATGGGACGCCGAACAACCTGTATCGGCTGCGCGCGAGCTTCGGCTGGGAGCTCAAGCGGCGCTTCGCGGTGTTCGGTGGCTTGTCGCTGAACGCCTACAAGCCACCCGAGGAGGACCCGGACGAGGACGTGACGTGGATGCCGCAGTGGCAGACGGGGCGAGGGGCCTCCGGCACGCGGATGTGGCCCGGCCTGTTCCTGGGCGTGCGCATCTGATGCGCGAACTTCACTCGCGCAGGAGCCACTCCAGCAATTCCTTGGCGGAGTCCACGTGGACGAAGTGGCCCGCGTTGGGGAACGTCGTCACCGGGCAGCCGGCGGCCTCCAGGCGCGCGGCCTCGGCGTCGGAGACGTAGCGCGAGCGGCCTCCTCGAACAGCGCGCATGGGCGGACGGTCCGGATGCTCCACCGCGGCCCACAGGTCCGTGCCGTTGACGCGCGAGTGCAGCTCCGCGAGCGCCTGCCGGTCGAAGCGCCAGCGCACGCCGTCTCCCTCCGGCATCAGGTTCATCACGAGCCAGTCGGCCAGGTGGTCGGACAGTCCACGCGAGGTGAGCTCTGTGCGCATGTCCTTGCGATTGGGCGCGCGCGGCGGCGCCTGGAGGAGGATTCCCAGCACCATGCCGCTGTCGGACAGGTCATACGGCACGGGGCCCGGCGCGATGTCGAGCAGCGAGACGTGGGCCACGGCCTCTGGGACGTGGAGGCTGGCGGCGAGCGACACGCGGCCTCCGAGCGAGTGGCCCACCCAGTGGAGCGCGCCGGCGAATCCCTGGGCCCGCGCGGTGTCCACCACGTCGCGGGCCATGCTGAAGAGGTCCGAGCCAGGCGGCGGGACAGGGGAGGCGCCGTGGCCGGTGAGGTCCGGGAGGAGGAAGCGGCGCCGAGGGTCCGCCGCGCTCCACGCCGTCGCCAGCGAGCGCAGGTTGCGCCCCGTGCCAAGGAAGCCGTGCAGCAGCACCGTGGGCACATCCCCCTCACCGACCTGGAAGCTCTCGAGGACCACGCGACTCACACCTTTCTGGCCAGCCCGGGTGCGCTTGACCCGGGGGCGGGCCGTGCCGCTTCATACCGCGAACTTCTCTTCGACGAGGTCGCTTCGCGTGTCCACTGTCTCCCTGTTGTTGTTCGTGCTCGCCGCCGCGCCCGTGACGGGCAAGGCCGCTGACCCGAAGGCCGCCATCACCACGGTGCTGGACGACTGGCACCTGGCCGCCGCCCAGGCGGACGAGGCGCGCTACTTCCAGTACTTCACCCCCGACGCCATCTACCTGGGCACCGACGCCACCGAGCGCTGGACGCGCGACGAGTTCCGCGCGTGGGCGAAGCCCTACTTCTCGAAGGGCAAGGCGTGGAGCTTCAAGGCCACCTCGCGCCACATCACCGTGTCCAAGGACGGCAAGGTGGCCTGGTTCGACGAGGTGCTCGACACGCCGAACCTGGGCCCCAGCCGCGGCAGCGGCGTGCTGGTGAAGGACGGCGCCACCTGGAAGATTGCCCAGTACAACCTGTCCATCCCCATCCCGAACGACATCGTCGATGACGTGGTGAAGCGCATCGCGGAAGCGTCGAAGCCGGCCGCGCCGAAGAACTGAGCTGTCGCCGAACCCCTGCGTGGGCGCTCTGGGCCTGGATACATCGCCGACAGTGGCTCCGAACAGGGTGAACCTCATGACGGCACGAGGTCTGCACTGGCCTCCTGGTGGCTCCTCTCTCCGGTTGTCGGAGAAGGGCCACGGGGCTGCGCCACGTGTGAAGCCAGACGCTGGAACGACATGGCGACGCACGCGACGAAAGCGACCCTGCCAGAACGTCACATGAGGTGAAGAACAGTCATGAACCGGAACAAGTCCAGGCAGCACCGCCGTCACCGTCGCGGCATGACGCTCATCGAAATCATGGTGGTCATCACCATCCTCGGGCTCATCGCCGCGGCGGTCGGCGTCGCCGTCATGCCCATGCTGGGAGAAGCGAAGGAAGACAGGGCCTCGTTGGACATCAAGAACATCGAGACCGCGCTCAAGCTCCACTACACGAAGACAGGGCGCTTCCCGGACACGAGCGCGGGACTCGGCGCGCTCGTGGAGAGTCGGGTCCTCGAGCAACTCCCCAAGGACCCGTGGCAGAACGACTACGTGTACCTCAACGAGGGCGGCCGCCCCGTCGTCCTCTCCTACGGCGCGGACGGCGCCGCGGGCGGTGAGGACGAGAACGCCGACATCTCGTCCTCCGCACAAGCCCACAAGAGTTGAGCCGGACCGAGAGACTCGGGGGGCGACGGGCCACCAGCACCGTCGCCCCGTGCCACGCCGCTACGGCGTGTACAGCTCCGCCGAGGGCTCCCCGGCGGGCCCGCAGCCCACCGCGAGCACCTCCTGGGTGTACAGCGGCGTCAGCGTGAAGCCCGCGCGGGCGACGCGCATGCCCGCCGTCTCCTTCCAGGTGTTCGTCGCCGGGTCGAACAGCTCCGCGCTGGCCAGCGTGGTGGTGACGGGCTGACCGCCGCCCACGCGCGACAGGCCTCCCGCCGCCATGAGCGCGCCCGATGCGAGCAAGGCGCTCGAGTGTTCGTGGCGCGTGGTGGCCAGGCTCCCCACCGGACTCCAGGCGCCCGTGGTCTGCGAGTACACGTCCGCCACCCTCACCGAGAACGCGCCGAAGTTGAGCGAGTTGCCCGTCCGTCCACCCGCGGCGAGCGCCAGCCCCGAGCCCAGCACATCCAGGGTGAAGTCGCTCCTCCCCGAGAAGGCGATGTTGCTGGTGTACGTCCACGCCCCCGTGGTCGGGTCATAGAGCTCCACCGTCGGCGTCTGCGTCGTCATGGAGTTGGTGAAGTACGTACCGCTCGCCGCCATCACCTTGCCATCCGGGAGCAGCACGGCGCTGTGGTCCGCGCGGCCGAAGTTGAGGCTGCCCGTGGCCGACCAGGTGCCCGTGGCCGGGTCGTAGACCTCCGCGCTGGTGAGGTAGTTGATGGTGTTGATTCGCCCACCCGCGACGACCACCCTCCCGGTGGGCAGCACCGTCGCGGTGAAGCCCTCGCGCGCGGTGTTCAGGCTGCCACGCGCCGTCCACGTATTCGTGTCCGGGTCGTACAGCTCCGTCGTGGTCTGCGTGGTGGACGCATTGCCGCCGATGACCAGCACCTGTCCCCACGGCAGCCGCACGGCCACGTGTCCGCTGCGCGCCTGCGTCATCGAGCCCAGCGCCGTCCAGGTCCTGGTGGCCGGGTCGTAGGACTCCACGCTCGCGAGCGGGGTGCCGGAGCTCGAGCCGCCCGCCACGAGCACCGCCCCCGAGGGCAGCTCCGTGGCGGTGTGCTGGCAGCGTCCCACCCACAGCGAGCCGGTGGCGCTCCACGACTGCTGTCCCGGCTCATACAGCTCCGAGGACGCCGTGGGCGTGGCGCCGATGGACCCGCTGGAGAGCAGCACCTGCCCGGAGCGCAGCAGCGCGGACACGCCGCCGATGCGGCTGGAGAGCAGCGGCGCGGTGATGCTCCAGGTGCCCGTGGCGGGGTTGTACAGCTCGCTGGTGCCGCTGCTGTCGAAGACGAGCACCTTGCCGGACGGCAGCAGCGCGGCGTGGTGGCTGGAGCGCGCCCGCGACATGGAGCCGGTGGGCGTCCAGGTGTTGGTGGCGGGGTCGTACAGCTCCGCCGTGTTGGTGCCGCTGCCACCGGCGATGAGCACCTTGCCGGAGGGCAGCATCGTGGCCGTGTGGCTGTGGCGCGCCCGGCTCATCGGGGCGGCATAGGTGAAGCTGTTCGTCGCGGAGTCGAACAGCTCCGCGGTGCTCAGCGTGCTCAGCCGGCTGCTGCCGCCCGCGACGAGCGCCTTGCCGCCGGGCAGCGCGGTCAACGTGTGGCGGTAGCGACCTCCGTTCATCCCCGTGGCCGTCCAGCTGTTCGTGAACGGGTCATAGAGGTCCGCGCTGGAGAGGATGCCGATGGCGCCCGAGTAGCCGCCGGTGATGAGCACCTTGCCCGTGGTGAGCTTCGCGGCCTGCCCCACCGTGCGCGTCGAGGGAGAAGCGGCCGCGGCGGTCCAGGTCCCCGTCGTCGGCCAGTAGATCTCCGCGGTGTTGAGCACGACGCCCGCGCCCCCGCCGCCGTAGCCGTTCGCCACCAGCACGCGGCCGTTGTCCAGCAGGGTGGCGGTGTGCTCGCTGCGAGCGCCCGTCATCGAGCCCGTGGACGTCCACGAGGCGTTGGCCGGGTTGTACAGCTCCGCGGTGGTCGTCACGGCGCCGGAGACGCTGCCTCCGACGACGAGCACCTGACCGGTGGACAGCCGTGTGGCGGTGGCGTTGCCTCGCGCGTACAGCGCCGAGGTGGTCGGGAGCCATTGTGGCGCCGCCAGGGCCGCGGTCTGGGAGTCCGTGGCGGGAGGTGGTGACTCCACGGTCGAGGGACCACAGGCCGCGCAGGCGAGGAGCGTGAGCAGGGCAGGGAGGAGCGCAATTCGTTTCATGGGAGCGCCCGACGGCGCGGGAATCGCTCTCCGCTCGGGCGCGGCGAATCCTGGACGCTTATCCCAGCCAGTTCAAATGAACCCTGACCGGGTCGGTCGCTACCTCGGCGCTCGAAGGAAAGTTTTGAGCGTGGTGTGTCAGGCGTTGCATCTCATTGGATGTAGGTGACGACCTGGCTCCGGCAGGTGGAGGGGTCGAAATAGGATTGCGCCGAGTCGATGGTGCAGAGGACCCCCTGATTGCCAGCGGAGGCCTGATGGATGACGCCGGCATAGACCCCGTTGCTGTCGAGGGCGACCGAGAGTTGCCAGGCGCATGTCTTCGCGCGCCCATACGGGTCCAAGGTGTTGGTCGTGAAGAGGTACTGGTGGGTTCCCGGAATGCTGGTGGACACCCCTGCCGAAGCGAAACCTCCGGCGGCGACGAGAATCGGGAAGGGAGGGGTCAGGGGCCCGGACGACCAGACCGTGGCGCCGGTGAGATTCAGGACGTAGTACTCCTGCCACGCCATGCACAGCAGAGGCATGGCCCCCGGAGCCGAGGGGCGCGAAGGCAGCACCAAGGTCTCTGTCCAGGAGGGGCCGAACGGCTCCGCGAGCCCGCTCGTCGGGGCAAGGGACAGCGGTAGGGCGAAAGCCAGCAATCGCTTCACGTTCCGGGTCACGAGAACCTCCTGGAATGCCATTGCGGGGATGGGCTCAATTCCTGACATGCTTGCCGTTGGGGCGGCAAACGAGATGGGTGGGATTGAAGTAGGAACAGATGTTTTCGAGGAGGCATGGTCTGGCCAGTAAGACCGGGAGGTCGGGCGCGCCGGCGTCACGCGCCGGGCTCCGGGATGAATTCGCGCTTCCCCCATGGATTCGGATGCGGGTAGGGAACAAGGCATGCCGAAGAAGTCCGTGTCGCCGACGACGCAGTGGAAGAAGGTGGAGAAGCAGGCCACGCAGGTGCTGGGGAAGGGCTCCGCCGGGCGCTACCAGGAGGACCTGGAGCCTCGCGTCGTGCCGTTCTCGGCCGTGCCTGACGTCGCGCCGCTGCTGCCCGCCGAGTACGTCGAGTTCATCGAGGCGCTCGGCTACCGCTGGCTGTCGACCTCCGAGTCCACGCTGGGCTTCCTCCCGCCGCGCTGGCGGGTGAGCTTGTCCCAGCAGACGGGTGTTCCCGACCGGAGCTGGGACGAGGCCCGCGCCGAGCGCGAAGCGGGGACGCACACGTACGCGTTCGTGATGTTCGCCGCGCGCGACCTGGAGGACGTCAACGGCTTCGCCTTCGGCCGGGGCACCCAGGGCGACGGGCTGGTCGTGTGGAGCGTGGAGGAGAGCCTCCCGTTGGAAGAGCTGGGGCCGTTCTCCACCTGGCTCGCGGAGGAACTGGACTCGATGGCCGAGTCGCTCCAAGGCGCGGAGGAGGGTGCCACCGGCCAGGAGCCGCCGGACCTCGCGCATGCGTCCCTCCCCGCTGTCGGGAAGAAGAAGGCCCCCGCCGCCAAGGCGAAGGGCGCCTTCGCCCTGTTCGACAGGTTTCCGCGCGACTCCAAGGAGCTGCTGTTCAACGGCCGCAAGCTGGGAGAGCTGCCGCCGGTCATCGGCGAGTTCACCGAGCTGGAGTCCCTGTGGGTGCGCACCACGGGCATCTCACACGTCCCCCCGGAGCTGGGGCGGCTCAAGAAGCTCAAGAAGCTGGACCTGTCCTTCAACCCCGCGCTGGCCGAGCTGCCGGCGGAGCTGGGGAACCTCGAGTCGCTCGAGTCGCTCGACCTCCGGCAGACCGGCGTGAAGACGTTGCCGGACTCGCTGGAGAGGCTGCGTCACCTGAAGTACCTCGACCTCCAGTCCACGCCCCTGACGACGGTGCCTCCGGTCCTCTTCCGGATGCCGTGGCTCAGGGCGCTGGACCTCTACTCGACGACGCTGCCGCCCCAGGAACTCGAGAAGCTCCGGCTCGCGCTCCCCGAGTGCAAGCTGGGCCTGAACTGACGCCTCACGCTCCGGGTGGCGTCAGGCTCACGCGCGGAACCACGCCGAACAGCCGTCCCAGGTGGGACGACTTCCCCAGCGTCCGCAGCCGCTCCTTCGCGATGACCAGCAGCAGCGCGTTGAACCCGAAGGCCACCAGCACGTGCCACCAGGCATGGAACTGGGGGTTGGGGATGCCGTGCGCGGGGAGCGTCTCGTTGAGCGTGGGGCAGAACTGGATGTCGCTCACCCAGAGGATGATGGCGAGCGCATAGGACGCGATGCCGAGCTGGAACAGCCGCTTCGTGCTCCCGTCCGGGCTGCGCCGCTGGAGGACGTACGTGCGGCCGAGCGCGAAGAACTCCAGCGACGCGAAGCTCACCTGGAAGAGGAAGAACTGGAGCGCGCCGCGCGTGAAGGCCGTCAGGTACGTCACCAGCACCGCGTGCCCGAACAGCAGCCACGGGAACCAGCGCCCGAAGCGCCGCTGTGGGCGGTCCTCGAGCAGGATGTAGACGATGACGATGGCCAGATAGAGCATCGGCAGTTCGTCCAGCATCTGGTGCTCGCGACGCAGCGTCGTGTGGAACGCGGTGCTGCCCACGCCCACCAGCGCGAGCAACCCGAAGGCGAGCAGGAACCGGCGCTCCAGCACGCGCCAGTGGAGCACGACGCCCAGCACGCCCACGAGGACCAGCACCAGGCTGGAGGCCGAGTTGAACAGCTCGCCGATGTGGAAGAAGTGCTGGTAGTTCGTCTCGCACCAATCCACGGTCGAGGTGCTCGGGCCCCAGTAACCCGTGGGAGTCGCGGACATGTGGGGCCCAGCGTAGCACCTCGCGGCCTCAGCCCGCCCGGGCTCCGGTGCGCTGCTTCCACGCGGTGAGCAGGTGCTCGACGACGGCGTCCAGACCCACGCCCTTGGTGACCTGGGTGAAGACGAAGGGCCCATCGCCGCGCATCTTCTTCGCGTCGCGCTCCATGACGCCCAGGTCCGCGCCCACGTGGGGCGCCAGGTCCGTCTTGTTGATGATGAGCAGGTCGGACTGGGTGATGCCCGGCCCTCCCTTGCGCGGCACCTTGTCCCCGCCCGCCACGTCGATGACGTACACCGTGTAGTCCGCCAGCTCGCGGCTGTACTGCGCCGCCAGGTTGTCGCCGCCGCTCTCCACGATGAGCAGCTCCGGCGTCAGCTCCTCCATGAGCTGCTCGAGCGCCAGCAGGTTGTGGCTGATGTCCTCGCGGATGGCCGCGTGCGGGCAGCCTCCCGTCTCCACCGCCTTGATGCGCTCGGGCGACAGGGCGTGGTTTCGCACCAGGAACTCCGCGTCCTCCTTGGTGAAGATGTCGTTGGTCACCACGCCCAGCCGGTGGCGCTCGCGCAGCGCCCGGCACAGCGCCAGCACCAGCGCCGTCTTCCCGCTGCCCACCGGCCCGCCGATGCCGATGGTGAAGGCGCGCGCCTTGTAATCACGTCGCTTCGGCTCCTCGCGCTCGTGGAAGTGGCCCGGATGCTCCCACTCCTCATGCGTGTGGTCGTGCTCATCGTCGTGGCCGTGGCCCCTGTGGTCGTCGTGCATGTGCGCTTCACCTCAGGACAGGAAGAGCCTCGAATAGAGGCGGTCGTGCGTGGAACCCAGCAAGTCCAACAACGGCGAGGGCTGCGCGAGCGACTCCAGCCCCAACCCCGCGCAGCGCTCCAGCACCGCGTCCAACAGCGGCGTCGCCTGGTGCTGGAGCTGGTGCGACTCGTGCGTGCCGATGACGCCCAGCCGCACCGCCGCCGACAGCGCGCCGCGCAGCGTGAGCGACAGGTGCAGCCGCTGCGCCTCCGACAGCTCCACCTCCAGCGCGGCCACCACCGCGCCGAACACCGGCGCATGGTGGAAGCCAATCCCCGAGGCCCGCGCCGACTCGCGCAGCGGCCCCACCGGCCCGGGAAAGATGCGCGCGCACGTGTCCAGGAAGGCCCGGCCCTGCGTGCGGCTGGCCCGGTGCGCGACATGGCTGGTGAGGAACGCGTCCGCGCGCGTGTCCAGCTCCGGCAGCCGCGAGGGCTCGCGGTGCGCCGCGCTCAACAGGGGCAGGGCGCCATACCCCGCCTGCCACAACAGCTCCCGCGTGAAGCGGCGAAGCTCCGGCGCGCCGCGCACCTCGCCGGCCTGCACCGCCGCCTCCAGCCCTCCCGAGTGGGCGAAGCCGCCCGTGGGAAAGCCCGAGTCCGCCAACTGGAGCACCTTCCAGGACGAGCCCATGCGCGCGTGCCCCCGTCCTCTCAGAACAGCGAGTAGCGCTGCGCGAGCGGCAGTCGGACGGCGGCCTCGCAGCGGAGCAGCTCTCCGTCCGCGCGCACCTCGTAGGTCTCCGGGTCCACCGTGATGACAGGCAGGGCGTCGTTGAGCCGCATGTCGCGCTTGCCCAGCCCCCGGCACCGCTTCACCGCGACGGCGCGCTTGCCCAGGCCCAGCTCGCGCAGGGTGCCCTCGGCCAGCGCGCGCGGTGAGACGAAGACGAGGCTGGTGGCCCCGAGCGCCCGGCCCCTCGCGCCGAACATGGGCCGCATCATGAACGGCTGCGGCGTGGGGATGGACGCGTTGGCGTCCCCCATCTGTCCCCAGGCGATGAAGCCGCCCTTGAGCACCAGCTCCGGACGGATGCCGAAGAAGGCCGGGCGCCACAGCACCAGGTCCGCCAGCTTCCCCACCTCCACCGAGCCCACCTCGTGCGACAGCCCGTGGGCGATGGCCGGGTTGATGGTGTACTTCGCCACGTAGCGGCGGATGCGCAGGTTGTCGTTGTCGCCCTGCTCGCCGGACAGCCGCCCGCGCTGCTCGCGCATCTTGTGCGCCGTCTGCCACGTGCGACAGATGACCTCGCCCACCCGCCCCATGGCCTGGCTGTCCGAGGACATGATGCTGATGGCGCCCAAATCATGGAGGATGTCCTCCGCGGCAATCGTCTCGCCCCGGATGCGGCTCTCCGCGAAGGCGACGTCCTCGGGGATGCCCGGGTCCAGGTGGTGACAGACCATGAGCATGTCCAGGTGCTCGTCCAGCGTGTTCACCGTGTACGGGCGCGTGGGGTTGGTGGACGAGGGCAGCACGTGGTCCACGCCGCACACGCGGATGATGTCCGGCGCGTGTCCGCCGCCCGCGCCCTCGGAGTGGTACGTGTGGATGGTGCGGCCCTTGATGGCCGCGAGCGAGTCATCCACGTAGCCCGACTCGTTGAGCGTGTCGGTGTGGATGGTGACCTGGACGTCCTCGTCCTCGGCCACGGTGAGGCAGGTGTCGATGGCGGCGGGCGTGGTGCCCCAGTCCTCGTGCAGCTTCAGGCCGATGGCGCCCGCGCGAATCTGGTCCACCAGGCCGTGGGGCAGGGACGTGTTGCCCTTGCCGGTGAGGCCGATGTTGAGCGGCAGCGTGTCGGTGGCCTGGAGCATCCGCTGCAGGTTCCACGCGCCCGGCGTGCACGTGGTGGCCTTGGTGCCGGTGGCGGGGCCGGTGCCGCCGCCCACCCACGTGGTGATGCCGCTGGCGAGCGCCTCGTCCGCCTGCTGCGGGCAGATGAAATGGATGTGCGTGTCCAGGCCTCCCGCGGTGACGACGTGGCCCTCCGCGGAGATGGCCTCCGTCGTCACGCCCACCACCATGCCAGGCGTCACGCCGGCCATGATGTCCGGGTTGCCCGCCTTGCCGATGCCGACGATGCGGCCCGCCTTGACGCCGATGTCCGCCTTGTAGATGCCCGTCCAGTCGAGGATGAGCGCGTTGGTGATGACCAGATCCAACGCGTCCGCGTCGCCCACGCCCGCGCGCTGGCCCATGCCCTCGCGCAGCACCTTGCCGCCGCCGAACTTGCACTCGTCGCCGTAGACGGTGGCGTCGCGCTCCACCTGCGCCCACAGGCCCGTGTCGCCCAGCCGCACCTGGTCGCCCGTGGTGGGGCCGAACATGTCCGCGTAGTGGCGACGGTCCATCTTCCGGCTCATTCGCGCTCCTCCTCGTGGCCGAAGCCCTGCTCTCGGACCTGCGCCATCGCGCGCTCACGGTTCTCGGCGGACACCTTGCCGCTGCCCAGCGCGTTGCCGCCCCGCACCACCTGCTCGCCCGCGATGGCGACCAGGCTCACCGTCTTCGTCTCCCCCGGCTCGAACCTCACCGCCGTTCCCGCGGGGATGTCCAGGCGGTGGCCGTAGGCCTTCTCCCGGTCGAACACGAGCGCGCGATTCGTCTCGAAGAAGGGGTAGTGGCTGCCCACCTGGATGGGGCGGTCTCCCCGGTGCGTGACGCGGAGCAAGACGCTGTCGCGGCCCGCGTTGAGCTCCACCTCGCCGGGCAGCACGCGCACCTCGCCGGGGATGCCGTCGTCCGCGGCGGCGGAGGCCGTGAAGCGCTCCCGTGGAGGCACCGGCAGGAAGCTGCCGTACAGCGCGAGCTCCAAATCACCGTGCTCGGCGACGATGGGGTAATGCACCGTCACCAGCTTGGAGCCGTCCGGGAAGGTGCCCTCCACTTGCACCTCCGCGAGCATCTCCGGCACGCCCTGCATCACCTGCGCGCGGCCCAGCAGCTTGCGCCCCAGGTCCATCAGCTCCGCCACGCTCCTCCCGTCACGGATGAACTCCAGCAACTGCGTGGCGATGAGCGCGACGGCCTCCGGGTAGCTGAGCCGGACGCCTCGGGCGAGCCGCTTCTGGGCCAGGAAGCCCGCCTGATGCAGCAACAGCTTGTCGACGTCTCGAGGGGACAGGTGCACGCGCGCGACTCCAGGGGTTCGACGGCGCCATGACTTGACGCGTCAACACTAGTGCAAGGCCGGGGCGCGCCGCCAGGAGGGGGGCTCACACGCGGCGGGCCCAGGGGTCGTCACCGAGGAGGGCGGGGAGGAAGGACAGCCAGTCGCGGGTGGTGCGCACCAGGGACTCGACGGAGACGGCGGCGGCGCGCAGGAGCAGGCCGTGGGTGCCCAGGGGGCTGGCGGAGGGGACGAGGTCGGCGCGTGGGGTGACGGGCAGCGCGGTGACGCGGGCGAGCAGGGCCTCGCGGGCGGTGGCCAGGGCGGGGCCGACGAGGAGGAGGGTGGCCATGGCCTCGAAGCGGCCGAGCCGCTCGCGCAGGGGGCCGTGGGTGGGGTCCAGCAGCCAGCGCTCGTCGACGAGGGCGCGCTCGCCCACGTGGACGCGCAGGGTGGAGGCGTAGTGGGAGAAGGCCCAGCGCTCGCCGCTGGCGCTGCGGCCGGAGGTGACGATGTCCGCGACGATGAGCGACGCGGAGGGCGCGAGCTGGAAGGCGAGCGTCTGGGAGTAGCGCGCGCCGGTGAAGCACGCGGTGGGGTCCGGCACCCACGCGAGCAGGGCGTCGTCGCCCACGCGGGCGGACACGTCGCTCGTGCAGCCGGAGGGGGAGCGGTAGACGCGGTTGGCGCCCTGGGAGGACAGCCACGCGGTGGCGCCAGGGGCCACGTCGAGGTCGAGGTGGAGCGAGTCCCCGTCCACGAGCCCGCCCCCGAACGAGCTGGTGTAGGCCCACGCGGCGTGGCCGTGGTTGCGCGGGGTGAGCAGTCGCAGCGGGCTGTGCGAGAGCGCGGTGCTCACCACGGTGCGCCCACCCGCGCGCTCGAAGGCGAGTCGGGCGAAGCCCGCGCGTCGGGGTGTCTCGGGGAGGGCCTGGCTCACGTGGGCGGAGCCTGGGCCAGTTGGCGCCGGAGGGAAAGAGGCAACCTCCACCAGCATCGCCTCCTTGGCAGGGACCGCGACGCGGGAGGCGGGGGCGGAAACCCAGACATCACCCGCGGGCGGCGCGCCGAAGCTCGCTTGTCTGCTCTATGTGTCTCGTTGCCCTTCCTCCGAGACAGCCCGCTGTGTCTCAATTCTGCGGGGACTCAGGAATGCCGCGGAGGCTGATGTTCGGGCTTTGCATGCGGGTGATGGTGATACATGGTGTATGGTGTTGCGGCGCCACACCAGGCAGGGAAGCCCACGGTCGGTGCAGATTGAAGGATGGCGGACGCCTCGTTCATTCTGGTTGATGTGTTTCTTCTGGTTTGACAGACATTCATTGCTTCTCAGCGATTTCTCCGGGATTTATCGCGTGCTGGCGCGTCGACGGGGCGTGCACGGTGAGGAATGTCATGAGTGCTCAGGTGGAAGTCGAACAGCCCAAGCCCCGGGTGCATCTCGGCGTGCTGGGCCACGAGGGCCACGGCAAGTCGACCCTGGCGGCGGCCATCACGAAGGTGCTGGCGCGGTCGAGTGAGACCCGGACCTTGTCACCGACGGGGTCGGGCACGCTCAGACAGACGCGCGCTCGAGGAATCTCCCTCTCGATGATGTACGTGGAATGTCAGACGTCGCATCGGTGCTACTCACACGTCGTCCCTCCCTCGCACGTGGACTGCGTGAAAGGGCTGATGACGGGCTCGGCGCCGATGGACGGGGCCATCCTGGTCGTCTCCGCGGACGAGGGCCCCATGCCACAGACGCGCGACTGCATCCGCCTGGCGCGCGAGGCGGGCATCCGGTCCATCGTGGTCTTCCTGAACAAGTGGCGCCTGATGGACGACCCGGAGATTCGCGAGCTCGTGGAACACGAGGTCAGGACGCTGCTGAAGTCGTATGACTTTCCGGGCGATGAGACACCCATCGTCACCGGCTCCGCGCTGAGGGCGCTGGGGGGCGACACGGGGGCGTGGGGGGAGCCGGCCATCCGGCGCCTGCTGGAGGTGGTGGACCGCCACATCACGACGCCCCGGTGCGTGACGCGCGAGCCGCTCCTGATGCCGGTGCAGGGCGTGCGCTTCATCATCAACCAAGGCACGGTGGTGGGGGGACGCGTGGAGCGCGGCACGCTCCACCTCCACGAGGAGGTGGAGGTGGTGGGGCTGGGGCCGACGCTGAGGACGGTGGTGACGCGCATCGAGCAGTTCCACAAGCCCCTGGATGAGGGCCGGGTGGGCGACAAGGTCGACGTGCAGGTCCGCGGCCTGGAGGGCTGGAACCTGAAGCGTGGGCAGGTGCTGGCCCGGCCCGGCAGCATCCGAGCGCACCAGCGGTTCATCGCCCGGGTCTATCTGCTGACGAGGGCGGATGGTGGGCGCCACGGCGTGTTGCTCGACGATGACTGCCTGCGCTTCTGCTTCCATGGGACGGACATGATGGGGACGGTGAGGTTGCTGGAGGGAGAGCGACTGGGGAACCCGGGCGACACCCTGCTGCTGCTGGTGGAACTCACCGACCCCGTCGCGCTGGAGGAGACGCTGCGCTTCGAGGTGCGCGAGGGCGGCCGCACCGTGGGCGTCGGCATCGTCACGAAGGTCCTCTGAGCCGCACTCCGCGGTCGATTCCTGCTCCCGAGCTCCTGGGCCCCGTGGAGGCCCGGGTGGAGAGGTCTGTCTTGTCGTCATGGGCCCGTCGCGGGTCTGAACGATGACGTGCTCGCGGGGGCGGCGGTCCTCGAGTCGCGCGGCGTCTGTTTTCGGGTCTGTTGTTGGAGTGAGCGCGGCAATGGAGGAGTGTCATGTCTGGGCTGACCCAGGCGCTCGACAGGGCCATCCCGGCCTGGGACCTGTGACGAGACTCCCCGGCACCAGGGCCTGTTCAGTGCTGGTGAGAGGAATTGAGGGATGGGCGACCGTGAGGTCGTCGGGGTTGAAAGGGATTGAGGGCGTGCACAGGAATGGGCGGCCTCCCGGTGGTTCTCCCCGGGAGTTGCGCCGGCTCGGGTCGCCGGCCTGGTTGTGGTGAGGGATTTCATGGATGCTCAGGCGAAAATCACAGACAGCAAGCCCAACGTGAACATCGGTATGTTGGGACACGAGGGCCATGGGAAGACGCTGTTGACGGCGGCCATCACCCAGGTGTTGGCGAAGCGAGGAGGCGCCGAGCGCTGCTCGTATGAGGCGTTGCAGGCGGTGGGGCAGCGCATCGAGCGGGGAATCTTCCTCTCGACGACGCAGGTGGAGTACCAGACGGTGAATCGCCGGTACGCGCACGTCGACCATCCCGGGCACGCCGACTGCGTGAAGAACCTGATGACGGGCGCGGCGAGCCTGGACGGCGCCATCCTGGTGGTCTCCGCGGTGGATGGCCCGATGCCCCAGACTCGCGAGTATGCGCTGCTGGCGCATCAGTCTGGCGTGGAGCGCCTGGTGGTCTTCCTGAACAAGACGGACCTGATGAGCAACAGGGAGCTGCATGAGCTCTGGGAGGAGGAGATTCGCGAGCTGCTGACGGAGTGCGGCTTCCGGGGCGACGAGGTCCCCATCATCCGCGGCTCGGCGCGCAGGGCGTTCGAGGGAGACGCGGGTGAATGGGGGGAGCGGGCCATCCTGAGTCTCCTGGAGGCGGTGGACCACGAGATTCCGACGCCGTGGCGAGCGGGGGATGAGCCGTTGTTGCTGTCGGTGGAGGACGTGTACCTCCGCCTGGACGGCGGCGCGGCGGTGGTGGGGCGCGTGGAGCGTGGCCGGCTCCATCCGGAGGAGGAGGTCGAGGTGGTGGGGGTGCGTCCGACGCGCAGGGCGGTGGTGACGCGCCTGGAGAAGTCCCTCCAGGCGGTGCCTGAGGCCGGGAGGGGAGACACCCTCGAGGTGCATCTGGGGGGCCTGGGGGACTGGCTGCCGGAGCGGGGGCAGGTGTTGGCGACGCCGGGCAGCCTCAAGCCATACACACGGTTCAAGGCGCAGGTGTATCTCCTGGCGAGGGAGGACGGGGGACGTCGGGGATTGCTGCTGAGCGGCGACCGTCTGGGTTTCAACTTCCACGGTGTGGATGTCATCGGGAAGATGTGGTTGCCGCGAGGAGAACGGTTCGGGACGCCCGGGGACAACCTGCCGCTGGAGATCCAGCTCGAGACCCCTGTCGCGTTGGAGAAGGGCCTGCGCTTCTCGGTGCGGGAGACGGGCTGCACGGTGGGAGTCGGCATCGTGACGGACGTCCTCAGATAGCCCCGAGGTACCGGGTGCATCTGGACGAAGGCCGAGCGCAATCCAGGGCCGAGCCAGGAGGCGCCCCGGGGCGCCCTCCTCAACGCCTGGCTTTCTGGGGCAACAGCGCGTCGACGAGGAGCACGGCGCGAAGCTCGAGCGGGTCCGGGGCCGCGGGAGGCCGCGATGGGGACGCCGCGGGGCCGTCGTGGCCCCTTCCTGGACGATTGTCGTGAAATTTAGGTCATTCGACCTATATTGACCTTCCGTGAGGCACGGACGGTCCGTGTCCGTGCACGGGAGTCGTCATGGAGTCCGAGGGAAGCGTCGTCCTGGTGGGGGGTTATGGCGTGGTGGGAGTCCGGCTCGCCCGGCTCCTGAGGGAGCGGCACCCCAAGCTGCCGCTGGTCATCGCGGGGCGCCGTCTGGAGCAGGCCGCTGGGCTCGCCTCCCAGCTCGGCCACGCCCACGGCGTGGCGATGGACATCCGCGCCAAGGACCCGCTGGCCGTGCTGAAGGGCAGGCCCGCCGCCGTCGTCACGCTGGTGAACGACCCGGAGGACCACCTCCTCGTCTCGGCCGCGCGCGCCGGGGTGCCGCTCTTGGACATCACCCGATGGACCTCGCGCATGCGCTCCGCGATGTTGCGCCTGTCCGGCATGCCCCCTCGCGCGCCGGTGCTGCTGGGCTCCGCGTGGATGGCGGGGCTGGTGCCTCGCCTCGTGGCCGTGGCCGCCTCGCGCGTGGGGGCGCTGTCGCAGGTGGACGTGGGCATCCGCTTCGCGCTCGCCGACGTGGCGGGGCCGGACTCGCTCGAGTACATGGACCGGCTGGCCCTGTCCTTCGAGGTGAAGGAGGACGGCCAGGAGCGCCACGTGCTGCCGCTGACGGATGGACGGAAGGTCACCTTCTCCGATGGGAAGAGCACGCGCGTGTTCCGCCTGGACACCCCCGAGCAGGCCACGCTGCCCGCGGTGCTGGGCGCGCGCGGCGTGGCGACGCGGATGGGCTTCGACGCGGACTCGGCCACCTGGTCCCTGGTGGTCCTCCAGCGGCTCGGCGTGCTCAAGCTGCTTCAGCATCCCCGCCTGACGCGCCTGCGCCGCGCGCTGCTCGCCACCAGCAACAAGGGCGGTGACGCGGCCTGGGTCGCGGACGTGGTGGGTGAGCATGGCCGCGTCCGGGTCGAGGTCGTCGACCCGAAGGGCCAGGCCCACCTGACGGCCGTGGGCGCGCTGCTCGGCGTGGAGCGGCTGCTCGGCGTCGACGGCGCGCCGCCGCATGCCCCCGGCGTGTGGTTCCCCGAGCACGAGCCCCGCGCCGAGCACTCCCTCGCGGCGCTGCGCGCGTGCGGCGTCCAGGTGCGCATCGACGAGGCGCTCATCGCCGCCCCCGCCCCGTTGAAGGTGGCCGCGTGAGCCCCCGCCGCGCGAGCAAGGCGCCCGGCACGCTCCCCTCCGCGAAGCCCCGTGAGGGCACAGCCGTCCACGCGAAGGGCCACGAGCGTGTGGAGCGCATCCTCGACGCGGCCATGGACGTCCTCGTGGAGGAGGGCTACGCGGGCCTTGCCCTGCGCGGCGTGGCCCAGCGCGCGGGGCTGAGCCTGGGCAACCTCCAGTACTACTTCCCCACCAAGCAGGACGTGGTGCGCGCGCTCCTGTCGCGCTACCTGGAGGCCGCCATCCGCCACGTCCGCGAGCGCATGGACGGCGCGGGCACGCACCCCGACCAGCGGCTGCGACACGCGCTGGACGCCATCCTGGAGGACCAGGAGTCCCCCCGGCACTTCCAGCTCTTCGCCGAGCTGTGGGCCCTGGCCGCGAGGGACACCATGGTGGCCGAGGCGCTCGGGGTCTTCTACGCGGGCTACCGCGAGGGGCTCGTCGAGCTGCTGACGCCGCTGACCCCCGGGCTCACGCCCGCGCGCAGGGCGCGGCGAGCCGCCCTGTTGATGGCCTTCTTCGAGGGCCTGTCCCTCTTCCGCGGCGGCGGCAGCCTGCGCTCCGTGGCGGTGCCAGGGCTGGAGCAGGAGCTGCGCGCCCTCTGGGCCGACTGGACGAACCCGCCCGAATGACCGCGCGTCCTCAGTCCTCGGCGACGAGCACCGACTTGAGGCGCTCGAGCGCCTCCGGGGTGACGTCCATGAACGCGAGCCCTACCTCGTAGACGGCCGCCGCGTCCTTGGGCAGCTTGCGCAGCCACGCGACGCGCGCGCGACACTCCAGCGTCGTGCCGTCCCCCAGGAACAGGTCCACCTCCAGGTTGCTGCCCTCGGTGTACGCGTCGTCGGAGTAGATGCGCACGCCGCCGAGGCTCGCATCCAGCACCCGCTGCTTGTCCCCGAACTTCAGTCGCGCCGGGCGCGCGTAGAGCGGCGCCTGGAGGCGAGGGAACGAACGGCGGTCATCCGCCAGGCTGCTCTTCTGACTTGCTGGGTTCATCATCGGCGCTCCCCCCGTCAGGATCCGGCGGGTCTCACGGGCCTGTCACGAGCATAGGGGATTCAGACGCGCTGTGCAGGTGGGTCACTGGAACAACCCCGCCACCACCGCGAGCAGTCCGCCCACCGTGGCGGAGACGACCTCGCCCCCCTCCACCGCGGCCTCGACGGCCAGGCCCACTCCCTCGGCGGCGCCGCCCGCCAGGTCCACCGCCCCCACCGCCAGCTCCACCACGTCCACCGATTCGGCCGCCTGCTCTACCGTGGACTGAAGGACTTCTGTCACCCGGGTGCGGGTCGGGGTGTCGGCCGCCACCTGGGAGAGCGCGACGGCCGCGGCCGCCGTGGTGCCCGCCGCCGTCAGCCCCACGACCAGCGGCCGCTTCCAGCGGCGGTGCCAGTCCATCAGCTGCTTCAGCTCGTTCGCGTCCAGCCACAGCCCGTGGCAGCGCGAGCACACATCCACCGCGCAGACCTCCGTGCGCACCTGGGACAGCGTCTCGTCGCAGGATGGGCAGCGCGCGACGGCCGAGCCGCACAGGCCACATTCTTCGCGCGCGGCCGGAACATGGTGCCGCGCGTGACGGCAGCGCCGCGTCGCGGAGGGCAGCGCGGCCTGGAGCGCCTCCGTCCTCCAGCCCGGCGCCAGCCGCTCCAGCTCGCCCGCATCCAGCCAATGTCCCTGGCAGCGCGCGCAGGTGTCCACCGGGACACCGCGCAGGTCGATGACGCGCAGCGGGGGCGCGGGGGGTGGGCAGACGGGGCAGGAGCGTTCCATGTCCCCCGCATCCTTCCATGAATCCACCGGGGCCCGCAGGGCGTGTCGACGCGGGGCTCACGGAGGCGGGATGCGCAGCCTGCGGCCGTACGAGGGCACGCCCGCGTCGTTCACGATGAAGAGCTGGTAGTAGCCCGGCGGCGCGAGGTTGCGGTTGGGGGGCGCGGTGACGGTGAGGGCGCCGGCGGTCCGGGTGAAGGCGAGCGTGAGCAGCCGCTGGTTCATGTCGAAGGTGTGCGTCGTGGAGTTGAGCGCGATGAGCGACACTCGGGTGATGCGGGCCGCGTCGGGCGTCGTAATCGAGAAGGTGGCGCCGGGCTGGGACGTGGTGGGCGCGGCGGTGATGACGGGGCGCGCGCCCTTGAAGAGGTAGGGCGGGGAGAAGACCTCCGCGGTGTGCTCGTTCGCGCCGCCGGCCGACAGCACGCGTCCGTCCGGCAGGAGCGCCGCGGTGGAGTGATAGCCGCGGTAGCGCACCTGGCTGGCCAGCGAGGTCCAGGTGTTGGTGGCGGGGTTGTAGAGCTCCGCGTAGAGGACGGGCGAGGCCGCGTCGTCGAAGCCGCTGCCGCTGCTGCCGCCGATGATGAGCACGGTGCCGTCCGGCAGCAGCACCGCGTTGTGCTGGCGCCGGCGGATGCTCATGGGCGCCACGTACCGCCAGCTCGGCGCCGCCACGGTGAGGTCTATCTGCTCCACGGTGGCGGTGGGCGGCTCGCCTCCGCCGAAGAGCGTCACCTTGCCGTCGATGAGCACCGCGGGCCCGTAGCTGCGTCCGCCGAAGTTGCTCAAGGGGCCGGTGGTCCAGGCGCCGTTGCCGTTGGGGTTCAGCCAGAGCGAGCCGCGCAGCGAGCCCGCGTAGAAGAGCTGGCCGTTGGGGGCCAGGAACATCTTCGGATAGAAGGGCAGGTTGCGCCGCGCGCCCGTCAGCGTGCGCCAGGAGTTGGTGCCCGCGATGAAGCGCTGGGGAATCTCGTTGATGTCGCCCGCCCCGGCGATTTCACCGGAGATGACCACCACGTCGCCGTTGGAGAGCGTGGTGTTGGTGGGGTACCAGCGCCCGGCGTTCATGTCCGGCAGCCGGGTCCAGGTGTTGGTGTTGAAGTCGAACGCGCTGGTGTCGGGCAGGCCCACGTGGCTGGCGATGTGGCCGCCCGTCACCAGCAGCTTGCCGTTGGACAGGAAGTTGTGGCCGCTGCAGAAGATGTTGTAGCCCACGTACGGGTACGTGGTGAGCGCCCCGGTGGACGGGTCCCAGCGGCGGGGCGGCAGCGCGCCCTCCTCGAACTCGCCGTAGAAGAGCACCTTGCCGTCCGGCATCAGCGCCAGGTGCGTGGCGGAGATGGGCCAGGTCAGCACGCTGGACCAGCGCCCCGTCAGCGACGGCACCTGCGCCCTGGCCGAGGTGGCGCCCAGCAACACGAGGCCCAGCAGGTGGACGGCGAGGACCGCGCACCGACGAGGCAGGGGAGGGTGGCGCATTTGCGGGCTCCAGGCGGGGGCGGGCGGACGAGGGGCCAGAACCTAGGGACGTCGCGCGCGGGCGCGAGCTGTTCGCGCGTCGCAAGGCACTGATGGCTGGGTGACGAGCCGTGCCACCGGAGGACCGTTGTCCGCGGGGGGCGCGAGGTGGCTTGGTCCTCCGTCTGGCTCGACCCGTGTCGACGAAGGAGATGTCCCGATGAGGTGCCGCTGTCTGCTGTGGGTGGTTCTGCTCGTGGGGTGCGCCCCGGCCGCGGGAGCGCCGGAGCCGGTGGAGGAGGAGGCCGCTGCTGCCCTGTTGGAGTCCTGGGAGTACTGCTCGCGCACGGCGGTGTCGCTGGGCGTCACGCTGGTGGAGGACACGCCCTACACCTCGCCGATGGCGCCGAGCACGGGCGGCATGGTGTTCAGCGCGGAGGACGACGCGCGCGGCCGCGAGCCCTGGGTGAGCACGGGCGCGCCGGGCGCGGGCACGCGGCTGCTGAAGGACGTGTTCCCGGGCGTGGGAGGCTCGGAGCCGCATGGGTTCACGCGGGTGGGCGCGAAGGTGTTCTTCGCCGCGAACGACCCGGTGGCGGGGCGCGAGCTGTTCGTCTCGGATGGCACGCCGGAGGGCACCGTCCGGGTGAAGGACATCTGGCCCGGGGAGGTGGGCTCGTACCCGAACGCGCTCTTCGAGTACCAGGGGCTCTTGTACTTCACGGCGGGAGACCCGGCGCATGGGCGGGAGCTGTGGCGCAGTGACGGCACCGCGGCGGGCACGGTGCTGGTGGAGGACCTCGTGCCCGGGGTCGAGGACTCCTCGCCGGACCAGCTCACCCGGGGTGGAGACGGCGCGCTGTACTTCGTCGTCTCGGTCCGGGGGCTCATCACGCGGCTGATGCGGCTGGGCGTGGGACCGACCGCGGTCGAGGTGATGAGCGTGCCCAGCGAGTTGGGCTTCCAATTCCCGCTGATGCCCGTGGGCCGCAAGCTGTTCTTCGTCAGGAGCTTGGAGCACCACGGCGCGGTGGGGCTGATGATGACGGAGGCGGGCGCGCCGCCGGTGACGCTGGGCACCTTCGCGCGCGTGGGGGAGCTGGCGGCGGTGGGGGCGCGGCTGGTCTTCAGCGCCGCGGCGCACATGGAGGAAGAGAACCTGGAGCTGTGGCGCAGCGACGGCACGGCGGCGGGCACGGTGCTGGTGGAGGACGTGCGCGCGGGCAACGTCGGCTCCAATCCCCAGAACTTCGCGGTGCTCGCGGACACGCTCTTCTTCGCCGCGGACGACGGCACCCACGGCGTGGAGCTCTGGGACAGCGACGGCACGGCCGCGCGCACGCGCATCTTCGGGGACCTGGAGCTGGGGCCGGGCGGCTCGTTCCCCCAGGCGCTGACGGTGGTCGAGGACCACCTGTTCTTCAGCGCGGACGTCCGGGGGCGGGGCCAGGAGCCGTGGGTGAGCAACGGCTTTCGCGTGGGCACGGTGCCGCTGACGGAGCTGGCGCCGGGGCCTCGGGGGTCGTCGCCGAGGAGCTTCCGGCGCTCGGGGTGGAGCGTCTTCTTCTCGGCGGAGGATGCGACGGGGGTGCGGCGGCTGTTCGCGCTGCCCTTCCGCCCGGGCGGCAGGTGCCTTGTGCCAGAGCAGTGAGCACCTGGAGGAAAACAGGCCCCGGGACGTTGTAGACAGGGGGCATGGCTCCCTCCTGGGACAATGGCGCCGTTCGTGGCGTGCGGGTGCGGTGTCCGGGCTGCACCCGCTTCAATCCTCCCGGCGTCCGGTGTCCGAGTTGCGCCTGTGGTCCGGTGGCGCCCGAGCACTACGGCGCCGCGCGCATGCTGTTGCACGCGGGCGTGGACCGCTTCGCGCTGACAGGGCGACTGGAGGCGCTGGAGCCCGGGCTGGCCCGACAGCTCGCGGCCCAGTATGCGGCGCAGTGGGCGGGGGCGCTGCGCATCGTCGAGGACGCGCGGCGCTGCGAGGCCTTCCTGACGCTCGGTGGGTTCGTCGAGGAGGCCGAGGACCGCTGGGCGGACGTGCTCCCCTGGAGCCAGCCGCCGGCCTCTCGTGACGCGGCACCGGAGGAGGACGACCCGCTGGAGGCGCTGTACCAGCGGAGCGAGGACCCGGGCGTGCGACAGCTCGCGGCGCTCGCGGCGGTGAACCGGGGCCGGCCGTCGCGGGAGCTGTACTCCGCGGCGCAGGGCGCGCTGTATGCAGATGGGCTCGCTCGTCTGGAGGCCGCGCTCGCGTTGACGCGCTGGCGGGTCTGGTTCGTCGCGCCGTCGGGCCGGCCGCAGCGGGAGCTCATCGCCCGCCATGCGCGCGACGTGTTCGCGAATCATCCAGAGCATGCCGCCCGCGCCGCCGTGGCCTGGGTGCGCGCCACCGGCAAGGCGCCGGAGGTGGACCTGCTGCTCGCGTTGCGCGAGGGCTTGCGCGCCCAGGATGAGGACATCGCCTTCGAGTGCGCGCTCGTGTTGGAGGACGAGCTGGGCCTGCTCGCCGCGCTGGGCTCGGGCGCCGAGGATAGGGCCGCGTTGAGCCCAGGTGATGAGAACAGGGCCGCGTTGGGCTCGGGTGCCGAGAGCAGGGCCGCGTCGGATTCGGGCGCCGAGGACAGAGCCGCGTCGGACTCGGATGCCGAAGACAGGGCCGTGTCGGACTCGGGCGCCGAGGGCAGGGCCGCGCTGCGCTCACGCGATGAGGACAAGGCCGCGCGGAACGCGGACGATGAGGACAGGGCCGCGCTGGCGGCGCGGACATTGGCGTCGATGGGCGCTCCCGCGTTGCTCCCGGTCCTGCGGGAGACGCGCAGCGCGGTGCTCGCGCGTGAGGTGATGCGGCGATGGCCCGCGCCTGCCTCGTGGGATGTGGTGGACGCGCTGCTGACAATCTCCTCCGGGTTCGACGTCAAGCTCATCCAGGCGCTGACCCAGTGGGCACCGCAGACACCCTTCATGCGCCTGGCGCCGGAGGTGCGCGAGCGCTGGCGGCAGTGGGCCCACGACAGCCTGGGCGCGCTGCCCGCGCCGCATGTGCTGCGAATGCTGGAGTGGGTGCGTGATGGCGACGAGGCCCCGGACGACGCGTCCGCTCGTGCCTTCCAGCGCGCCGCCGCCCAGGCCCTGTCCTCCGCGTCTTCGTCCGAGCGCGCGGAGTTGCTCCACTCCCGCGCGCTCGTGGACTTCCTCGTCCACGGAGACGTGGAAGAACTGGCCCTGGTGCACACCTGGGCGCGGGACGCGGCGTGCGCGGCGCCGCTCCTGGAGTTGCTCGTGTCGCTGCCCGGACGCCTGCGTCGCGAGCGCCCGGCGCCGGGACGCTGCGCGCGCCTGCTGATGGCCGCGTGGGAGCGCCCCGCGCGCTCGACGATTCTGGCGCCCTTGAACAAGGCGGTGCGCTCCTGGAGCGGCATCTCCGGACGCGACGAGCTCATCGACGCGGTGTGGCTGCGCTTCCAGTGTCACCCCGCCGAGCGCGCGGAATTGCTGGCCGTGTTCGAGCCCTGGCGACAGGAACTCTGGGAGCGTCAGCTCGCGGCACAGCCGGACGCCATCGCCATCTTCGAGACATGGTGGCGCGTGGACTCACAGAAGAGGCTGCCCGAGCTGGTGTCCTTCCTCGTGGAGAACGCGCCGTCGGACACGCTGCCCGAGAGGCTCCCCTTCGTCTGGGCGGCGGCCGAGGCGCGCGTGGACGCGTGGCCTCGGTCCACGTCGCACGCCGTCTTCCTCGCCGCGGCGCCGCTGGCCGGGGCCCTGCGCTCGGGACATGACGCCCTCGTCCCCGACGCGGAGCGCTTCCTCGCGTGGTTCCCCGGCTTCGAGGCGCGGGTGCTCGCGGCGTCCTCGCCCGAGGCCGAGTCGAGCTACCAGCGGGACCTGCTCGAGGACCTGCACGTCGAGGTGCGGCTGATGCGCGAGGCCCTCGAGCGTCGAGCCGAGGAGGCGGAGGCCCTGCGCCAGGCCGAGCTGCGCAAGCGGGTGGAGGAGTCGCGGCGCCGAGACCAGGAGCGTCAGCTCGAGCTCGCCCGCCTCGAGGTCGAGGCCGCCGCGCTCGAGGCCGCACGGGCCCGCGCGGAGCAGGAGGCGCACCAGGCCCGGCTGGCGGACGCGCTGGCGCGGTTGGGGCCGCGTCCCGCGCAGCTGCGCCGGTTCGACGCGAGCCCCCAGGTGGAGCTCCTCCCGATAGACGTGGAGGTCATCTTCCCCGGCGCGACGATGGCCTCGGTGCTGGACTACTCGCGCATCCTCAAGGCCCTCAGCGGGGACGGCGACTGGATGGAGCTGCTCGCCGCCAATGGCATGTCCATGACGTCGTGGGGCACGGAGGCCCGCGCCTGGAGCGAGGCGATGATTCGACGGCCGGAGCTGAGCCTGCGCTTCTCCCAGCTCTTCCACGCGCGCTGGAGCTGAACCGCTACTGCGCGGTGGAGCCGCCGTCGAGAATCATCTCCGCGCCCGTCATCAGCTTCGACTCGTCCGAGGCGAGGTAGACGACGGCGTTGGCCACGTCATCCGGCTCCCCCATCGCGCCCTGCGGAATCGTGCGCCGCAGCCCCTCGCGCGCCCGCTCCGGCGAGCTGGACGAGGCAATCAGCGCCTTCACCATGTTCGTCTCGATGAACGTGGGATGGATGGAGTTGCAGCGGATGCCGTAGCCGTGGTGCGCGCAGTGCAACGCCACCGACTTGGTGAACATGTGCACGGCGGCCTTCGCGCTGCCGTACGCCACCAGCGTGGGCACGCCGATGAGCCCCGCCACGGACGAGATGTTGATGATGGAGCCCCTGGCGCCCGACTTGCGCATGGCCTGGATGCCGTGCTTGCAGCCCAGGAAGGTGCCGTCCAGGTTGACCGCGTGCACCAGCCGCCACTCGGCCAGGGTGATGTTCTCCACGTCCTTGGGCACGCCCAGGCCCGCGTTGTTGACGAGCACGTCCAGCCGGCCGAACTTCGCGAGCGTCACCTCCATCGCGCGCACCCAGTCCTCCTCGCGCGTGACGTCCAGCGGGACGAACAGGCCCATGCCCTCACCCAGGGACCTGGCCACCTCGACGCCGGCCTCCTCCTGCTGGGGCCGGTCCGTCACCACCACCCTGGCGCCCTCGCGCGCGAGCATCCGCGCCGCCGCGCTGCCCAGCCCGCCCGCCGCGCCCGTAATCAGTGCCACCTTGCCTTCCACGCGCTTCATCGTCGTGCCTCCCGTCGAACAGCGTGTCTTCAGACAGGCCCATTGGGCGTGAGCAGCACCTTGCCGCCGCGTCCACCCTCCATGGAGCGCGCCAGCGCCTCCTGGATGGCGTCCAGCGTGAACGTGCCCTCCACCGCCGTCTTCAGCGTGCCGTCGGCGACCCGCTTCGCCAGCCGGCCGAACGTCTCCTGCTGCTGCTCGCGCGGGGCGCGCTTGAGCCACAGCACCAACCAGAAGCCGCGCAGGGTGATGTCCTTGAAGATGGTCGCCGCGGCCGACAGCTTGGGGCCCTTGCCGGACATGACGCCGTAGTTCACCACCGTGCCGCCGGTGGCGAGCGAATCACCGAGCCGCCGCGTGGAGTCGCCGCCCACCGCGTCGATGGCCAGCCGCACCTTGGCGCCGCCCGTCGCCGCCTTCACGCGCTCGGGCAAATCGTCCGTGTCCGTCAGCACCACGTCCGCGCCCAGCTCGGTGAGCTCCTTGGCCAGCTCCTCGCGGCGCACCACGTTGAGCGTCTTGTAGCCGGCCTGCTTCGCCAGGGTGATGAGGTAGCGGCCCACCGCGGAGTTGGCGGCGTTCTGCAGCACCCAGTCCCCGGGCTTCAGCGCGCCGAACTCACGCAGCAGGATGTCCGCGGTGGGCGGGTTGACGAACAACATGGACGCCTGCTTCAGGTCCGTGCCGGGCGGCACCGTCACCAGCCCCTCGGCGGGCGCCACCAGGTGCGTGCGCCACGTGCCCGCGCCCAGCGGCAGGAACACCAGGTCTCCCACCTTCACGGCCGAGGTGTCCTTCACCTCCACCACGCGGCCCACGCCCTCGTTGCCCGGCACCGCCGGCAGCTTGGGCAGCGAGCCGTACTGGCCCGACAGGGTGAGCACGTCCGACGGGTTGATGGGCGTGGCGAGGACCTCGATGCGGACCTGGCCGGACTCGAGCGCCGCGTCGGGCTCCTCCACCAGCTCCACCACCTTCAACGGGTGCCCGAACTTCGAAAATCGGACCGCTTTCATGGGTTGCTCCGAGTGCGCGCGGGAAATCGAGGCCGCACCCTAGCGACCTTCGGGCCCGGAGCCGAGCACGCACTCCATGTCGTCGCGGCAACCCGTTCGCCAGGGTGGGGGGGCCGGGCACGGTGTCCACCGGCGGACGCGAGGGGAGGGGCAGGGAGGCACGAGGGCCTCGCATTCCCGCGTCGCGCTGCTCACCTTGCGTGGTGACTCGGGGCGGCTGGGTGGCGAGGAGGCGACAGTGGGCAGCAACGTGCGCGCGGGGATGACCCTGGGCCGACCGATGGAGGCCGCGAGGGTGGCGGCTCCGCGGGCCGTCCCCTTCAAACGCAGGGTGACGGGGCTCCTACGGCCCCTCTTCGCGGTGGCCGGGGTGGGCATGCTGGCGCTGCTGGTGCGCAAGGTAGGCCCGCATGAGCTCGGAGCCGTGCTGCTGGGTGCCGCGCCGTGGCTGCCGTGGGTGGTGCTGCTGGAGGTGGGACGTCAGGGCATGGACGCGCTCGCCACGCGCGCCTCCTACGGCGCGAGCGCGGAGCGGGTGCCCCTGCGCGTGCTGGCGCGCGCGCAGCTCATCGGCACCGCGGTGTCCAGCATGGCGCCCGCGGGACGCGCGGCGGCGGAGGCCACCAAGGCCGCGCTCCTGTCACCCCACATGGGCGGAGGCACCGCGGCGGCCGCGGCGGCCACGTCCCAGGCGGCCTCGCTGGCGGCCGGCGGCCTCATCTCCTTTCCCTGCGCGGCGGCCTCGTTCCTGCTCACCGGCTGGTCCGTCTTCACGCTGGCGATGCTCGGCCACGGCGTGGTGCTGGTGCTGGCCTCCACGGGCGTGCGCGCGTGCATGCGCGCACGGGGGCCGTGCGCGTGGCTGGCGAAGCGCTCGCGCAAATGGGCGCAGCTCACGGAGCAGTTCCGCGAGACGGCGTGCCACGGCCCGCTGCTCCCGAAGAGCCCCGTGCTCGCCTTCCTGGGCAGCCGCACGCTGCAGGTGGCGCAGTACGCGGTGCTGACGCACGCGGTGGGCATCGACACGTCGGTGGTGCAGGCGCTCTTCTCGCAGGGCCTCTACCTGTGCGCGCTGGCGGTGGGCTCGCTGGTGCCCGGACAGGTGGGCGTGAGCGACGGCGCCTTCGCGCTGGCGGCGGGCGTGCTGGACACCACCGCCGCGCGCGCCATGTCGGTGGCGCTCTTGGGCCACCTGGTGCAGCTGGTCTTCGTGCTCGCCGGCGCGCTCACGCCGCTGGTGTGGCGGATGCCTGGGGTGGCGCGGCCGGCCTCACCCTCACCGGCGTGCCGTTGAAGGCCGCGTTGCCGCTGACGGCGTCCACCGCGTGGTCGTCCGTCAAGTCGTTCTGGCTGATGCCCGCGTGCTCGCTGGCCACGCGCAGCTTCGTGCCCTGACGGCGATGGCCATAGCCGTGCGGCAGGCTCACCACGCCCGGCATCACCTCGTCCGTCACC
The DNA here is from genome assembly GCF_900111765.1 of Myxococcus fulvus. The sequence continues at coordinate 883,262 of NZ_FOIB01000001.1, forward strand.
GCCACCGGCACCGTCACCTCGCCCACGCGGGAGGTGACGGTGGCGTCCACGCCATCCGCCAGCCCCAGGCGCGACGCGTCCTCCGGGTGCACCATCAGCGTGCAGCGTGGCTTGCCCTTGAGCAGGCCCGGCACGTTGTGCATCCAGGAGTTGTTGTCGCGCAGGTGTCTGCGGCCGATGAGCAGCAGCTCGCCCGCGCGCGCGTCGGGCGCCGCGCCCTCCGGGAAGGTCTGTGCGAGCCGCTGCACGTCCGCGACGAGCAGCGCGGGGGCCAGGTGGAGGCGCCGGTCCTTCGTCTGCAAACGCTCGGGCAGGCACGGCTTGAGCGGGCCCAGGTCCACGCCGTGCGGTGAGGCGCGCAGCTTCGACAGCGACAGGCCCTGGCGCAGCGGATGGAACCGGTTGCCGTGCGGCCCCATGCGCAGGCCGACATCCAGCATCCGCTCCGGCCCCAGCCGCGTGAGGGCCTGGTAGCGCAGCGTCTGGCGCACGGACGGACGTCCCTTGCGCAAGGTCTCCAGGCGGTGCTGCAGCGCGAGCACGATCTGCCAGTCGTGACGCCCCTCCGGCCCGGGCTCGAACAGCGGCGGCGAGTACTTGGCGGTGTTGCGCACGGCCAGCGCGTGGAAGGCCACGTCGTAGTGGCCGCGCTCCAGCGGGGACACCGGCGGCAGGATGATGTTCGCGTGGCGCGTCGTCTCGTTGAGGTACGGGTCCACGCTCACCATGAAGTCCAGCCCCTCCAGCGCGCGCTCCAGCTGCGCGCCGTTGGGCGTGGACAGCACGGGGTTGCCCGCCATGGTGACGAGCGCGCGCACGCGGCCGTCGCCCGGGGTGAGCATCTCCTCGGCGAGCACGGCCGAGGGCAGCTCGCCGCCCGTCTCCGGCAGTCCACGCACCCGGCTCTTCCACCGGCCATGGCTGCCCCGACCGAGCGCCATCGCCTTGGGGCCGCAGATGATGTCGAAGGCGGGCTGGGTGAACATGGCGCCGCCCTCCTTGTCCATCTGCCCCGTCACCGCGTTGAGCACGTTGATGAGCCACTGGCACAGCGAGCCGAAGGGCTGCGTGGACAGGCCCATGCGCCCGTAGCAGACGGCCGCGTCGGCGGCGAGGAAGTCGCGCGCGAGCGTGCGCACCGTCTCGGCGGGGACCCCGGTGTGCGGCGCCACGCGCTCGGGCGGGAAGTCGCGCGCGAGCGCTCGCACGGTGTCGAGCCCGTCCGTGAGCGCGTCCAGGTGGCCTGTCCTCGGCGGGTGCTCGTGGAGCACGACGTGCAGCAGCGCGAGCAACAGCAGCGCGTCCGTGCCGGGGCGGATGAAGACGTGCGTGTCCGCGATGGCCGCCGTCTCCGTGCGGCGCGGGTCCACCACCACCAGCCTGCCGCCGCGCTGCTGGATGGCGCGCAGCCGGGTGCGCACGTCCGGGGCCGTCATCAGGCTGCCATTGGACGCGAGCGGGTTGGCGCCCATCACCAAGAGATAGCGCGTGCGGTCCAGGTCCGGGATGGGCACCAGCAACTGGTGACCGAACATGAAGTACGACACCAGCTGGTGGGGGAGCTGGTCCACGGACGTGGCGGAGAAGCGGTTCTTCGAGCGCAGCGCGCGCACCAGCTCCGAGCCGAACACCATGTTGCCCAGGTTGTGCACGTTGGGGTTGCCCAGGTACGACGCCACCGCGTCGCGCCCGTGCGCCTGCTGCACCGCGTGCAGCCCATTCGCCGCCGCGTCCAGCGCCTCGTCCCACGACACGCGCTCCCAGCCCGTCTGGGTCCGCCGCATCGGGTGGCGCAGCCGGTCCGGGTCCTCGTGCAGGTCCTTGAGCGCCAGCGCCTTGGGGCACACGTGGCCCCGGCTGAACGGGTCCTCGTCGTCTCCCCGGATGGAGGTGATGCGCTCCTCCTGCAGTTCGATGCGCAGGCCGCACATGGCCTCGCACAGGTTGCACGTACGGAAGTGGACCCGGGACGTGGCCTTGGCGCTCATGCCTCGCACTCTACACAACGCCAATGGCTGACGCGGACGGCAGCGTCATGGAAGGATTGTGTCTCCAGGAGAACACATGCGCCGAATGCCATCGTGGGTCATCGCCGTGGGGTTGTTGGCATTGTCACCGCTGGACGTGGAGGCCAACGAGCCGCCCCGAATCGTCGTGTCCAAGGCCCGCGCGCTGACCTTCACGCAGAAGGACGCGGTGGTGGGGCAGGCCGAGGAGGTGCGGATGGGGATGCAGATGGAGCTGGCCTTCTACGTCACCGCGCCGGACATGGAGCCGGAGCCCATCGACGTCTCCAGCGAGATGGCGCAGATCCTGGTCCACACCGTGCTCGAGGCCAAGGGGCCCGTCGTCACCCGCGCCAGGATTGCCTACGACGACGTGGTGGACGTGATGAAGGACCCGGAAGGCAGACAGAAGCGAGTGGTCGCTCCCGTCAGCCACAAGACCTACGTGGGGGCGTTCAAGGAGGGCCGCATCGAGGTGACGGACACCCAGGGCCAGCCGGTGTCGCCGGAGGAGGTGGAGGCGGTGCGCAAGGACCTGGGCGGGCTGGGAGAGGTGGACCCCGTCGCCGCCGCCTTCCCCAAGGGCGCTGTGAAGGTGGGCATGAAGCTGGAGCCCGTGGCCCGCGCCCTCGAGAAGTTCCTGCAGCAGGGCAACCCTCCCAGCGCGAGGTTCCACAAGACGCGCGTCCAGCTCCATGAGGTGCACGAGGATCCTCGAGGACCCATCGGCCTGTTCTCGCTGTCGACCACGCTCGAAATCGCCCCCGACGAGCAGTCCCCCCTGACGACGACCATCGCCTACCAGGGGACGATGCGCGTGCTGGCCGAGGGCGCCCGGCTCCTCTCCTTCAACGTGGAGGGCCCCGTCACGTACACCCCCACCCCGGCCAGGAAGGCCCAGGGCATGAAGGTGAAGGGCAAGGGCCACTCGGTCCTCTTCTTCTCCGCCCAGCCCCCCGGCCAGAAGGGTGATGCGCCGCGTTAGCATCGCGCCGAGACTGGAAATGTCTGGCGCGACGCACGGATGGCCGGCTGCCCCGCGGAGCAGCGCGGGCGTGACAGCACGCTGACAGAGAATGGGCAGGGTTGGGCGTTAGAGGGTTCCCATGTTCCTGCACGCGCTCGGTCACTTCCATCCGCCCAACCTCCTCACCAATGCGTTCCTGGAGGAACTGGGCCTCGAGACCTCGGACGCGTGGATATTGGAGCGGGTGGGCATCCGCTCCCGGCACACGGTGCTGCCGCTGGACTACCTGCGCCAGACGCGCAACCGGGACGTGCGGGCCGCTCAGGAGGCCGCGCTCTTCAGCAACGCGCAGACGGGCGCCCACGCCGCGCGCGTGGCCCTGGAGCGTGCGGGGCTGAAGCCCTCCGACATCGGCCTCGTCGTCGCGGGCGGGTGCAGCCCGGACGAGTGCATCCCGGCCGAGTCCAACCGCGTGGCGCAGGAGCTGGGCATCGACGCGCCGGCCGTGGACCTGCAGAGCGCCTGCTCGTCCTTCTGCACGCAGCTGCACTTCCTGACGGGCATGCGCCCGGAGCGACTGCCGGAGTACGTGCTCGTGGTGAACATGGACAACTCCACGCGCGTGGTGGACTACACGGACCGCTCCAGCGCGGTGCTGTGGGGCGACGGCTCCTCGGCGGCGGTGCTGTCTGCCCGTGTGCCCGGCCGCTGGCGAATCACCGAGACGCGGCTCGCCGGAGACCCCTCGGGCGCGGACAAGGTGCGCGTGCCGCGCATCGGCCACTTCACCCAGCACGGCGCGGAGGTGCAGAAGTTCGCCATCCGCCGCGCGGGCGAGACCTTCCTGGAGCTGCGCGCCGACTACCTGGCCCGGCACCCGGACCGGGGCGCAGGCGACGTCACCTTCATCGGCCACCAGGCCAACCTGCGCATGCTGGAGGCCGTCCAGCGCCGCTGCGAGGTCCCCGAGTCCCGCCACTTCTTCAACGTCCACGTCCGGGGCAACACCGGCGCGGCGGGCGCCCCGGGCGTCCTGAGCGAGCACTGGGACGACCCCGGCCTGGGCGACGCCCTGGTCCTGAGCGTGGTGGGCAGCGGGCTCACCTGGGCCGGCGCCCTGCTCGAGCGCACCTAGGCCCTCCCCCTGACGCACCCCGGCGCCCTGCCCGAAGTGTCCGACCGGACGCCCGTCATGCAGCCTCCTCCCCCGCACGTCGGAGAGCGCTGGTATGTTCTCCAACGAGCGTCATGGCCCCGACACACCGCGACATCCCCCACCCGAGCTCCCCGTGGCTGACGGCCCTGGTCCCCCGTGCCTCGACGCCGGGCGTGGGCGGGGCCTCACTTCGGGTCCGCTCCGTCCACTGCTCCACAGGGAATTGGAACGATCTGCTGGCGGTCGCGTCCAGGCATGCGCACCTATCCGGGCACCGTACTCGGACGGGGCGGGGGTTGGACGCATGAGAGAGCAGGCGTGGAAGAGCGCGCGGTGGCTCGTGCTGGGGTTGGTGCTGGCGACGGGCGCGGCAGAGGCGGGACAGAAGCAGGTGGGCGGAGTCCACATGCCGGACTCCCTTCAGCTCCAGGGGCGCACGGTGGAGCTGGCCCACATGGAGCTGCACAAGCGCTTCTTGTTCAAGGTGTACGTGTGGAGTCTCTATCTGGAGTCGCGGCCGAGGAGCGCCTCGGAGGCCATCGCCTCCAACTCGGTGAAGCGGCTGCACTTCCGCTTCCTGCGGGACATCACCCGCTCGCAGCTGGTGGACAGCCTGCGCAACGGCCTGTACCGCAACCCGGAGCTGCGCGAGGGGCCGCTGTCCCAGCAGCTGGGCGTCATGCTCGCGTCGCTGCGTGACGTGGAGAAGGGCGGGGACCTCATCATCACCTACACCCCGGATGGCGGCCTGGAGGTCGGCGGCGCGGCCAGCGGTGGTGTCTTCATCCCCGGCAAGACGTTCGCCGACGCGCTCTTCGCCGTCTGGCTGGACGTGCACCCCATCTTCCCTCGCTGAAGCTTTACACCCGGGCCCTCTGGCGAGGGTCCGGGCTGGCGAAATGCCCGTGTGGGTTCTTCCTGACCTTGGAACTTCCAGGCGGTAGGCTGGAGCTCCAACCATCGCTGTCAGGAGAATACATACACATGCGGACACGGCTGATTCTGGCTGCGCTCGTCGCGCTCTCCACCACGGGATGCGTCTCGCAGGGCAAGTTCGACGCGAAGGCCCTGGAGGCGGAGAACCTCACCAAGGGCCTCAACGACGAGAAGGGCGCGCGCGAGGCCGCCGAGGCCAAGGTCAAGGAGCTGACGGAGAAGATTGCCGCGCTGGAGGAGGAGAAGAAGGCGCTGGAGACGCGGCTGACCACCTCCGAGTCGCGCCTCACGGCGAACGCCGCCGAGCGCCGCGCGTTGCAGGACCAGAACGCGCAGCTCGCCGCGCTCAACGAGGAGCTGGCGCGCAACTCCAAGAAGCTGGCCCAGGCCAAGGAGGAGCTGGAGAAGAAGAGCTCCGAGTACGAGAGCCTGGCGCAGAGCCTCAAGTCGGAGATTTCGGAGGGCAAGATTGAGCTGTCCGAGCTGAAGGGCCGCATGACGGTGCAGCTCAAGGACAAGATCCTCTTCGCGTCCGGCTCCGCGCGCGTGGGCAAGGAGGGCGGCGAGGCGCTGAAGAAGATCGCCGACGCGCTCAAGACGGTGCAGGGGAAGATCATCCGCGTCGAAGGGCACACGGATGACGTTCCGACCGGCGGCGGCCAGTTCCCCACCAACTGGGAGCTGAGCCTGGCGCGCGCCATGGCGGTGGTGCGGGCGCTGCAGGACGCGGGCGTGGACCCGACGACGCTGTCAGCGGCGGGCTATGGGCAATACCAGCCCATCGCGGTCAATGACTCGCCCGAGAATCGCAGTCTGAATCGTCGTATCGAAATCGTTCTCGCACCCAAGTAGTGAAAGGGTTAGGGAGGTCGGGCGCCTTCGCGCTCGACCTCCCCATGAGAACGTTCCTGGCCGTTTTGTGTTTCTGCCTCGCCGCCGGAGCCTGGGCACAACAGGTTCCGGACGGCGGTGTCGCCGACCCCGACGCGGGCGTCCCCACGGGCGTGTTGACGAAACCGCCCGAGCTGCTGCGTCAGGTCGAGGCTCCCTATCCACCCGAAGCCGCCGCCCAGCAGCTTGAGGGCACGGTGGTGATGTTCATCGACATCTCGGAGACGGGCGCCGTCACGAATGTCGAAATCACCCAGCCCGCCGGCCACGGCTTCGACGAAGCCGCCGTGGAGGCCGTCAAGCAGTTCGAGTTCTCTCCCGCGGAGGTCGACAACGTCCCCTCCCCGGTGCGCATCCAGTACGCCTACCAGTTCGTCTTCCGGCCCGTGGCGCCGCCCACCGACGCGGACGGCGGCACCGTGGAGCCCGAGGCCCCGGTGAACTTCAGCGGCCAGGCGCTGGAGCGCGGCACGCGCAAGCCGCTCAACGGCGCGGAGGTGGTGCTCCCGGAGTTGGACCGCTCCACCGTGGCGGACTCGGAGGGGCGCTTCTCCTTCCGGGGCGTGCCGCTGGGCACCCACGAGGTGCTGGTGGTGCAGGGCGGCTATGACCGCTTCAAGACGCGGGAGACGGTGTCCGAGGGCCGCGAGACGCGCGCCACGTACTACGTGCAGAAGCGCATCTTCAGCCCCTTCGAGACGGTGGTGCGAAGCGACCGTGAGCGCAAGGAAGTGACGAGCACCACGCTCCAGGTGGCCGAGGTGCAGCGCGTGCCCGGCACCCAGGGCGACACGCTCAAGGTGGTGCAGAACCTGCCCGGCGTGGCGCGCCCGGCCTTCAACGGCGGCGCCCTGGTCATCCGCGGCACCAGTCCCCAGGAGTCCGGCGTCTTCCTGGACGGCCAGCGCATCCCGCTGCTGTTCCACTTCGGCGGCCTGACGAGCGTCTACAACTCCGAGCTCCTGGAGTCGTTGGACTACCTGCCCGGCAACTTCTCCTCGTACTACGGCGACATCACCGGCGGCGTCATCAACGTCAACAGCCGCGAGCCGAAGATGGACCGCATCCACGGCACCGTGGGCGTGAGCCTCATCGAGTCCAACGCCGTCATCGAGGGGCCGATTACGGACACGCTGGGCTTCGCCATCGGCGGCCGGCGCTCGTACATCGACATCGTGCTGGGGGTGATTCCGGAGGGCGACGACGGCCCGAGCCTCCAGGTGGCGCCGCGCTACTACGACGCGCAGCTCAAGCTGGTGTGGAAGCCCATCTCACGCCACACCTTCACGCTGCAGGGCATCACCTCGAGAGACAGGCTGGGGCTGGTGTTCGACCGGCCGTCGGACAACGACCCGTCCGTCAACGGCAACCTGGACGTGACGACGGGCTTCAACCAGCTGCGCCTGCGCCACCAGTACCGCGGCGAGCGGCTCACGCTGGACACGCACGCGCTGGTGGGCAACACGCTGGTGGAGTTCGAGATTGGCGAGCGCAACCTGCGCATCGCCTCCACGGACCTGAACCTGCGCGCCACGGCGGAGTACGCGCTGGTGGAGCCCTTCACCCTGGCGGGTGGCGTGGACGTGACGAGCAGCTTCGCGAACGTCAAGGCGCGCATCCAGCGGCCGCCGCGCGAGGGCGAGCCGCCCAGCCCGCTCATCACCGAGGACCTGCTCGACACCGACGGCGACTTCCTCCAGTACTTCCCCTCGCTGTGGATTGAGGGCCGCTGGCGTCCGTTCAAGGGGCTGCTGGTGGTGCCGGGCGTGCGGTACGAAGGGTATGTCTTCACGGACCAGAAGAAGGTCAAGCGCACGCTGAACCCGCGGCTGGCGGTGCGCTACGCGCTGACGGACACGCTGACGCTGAAGGGTGGCGCGGGCGTGTACCACGGGCCTCCGGTGCAGGATGAGCCCAGCCTCGCGTTCGGCAACCCGGACCTCTCCGCGAAGCGCTCGCTCCAGTACGGCGTGGGCGCGGAGTGGCAGCCCGTGCAGGAGTGGTTCGTCAGCGGCGAGGTCTTCTACAATGATTTGGACAACCTCATCAGCCGCTCGGACGCGCTGGTGGAGCGCGACGGGGAGCTGGTGCCGGAGCGGCTGAAGAACGGCGGCATCGGCCGGGTCTACGGGTTCGAGTTGCTCGTGCGCCGCGCGCTGACGGAGCGCCTGTTCGGCTGGATTGCGTACACGCTCAGCAAGAGCGAGCGCCGGGACGCGCCCGGGGCGAACTGGCGCCTGTTCGACAACGACCAGACGCACGTGCTGACGGCGATTGCGTCCTACAAGCTGCCCAAGGGCTGGGAGGTGGGCGCCAGGTTCCGCTTCGCGTCCGGCAACCCGACGACGCCGGTGGTGGGCTCGGTGCGTGACGACGGCACCGACGTGTTCCTGCCGCTGTTCGCGGGGGTGAACTCGCGGCGGCTGCCGTCCTTCAACCAGCTGGATGTCCGCGTCGACAAGATCTTCGTCTTCGACAAGTGGACGCTGGACCTCTACCTGGACTTGACGAACGTCTACAACAACGCGGCGGTGGAGGGCATCGCCTACAACTACAACTACACCCAGAGCGCCTACTTCGAGGGACTGCCCATCCTCCCCGTCATCGGCGCCAAGGGGAGCTTCTGACCATGCGCGCGTGTGTCTTCATCTCCCTGGCCGCGGCGCTGCTGGCGTGTGGCCCCGACTTCGAGCTGCAGAGTGAAATCCGCCGGGTGCGGGTGCTCGGCATCCGCGCCGAGCCGCCGGAGCTGGTGCTGGACCCGGACACGGGCGCCCTGCCCGGGCCCACGTCCTTCACCGCGCTGGCGGTGACGCCGGACGCGCGGCCCGTCACCGTCACCTATGCGCTGTGCCGCCTCAACGGCAACCCGTACGACGGCCGCTGCCCCGGTGAGAACGGCGTGCCGCTCGCGGATGGCACGCTGTCCTTGCAGAACCCCGACGTGCAGGCGGTGCTGCTGCAGGCCCTGCAGGCCGCGAACCCCAACGGCGGCGCCACGCCCAACCCGGACGACCCGCGCACGCGTGCGGCGTTGGAGAAGGGCATCCCGCTGTTCGTGGGCTACGAGGCGACGGACGGCTCCGGCACGCCCGAGGGCACCGAGCGCGGCGTGCGCCAGGTGCTGGTGCGCATGACGCGCGAGCCGAACCACAACCCGGGCGTGGCGGACATCCTGTGGAACGACGCGCCGCTCGTGGGGCCGCTGCCGTTGGAGCAGGAGGTGGTGTTCCGCCCCACGCTCACCGAAGGCAGCCTGGAGGTCTTCACCGGCGAGGACGGCGCGGAGACCGAGCAGGTCTTCTACAGCTGGTTCGTCACGGGTGACGGCGAGGTGAAGGAGTTCCGCTCGCTGGAGCCGGTGGACGGCAGGCCGGGGGACCCCACGTCGAAGTACGAGACGCCCAAGGCGCCCCAGCGCCTCACCGTGTACGTGGTGGCGCGCGACGGCCGCGGCGGCGTGGGCTGGCTCAGCCGCGAGGTGGACGCGGGGCCGTAGTCGAGCACCCGTGAGCGGTTGTCGATGGGGAAGCGGCCCGCCTTCGAGCGGGCCGTTTGCCTTTGAGGGAGGGGTCGGCGGCTCCCGGCCCCGGAGGGCGGTGGGACTGTCTGGAATTGTCGCCACGTCGCGAGCGTGACGGGCGTGGGACACGAGTCCTGTATGTCTGGCGCGGACCGTGGCCACCCCCCTGCGCGCGCCCCCCACGTCGCTCCACGGTCCTTCCCCGTCGGCAAGGAGCGTCCCTCATGGCTAACAAGTCCCAACCGGACTACGCCGGTCGTGCCCACGACAGCTTGAAGCAGGCGTTGCGCGAGCGATTGGACCGCAATCAGCTCGCGCACCGCGAGGTCCCCTGGGATTCCACGCGCGCTGAGTCATCGCCGCTCACGGGCGGACGCGACGTGGAGGCGTGGTTCCTGGGCCCGCGCGCGGAGAACGCGGAGCTCTTCGAGCAATTGGTGTTGGAGGCCCTGCGAGACCACTCCTTCTGGCGCCGCAACTTCCACCCCACGGACCCGCCCGCAATCACCCAGACCATCAAGCGCGACCCCGGCTACCTGCGCGCGCTGGACACGCTGCACACGGAGTTCGACACCCTGCTGGCCGAGCTGAAGAAGTCCGCGCCGTTCTTCAGCATGCGCTACCAGGGCCACATGACGTGGGACCAGACGCTGCCGGGCATGGCGGGCTACTTCGCGGCCATGCTCTACAACCAGAACAACGTCGCGCTGGAGGCCTCGCCGCTGACGACGGTGCTGGAGGTCCGCGTCGGTGAGGATTTGTGTCGCATGGTGGGCTACGCCGAGCAGGGGCAGGTGCGGCCCTGGAGCCACCTGACGTGTGGCGGCACCACCGCCAACATCGAGGCGATGTGGGCCGCGCGGAACCTCAAGTTCTACCCGCTGTCCCTGCGCGAGGCCCTGGGCAAGGAGCCCGCGCTCGCCGCCGCGAAGGGGCTGGAAGTCACCCTGCCGTCCGACAAGAAGGCGCGGCTGTTGGACCTGAACGCGTGGCAGGCGCTCAACCTGGAGGTGGACGAGGTGCTGGGGTTGCCCACGCGCATCCAGGACCAGTTCGGCATCCCGGTGGAGACGCTGACGGCGCGGCTGTCCGACTACACGCTCCAGGACCTGGGCCTGGTGGAGTTCACCCGGCGCCACCTGGGGGACGTGAAGGCGCCGGTGTTCATGGTGCCGGGCTCCAAGCACTACTCGCTGCCCAAGGCCGCGGCCATCCTGGGCGTGGGCGCGGACCACATGTACAGCGTCCCGCTGGATGAGGCCGGGCGCATGGACATGGAGAGCCTGGAGTCACGGCTGGACCAGTGCCGCGCGGACAAGCGGCCGGTCATCGCGGTGACGGCGGTGATGGGCACCACGGAGGAGGGGCTGGTGGACCCGCTCGCGTCGGTGATTGCCTTGCGCAAGCAGAAGTACCACCCGCTGGACATGTCCTTCTGCGTGCACGCGGACGCGGCGTGGGGCGGCTACTTCGCGTCGCTCCTGCGCCCGGCTCCCGGACCCAAGGGCGCGCGCTCGGGCCCGCCGGCCCCCGTGCTGCAATTGAGCACCTACGCGATGAAGCAGTTCGAGGCGCTGCCGGAGGCGGACACCATCACCGTGGACCCGCACAAGACGGGCTACCTGCCGTATCCCGCGGGCGCGCTGTGCTACCGCAACCAGGCCATGCGCAGCCTCGTGGCCTTCGAGGCGCCGTACATCAACACCGCGGGCAGCCAGGAGGACCTCACGGTGGGCAAGTACGGCATCGAGGGCTCCAAGCCCGGCGCCGCCGCCGCGGGCGTGTACCTGAGCCACGCCGTCGTGCCGCCGGACCAGCGCGGCTACGGGAAAATCCTGGGCAGGGCGCTCTACAACTGCAAGCTGTTCCACGCGCGCCTCCTGATGATGAACGCGGTGGCGGACGACTACCGGGTGGTGCCCGGCCCGCGCTTCGAGCTGCCGGAGAACCTGCGCAAGAAGTACGGCGGCACGCAGAAGGCGCTGGAGACGCTGCGAAACCAGCTCTCCAACAAGCGCCACGAGGAGCTGCTCGCCAGCGCGCAGCCCGAGGAGCTGGAGCTGCTGCGCGAGATGGGCGCGGACCTCAACATCCTCACGTATGCCTTCAACTTCCAGACGGCGGACGGGCTCAATCCCAGCCTCGCCAAGGCGAATGACTTCAACCGGGGCATCTATGACCGGCTGGGCGTGAAGGCGGACGGCCGGGACATCTACGGCTACCGGCTGCTGGTGAGCACCACGGACTTCATCGAGGCGGACTACGGCAAGAAGTTCTTCGCCGACTACGAGGAGCGGCTGCTCGGCACCGCCACGCCCGAGGACGCGGAGGAGGGCCGCATCACCGTGCTGCGCTCCGTCATCATGGACCCCTGGATTACGGAGGATTTGGAGGGCCGCCCCTTCCTCGACACCATCATCCAGGAGCTGCGCGCCGCGGTGGAGGACACCCTCCACGAGCTCCAGGGCACCGCCACCCGCCGCACCCGCTAGCCTCGGGCTCCGGCCACCTCGGGGTGCTCCAAGGTGGCCGATGTAGCCTGAGTCAACGGAAACCTTGTTTTGTCATCGTAAATAAGAATTTGCGAGAAGGCCTCTTGGCTCCGTTCACGGGGAATGCTTGGTTGCGCGCTCCCCCTCACCTGGAAAGGTGCGCATCGAATGCGGAACTTCCTCGCAGTGACGGCTTCCATCCTCTCGCTCTCGCTGTTCGGCTGCAGCAACGCGCCGGCGGAGCAGGCCCCGGCCGAGCCGACGCCGGAGACCACCGAGCAGACCCAGAGCCTCTACCCCACGGGCAGCGGCTGTCAGTACGACTCCGAGTGCGGTTCAGGCCTGTGCTGGCGCGAGGCGGACTCCTACCCGCTCTACAACCCGTACTGGATTCGGGCGAGCGCCTGCACCGAGGAGTGCGGCGAGGACGACCACCAGGCCTGCCGTGACCTGGCCGCGTCCCTGAACGCCCCGTCGCCCAACACGGCGCGCTGCATCCCCGCGCGCGGCGTCTACGACGACTACCCCTACGACGACATCTTCTACGTGTGCGACATGGTCGCCGCGGGCCTGGGCCACGTCGCCTGGGTGGAGTGATGTCTTTCGCGCCGTCCGGAGCGGGTGTCTCCGGGCGGCGCGGTTCGCGTCGAGTGAGCGGGCTCAGCCCAGGGTGGCGGAGGCGCGGCCGAGGCCCTCGGCGACGGAGGTGAAGGCGTCCGCGGTGCGCACGCGCTCCTCGCCGAAGCGGCGCACGTAGAGCTGGCGCACGGCGGGAATCTGCGACGAGCCGCCGGTGAGGAACACCGCGTCGATGTGCTCGGCCTCCGGGTGGCGTGAGAGCAGGCCCTGGGTGCACTGCTCCAGCTCGTCGAGCAGCGGCTTGCTGAAGGCGTCGAACTCGGCGCGGGTGATGGGCTCGTGGAGGTTGATGCGGGCCTCCTCGAAGTCGATGGTGGCGACGTCGTCGCGGGACAGGCGCACCTTGGCGGCTTCGATGGCGCGGAAGAGGCGGTAGCCCAGGTTGTCCACGACCAGGTCGTGGAGGGCCTCGATTTCGGCCGGCTTGTCGCTGGTCTCCATCATCGTGTTGAGCAGCTCCTGGGTGGACTTCTCACGGATGAAGGACATCTCGTGCCAGGACAGCAGCTTGGCCATGATGTGTTGCGGAATCGGCAGGCGCTTGTCGCTCAGGCCGCGCACCCGGTACGTGGAGCCGGCGCCGAAGCGGGGCAAGAGCTTGTGGCGCATGATTTCGGCGTCGAAGCGGTCTCCGCCGATGCGCACGCCGGTGGAGCCGACGACGTCCGGGCGGCGGTCCTTGGCGCCCCGGCGCGAGGGGCCCAGGCGCATCAGGGTGAGGTCGGTGGTGCCGGCGCCGAAGTCGGCCACGAGGACGAGCTCGTCGCGGGTGAGCTGGGCCTCGTAGGCGAGCGCGGCGGCGATGGGCTCGATGAGGAACTCGATGTGCTGGAAGCCGGCGAGCTCGGCGGCGCGGTGCAGGCGCTTCTGGGCGAGGGCGTCCGCGTCCGGGTCCGGCGTGAAGACGGCGGGGCGGCCGAGGACGACGGCCTCCGGGGGCGTGCCCATGTGGGCGCCGGCGGCCTCGCGCACGCGGCGCAGGAGGATGGCGACCAGGTCCTCGATGGTGAAGGTGCGGCCCTTGACCTGGGTGGCGCGGAAGGAGCTGGAGTGGAGGAAGGACTTCACGGACTGGATGAAGCGTCCGGTGTTGTCCTCGAGGTAGCGATTGATGGCGTCGGCGCCCGTGTAGATTTCGCGCTCGTCGTCCGGGAAGAACATGACGGAGCGATAGAGCCGGGGCTCCGAGGTGTGGGGTTGCAGGGACAGCACCGTGCCGTCGGGCAGGGCCGCCGCGGTGTTGCTGGTTCCGAAGTCGAGTCCGCAGGCGTGCATGGGGGTGCGCCCCTTATCCCCAAAGTCCCGGAAAGGGTAGGGCGTCGTGAGGTGGGCTGCCCGATGCAGGACGGCCGAGTGGGCGGCCGCCCGGAGAGGGCGTGGGTTGGCGGAGTTCGATGACTTCCCATGTTTCTTTTTCGGGCAGTCACGACAGGAGGACTCATGAAGCTCCGCGCGAAGTGGGCGGTGGCCGCGGGCGCCGCGTTGCTCGTCACGGGATGTCGGTCGAAGTCGTCGCAGGAGGACGCGCAGCAACAGCAGGCCGCCCAGGCTCGCGAGGACGTCCAGCGAGAGCAGCGCGAGCTGGATGAGGCGAAGGCTCGGGCCGAGCGGGAGTCTGCCGAGGTCCAGCAGTCAGGCGCGTCCGGGCAGGAGTCGGCCGAGGCTGGCCAGCAGTCGGGCCAGGGGCAGGCGGGGCCGCAGCAGGGCGTCCAGGCGGGGGCGGATGCACGGCAGCGGGCCGCACAGGCGGGACAGCAGGCGACCGAGGCACAGCGGCAGGCCACACAGGCGGGACAGCAGGCCACCGCGGCTCAGCAGGCCACGCAGGCGACCGAGGCACAACGGCAGGCCACGCAAGCGGGACAGCAGGTCACCGCAGCTCAGCAAGCCGCACAGGCAGGACAGACACAGCAGCAGGCTTCACAGGCAGGTCAGGTGGACCCGACACGGCAACAGGCGCAGGCGGGACAGCAAGGTGCAGTTGCGCAACAGCAGTCCGCACAGGCGGCTCAATCGGGCCAGACGCCGCAAGGCGCGGACGCTCAGCAGCAAGCACAGGCGGGACAGCAAGGCGCGGATGCACAGCAGGCCAGTGAGGCGCAGCAGCAGGCCCAGGCCCAGCAAGGCGCGGGCGCGACGGGGACGCTGACGGACGACGCCAGCGACATCGAGTCGGAAAGGCAGGCGGAGCGACAGGCCGAGCTGCGCGCGGAGCAGCAGTCTCGACAGTCCAGCGCGGCGGCGGTCGGTGGCTCGGAGACCTCATCATCGAGCCCTTCGGTCCCGTCCCAGTCCACCACGGAGCCTGGAATCGGAGGCTCCTCCGCGGCGGGTGACTCGCAGACGTCGCCCTCGACCGATTCGAGCAGCTCGGCGCAGACCTCGCAGCCGGTCGAGGAGCCGCCCCAGCCGCTCTCTCCCCTCGAGCAACTCGATGCACGGCAGCAGCAGGAGCAGATCCTCGGCACGGCGGAGCCACAGCAGCCCACCGCGGACACCGAGCAGCAGCCCATGGCCACCGCGCCCTCCACCGACCTCCAGACACAGTCGCAGACCGGAACCTCCACCGGAACCACCGGCACCCAGACGCAGCCCGGGGCCGTCACGCAGCAACCCATGGTCATGCTCCCCGTCCCGTCCACGGGGACGGGGCAGGGCAGCACGGCCTCCGCCGGGGCCCAGCTCGGCGCCGAGCAACAGTTCATCGGCGAGGTGGTCCGCGCCTCCGACACCGAGGTGCTGCTCAGCGAGAACGGCGAGCCCCAGCTGCGCTTGACGGTGAGCCCCTCGACGCTGGTGATGGTGAACGGCATGCAGTCGGTCGCCGAGGACGTCCCGGAGGGCGCCCAGGTGCGCGCCGCGTACACCATGGATGAGTCAGGCGAGGCGACGGCCACGCGCATCGAGGCCACCTCTCCAGGTGGGCCCACCGGCTCCGGCGCCCCACTCCAGGAGTCGCAACCCACACCGCAGCAGTAACCCCATCGCTCCGGTGACGGGGTGTCGAAAAGCGCCTCGTGATACGAAAGGCCTCCTCACATCCGAGGAGGTCTCATCATGAAGCAGCGTCTCGTCGTCATCCTGGGAGCACTGGGGTTGGGCGTGGTGATGGGCTGTGGTGGAGCCGTCGAGCAGTCCCCTGAGCCGACCGCCAGCGTGGCCGCGTCCCTGTGGGACGACGAACAGCAGGAGCCCGCGCTCTGCAAGAAGGATGGGGAGTGTGGCTCCGGCGAGGACTGGGTGACCTGCCCGGCGGACTGCGAGCCTCCGCAGGACACATGCGGGGACGGCGCTTGCCTCGGTGCGGAAACGCACCAGAGCTGCCCGGCGGACTGCGACGCTCCGGTTGACGGGTGCGGTGACGGCTATTGCACCGGCACGGAGACGCACCAGAGCTGTGCTTTGGACTGCGACGGCTGAGCGTCGGGCAGCGGGCACCTATCGTCCGCCGGACAGTGGCAACGGTTCCCGCGCCCATACCGCTCGCACCTGCCCCTCCCCAACCTCCGCCAGCCTGGGTGGAGAACGGGGAGGGGACATGCACGGGGTGAGAGGGTGGATGGGCGCGCTGCTGGCGGGCGTGGTGGTGTTGGCGATGGGCTGCATGAACGAGTCGAGCGAGAGCCCGGTGCCGGGGCTCAGTACCCAGACGGTGGAGCTCACGGACGCGCAGATCCTCCGGGTGATGCAGGTCGCGAACGAGAGCGAGATTGCCTTCGGGGCGCTCGGGCAGTCGCGAGCGAGCACCGCGTCGGTGCGGGACTTCAGCGTGAAGATGGTCACCGAGCACACGGTGGCGCGCGAGGAGCTGGGCCTGTTGGCCGTGGACCAGCAGCTGCGGCCCGCGGACAGCGAGCTGTCCTCGATGCTGATGGCGGATGCCCAGCACATGATGGCGGAGATGGACTCGCTGGAGGGGACGCGCTTCGACCTGGCGCTGATGGACGTGCAGCTCGCGCTCCATGCGCGCACGGCCATGCTGATGGACTCCCTGCTGCTGTCCCAGTCGGACAACGAGGCCCTGCGCCAGATGCTGACGACGCAGCGCAAGGCGGTGCAGGGACACCTGGAGGAGGCCCTGCCCATCCAGAAGGCCCTCTTCGACGCCCCGGCTCCCTGAGCCCGCCAGCGTTACGAGAGGACCTGGAGCAGTCGTCGGGGGATGTCCTCGGCGTGCCAGCGCTGGAGTTCGCGGGCAATCTCGGCGGAGCGCTTGGCGCGGCCCTCGCGGATGAGGGGGAGCAGGGCGCGAGCCGCCTTTCGCTCCTGGGGCTTGCCGCCCGCGGCGAGCCGCTCGAAGACCTCCAGCCGGACGTCCGCGTCGTGCAGCTCGCCGAGTCCTTCCTGGAGCGGGACGAGCATCTCGGTCAGCGCGCCGAGCGTGCGTCGGAAGGCGGGCTGGAAGATCTCGAGCTCGTAGCGCAGCTTCTTCAATTCCTTGCGCAGCACATGGGCGGAGGTCGCGTCGGGCGCGTCCATGTAGACCTTCATCCGCTTGTGCACGCGGCGCACGCGCCAGTGCAGGGGCTCCTTCACGCGGCGCCCGCCGAAGCGGTGGTCATCCTCCAGCCCATCCACCTTGCGCAGCATGCGAGGCAGGGTGCGGGACGACCAGCGCTTCAGCTCCGAGCGCAGACGCTTCTCCTTCGGCGCAAGGCCGGTGAGTCGGGCCTTGCCCAGCGCGGCGATGCCCTTGCGAGTCTCGGGCTTCTCCCGGCGCGCCTTCTTGGCGACGTCCTCCAGCCACAGGGCCTGGACGTGGAGGTCCCTCACGTCGCCCAGCGCGTCCTGGAGGCGCTTCACCTCGTGCTCCAGCTTCGTCAGGCCTCCGAGCGGGCGGAACACCTGGAGGGCGGCGCGGAGCCTGCGGGTGGCGACGCGCATGTCGTGGACGGCGTCATCGTCGATGGTGCCGTTGAGCTTGGACTCCGGCTTGCGGACATCGGCGAGTCGCCCGGCGAGGATGCGGCGCGCGGCCTGTCCCAGCTCGCTGTCGGGGCCGAGGCCTCGGATGGGCGTGGGTTGAGCCATGGGGTCAGCCTCCCTTCGCGGCGTAGGAGCGAATCATCTGTTCGGCGGCCTCGGGGCCTTCCCACCCGAGGACGCGGGCGTCCTTGTCGGCGAAGTGCACGACGGTGAGGAAGAAGTGCGCCAGTTCATCGCGCTCGCGGTTGGAGATGTCCTGGTAGGTGCGCAGTTGTTCGGCGCGGGGCGCCTGGGTGGGGATGGCGAGGATGCGGTCATTGCGCTCGCGCTCACCGGGCTTGCCGTCCTTCTTCTTCTGGTCGACCAGGAGGACGCCGAGGGCGCGGCAGGGCAGCACGACGCCGGGCCAGGTGGAGTCGTCCCAGAGCACCATGGCATCGAGCGGGTCGCCGTCCGGGCCGAGGGTGGAGGGGATGAAGCCCCAGTCGAAGGGGTAGCGCAGTCCCCGGGTGAGGGGGCGCGAGAGCGAGAAGGCCGAGAGCGCGGTGTCGTACTTGAGCTTCACCGTCGAGCCGCGAGGCGACTCGACGACGACGTGGAAGGCGCCCTGGGGCCCGCGCGTGGGCAGGCGGGAGAGGTCCGTCGTCATGGAAGGTGAAAGGTCATGCCGGAGGCGGCTTCCGGCAAGAGCCCGAGTGGGCGACGTTACGGGTCGCCAACCTTCCGAGTGTCGGGAAGTCTACCGGGCCTGGGTGGGCTGGCCCTTCCAGAGGAAGCGGCCGACGTCCTGGAAGGAGTTGCCCTTCCACTTGAGGATGCGCTCGGGGCGGGCGGTGGGTTCGCGGGACTGGCGGAAGACGATTTCCGGGAGTCCATCGCCATCGACGTCCTGGAGGGAGCCCACGGAGCAGGCGCTGGAGGTGCAGCCGTTGGTCCATTGCTCGGAGGTGAGGCGCTTGCGGTTGGGGACGTCGTAGACGCGCACGTAGGTGGTGGAGTTGCCGACGTCGTAGTGCTCGACGGCGATGAGGCCCGTGCCGAGCTCATGCAGGCAGGTGGTGATCCGCGCGGCGCAGGGGGTGGCGTCGACGACGGTGGCGTCGGTCTTGCCGCAGCTCGACAGGGTGAGGCTCTTGATGGACTGGTTCTGGCCGCAGACTTTCGAGCTGGCGCGGATGAGGGCGTCGTTCTTCTCGAGGAACCAGAGGGAGTCGGGTTGCCGGGAGAGGGTGCAGAGACCCCAGGTGACGCGGCCGCTCCAGTCCTTGTCGCACGAGCGTTCGGGAGCCTTGTCGCGGGCGTCGTCGAAGTTCGGAATCAGGGACGAGGGACGGGCCGTCTGGGCCTGGGCGAAGGAGGCCATGAGCACGGCGAGGAGCAGCAGGGCGCGCATGCGGACATCCTGGGCGCGCGCGGGGCGGGAACTCAAGTGCCGGGTGGCACTGTCGCTGGAGTGGAAGTGGAAAGATGTGTGGGGTAACTCATTGATTTGGTGACCATTGAGGTTGTCTGTCTGGACTGTTATGTCGCGCCGCACCGCCCGAGGCATTGGCGTCAGGGCTGGGGGGAAGACATGAAGCTCCAGGGGCTCATCGCACTGTTGTTGCTTGGTGTCGGGTGTTCATCGTCCCGGGTCGTGAACCTGAGGACCGGGGAGGGTGACTCCATCACCTACACGCCGGTGGAGTCAGCGCCGGTCGAGATCGAAGAAGACGCTTTCAAAGAGGTGGTCTCCCGGCTCGTGCTCGACATGAAGTTGGATGTCGCGTTCAGGGAGAGTGAGGAGGAGGACCTCCGGCGCTCGTTGCTCGCGTCCTCGGGTGGGTTCGTGGATGGGGCGCGGGGGCGCGTGGTCTCTCCGGAGTACGAGCGCATCTGCCAGCGGCAGGACGACCCTGGAAACTGCCTGGGGATGTTGGCGGGAGGGCTGGCGCTGGGGCCGATGGAGCGCAGGATGATGGCGCTCTACTTCGCGCTCGACACGGTCTGGGAGGGAGTGGAGGAGGCGCTCGATGACGTGGTGAACGCGGCTGCCTTGCGAGCGATGGTGACCTCCCTGATTGGAACGGCGCTGGTGATGTTGGTGGCGCCGGAGCCCATCACGAAACTCGTCGCGGTGGCGCTGACGGCGTCGTTGATTGCGTACCTGGGGACCGGGCCGGTGTGGAACCTCGGGCAGGGGTTCGTGCGGCTCATGGACGAGTCGAAGGCGGCGGCGAACTTCGCGGACCTGGAGCGGGCGGGGCACCGCTTCGGCAAGCTCCTGGGGGACAACGGCGCGCGGGTCCTGGTGGTGGTCGCGTTGTCGGCGCTGGGTGGTAGGGGGGCGATGGCGGCGCAGGGGCCCAGGCTGCCGGGCTTCGCTCACGCGGCTTCTCGGGCCCAGATGGAGGGTGGGTTCCTCCTCACGGGGGCCCTGGTTGGCGAGGTCCAGGCCATCTCGGTGGCCTCCGCCGGAGTGTTGAACGTGACGCTCGCGCCGACGGCAGTCGCCGCCGTGGCGATGGGGCCGGGCGCCTCCGTCCAGGCTGGGGGCGTCATCCAGGGAGACCCGGAGGGCAACGTGCACCATATCTGCACCGACAAGAACGAGATCTCCGAGGTATCCGGTGGCCCCTGGACGCCGATCTTCCAGGCGTTCTTCGACAGAGCGAACATGAGCCTGAATGACACCGCGAACCTTGTGCGAATCCAGGGCCATAAGGGCCCGCACCCCGCAGAGTATCATCAGGAGGTGCTCCGCCGGCTCACAGATGCCATGCAGGGATGTCGAGGTCCCGTGAAGTGTCGTGTCGCGCTTGTCGACGAACTGGCGAAGATTGCGCGTGACCTGACGACCCCGGGGAGTTGGCTCCGGAAGTTGGTGATGAAGAACTCCGAGGGATGACACATGGGGCGCCGCTTTTTTGATTTGAAGATCGACGTCTATGTGCCCGGGCGTTGGTACCTGTCGGAACCGACGAACTCCGCAGGCGACGAAATCGAAGACATCTGGCAGTTCATCCAGGGGAAGCCCGTCGAGCTGACTGAGCGATTGCGCATCCCGCTCTTTCAGGCAGGGGCCGCGCTGGATTTCACAACCGCGGGGGCGGGACAGACGCCGGTCGTCAGCGAACGGGTCGCGTCACTGTTTCGTGAGATGGCCCCCTCGGATGTTCAGCTCTTTCCAGTGGACGTCGAGGGAGAGGCCCGGCCTTTCTTCTTGCTCAATGTGGCTCGTGAGATTCGGTGCATCGATGACGCCGCATGTGCGGAGGTCCAGATTCGTACCGCGGACGAGTACACGGAGCGGGTCGGGGAGTACCGCTCAGTGTCCAGGTTGCGAATCGACAAGACGAAGGTCGGTGACGCTCGCGTGTTCAGAACTTGGGGATGGCACGCGCCCATCATCGTGGATGAGGACATCAAGGACGCGCTGGAGGCCAATGGCATCTTCGGCGGCAGATTCGACGAGGTCTGAGCAGACGCCGCGAAGTCTCGTCAGTCCCGCAGGTCGCCCCCCAGCAGCCAGACCAGCAGCGTGATGGCGAAGCCAAGTCCCGAGCAGGCGAGGCCCGCGATGGGCATCCAGCGCAGTCTCGCGAGCTCGGGTGTCTTCTCCACGCGGCTCATCATCACGAGGTTCATGATCACCGCGCCCGCCTGCAGGATGAAGCAGAAGGGGAGCACTGACAGCACGCCCAGGACGAAGCCCGTGATGACCGTCGACTTGCTGGTGCCCTCCTGCCCCGGCACGACGCGCGAGCGCAGGTCCCAGCACGTCGGACACATGGGCCGCGCCTCCGGCCGCACCCGACGCTCACACGTCGGGCAGATGAACGTGCCACAGCGCAGGCACACCCAGCTCGCCGCGGCCTCCGGATGCGCCGCGCAGCTTGCTCCCTCCGGCGGTGCCTCCACGCTCATGCCGAGCGCACCTCACGCGCCGGCATCGCCCGCGAGGCCTGTCCCGCCTGGAGATGCCTCAGGATGGCGGACGCCGCCTCGTCGCTGGGAAGTCGCAAGGTCACTTCCCGCGCGTCGATGCGCAACACCTGCGGCACCTTCCCCTGCACCACCGCGGAGTACGCCACCACCGGGATGAGCACCGCCACCAGGACCCCCACCATCAGGTAGCTCCCGGTCTGCGTGTTCCCGGCGAACGCGAAGATGGCGCCGCACAACACGGCGATGGTCCCCAGGAACGACAACCCGAAGACGAGCTTCGCGCGCTTCCACTGCGCCCAGCCCTCCTCGCTGAACGGCAACGTCCCCTGCGCCCGCTTCGTCAGCAGCATCGCCACGAGCAGCACGATGAGCGCCGCGAACGGCACGAAGATGAGCAGCCAGCGCGGATACCACGAGAACTTCACCGGCTGGAACGAGATGCCTTCCGTCTGCCCCGTGATGACGCACACCCGGGGCAAATCGAATTCACTGAGCTCGTTCTTGGGAATGACGACCTGACGCATGGCCGTCTTTCTAATCCACCGCTTCCCATGAACACCAGCCAGCCCCTCAAGAGCTGCAGCTCACCACCAGGTGCCGACCCCAGGCAGGCGGCGCCACCGTGTACTCCTCGTACTCGGGGCGCTGGGTGAACGGATCCGCCAGTGCGGACAGCAACCGGACGACCTCCGAATAGTCCCCCTGCCGCGCCCGCTCGATGGCCGCCTGCGCCATCCAGTTGCGCAGCACATACCGCGGATTCACCCGCTCCATCCGCCCCCGGCGCTCCTCGTCCACGCTCCCCTCCGCCACCAGCCGCGCCCGGTAGCGCTCCGCCCAGCCATCGAACGGCACGCGGTCCGCGAACATCGCCCCCGCCTCCTCCACCCGCCCGAGCGCCCGGAAGAAGCGCGTGTAGTCCACCGCCGCCTCGGCCATCACCGAGAACAAATCCCCCACGAGCCCCCGGTCCTCCTCGCGCGCCTCCTGGAGCCCCAGCTTCTGGCGCATCGAGGACAGGAACTGCCCGCTGAACGTCGGCTCGAACGTGGCCAGCGCCGCGCGGGCCTCGTCCTCGGTCATCAGCGTCAGCAGCGCCTCGCCCAGACACGCCAGGTTCCACATCGCGATGCGCGGCTGCTGGTCGAACGCATACCGGCCCCGGTGGTCCGAGTGGTTGCAGATGAACCCCGGCTCGAAGTCATCCAAAAACCCAAACGGCCCATAGTCCAGCGTGAGCCCCAGGATGGACATGTTGTCCGTGTTCATCACCCCGTGCGCGAAGCCCACCGCCTGCCATCGCGCCACCAGCCGCGCCGTGCGCTCCACCACCTCCGCGTAGAACCGCGCATACCGCCCCTCCACCCCGGACAGGTGCGGGAAGTGCCCGTCGATGACGTGGTCCGCCAGCCGGGCCACCTGCTCGGGCTGCTCGGTGTAGTGGAAGTACTCGAACGTCCCGAAGCGCACGTGCGAGGGCGCCATGCGCACAATCATCGCGCCGGTCTCCACCTCCTCGCGGTACACCGGCTCATCCCCGCCAATCAGACACAGGGTCCGCGTCGTGGGGATGCCCAACCCGTGCATCGCCTCACCGCACAGGTACTCGCGGATGGACGAGCGCAGCACCGCGCGCCCATCTCCGCCGCGTGAGAACGGCGTGGGGCCGCCACCCTTCAGGTGCAAATCCCACTTCACCCCATCCGCCGTGCGCACCTCGCCCAGCAGCAGCGCGCGCCCGTCCCCCAGCCGAGGCACGTACACGCCGAATTGATGCCCGGCGTACACCATGGCGAAGGGCTCCATGCCGGGCAGCGGCTTGCCTCCGCCGAAGGCCTCGACGAACTCCGGCCGCCGCGCCTCCTCCGGCTCCAACCCCAAGAGCCGCATCGCCGAGGGGTTCACGCTCAACATCCGGGCGTTCGGGAAGGCGCGGGGCGCCACCCTCGCTCCAAATCCAGACGGCAGGCGGGCGTAGGTGTTGTCGAAGACGAGTTGTTCGAGCGTGGGCATGGCGGGACACAACACACGGGGACGCGGCCATCCTCCAGCCGCGTCCCGAGAAGACCAAAGACTCAGGGAACCTTCATGCCTCGCTGCACGGCGGGGCGGCTGCCCACGCGCGCGAGCCACTGCGGCACGCGCGTCAGGCCCGCGAACAGCTCCGGGAAGTAGCTCTGCATGCCCGCCACCCACGGATACAGCGAGATGTCCGCGATGGAGTACGCCCCCGCGACGTAGTCACTCTTGCCGAGCTGCCCGTCGAGCACCTTGAGCAGTCGCTTCGACTCCTGCGTGTACCGGTCGATGGCGTAGGGAATCTTCGAGGAGTGGAAGCGCGCGAAGTGGTTGAGCTGCCCGAACATGGGGCCCACGCCGCCCATCTGGAACATCAGCCACTGTGTCACCTGCGCCTTGCCGCGCAGGTCCGAGGGCATCAGCTTCCCCGTCTTCTCCGCCAGGTACAGCAGGATGGCGCCCGACTCGAAGACGGTGATGGGCTGACCACCCGGCCCCTGCGCGTCGACGATGGCCGGAATCTTGTTGTTGGGATTGACGGCCAGGAACTCGGGCTTGAACTGCTCGCCCTTGGAGATGTCCACCGACTTCGTGGTGTAGGCCAGCCCCAGCTCCTCCAGGGCGATGGAGACCTTGCGCCCGTTGGGCGTGGCGAACGTGTACAGGTCGATCATGGTGTGCTGACTCCCGTGAGCCGCGCGCTTTCGCGCCAGAGTTGCTCTGCGAGGGCGTCGTCCCGCGCGGCCGCGGACGGCTTCCTCTTCTTGCGTCGGACGAAGTACTTCCCGGAGACCTTCTCCACGTCGGGCGAGGTGGCCAGGTAGATGGACGTCCTGGCGCCCCCGGCCGGTGACAGGAAGAACGGCCCGCCCAGCTTCACGATCCACTTGAAGAAGCCCAGCGTGTTGTGCCCGAAGCCCGAGCGCACCACGCCCGGGTGCACCGCGTTCGTCGTCACGGCCGTGCCCTCCAGCCGCTTCGCCAAGGCGTGCGTGAACAGGACGTTGGCCAGCTTCGACGTGGCGTAGACGCGGAAGCCGTCATAGCGGCGCTCGCTCTGCAGGTCGTCGAAGTCCAGCTTGCCGATGTAGTGCACGTCCGACGACAGGTTGATGACCCGCGCGGCGCCGCTGGCCTTGAGCGTGTCCAACAGGAGGTTCGTGAGCAGGAAGGGCGCCAGATGATTCGTGGCGAACGTCGCCTCCAGCCCATCCACCGTGACCTGCCGCCGGTCGATGATGAGCCCCGCGTTGTTCACCAGCACATCCAGCCGCGAGTAGCGCGAGAGGAACACCTTCGCCAGCGCGCGCACGGCGGACATCGAGCTCAGGTCCGCGAGGATGAAGTCGACCCGGGCGCCCGGCGCCTCCGCCTTGACGGCGTCCACGGCGGCCTGGGTGCGGGCCGCGTCACGGCCCACGAGCACCACGGTGGCGCCCAACCGGGCCAGGGCCTTCGAGGTCTCCAGTCCGATGCCGCCGGTGGCCCCGGTGATGAGGCACACCTTCCCGTCCATCCGTGTCTCGGCGCTCATGTGACGTCCCCAGGATTTCGAGGACGCCTTCTATATGCCGACGCGGGCCCGGACGCTCGTGGAAGCGCCGGGCCCGTGTGGAAGGGAGGTCCTCGTGGAGACCTCAGGCGTTGGTGGGGCGCGAGGGCTCGGTGCCGGCGTCCCGGCCCCCCTTGCCAGGGCGCATGCCCGGGCGCGCGGCGCCGTTCAGGTGGCTCTCCAGGAACCACATGTCCAGCTCCACGTCCCCGAGCACCTGGGTGAGCAGGTCCACGGTGATGGGCTCCTCCAACTCGTCGCAGCGCTGGATGCCGCCGCGGATGGAGGCCGCGTAGCGGGCGAAGCGGTCGACGAGGGCCTTCAGGTGGTCCTCGCTCTCCACCGCCTTGAGGTCGTACTCGGGCAGCTCGCTGTTCTTGGCGGCCAGGCGGATGGTGCCCTCGGCGTAGCCGCCCAGGGTGCCGGCGCGCTCGGCGAACTCGTCGGCCTGCTTGCGCGCGTGCTTGGCCAGGTCGTCGAACAGCAGGTGGCGGCTGTAGAAGTGCGTGCCCCGGATGTTCCAGTGCGCTTGCTTGATCTGCCAGTGCAGGTCGATGGAGTCGGCCAGCAACGTGTTGAGCAGGTCGATGATCTCCTCACGCTTCTCACTGGCGACATTCACATGGCTGGGAAAGTTCATGGTGTGGCGCTCCCTCCAGAAAGCTTTCCGAAGAGTGGGGATGACCTCCCACATGCGCCATGGCGGTCCATCACGCCCGCAGAGCGGCCAGCCGACCGGGCGGTCCTCCTGACGACACGTGGCGGCCAGCTCCGTCGTGAGCAGCGCGAGGCGCGCCTGGGTTTCCTGGAAGACGGGCCTGCTCGCGGGGGTCTCGGCGGCGCGGCTCCAGGCCCCCTTCGCCGCGGGAGGGACCAGGTAGGGGCTCGGGGCCGGACATTTCGAGCGGCGAAGTGCTTCTTCTCGGGAGGCACTGGAGGCAGACTTCAGGTGTGTCCCGGCGCTCATCGTGGTCCATCGCGGTCGTCCTGTCGCTGCTCCTGCACGCGGCGCTCTTCGTGGCGCTGTCGCGGATGAGCGGACCCGTGCCCGCGCGGCGGACGACGACGGTGACGGAGATGGACATCGTCTACGTGCCGCTCAAGCCGCCGCAGGTAGCCCCGCCCGCTCCGGCGCCGAGCCCCACCGCGCCGCAACCGCCGAAGCCCTCGCGCAAGACGGAGCGTCCGCCGTCGGACATCGCGAAGGCGCCCGCCACGCCGCCGCCCTCGCCGTCGACGGAGCCCTCGCAGGTCGCGCAGGCTCCCGGTGGCGGGAAGAAGGAGGACGCGCCCGGTTCCGAGGAGCTGCCCGCGGATGCTCCTCGCGCGAGCGGGCCTGCGATTTCACTGATGCCCAAGGGCTGGGTGGGCGGAATGCCGGTGGGACCGTCGCAGTCCGGGCGGACGCTGCGCAACAACGGCGACGCCGGGCCGGACCCGAGCGTGATTGCGCGTGAGCAGGCCGAGGAGGCCCAGGCGCGCGTGGATGGCTGGGCGGCGGACGCGGCGGCCTCGGCGCGGGCCGAGAGTGGCGCGGTGAATCCGTACTTCACGAACCTCCAGGACCGGTTCGCCAAGAAGCTGGTGAACCCGCCGTCGCCGGACCTGAAGGTGCTGGCCTCGCGGATGAAGCG
The DNA here is from genome assembly GCF_900111765.1 of Myxococcus fulvus. Next base: position 909,930 of record NZ_FOIB01000001.1, read on the forward strand.
CGAGCAGGTGGACGCGGTGAAGCGCTTCGGTGAGACGGGCTCGCCCTACGTGGCGACGAAGCGCGACCGCCGTCTCGAGGAGCGCAACCGCATGCAGGCGGCCGTGGAGGCGGGGCGCGCGGCGAACATGTTCATGGTGGATGTCACCGAGCCCATCCTCGCGCTCGCCGCGGTGGTGGAGGTGCGGCAGACGCGCGACGGCGGGCTGGTGGACCTCCGGGTGCTGGAGGGCTCCGGCGACCCGAAGTTCGACGCGTGGGCCGTCGCGCACCTGAAAGAGGCGCTGGCCAGCGCGGACGCGCCGCCGGAGTCGGGCCATGGGCTCCGCTCGGATGGGCTGCGCAGCCGCTGGCGCCTGGAGGAGTACGTGGGCAACCCGCGCGTGAAGGTCATCCTCATCGGCGTGTACTGACGGGCTCAGCGCTCCGCGTACACGGGCTGCCCCTGGGGCGCCGTGCCCTCGGTCGCGTAGCCCTCCTTCACCCAGTACTCGATTCCTCCCAGCATCTCCTTCACGCGGAAGCCGAGCGCCGCCAGCTTCGCCGCCGCGCGAGTGGAGCCGTTGCAGCCCGGGCCCCAGCAGTAGGTGACGATGACGTCGTCCTTGCTCAGGCGGGCCGTGGTGGTCTCGGAGAGGGTGCGCGTGGGAAGGTTCAGCGCGCCCGGGATGTGGCGCTGCGCATAGGCGTCCGGCGAGCGGGTGTCCACGACGACGAAGCCCTTCTTGCCGCGCTCCAGGTCCAGGTGCACGTCGGCGGCGTCGGTCTCCACGGAGAGCTTCGCGAGGAAGTGGCGACGGGCCTCCTCGGGTGACGCGGCGGGGACTTCGAGGACGAACGAGAAGGGCGTGGTCATGGAGGGGCTCCTGGCCGGTGGGCCGTGACGCTGGGAACAGTGCGCTCCAAGTGGCCCAGGGGAAAGCACCACTTCGATGCATCAGGGTGGACCATTTCGCGAGGCCCGATTACGTGAGGAGGCATGCCGAAGCGCTCCCAGGGCGTGTCCCTGTCCTTCCTGATGCTGGATTCGAGTCGGGGAACAGGCCCGCTGCATCGGCGCCTCTACGAGCGGCTGCGCGAGGCCATCCTCTCGGGGACGCTGGCGCCCCGGAGCCGGTTGCCCTCCACGCGCACGCTCGCCCGGGAGCTGGGGTTCTCGCGAGGCACGGTGGAGGAGGCTTTCGCGCAGCTCGACGCCGAGGGCTTCCTGGAGCGGCGCGTGGGCTCGGGGAGCCTCGTCGCGCTGCCGGAGCATGCACGCGCGCCTCGAAGCGCCCCCGCGCGAGGTGGCGCGCCACGGGCCCGGGGAGATGGACTCTCCCGTCGGGGACGGCGGATGGCGGGTGACGTGCTTCCCGCCGAGGCACGGGACGTGCGGCCCTTCACGCCGTGCCTCCCCGCGCTGGAGCTGTTTCCCGCGAAGGCCTGGGCGCGCGCCGTCGCGAGGCAGGCGAGGGCGTTGGTACCGGAGCGGATGCTCTACGGTGAGCCCGAGGGCTTTCGTCCCCTGCGCGAGGCCATCGCGGCGCACCTGGGGCCCGCGCGCGGCGTGCGCTGTGACTGGCGTCAGGTGCTGGTCTTCTCCAGCACGCAGCAGGCGCTGGATTTGACGGCGCGGCTGCTCCTGGACGAGGGCGACGGCGTGTGGCTGGAGGAGCCGGGCTATCTGGGCGCGCGCGTGGCGTTCGAGTCCGCGGGCGCGCGGCTGCATCCGGTGCCGGTGGATGCGCGGGGGCTCCAGGTGGACACGGGGCGGACGCGGGCCCCGAGGGCGCGGCTGGCGTACGTCACGCCCTCCCACCAGTACCCGCTGGGGGTGACCATGAGCCTGCCGAGGCGACTGGCGTTGTTGGAGCACGCGCGGGCCTCGGGGATGTGGGTGCTCGAGGACGACTACGACAGTGAGTTCCGCTACGCGACGCGTCCCCTGGCGGCCATCCAGGGAATGGACGCGGCGGGGCGGGTGCTCTACGCGGGGACGTTCAACAAGGTGATGTTCCCCTCGCTGCGACTGGCCTTCCTGGTGGTGCCCCCGGGGTTGGTGGAGTCCTTCACCGCGGCGCGCGCCTCGACGGAGGGACACCCGCCCACGCTGCCGCAGGCCGCGATGGCGGACTTCATGGACTCGGGCCACTACGTCACCCATTTGAGACACATGCGGCAGGTCTACTCGGAGCGACGCGACGCGCTATTGGATGCGTTGCGGCGTGAAGGCAATCCCAGCCTTCGACCCGGCGCGGCGGAGGCAGGGATGCATGTCACTGCATTTCTTGCGTCTGGGTGTGAGGATTTGGCGCTGGTCGAGCGGACGGACGCGCGGCGCCTGGGGGCACGCCGGCTGTCGCCGCTCTACCTGGGACGCAAGCGGGAGCAGGGACTGGTGCTGGGGTTCTCGGGAGCGAGTCCCGCCGGCCTCCGCACGGCCGTCAGGGAGCTGGTCCCACTGTTGAGTTGAGTCCTCAGGGGTTCCCCTCAGTCTGTCTTTGCCTGGGCGCCCAGGGATGTCGGCTGGCTGACGTTGTCTGGTTGTCTTTGGGTTTGTTGGTTTGTCTGGAGTTGCGGTGCGGGCGGTGGATGCCTTTCTTGCGCGCCGCCGGGCCCCCATTCCCGGTACGTCACGAAAGGACAATGACTGTGAGCCTGAAGGCCTTGCTGGTTGGCATTGCCGCTGGATTCCTCGCGGCTTGTGGTGGCATGGAGAACGACCCGGCGGCGACCCCGGCGCCGGAGGAGATGGAGCTGAGCACCGTGGAGAACGCCCTCTGTGAGGGGTGGGACCGAGGCGCCCGCAGCTGCTGCTTCAAGTGCACCAGCAGCTCGGAGTGGACGTGCTACGCGCCGGGCGCGATTGGCTGGGGCCAGTGTACGGACCAGGCGAACGCCGTCTGCGGCCGCACCGCCTACGGCGTCTGCTGGAGCTTCTGAGTCGTGAGTCCCCACGGCGCCCGGGCACCTGTCGGGCGCCGTGTCTTCAGCGCGACTCGTCCTCGAAGATGAAGTCGGTGATGCTCTTCCAGGTGGCCTCGAACTGGGGCCGACGGAAGCCGGAGCCGGAGATGAGCCAGTCCACGTGCGGCGGCTGGTGCGCGGGCTGGTCGAAGTGACCGATGGCGTCCAGGTGGTCCGCTCTCACCGCCGCGAGCACGCGCCCATACACCTGTGAGCGCGTGGGGACGATGCCGTCACACGCCGTGGGCCCCGGCATCGCGCCATACGCCTGCACCAGCGCCGCCGTCTGCGCGGGCGAGTGCAACGGCAGCGCGGTGAGCGGCATGCGCTGTGTCTGTCCATACACGAACGCGTAGATGGTGTGCGTGAGCTGCGCGTACGGGTCCAGGCCCGCGGACACGCGCGTGCGCAAGGACGGCGGCCTGGCCTGCGTCACCACCGAGCCATAGCGCACGCCCGGCCGGTCCACGGTGCTCGCGTTGAACAGGTCGATGCCCTCCGGCGTGAGCTGCGGAATCAGCGACGTGTCGTTGCCCACATCGCTCAGGAACTTCGACACCGCGTCGCGCCGCTCGGAGGAGAAGTCCCCCAACAGCTGGTCATAGAGCTGGTCCAGCAGCGTCTGCTTCCAGCCGAGCTGGTCATCCGCGCGCGCCATCAGGTGCCCGAAGCGGAACACCACCCGCAACGGCAGCCGACCGAAGCGCAGCACGTACACCGTGAACAGCGACAGCAGCTTCAACAGCCGCTGACCGAACAGCCCCAGGAAGAACGACGCCAGCGGCGTGCCCGCGTGCGGCGTGGACACCGTCACCACCGAGCGCACCCTGCGTGCGAACGGCTCCAGCTCCAGCCCCTCCGCCAGCTGCGCCCCGGGGCTCGCGAACAGCCGCGCGTCCAGCCCGCCCGTCGAGTGCCCCACCAGGTGGATGGGCCCGTCGTCCCCGCCGGCCGTCTCCTGCACCGCCTTGAGCAGGTCCGCGGTGCGCGTGCGGATGGACGCCGTCGGATGGGACAGGACGATGGTGACCTCCGAGTCCGTCATGCCCCGCCGGGCCAGCTCCGCCTTCAAGTAGTCGAGCGCGTGTCCGAAGTAGACGAGCTCGCCCAGATTGATGAACCCGAAGAAACCGGGGACGAGATAGATGTGGTGCTTCGCGGCCATTGCCTCCACCATACCTGACGCGCCGCGTGATTCCCCTCGGGAATGCTGCCGCCGAGCAGGCGTTGTGCGGCGCCTTTCTCACTCGACTTCCAGAAGGATGAACACCCGTGGACCGTGCACTGCTCGCACTTGGCCTGCTCCTGTCGCTGCCCGCCGTGGCGGACGAGGGCATGTGGACCTACGACGCCTTCCCCGTGGAGGCGGTGAAGAAGGCCCATGGTTTCACGCCGACCCAGGCGTGGCTGGACAAGGTCCGGCTCGGCTCGGTGCGTCTGGCGGGCGGCTGCTCCGCCAGCTTCGTGTCCCCGGAGGGGTTGGTGATGACCAACCACCACTGCATCCGAGGATGTATCGAGGATTTGTCCTCGCCCAAGGAGGACCTGCTGGCCAAGGGCTTCCAGGCCCGCACGCCCGCCGAGGAGCGGCGCTGCCCCAAGGTGGAGGCCAACCAGCTGGTGAAGATGACGGACGTCACCGAGCGGATGAACACGGCGACCAAGGGCCTGTCCGGCGCGGCCTTCAACACCGCGCTCAAGAAGGAGATGTCCGCGGTGGAGTCCGCGTGCGCCACGTCCACGGACGTGCGCTGTGACGTGGTGACGCTGTTCAACGGCGGCAAGTATCACCTCTACGAGTACCGCCGCTTCCAGGACGTGCGCCTGGTGTTCGCCCCCGAGTTCTCCATGGCGGCCTTCGGCGGGGACCCGGACAACTTCAACTTCCCGCGCTTCGGCTACGACGTGGCCTTCCTGCGCGTGTGGAAGGACGACCAGCCCGCGAAGAGCCCGGACTACCTGCCGTGGGCGAAGACGGGCGCGAAGGACGGGGACCTGGTCTTCGTCTCCGGCCACCCCGGCGGCACCGAGCGCAAGGCGAGCGTCGCGGAGCTGGAGTTCCAGCGCGACGTGAACCTGCCCTACACGCTGCTGATGCTCGCGGAGGTGCGCGGCAAGCTGAAGGAGTACTCGAGCACGTCGCCGGAGCGCTTCCGCACCACGCGCTCCAGACTGCGCGGCGTGGAGAACGGGCTGAAGGCCCTGCGCGGCCGGCTCCAGGCGCTCGCGGACCCGGCGCTGCTCGCGAAGAAGCGCGAGGACGAGGCGGAGCTGCGCCGGCGCGTGGAGGCCAACCCCCAGGCCAAGGCCGCCACGGCGGGGGCGTGGGAGGAGACGGCGAAGGCGCTCGACACGTACCGCCGCATGCTGCCCGAGTACCGCATGAAGGAGGCGGGGGACGCGTACGGCTCGGAGCTGTTCGGCATCGCCCGGCAGCTGGTGCGCCTGTCGGAGGAGCAGGGCAAGCCGAACGCGGAGCGCCTGCGTGAGTACACGGACGCGCAGCTGCCCTCGCTGCGTCAGCAGCTGCTCAGGAGCGCGCCCATCGCGCTGGAGCTGGACGAGTCGATGCTCGCCTTCGGCCTGGGCCGGCTGCGGGAGACCCTGGGCGCGGATGATCCATTCGTGCGCGAGGTGCTCGGCACGGAGTCCCCCGAGGGGCTGGCCCGCGCGCTGGTGCGCGGCACGAAGCTGGGTGACGTGAAGGTGCGCAAGGCGCTGCTCGAGGGCGGCAAGGCCGCGGTGGACGCGTCCAAGGACCCGATGCTGCTGTTCGCGCGCAAGGTGGATGGCCCGGCGCGCGAGGTGCGCAAGCGCTACGAGGACACGGTGGAGGCGGTGCTCAAGCGCAACGGCGAGCGGCTGGCCAAGGCGCACCTCGCCGTCTACGGCACCTCGGGCTACCCCGACGCCACCTTCACCCTGCGCCTCAACCCCGGTCAGGTGAAGGGCTGGGAGGAGAATGGCCGTCCGGTGGCGTCGCTGACGACGTTCGGCGGGGCCTACGCGCGCCACACCGGCAAGGAGCCCTTCAAGCTGCCCGACACGTGGATGAAGGCGAAGGGCAAGGTGCCCGACGCCACGCCCCTGGACATGGCCACCACCAACGACATCATCGGCGGCAACTCCGGCTCGCCCGTGGTGGACCGGGACGGGCGCGTGGTGGGGCTCATCTTCGACGGCAACCTGCACTCGCTCGGCGGGCGCTACGCCTATGTCCCGGAGACGAACCGCGCCGTGGCGGTGCACGGGGATGGCATCCTCGCCGCGCTGGAGCACGTCTACGGCGCCGCCCGCGTGGTGCGCGAGCTGAAGGCCGCCAGCGACGTGGAGGCCCCACCCGCGCGGTAGGTTGGATTGAAGACGCTTCCTCGAAGCTTCCTCAAGCTGTGAGAAGTCGATAGCCCGAGGTGCTCCAAGCGAGGGCACCTCGGGTGCAGTGGGCCTGCGGAAATCCCGCGGGGACGTGCGCTCTTTGGCGGATGACGGGCCGAGGAATGTCAGGGGTTCCAGGATAGAATGCGGTTTCCGGTGTGAAGGCCGGCTTCATCCATGGGCTCCTCGCCAACGAATGACATCCCCCTCGGTACGGTCCTGCGGGACACGTATGAGATCTCCGGCGTGCTGGGCCGAGGAGGGATGGGGACCGTCTTCCTGGCGCGGCATCTGCGGCTGCCGGGCAGGCACGTGGCGGTCAAGGTGCTGCGGCACGACGCGAGCCTGGGGGAAGAGGTCTACCTGCGCTTCCGGCGGGAGGCGGAGATTGCCTCGCGGCTGGGGCATCCGAACATCGTGGAGGTCATCGACTTCGACACGCTGGCGGACGGCTCGCCGTTCCTGGTGATGGAGCACCTGAAGGGGATGCCGCTGTCCAGGCGCATCCGCAAGGGCGCGCAGTTGACGCTGCCGGAGGTGTTCTCCATCGCGCGGCAGATGGGCTCGGCGCTGCAGGCGGCGCACGGGGCGGGCGTGGTGCACCGGGACTTGAAGCCCGGCAACGTGTTCCTGGTGCCCACGGAGCTGGCGGGGATGTCGGTGGAGCACGTGAAGCTGCTCGACTTCGGCATCTCGAAGATCATCGACTCGAAGACGGTGCAGACGCAGGACGCCATCCTGCTGGGCACGCCGCAGTACATGGCGCCCGAGCAGGCCACCGGGAAGAACCGGGAGGTGGACCCGCGCACGGACATCTTCTCGTTCGGGTGCATGGTGTACGAGATGCTCGCGCGCAAGCTGCCCTTCAAGGACGGGGGCATCCTGCCGGAGCTCATCTACCGCATCGTCTATGATCCACCGGAGCCGCTGCTGGACGTGGCGCCGCAGACGCCGGTGCACGTGGTGCGGGCCATCGAGCAGGCGCTGGCGAAGCGCCCGGAGGACCGCTTCCCGGACGTGAGCGCGTTCATCGCCGCGCTGACCGGGACTCCGCTGCGCACGGCGACGCCGTCACCGGATGCGCCGGCGCCGGTGGTGCGGTCCGCGGCGCAGGTGCCGACGGCGACCGTGCAGCCCCGGCCCATCGCGTCGCCGCCGTCGAAGCCCGCGACGCAGGTGGTCTCGCCCTGGCGGGCCTCGAGGCCGCAGGCGGACGCGGCGTCCCGCGCGAAGGCGGCGGAGGCTCCTCGCGAGGAGGTCTCGTCCCGCGCCGTGCTGGAGGCCACGGGACGCGCGGCGAATGGCGCGGCGGCTTCGGCGCAGGGCACGGGGCGAGGTGCGCACGGGGCGGATGCGTCGCCGCGCTCGGCGCAGGGCACGGGGCGAGGCGCGAACGGAGCCGAGGCTTCGCCTGGTTCGGCGCAGGGCACGGGGCGAGGCGCGAACGGAGCCGAGGCTTCGCCTGGTTCGGCGCAGGGCACGGGGCGAGGCGCGAACGGAGCCGAGGTTTCGCCTGGGTCGGCGCAGGGCGCGGGACGCGGCGCGAACGGAGCCGAGGTTTCGCCTGGGTCGGCGCAGGGCGCGGGACGCGGCGCGAACGGAGCCGAGGCGTCGCCTGGTTCAGCGCAGGGCGAGGGACGAGGCGCGAACGGAGCCGAGGCTTCGCCTGGTTCGGCGCAGGGCGCGGGGCGAGACGCGAACGGGGCGGATGCGTCGCCGCGCTCGGCGCAGGGCACGGGACGCGGGGCGAGCGGAGCAGAGGCCTCGGCGCGCGCGCCACTCGGCGCCGTGGTGCATGGCGGTGACGGCTCCACGCGTCCCGCGCGAGGCTCCGCGGCGCAAGGCGCGAGGTCCTCGTCCGATGCCGAGCGAGGCATCGCAGGGCAGGACGCGGCGGACGCGAACAATCCTTCCGTCGACCCCTCGCGCGCACCCGTGTCGGGGCTCGTCGGCAAGTCGGTGCGCGTGTCTCCTCCGAAGCCCGGAGTCGTCGCGCGCCCTCCCGTCGCGGAGCCTTCCCCTCCACTCGAGCTCCTCCGGCCTCCCGTCCCGGACACCCCGGCCGTTCCGCTGGAGGTTTGGAGACCGCCCGCCGCGAACGCGCCTCCCGTCGAGCCCGATTCGGACTCCGAGCCGGTGACGATCCGCTCGCCCTCGGGAGGTGTCCCGGTGGTGGGCCGCCGCCGCTACGCGCGATGGCTGCTCGCGGCCGGCGTGCTCGCGCTTCTGGGCGCGGGCCTCGTGGTGACCCACAAGAGCCGCTCCGCCACCATCGTCCCGCTGGCGAAGACTCCCACCCAGAACGCGCCGCCGCCCCAGGTCGCGCCCGCCGAGCCAGCACCGCCGCCCGCGACGGAATCACAGACACGGCTCGTCCAGGGCACGCCTCCCGCGGAGAAGAACACGCAGGCCCCCTCGCCACCTCCGTCGGGTATCGGCCAGATGGAGTCCTCCGTGAAGCCAACGCGTGAGTCCAAGGCGAAGCCCGAGGGCCAAGGCACAGCGCCCACGGACCTGGAGCTGGCCGAGAAGGCCCTGGCCCGTGGTGACCCCGGCGAAGCCATCCAACTGGCCCGCCGCAGTCAGCGCGACCAGGCCACCGGCGCCTCCTTCGCGCTCCTCGCGCGCGCCCACTGCCACCAGAAGGACCTCTCCAGCGCGCGCTTCGTCTGGCTCCGCGTCCCCACCTCCGAGCAGGCCGAGGTGCGCAGGTACTGCCAGCAGCACGGCATCACCCTGTGAGCACCGGCGAGCGCCGCTCGCCTCTGTCCTCCGCCGGACCCCGACCTGACCCGCCACGTCGTTGGCCAGACACGACCCGCCACGGCCCCTTGGGGATGGGTGTTGCACTGCGTTAAAGATGAATTCTCCTGATGGTGTCGAATAGGATGGTTCAGCTTCGCGAGATGGCGCCCTACCAGAGCAAGCAGCCGTCCGAGGCCCGGGTCTCCGCCGTGACGGAGGGCCCGGCTGGGACCGGGAACCTCGTCCTGGAGTAGGCTTTCGAACAGTTGGCATCGGGGGGAGGGGAGATGAGCGATGGTGGTGGAGGCACCCGAGCCGGGGAAACTGTCGGCCATCCTGTTCACGGGCATCGAGGCCGTGAGCCGTCAGTCCTGGCGTGATGAAGCGCTCCAGCAGGTGGTGCGCGAGGAACACGCGTCGTTGGTCCGAGAGCTGCTGCCGCGCCATGGAGGGCGCGAGGTGAAGCGTCTGGAGGATGGGTTCCTGTTGGAGTTCGAGGGCGGGATGTCCGCGGTGGACTTCGGCCTGGCGCTCCAGCGGGAGCTGGAGACCCACAACGGCACCGTGGCCGCCGAGCGCCGCGTGGTGCTGCGCGTCGGTGTGCACGTGGGCCTGGTGGTGCACCGCGACGGCGACGTGTTCGGCGAGGGCGTCAACCTGGCCGCGCGCATCGAGGCGCTCGCGAGGCCCGGCACGCTCTACGTCAGCGAGTCGGTGGCCCGACAGGTGGAAGGCCGGCTGGCGTCGCCGCCGGTGCGCCTGGGCCGGGGCGAGATGAAGAACATCCGCCTGCCGGTGGCCGTCTATCGCATCGACCCCCGGGAGCATCGCGGCCGTCGGCCGTTCCTGTCGCGGATGCGCTCGCTGTTGAGTCGCACGCCCACGGCGAACTGAAGCGCGGGTATTCACCGGACGCTGGCGCTACGGTGCGCGCCATGCCCCAGCTCACCCTCGTCGTCGCCTCGAAGAATTACTCCTCGTGGTCGCTTCGGCCGTACCTGGCGCTCTGCCATACCGGGCAGCCCTTCCAGGAGGTCGTCATCCCCCTGTCCACGCCAGGGACGCAGGACCTCATCCTCCAGCACTCGCCCAGCGGACGGGTGCCGGCGCTCCGACACGGAGAGCTGGTCATCTGGGACTCGCTGGCCATCTGCGAGTACCTGGCGGAGACCTTCCCGGAGGCCCGGCTGTGGCCCGAGTCCCGCGAGGCCCGCGCCGTGGCGCGCTCGGTGACGGCGGAGATGCACTCGAGCTTCTCGCGGCTGCGCGAGCACATGGGGATGAACCTGCGCGCGCGAAAGCCCGGACAGGGACGCGCGCCGGGCGTCGCCGAGGACATCGCCCGCATCCAGGCGCTGTGGAACGACTGCCGCTCGCGCTTCGGTCAGGGCGGGCCGTTCCTGTTCGGCCGCTTCAGCATCGCGGATGCGTTCTACACGCCGGTGGCCACGCGCTTCGTCACCTACGACGTGACGTTGGACCCGGTGAGCGCCGCGTACCGCGACACGCTCTTGTCCCAGCCCGCCTTCCAGAAGTGGGCGGAGGCCGGACTGCACGAGCCGCCCGTGGCGAAGTACGAGGACTGAGCGCGGCGGCTCAGAGCCCCAGCCGGGTGAGCTGCGCGTCGAACGCGTCGGCGGTGGTGAACAGCTGACCGCGCAGGCCCAGCGCGTCGGCGGCCTCCACGAACTCCGGCAGGTCGTCGAAGAAGGCGGCCTCGCGCGGCTCCACGCCGGCGCGCTCCAGGGCGATGCGGTAGATGTCCGGCTCGGGCTTCACGAAGCCCACCTCGCAGCTCATCACCAGCGCGTCGAAGCGCTGCAAGAGCGGCAGCCGGGGCCGCAAGTACGCCGCGTGCAGCGCGTTGGTGTTGGACACCAGCACCAGCTTCACCCGGCCGATGAGCGACTCCACCCGGGGCAGCACGGCCTCGTGGGTGGTGAAGTGGCTGCTCCACAGGGGCGCGAACTCCGCCATGGGCAGCTCGACGCCCAGCGCTCCGCACACGCTCTTGCGGATGCCCTCGGCGTCCAGCGTGCCCCGGTTGGCCTCGGTCCATCCGGCGCCCATCAACCGCTGGGCGACCTCCGCGGCGGACATCCGCGCGCACGCGCCCAGCCGCGCGAAGAGCAACGCGTTGTCGTGGAAGACGAGCACGTTGCCCAGGTCCAGGAGGACCGCCTTCACCTCCGCCATGCCTGCTCCTCGCACCGGGACGCTCGGGCGCCCGGTCATCAGAAGGGCAGGCGAGGCTAGAGGAGCGGGACGCGCTCAGGCAAATCCCGCGCGGGCACCGTCGAGTAGTCCGAGCCCACGTCCAGGAGGACACGCTGACGCACCCGCGTGCTCAGCGCCTTGCGCAACCTGCCGAGGAACTCCGGCGGCGCCGCGATGATGAGCTTGTCGAACGCGTGGCGGTCATGCCCCTTGTCGAGCACGCCCGACAGCTCGCGCGCGAAGCGGTCGTGCTCCAGCTCCCGACGACCCTGGGGCTCGTTCTCCCCGGGAGGCCCGTGCAGGGTGCCCGCGTTGGGGTTGTCCGGCTGCTCGCGGAGCTGCTCGCTCTTGACGCGGCTCTCCTCGTGGAAGAACTCCTCGACCAGACTCCACTCCTCGCGCCCCTTCGCGTCCGTCTCGAAGAGCCGGGCCCGGCTCGCGTTCCCCACGAGAATCCAGAGCTTTGCGTCCGCCATGTGTCACGCCTCCTTAGGTGGGAGATGAGGACCCACGCGGCCCCCGGCAAGCTTCCTGGCCCGAGCCGCTCCCCTGTCGCGCGCAGGGCAGGCGGGCGTGTCACGCGGGTTTGACACCCACATCCGGAGTTCCGGTGTTCGGAACCGGACCGATCATTCCGTTGGGATTGGCAAAGGAGTAGAACGGCGGCATGCGCATTCCCGCGTTGTTGCCTGTCGCCGTGCTGGCGCTCGCGCTCTGGGCCCCGCCCGCGAGGAGCCAGGAGCAGGGTGGCCTGGGGTTGGACCTCAGCTCCGAGACGTCGTCGTCGGAGTCCGCGCCAGAGGAGCAGCCGGCGCCGGGCATGGGCCTGGATTTGCGCGAGGGCGAGGAGAGCGCCGTGTCGCTGACGCCGCGCTTCATCCTGTTGGGGTTGGAGACGCCGGAGCGCGCGGGCTCGCAGCAGGCGTCGGCGTGGCTGCGGGAGCTGGCGAAGGGCGCGATGTCGTCCGGCATGGTGGAGTTCGCCGCGACGCCCAAGCAGGCGCGGGAGCGACTGGAGGCGGGCTACGAGGCGGCGCTCAGCTGCGCCCAGGCGTCGTGCATGACGGAGCCGGCGGAGCAGCTGGACGCGGACCTGCTGACGACGGCGCGGCTGTCGCTGGAGGACGCGGGGTGGACGCTGCGCGCGTGGACGTATGACCGCGACCGCGGCGTGGTGCACGAGGACGTGGTGTCGGGGCGCAACCCCAAGGACGAGGCCTTCCAGAAGGAGGCGGCCACGAAGCTGGGCAACCGGATGATGGCGCTGGCGCGTCCGCGCGCGCTCTTGAAGGTGAGCGTCAACGTGCCCACGGCGGTGGTGAAGGTGGGCGAGCGCATCCTGGGCGTGGGCAGCGTGGAGGCGCGGCTGGCGCCGGGCACGGTGCAACTGGAGGTGTCCGCGGACGAGTACGCGTCCTTCACGAAGACGGTGGTGCTCAAGCCCGGCGCGCGCGAGGAGGTCCAGGTCCGCATGGAGATCTCCGGCCCGGCACCGGAGGGGCCCGAGGACGGCGTGGCGCGGGTGTCGTCGAAGCGGCGCGGTGGCAGCAGCACGCCCATCTACAAGCGGCCTGCGTTCTACACGGCGCTGGTGGGGCTGGCGGTGGCGGGCGCGGGCGCGGTGATGAGCATGAGCGCCAAGGACGTGGAGAAGCGGGCCACGGACACCAACGGGGACGGCATCATCGATGTGACGCGCAAGGAGATGCTGGACGCGAAGTCACAGGCCAACCTGGCCGCGGGGTTGCTCATCGGCGGTGGAGCCGTGGCGGCCGGCAGCGTGACGTGGCTCCTGGTGATTCCGTCGCGCAGCGAGTCGGCCGCGCCCGTGGGCACGGTGAGCGCGGGTGGCGCGTCCACGGCGGTGCACGTCGTCGTCGGTGGGAGCTTCTGAGCCTTATGAAGACCTTCGAATCCTGGCTGCGAGCCCTCACCGCGGTGCTGCTGCTCTCCGGCGTGGCGGGCTGCAAGGTGACCTTCCCCGACAACGCCGCCTACACCTGTGAGAAGGACGGGGACTGCGGTGGCGAGGGCTTCGTCTGTACGTCGCTGCCCGATGACGGGCCCCGCTACTGTTGCCGCGCGGAGGGAGCGGAGCTCTGCAACGGCCTGGACGACGACTGCGACGGCGCCATCGACGAGCTGGAGTCGACGTGCTTCTCGGGCGATGACGACAACCGGGGCAAGGGCGCGTGCCGCGACGGCCAGTCTGTCTGCACCCGCCAGGGCACGGTGGCGTGCGTGGGTGACGTGCTGCCCACCGTCGAGCGCTGCAACGGCGTGGATGACGACTGCGACGGCGAGGTGGACGAGGACTTCAACCGGCTGACGGACCCGTTCAACTGCGGCACGTGCGGCACGGTGTGCACCGCGCTGCAGACCTGCGTGGAGGGCGTCTGCCAGAAGCGTGGCGAGCTCGACTGCGGCAACGGGCTGGACGACAACCGCGACGGCGCCACCGACTGCGCGGACCGCGACGACTGCGACGGCCAGGCCTGCGGCGCGGGCTGCCTCTGCGAGAACGGCCGGCAGACGGAGTCGGACTGCGGCAACGGCGAGGACGACGACGAGGACCGGAGCATCGACTGCGCGGACCGCGACGACTGTGAAGGCAAGTCCTGCGGCGCCGGCTGCGTGTGCAACGACGGCCGCAAGACGGAGTCGCTGTGCACGCCGGACAGCGGCGACGAGGACGGCGACGGTCGGCTCAACTGCGCGGACCCCGACTGCGAGCGCAAGGCGTGCGGGCCCGGGCTGGCGTGCCTGGGCTCCAACTGCGTCGAGGGCGCCTGCGACAACGGCGAGGATGACGACGGGGACGGGCAGACGGACTGCGCGGACTCGGACTGCAGCGGCCAGTCGTGCGGCGTGGGCTGCGCGTGCCGCAACAGCGCCAAGGCCGAGGCGAACTGCACCGACGGCATCGACAATGACGGGGATGGCACGACGGACAGTCCCAGCGTCGACTGCCAGGACTCCGACTGCGGCGGCCAGCTGTGCGTGGCCGGTGAGCTGAACGCGGTGTGCGGCGTCACGTCGAAGCGCTGCGCCGAGGTGAGCTGCAACGACCTCGTCGACAACGACAAGGATGGCCTGACCGACTGCGCGGACACACAGGACTGCCCGAACAACTCGCGCTGCTCGCGCCTGGTGGATGGCAACCGCGTGGCAGGCACCTGCAACGCGGGGGTCTGCAGGTGATCCACGCCGCCCCGCCTGGAAGCCCGGCCTGCGCGCCTGTCCATGAGTGGACAGTGGCGGCGGTGTCGCCGGGCCGGTGCGGGGCGGAGGGCTTCGGGGTTCGGACAGGGTCTTCGTCGACCTCCGTCTCGCGAGCACCGCTGGGGACGTGGGACGTGGGCGTTACGTGGAAGACAGAGGGGCCGCGGTGGGTTGCCGTTGGGCCCGAGCATGGAGAGTTCTTCACACCATGGGCAACGATGACCTCTTCGCGCAGACCTTGTTGTCCTCTCGCGGAGGGCCCGTGAGCGGCGAGCAACGCGTCGGCGTGGAGCTGCGGGAGGGCTCGCTGCTGGGCAGCTACCAGCTGGAGGCGCTCCTGGGAGAGGGCTCCATGGGCCGGGTGTTCCAGGCGCGTCACGCGCGGCTGGGGCGCCAGGTGGCCTTGAAGGTGCTCAAGCCCGAGCACGCGCGCGACGGCGGCTTCGTGCAGCGCTTCTTCCAGGAAGCCCGCACGGTGAATCAGATCAACCACGAGCACATCGTGGAGATCTTCGACTTCGTGGACGAGGGCGAGGGCGGCCACGTCTACTGCGTCATGGAGCTGTTGCGCGGGCAGGGCCTGGGCGCGCTCCTGAAGCAGGAGCCCCTGTCGCTCGCGCGCATCCAGCGCATCGCGGTGCAGGTGTGCGCGGCCCTGGGCGCGGCGCACCAGGTGGGCGTGGTGCACCGGGACATCAAGCCGGACAACCTCTTCCTCACCCAGCGCGCCGGGCAGCCGGACTTCGTGAAGGTGCTCGACTTCGGCGTCGCCAAGCACCTGGTCACCGAGGGCGCGACGCCCACGGGCACGCTGGACGGGACCATCATCGGCACGCCGGCGTACATGTCCCCGGAGCAGGCCGCGGGTCTGACGGTGGACGCGCGCTCGGACATCTACGCGGTGGGCAACATCCTCTACGAGATGCTCACCGGTCACCCGCCCTTCCAGGCGGAGGCCTTCGGGCAGCTGGTGGTGCAGATCATCACCCAGCCGCCGCCGCCGCTGCCCACGCAGCTGGCGACCGGAGAGCCGCTCCCGTCCCAGCTCGCGGAGCTGGTGATGCGGTGTCTGGCGAAGGAGCCGGAGGGCCGGCCCCAGACGCTCGCGGAGGTGACGACGGGGCTGTTGCTGTTGCCCGTGCAGGTGCCCTCGTCGCCGGAGGCGGTGGCGGCGCTGGAGCCGTCGGAGCGGCCCACGCGGCGGATGCCCGTGGTGGTGGGACCCCATCGTCGCCGTGTCCTGGGGGCCGCGGGGGCGGGCGTCGTGGCGCTGCTCGCGGCCGGTGCGCTGGTGTGGCGTGGCGCGGGCACGTCGAGTGCGCCGGTCATCGTCCCGAGCGCGTCCGAGTCCGTCGTCTCCCCGGAGCGCGTGCCGGAGCCCATGGTGCTGGCGGCCGCGGCCGAGCAGGGGGTGGTGCCCGCGGTGCGGCTCACCGTGCACTCCTTCCCGGAGGGCGCGCAGGTGGTGCGCTCGGACACCGGTGAGGTGCTGGGCGTCACGCCGCTGGTGCGCGAGCTGCCGCGCCGCGAGGTGCCGCTGCACCTGCGCGTGGAGCTGGCGGGGTACGTGTCCTCGGAGCGCTCGGTGCGGCTGGATTCGCACACGGAGCTGGAAGTGCCGCTGGCCAAGTCGCTCACCGCGCCGAGGGCCAACGCGAGCAAGAAGCCGAACGTGAAGAAGCCGTCCCAGGGGGCCGCCACCTCGCGCAGGAACAACGCGCGCGCGGCGAGCGCCGAGTCCTCGGGGCGTTAGGCTCGCCTGTCGCGAGAGGTCCGGAGTGCTCTCGCGCGGCGGCGCAAGCGCGCCGACTCCATTCCAAGACATACTTGCTCCGTGCAATGGTGCGACAACCGTCACCGTTGTACCGCTGTTACTGCGTGGATTAGACGCTGCGGGGTGCCCTCTCGAATGGAGCGCTCCCAGATGAAACACCTGCTGCTGATGCTCGTCTGTCTGTCTTCGTTGCCTGTCCTCGCGGATGGCTACATCCGCGGGAACACCCGGGTCCTCCAGGGCTCCGTGGAGACCTACGTCGTCGAATGGCCCTCGTGGACCAGCGACCACGACCGCTACGCCAACGTCACGTGGAACGTCATGCACGGCACCCTCCTCTCCCAGGACAAGGGGTCGGCCACGGTGCAGTGGGACGTGTCCGGCAACCACCTGGACCTCCTCGGGAGCCTGGATGTCTATGAGGACCTGGGCGGGCAGGGGGCCTCCATCAGCGTGGAGACCATCAACACCCATACCGGTGAGTCCTCGTTCTGCTCGGGCGTGCTCGGGCCCGCCGCCATCGCGGTGGACTTCGGCCGGGGAGGCAACCCGGGGCCGGCGCTCCCCTCGGGGGCCACGACTTACGGCTACGACCCGGCCTGCGCGATTTCACCCAACCACTACACGCTCACGAACAGCTCGGTGAACTGCCGGGCCCCCTGGCATGGGATTGCCCAGGACCACACCCCGGGCGACACGAACGGCTACTTCCTCATGGTGGACGCGAACGCTACCCCCGGCGAGTTCTACCGGACCACCGTGAACGGGCTGACGCCCGCCTTCCGCTACGAGTTCTCCGCCTGGGTGGGCAACCTGGACGCGTATGGCATGTACGAGTCCCCGAGGATCCGCTTCGAGGTCCATGGGCCCTCGGGCTTCATCGCGACCAGCGGGGACCTGCTCATCCCGCGCTCGTCGCCCTTCCAATGGCAGAAGGTCGGCTTCATGTTCGACCTGCCCGCGGGAGTCTCGTCGGTCGACATCGTGATGGTGAACCGCCACCAGAACGCCATGGGCAATGACCTGGTCATCGACGACCTCTCGTTCGCGCCCTGCTACCCACCCATCATCGCCTCCTTCGAGAACGGCCCCGTGGTGGACCGGGAGCACGCGTGCAACAGCGGCGCGGTGAACCTGTATGGCCGGTGGCCCTCCACCATCCCGTTCACCACGCCGGCCTATCAGTGGCAGTGGAGCCCGGATGGCGGCGACAGCTGGCTCAACGTCCCGGGGGCCACGAGCCTGGCGTCCTCCCATTCCCAGCCTTCGCCCGGAATCCATCGGTACCGGCTCATGAGCTACGAGGCCCTGAACCCGTCCCAGCAGCTCGTGTCGAACCCGCTGACGTTCTTCGTGCAGCGACTCGTCGTGGAGCCCCGGACCCACCACCTCTATTCCTGCAATGGGGGCAACACCTACGGCTCCCTGGCCGCGCACTACCGCCTGGAGTTCGCGGACCCCGTCGTCCAGACGAGCTATGCCATCCAGTGGTCGCCGGCCACGTACCTCTCCAATCCGAACACGAGCCCGACGTCCATCCTCCTGCCCTCGCTGGGTGCGTCTCCGCCTCCCAACGGGCCGCCGGTTCCCGCCGCCAACCACCTCTACACGGTGACGGTGACCGACAACGTCCATGGCTGCACGGGGAGCGGGCAGCAGACCGTGGCGCAGCACAACCCGCGCAAGGTCGCGGTGCCCAACGCCTTCACGCCGAACGGTGACGGGGTGAACGACCTCTTCCGGCCGCTCAACCTGGACGACTATCCCGGCTCGCGCTTCTTCATCTACAACCGCTGGGGACAGGCCATCTTCTCGTCCCAGGGGCCCACGCTGCTGGACTACTCCTGGAACGGCACCTTCGGAGGCGTCCCCCAGGGCAGCGGGGCCTACGCGTGGCGCATCGAGATGAGCGACTGCTTCGGCAACATCATCAACGGCTCGACGGGTGACAACAGACCGTCCGGAACGGTGACGCTCATCCGTTAGTCCGCCGGGCGAGCGCCCGCCACGCGCGCTTTCAGCGTGGCGGCGCCGTCTGGGCGAGCACCTGCGCGGCGATGCGGGAGATGCGCTCGTCGAAGCCCGCCGCGTCGTGGAAGGTGAGGCGCACGTCGCCCACCTCGAGCTTCGCGCCGGGCGTCAGCACCACGCCCGCGTCGGGCAGCTCCTGGCCATCCAGCTTCACGGGCCTGGCGTCGGCCACGCGGGCCACGTGCCAGGTGGCCTCGGACTGGGGCGTGAGGATGAGCTGCTCGCGCGACACCGTGGCGTCGTTGACCACCAGCGCGTTGTTCTGCGAGGCGCGGCCCAGGCGGATGGGCCCTCGCTCGGCCAGGCCCACCAGCTCGAAGCACATGGCGTCGCCGGCGGGCAGGCAGTCCTTCAAGTCCGTGAGCGGCAGCCGGGTGGCGCCCACGTTTCCGTCCACCGTCTCCGGGACGTTCCACGCGCCCGCCTCCCACACCAGCCAGGGGTGCGGGTACTTGGCGCGAAACTTCTCTTTGAGTGCCAGGTGCTGCCTCACCAGCAGCGAGAGCAGCAGTGCGCGAGCCATAGGTGACTCATAACCCCTTCGGCCCCCGCAGCGCGCGAGAAGGTGCATTCCGGTGTCCACGAATCGTCTGAAACCCGGCGGGTGACCCCCCACTCGCGCGCGGAGTGGGCCCTGTAGTACACCCGCGCCCACATCCTTTTGGAGGTCCCATGCGCCGTCTCCTGCTCGCCCCGCTCCTGCTCCTCGTCCCCGCCTGCAAGGGAGAGACGGCCAAGGACGTCACCGCCACGGTGGTGGGCAAGACGGTGGAGGTGGCCAAGGGCGCCGGCAGCGGCGTCGTCGAGGGCTTCGCCGAGGGCCGCAAGGGCGCCGCCAGCGCGGACGGCTCGCGCACGCTGTCCACCGCGGAGGAGGTGGCCGCCAACACCGAGCTGTCCGTCCTGGAGGCCAGGCCCTCCAACGGCGGCGGCGTGGAGGTGGTGCTCGCGGTGACGAACAAGACGGCCCAGCCGCTGCACCTGTTGGGCCTGCACGAGAGCGGCGGCGCGCAGCTGTTGGACAAGGACGGCTTCGCCACGCCGCTGCAGGCCCGCTCTCCCGGGCAGTCGGCCGACTCCATCAAGGTGCCGCCCTCCGTGAAGGTGAAGGCGAGCATCTACTTCGATGGCGAGGCGGAGAAGGCCGCGAAGGTCCGGGTGTGGGGGCGCGA
Source organism: Myxococcus fulvus (assembly GCF_900111765.1). Next base: position 929,414 of record NZ_FOIB01000001.1, read on the forward strand.
GCTCGACGTGCCCGCCGCGGCCACCGCCGCCAAGCCGCAGCCGTAGTCCGTCCCTGCTTCTCGCCTGTCGCCGCCTGGAGTCGTGATGCGCCGTCTGTCCCTGGTCCTGCTGTGCGCGAGTCTCTCGTCCGCCTGTGATGATTCGGAGGGCGCGCCCGTCGTCCCGCCTCCGCCCTTCACCCAGTCCTATCCGGACGCGGGGCCGACGCCCGACGGAGGCAGCGACCCGACGCCCTGGGCCTGTCAGCGGCAGGCGGTGGTGAAGGGCGCGCCCATGTCGCTCCTGGCGGACCTGCAGCTCGCCATGGGCCGGGCCACGACGTCGAACGAGCGCACCCAGGCCATCGACCGCTTCGTGGAGCAGGTGGAGGCCCAGGGCGGCACGCCGCTGGTGAGCGACGCGAGCGCGGGTCGCCAGCGCGTGGCCTTCTTCGCCCGGGGCGAGTCCGCGCGCGACACCTTCGTGGCCGGTGAGTTCAACGAGTGGTCGCCCACGGCGACGCCGCTGTCGCAGGTGCTCGACACGGACCTGTACCTCGCGGAGGTGGAGGTTCCGCGCACGGGGCCGCAGCCGTACAAGCTGGTGAAGGGCGGCAACTTCTTCGAGGACCCGCGCGCGCGCAACGTCGTGTGGGACCGCCTCAACCGCAACGACGTGGGCCAGTTCAACTCGCTCGTCTATCCGGACGCGCAGGACCCGACGAAGGGCCGGCTCACCGCGTGGTACGACGTGCGCGCCACGGCGCTGAACGACGCGCGCGACGTCTTCGTCTACACACCCGCGTCGTATGACGGCCCGGGGTGCCCGTCGCTGCCGGTGATGTACGTGCACGACGGCAACGAGAGCATCACCCGCGAGTCCTTCGTGGACGCGGCGGACTCGCACTACAAGGCGCGGCCCCAGGACTCGGCGGTGCTCGTGTTCATCGCGCTGCCGAGCCAGGACGTGCGACTGGGGCAGTACACCTTCCCGCCCGCGCTCGCGCCGGGCTGGCCCACGCCTCGGGGTGACGACTACCTGGCCTTCATCGTCAATGACCTGATGCCGCGCGTGGAGTCGGGCCTGCGCGTGAAGACGGGGCCTCAGGAGACGGGCATCTCCGGTGCGTCGCTGGGCGGGCTCATCTCCGTGTACGCGGGCTTCCGCGCCCCGGAGAAGTTCGGCTTCGTGGGCACGCAGTCCGGCACGCTGTTCTGGCCGCACGACGGTGAGGTGGACCGCAACGACGGCAACGCCATGGTGGTGCGCGCGAGCGCGGACCCGGTGGTGCCGGTGCGCTTCTACGTGGACCACGGCTCACCCTCGGCGGGCTGCACGCGCGACGGCGAGCAGGGCGCGGACGACTGTCAGTCCAACCTCCAGTTCGTCTCCGCGCTGCGCAACAAGGGCTACGGCGTGGTCCATGTGAACGAGGTGAGCGGCGCGCACGACTGGGCCTTCTGGAAGAAGCGTCAGCCGGGGCTCTTGTGCGCGTTCCGCAACACGGACGCGAAGGAGTGCGGCCTCTAGGCGCGCGCTCCTTCGAAGCCCCGTCCGCTACAGCTTCGCGGCGATGGCCCGCGCCAGCCGGTGCGGGGCCTCGGCGTCCAGATTGAGGAAGAGGGCGGGCTCGGTGACCTCCACCTCCTGGAGCCGGGTGACGCCTTCGTTGTCGGTGGCCACGTCCACGCGGGCGTAGAGCAGCGGGGCGCCCATGGCCTCGAGCACGCGCTCGGACAGCTTCAGCTCCTTGGCGTCGGGCGCGAAGAGGGTGGGCTCCGCGAAGCCGCGCGGCGCGGACTTCAGCGTGGGCGGGCGGCGCACCGCGTGGCTGAAGACGCCGTCGAAGAAGATGTAGCTGCGCTCTCCCTCCGACTCGAAGGCCTTCAGGTAGGGCTGCACCATCAGCTCGCTGGTGGCGGAAAGCCGGGTGACGAGCGCGTTGCCGGCCGCGGCCTCGGCGCGCGGGATGATGTGCGTCTCCACGGCGCCGGCGGACACGGCGGGCTTGAGGACCAGCGTGTCCCAGCCCCGGGCGCGGGCGACGATTTCGAGGTCCAGGGTGCCCTCGCGCTCCACCCACGCGGTGGGCGTCACGGGGATGCCCTTCTCCTCCAGCTCGCGCAGGTAGAACTTGTGCGTGTTCCAGCGCAGCACGTCAGCGGGGTTGTGGAGCCTGGTGAGGCGGCCGACCTTCTGGGCCCAGGCGACGAAGGTGTCGCGGCGCAGGTGGCTGTCCCAGGTGCTGCGCACCACGGCGAGGCGCACGGTGGTGAAGTCCACCGTCGGGTCGTCCCAGACGACGGGCCGCGCATCCAGGCCCAGCGCGCGGAGCGCGGGGAGCAGGGGGCGCTCGAACTCGGCGAGCTCGGGCATGTCTGAATAGGTGAGGACAGCGACATCCATGGTGACGGACTCCAGGTGGGGCACCGCGGGGTGTGGGCGGTGGCCGGGCACGGGCGCCTCGGACAATCGAGGCGGACCGTGCGGCGCGCATCGACACGATACGTAGCGCGAGGCCGTCAGGGCAGCAGGAGTTTCGAGGGGGCGCGCACTGTGATGGTCAGCGGCGTGGGGAGGTGTGCCCTGGCTTCACCGCGGGAGCGCGGAGGGACGCGCGCGCGTGCCCGCATCCTCCATCAAGGCTTCGCGTCCGCGCGCCTTACGCCGAGCGCGCGGAGGCTGGTGCGCGCGCGGGGGCCTCGGGCGAGGCCTGGGCCGCCTTCTCCTGCTGCTGCCGCTCCGAGACCTCGCGCAGGACGCCGGCGAGCAGCGCCTGTCCTCGCGGATACGGCGCGGACTCGCCCTCGAGCGCCAGCAGCTGCTGCCGCAGGATGGCCCCGCTGGCGGTGCGCTGCTCGGGCCGCTTCTCGAGCAGCCCCATCACCGCCGCGTCCAGCGCGGGCGGCACCTCCGGATTGAAGCGTGAGGGCGGCAGCACCTCCTGGTCCAGCGTGGCGCGCAAGAGCGCCTCCTGCGTGGAGCCCTGCAGCGCGCGCCGCCCCGTGAGCGCCTCGTGCAGCGTCAGGCCCAGCGCGAAGAGGTCCGCGCGCCCGTCGAAGGGCCTGCCCGCGGCCTGCTCGGGCGCCATGTAGCCCAGCTTGCCGCGCACGCTGCCCGCGGCCGTGAGCTGCGAGCGCGCCGAGTCCCGCGCGATGCCGAAGTCCGACAGCTTCACGTCGCCGAAGCGCGACACCAGCACGTTGGGCGGGTTCAGGTCGCGGTGCACCAGCCGCAGCGGCTGTCCATCCGTGCCCGTGCGCCGGTGCAGGTAGTCGAGCGCCGACGCCAGCTCCGCCCCCAGGAACGTCACCGCCGCCACCGGCAGCGGCCTGCGCGAAAGCCCCCGCATCAGCGTGCTCAGCGGCATCCCATCCACGAACTCCATCGCCAGGAAGTACGTGCCCCCGTGCCGCCCCAGGTCGAAGACCTGCACGATGTTGGGGTGGTTGAGCGACGAGCACAGCTCCGCCTCCCGGCGGAACATGGCGACGAAGTCATCGTCGTCCGCGAACGAGGGGAGGATGCGCTTGAGGGCCACCTGCTTCTGGAAGCCGCCCTCCGGGCAGTACGTGGCCCGGTACACCTCCGCCATGCCGCCCGCGCCCACGCGCTCGTGCAGCACGTACTTGCCCATGACCTCCTGCTCGCGCAGCGCGGACAGCGCGCCCCGCGTCAGCTGCAGGAAGTGCCTGGCCAGCGTGGCGGTGAAGACGCCCGCGGCCACGAAGAAGAAGGCCCGCGTGGCGATGAAGCGCGGCGTCAGCGTGATGAGCGCCGACTCCGGCAGCAGCGGCTGGACGAAGAGGAAGTAGATGCCCAGGTACTCGGCGGCCACCAGCAGGCCGGCGGCCAGCGCCAGCCGGGGGTTGCTGCGCAACGTGGCCAGCGTAATCAGCGTGGGCCAGATGACCAGCGTGGGCGCCGTGAGCGCATAGATGGGCCCCTGGAAGCGCAGGTCGAACGCGAGCACCACCGCGGGGATGCTGACCTCGATGGCCACGTTGAGCCAGGGGATGGCCGGATGGAACGCCCCCGAGCGCAGCACGCGCCACAGCGCCGTGTAGTAGAGCGCCAGCACCGCCGACAACCCCATCAGGGCCTGCGTCAGCCCCCAGCCCAGCGAGGGGCCCAGCGCCGCCGCCACCACCACCGACGCGCCGGACAGGCCCGCCATGAAGCGCGCCACGGACAGCTCACGTCCCTGCGCATCGCGTCGTAGGTGTCCGTCGAGGAAGCGGGAGACGGGGCTCGTCAGGGTGTGGGCGGTCATCGGCTTCTCAGTCTACAGAAAGGTGGGAAGCGGCTGCGGGGGTGGCCCCGAACCCCTTGCATTTCGCCAGGGCGGATTGCCCCGGGGACGCCTGTCGCTGAAATGTTTCACAGGCTACTCTGCGCGGCGTTTCAAGTACGTGCTGTCGCGCACCCAGGCGGGTGCCATCAGGAGACCCCCGAGATGCGAATGTCGCCTCGTTCGTTGTTGGCCGCGCTCAGCGCGGTGTTGCTGTTCCAGGTCGGGTGCTCGCGGGAGGACCCGAAGCCCTGTGAGGGGACGGACTGCACCCAGGCCGCTGTCTGCGGCAACGGGGTCCAGGAGGAAGGGGAGGCGTGCGACGACGGCAACAAGGTGGGCGGCGACGGCTGTGAGGCGGACTGTACCTCCACGCCCACCCGGCCGCAGGCGGCCTGTGGCAACGGCCGGCTGGAGGGCGCGGAGGTCTGCGACGACGGCAACCTGACGGGCCAGGACGGCTGTGAGGCGGACTGCTCGCTGACGCTCACGCGGTGCGCGGCGGCGGACGCCCCGCCCCTGGCGAGCGGCGCCACGTGCGAGGTCTCCAAGCCCGGCAACGGCGCCCGCCTGTTCACGGGCCTGGTGCTCAAGGACGACGAGACGCTGGTGGGCGGCCAGGTGCTGGTGGACGCCAGCGGCGTCATCACCTGCGCGTCGTGTGACTGCTCCGCGGAGGCGGGCGCCGCCGAGGCCACGCACGTGGCGTGCCCCACGGGCGTCATCTCCCCGGGCCTCATCAACACGCACGAGCACGTCACCAAGCAGAACGGGCCGTTCGCCATGACGGACGAGCGCTACGAGCACCGGCTGGACTGGGTCGTCGGCCTGGGCAACCACACGCGCATCGCCAACAGCACGCGCTCGGCGGTGGACGCGGTGAGCTACATCGAGCTGCGCCACCTGCTGGCGGGCACCACGTCCATCGCGGGCCTGGGCGGCGCCGCGGGCCTGTTGCGCAACGTGGACCAGCCGGTCAGCCGTCTGGAGGGCCTGGACCAGTGGAGCACCGCGTCCGTGGACTTCCCGCTGGGCAACCGCGAGACGGACATCAAGACCAACACGTGTGACTACGTCAGCATGCCGCGCACCTCGGGCCTGCCGAACCACGGCACGTACCTGCCGCACCTGGCCGAGGGCATCGGCGAGGAGGCGCTCAACGAGTTCCGCTGCCTGTCGACGGGCATCAACGACGTCATCCAGCCGCGCACGTCCCTCATCAGCGCGGTGGGCGTGACGGCGAAGGAGATTGCGTTGATGGCGGAGCGGGGCACGGGCCTCATCTGGTCGCCGCGCTCCAACGTCGCGCTGTACGGCGACACGGCGATGGTGACGGCGTACAAGCGGCTGGGGGTGAACATCGCGCTGGGCACGGACTGGGTGCAGTCGGGCTCCATGAACCTGCTGCGCGAGCTGAAGTGCGCGGACACGCTCAACACCGTGCAGTTCGACCGGGCCTTCAGCGACGTGGACCTGTGGCGGATGGTGACCAGCCAGGCCGCGGAGGCGGTGGAGATGCAGGCCGGGGTGGGTCGCATCGCCCCGGGCAAGCTGGGTGACCTGGCCATCTACTCGCTGCGCACGCACGCCGCCTCTCCGCACCGCGCGGTCATCAGCGCGGAGGCCGCGGACGTGGTGCTGACGATGCGCGGCGGCAAGGCGCTCTACGGAGACCAGGCGCTGGTGGGCGCGCTCGTGTCCGGCGCGGAGCCGTGTGACGCGCTGGACGTGTGCGGCAGCGGCAAGACGGTGTGCGTGCAGTCGGAGCTGAAGAAGACGCTGGCCACGCTGGAGGCCGCCAACCCGGAGGCCTACAAGCTGTTCGCCTGCGGCGTGCCCGAGGGGGAGCCGGTGTGCGTGCCCCGCCGCATCTCCAACAACCCCAGCTTCCCCGCGTCGGTGAAGCGCTCGAACGTGTACTCCGGCGAGAGCCGCTCGGATGACCCGGACGGCGACGGCCTGAAGGGCAACACCGACAACTGCCCGTTCGTCTTCAACCCCATCCGTCCGATGGACGGTGGCAAGCAGGCCGACTCGGACGGCGACGGCGTCGGTGACGCGTGCGACGTGTGCCCGCTGAACGCGAACACGACCACGTGCACCACGTACACCGCGGGCGACGACGACCACGACGGTCACCCCACGTGGCAGGACAACTGCCCCTACGTGGCCAACCCGGACCAGGCGGACCAGGACGGCGACGGCAACGGTGATGCGTGCGACGCGTGTGTCTCCGACCCGAACCCGGGCCACCTGGGCTGCTCGGCCGTCTCGGTCCATCAGCTGAAGACGCAGGACGGGGATGGCCGCTATCCGTGGGTGGGCAAGACGGTGTCGTTCAACGACGTCGTCGTCACGGCGCTGGTGCGCGGCGCGCTGACGGAGATGGGCTTCTGGGTTCAGGTGCACCCGCTGCCGTCGGGGCTGGGCGTGGAGAACTCGGGCATCTACGTGTACGCGCCCAAGGACGACCTGGTGGTGGGGGACCGGCTGGACATCGTCACGGCGACGCTGACCATCTACCAGGGGCTGCCGGAGCTGGTGGACGTGAAGTACCGCAAGCGCGGCGCGGGCAGCGCGCTGCCGACGCCGGTGGCCGTCACCACGGCGGACGTGCGGACCGGTGGGCCTCGGGCGAAGGCGCTGGAGGGCGTGCTGGTGGACGTGTTCGACGTGACGGTCTCCAGCGGCGTCGACTCCTTCTCGCAGTTCCTGGTCAACGAGAGCGGGGACCCGGGGCAGGCGGGGCTGATGGTGGATGACTTCGCCTACAGCTACCGGGACCCGGCGGTGGGGACGAAGTACGGCGCGCTGCGCGGAGTGCTGACGTACATGTTCAGCGACTCGAAGGTGTTGCCGCGCAGCTCGGCGGACCTGATGGCGCCCATGCCGACGCTGACGAGCTTCGGGCCGGGGGCCTACGTCCGCCTGGGTGGGACGGGCGCGGTGAGCACCTTCCCGCAGGTCCTCACGCTGACGCTGTCGGGCACGTACACGGAGGCCATCGACGTCGCCGTCACCTCCAGCAACAGCGCCGCGCTGCGCGTGGTCAACGACGTGGTGCGCGTGCCGCGCAACCAGAGCTCGGTGGAGGTGAAGGTGGAGGCCCTGGCGCCCGCGGAGAGCGTGGTGCTGACGGCCACGCTGCGCGGAGTGTCGCGGCAGGCCACGGTGCGCGTGCTGGGCCAGGATGAGCAGGCGCTGGTGGCGCGCCTGTCGCCCGCGGAGGTGACGATGGTGCCGGGCGGCTCGGTGACGTACACGGTGTCGTTGGACCGGCCCGCGGCGGACAACGCGTCCGTGGCGCTGTTCGCGGCGCCGGAGACGGGGTTCGGCACCTTCACGCCGGCGGTCTCCGTGCCGGTGGCGAAGAACGCGATGCAGACGACGTTCACCTTCACGCTCGACGAGGCGGCGGCGGGGCCCTCGGGCACGGTGACGGCGGTGGTGGGGACCAGCCAGGCCAGCTCCACGGTGACGGTGGACCTGACGGCGCCCAGGCTCGTGTCGCTGTCGCCCGCGGGGCCGGTGTCCGTGCGGTACGGCGAGACGCTGGAGTTCCGGGTGACGTTGTCCTCGGCGCCCGCGCAGGACCTGGCGGTGACGTTGGGGGCGGCGCCGGGGACGGGGGTGACGCGCTACGGCTCGGTGCCGGCCACGGTGACGGTGCCGGCGGGGAGCACGGAGGCCACGTTCCTGTTCACCGCGGACGCGGAGGGTGAGGGGACGGGCACGGTGACGGCGTCGCTGCTCGGGGTGAGCCGCGCGGCGACCGTGACGGTGACGCCGCCTCCGGCGAAGCTCGCCTCGCTGACGCCGGCGACGGCGACGGTGTACTTCGGCGCGAAGCAGGGCTTCACGGTGACGTTGGACCGCGCGGCGCAGGCGGGTGGCGCCGTCGTCGAGGTGGCGCTGACGCCGGCGACGGGCCTGGGGACGCTCGAGTCCGCGACGGTGACGGTGGCGGAGGGCCAGCGGACCGCGCAGGCCATCTTCACCGCGGGCACCGAGGTGGCGACGGGGACCTTGAGCGCGACGTACGCGGGCGTGACGCTGACGGCGCAGGTCTCCACGGCGGAGCGCCCCGAGCTGAATCACCTGGTGGTCAACGAGGTCGACTACGACCAGCGCAGCACGGACACGCGGGAGTTCGTGGAGCTCTTCAACCCGACGCCGGTCGCCGTCTCGCTGGATGGGTTGTTCCTGGTGTACGTGAACGGCGGCGTGGCGCAGCCGGTGAGCTACGCGAAGATTGATTTGAAGAGCGTGGGCACGCTGGGGCCGGGCGAGTACCTGGTGGTGGGTCCGGAGGCGGTGATTGGCGCGCTTCGTGACCTGCCGGGCGTGAAGGTGCTGCTGTCGACGACGTCCATCCAGAATGGTGGCACGGCGAGCAGCCCCTCGGCGGACGCGGTGGCCCTCTACGACAGTCTCCAGGACTCGATTGTGGACTCGATGTCGTATGAGGGCCCGGTGATGCAGGCGAGCATCAGCGGTTCACAGAAGCGGTTCGACCTGCAGGAGGGGCCGCGGAGCACCGTGGGCCTGGTGGACATCGACACGGTGGAGGGCTCGCTGTCGCGGATTCCGAACGGCTCGGACACGGACGACAACGTGGAGGACTTCCGGTTCACCACGCAGCTGACGCCGGGTGCGCCGAACGTGCTCGTCGCGCCCTGAGGTCGGGGGCGTGAGTCTGGGTTGAGCTTCGGGCGGCTCCCTGTGTCGGGGGGCCGCCCGAGTCGTTGCGGGGGTCAGCCGCCCTTGCGCGCGAGGGCGCCGTTGGCCAGCAGTCCGTCGAGGGCGGCGGCCATCGGGTTGTAGTCGAGGGTGGCGCGGAAGAGGTTCTGGTACATGAGCGCGCCCATGTAGCCGCCGAAGATGCCCTGGGCGGCGATGTGGGGGTCGAAGTCCTGGCGGAACTCACCGGTCTTCTGGCCGTGGCGGAGGATGCCGCCGAGGATGTGGGAGTACAGGCCGAGCTTCTCGCGGATGGCGTCGGCCACGCGCTCATTGGAGTCGGCCGCCTCGGCGGCGAGCATGCCGAAGAAGATGCCGCACTCGCGATGTTGCCCGAGGAAGTCGTGGGTGCGGCGGGTGAAGGCGAGGAGCTGCTCGTGGGCGGAGAGGGAGCGGTAGTGGGCGAAGAGGGGCTCGAAGGCGATGACGTAGCGTTGGTGGAGTTCGTCGATGGCGGCGAGGAGCAGGTCTTCCTTGGCGGGGAAGTGCCAGTACAGGGCGCCGGGCGTCATGTGGATGGCGCGGGCGAGGTCGGCCATGGTGGTGGCGAGGAAGCCACGCTTGGCGAACAGGGTGATGGCCGCTTCGAGGATGTCCACGCGGGTGCGCGCGGAGCGTTCCTGCTTGAGCTCTCGTTTCGCTGGTTCCTTGCCCATGGCGGCGAAAACCATACCGCGAGGGTCTCAGGCCACCAGCGTTACCGTGTGGATTTCGGGCGGAACGCTAACGGGTGGGCAGCTCGTGGAAGGTGAGGCCGGACAACTCCAGGCGCTGCACGGCGTCCATGAAGCGCTCGGTGACGACGCTCACCGTCGCGAAGTTGCCCACCCGGAACAGGTCCAGGTCCGAGGGCAGTGAGGCTGCGTCCAGGATGGGGTCATCCGGGAGGCGGAAGTACCTGTGGCCACACAGTTCGCACGGAGGGGGCACATCCGGAGGGATGCAGTCCGGGTGCAGTTGGCCATGGGGCTCGAGTTGGAGCTCCAGGAGTTCCGGTGGGTTCTTCTTGCGGAAGCGCAGCTCGGTAGGGCCGCCGAGGAGGCCTCGGATTCCTTCGGCCTGGAGGCGCTCGAAGGCATCCTTGCGAACGACCCAAGGCAGATTGCCCAAGGATGTGAACGCGCCGAAATCTCCGGACGCTCTGCCCACGAGAGGGCCGAACAGCGTGCCGGGAAGGAGCAGGGCATTTGGCGGTGCGAGAGGGCGCACCAGCTCTCGGAGCCGTGCGAATTCGGCGAAGGGTTCGGGACGGGCTTTCTCGAACTCGCGGCGCTCCGGCAGTTGGGACAGGTCTACGGCCGGGTACAGGAGCCCCGCCGTGGCCCAGGTTAGTTTGCAGGTGGGGCAATGGACGCCAGGGAGCTTCCACTTGTGGCACGCATCGAAGTCTCCTGTGACGGTTGCCATGTTCTCGCGCAGCCGGAAGTACCGGGTCATGCGTCTGAGATTCTCATGTACCAGGACGCTGGTAGTAGGGCCGAATGGGCCCGCCCACCAGTTCGAAGCGGTAGATCAACTCGCCTGCGAATCGAAAAATCTCCGCAGGAGGTGCGTTGGGGCTGTTCGCTTTGAACTGTCGCCATGCGGTATTCCACGCCCCGCCCTTGCCGGTTCCATCGTGGATGCGTCGGTGGACGTGGAGCGGAATGGGCATGGTGTAGTGATGGATCTTCACCCCCTGGAGGTCGAACCACTCGGCCAAGTCCGGGGACTGGGGGAAGATGTGGTGCTTCTCCCAACGTCCCTGGGTGAGCTGACGTGAGGGCGGAATGACCTGGGAGGGTGCGCCGTTCCAGTTGGGGAACGTCATCACCCAGCCCTTGGGGAGCTGCTGCGCGCCTCCCCAGTTCCTCCTCGGCCCGCTGCCCGGAGCCGCCGCGGCGGCAGGTGGGCGCGAGGGAGGAAACCGCGTCAGCTCGATTGCGCCGGGCGTGCTCTCGCAGGGATAGAACCCACAGGTGTCTCCCAGACACAGCAGGGTGACGCACTGGTCCTCGCTCGAGGCGTCGCACTCGGTCTCTGCCTCCACCCAGGCCTGCTGTGCCACGGAGGGCGCGACGCTGGCGCAGCCCAGCCAGGAGACGGCGAACAGCGAAAGGCAGACGGCGAGTCGGGTTCGCATGGTCAGACAGACCTAGCATCCAGGTCTGTCATGACTTGTCAGGCCAGCAGCGTCACCTTCACGATTTCGGGCGGAGCGCCGACGCGCAGCGGTGGACCCCAGAAGCCCGTTCCGCGGCTGACATACAGGTGCTTGCCGTCCTCCTGGAAGTGTCCCGCGTCGTGCTCCCAGATGGCCGACACCGCGAGCGTGAAGGGGAAGAACTGTCCTCCATGCGTGTGTCCCGACAACTGCAATCCCATCCCCGCCTGCGCCGCCACCCGCCAGTTCGAGGGCTGATGCGCCAGCAACACCGCCGCCCGCTCCGGCTCACGCCCCTTCACCGCCGCCTCCAAATCATACCCACGCACGCCCGTATGCCCGCCGGACCAATCATCCACGCCCACCAAATCGAACGACGCCCCCGCATCGCCAATCCTCACATGCCGATTGCGCAGCACCTGGATGTCCATTCCCTCCAACGCCTGCGCCCACGCATCCTGGTCCCAGTAGTACTCGTGGTTCCCCGTCACGAAGTACGTCCCGTACCCCGCCCGGAGCTCCCGCAGCGCCGCCACCGCGGGCCCCAATGACGCCACCTTCCCGTCCACCAGGTCCCCCGTGATGGCCACCAGGTCCGGACGCAAGTCATTGCACCGCGCCACCAGCTCATCCATGAACCGCCGCTGGATGACCGGCCCCACGTGGATGTCACTCAGGTGGACGATGGTGAACCCATCCAACGCCTTCGGTAGCCCCGGCAACCTCACCGCCACCTCGTTCACCACCGGCGGATGGAACGCACGCCACGCCCCGTAACCCGTCAGCCCTCCCGACGCGAGCAACGCCCCGCCCGCCGTGGCCCGCGCCAGGAATCGCCGCCGCTCCACGTTCACCTCGGCGGGCGCCACCTCCACCTCCAACCCACTCCCCGCGCCCTCCACCACGGCCATCAACCCGCCCGCCACAGCGTCTCCGGTGCGCTCCTTCGACACGCGCGAGCCCGTCAGTCGTCGCCCCAGCGCCCGCGCACCGCCGATGCTCCACAGCGCGAGCAGCAGGTACAGCGCCGCGCCCATCCACATCCACACGCCCGTGGCCACCGCGAACAACGCGTCCATCGGCAAGAAGCGCGTCACGGACCAGGACAGCACCAACAACGTGCCCAGCACCGTCAGCACCCCCATCCCCACCCGCCGCCACCGCGCGTCCTCCAGCGTGTCCGCGAACAGGCGCCGATACAGGTAGATGTGGACGGCCACGGTGATGAGCCCCGTGAGCACCGCGAAGACGATGAAGCGCGCCGGTGAATCCATGTCCCCCAATACTCCCCCGAGCCCGACGCGCCGCAAGGCGCTCCTCCGTGAAGAAACGTGAATCACCCCGCGTGTGCGCCAAGGCCCGCCTGCCCTCCTGGGAGGCACCAGGGTCCCTCCTGACGCGGGCCGATGACGCGACGTCACGTGCATGCCCGGGCGAGCAAGCTCACGCTCCGTGCTTCTCATTCCCCAAGGACACGATGTATGGACGGCCGCTTCTCACTGGAGGCTGAGTGATGCGGATGGACAACCTGAGGGTGGGCGCGGGTCTCCCACTGTTCCTGGTGCTGGGCCTGCTGCTCGCCACGGGATGTGACGGAACACCCTCTCCCGAGGCCTTCCCCGAAGCGCGGACCTCCCGCTCCCAGGCCCTGGAGGCCGCGTCGTCCCGAGTCGCCGCCGGTGGCCAGCACTCGCTCTACGTCACCCCGCTCGGCGCCGTGTGGGCCTGGGGTGGCAACGCGTCCGGACAGCTCGGCTCCGGCAGCATGTCCTTCCAGCGCGTCGTCGCCCGACAGGTGCCAGGACTGAAGGACGTCCTCGCCGTCTCGGCCGGCAACCTCCACTCGCTCGCGCTGCGCTCCGACCGCACCGTGTGGTCCTGGGGCGGCAACACCTCCGGGCAGCTCGGCGACGGCACCCTCATCGACCGCGCCACGCCTCGTCCGGTGCCCGGCCTCTCCGAGGTGGTGTCGGTGGCCACCGGCGAGTTCCACTCCCTCGCGCTGCGCTCGGACGGCACCGTGTGGGCGTGGGGCAGCAACTTCTACGGGCAGCTCGGCCGAGGCCACACGCAGCAGGGACCCTCGCCCGCGCAGGTGGTGGGCCTGACGGACGTGGTGGCGCTCGCGGCGGGCTTCGACTTCTCCCTGGCCGTGCGCTCGGACGGCACCGTGTGGGCGTGGGGCGCGAACGCCTCCGGTCAGCTCGGCGACGGCACTACCACCCAGCGCCTGTTGCCCAAGCGGGTGCTCTCGCTCGACGGCGTCACCTCCGTGGCCGCGGGCCTCTATCACGCGCTCGCGCTGCGCAAGGACGGCACGGTGTGGGCCTGGGGCAGCAATGGCTCCGGGCAGCTCGGTGACGGGTCGTGGGCGGACCGCTCCACGCCGATGCAGGTGCTCGACGTGAAGTACGCCCGGTCCGTGAGCGCGCAGGAGGCCGGCTCGCTGGTGCTGCTCCAGGACGGCACCGTGGCCGCGTGGGGCCGCAACACGCAGGGGCAGCTCGGCGACGGCACCACCAACGACAGCAACTTCCCGGTGAAGACGAAGGGCCTGGGCTCGGTGACGCAGCTGTCCGCGGGGGCCCAGCACGCGCTGGTGCTGCGCGCCGACGGCACGCTGTGGACGTGGGGCAGTGGCGCCTCCGGTCAGCTCGGCCATGGTGGCGCGGAGCGCCTGCTGTCACCCGAGGTCGTCACGCGCCTGTCCGGGGTCACCGCCGCCGCGTCCGGCAGCTTCCACTCCCTGGCCACGCTGTCGGATGGCTCGGTGTGGAGCTGGGGCCGCAACGCCAACGGGCAGCTCGGCGACGGCACCACCACCGAGCGCATCGCGCCGGTCCGCGTGACGAACCTCACCGCCATGGTCTCCGTCGCCGCGTCCGGGCATCACTCGCTCGCGCTGCGCTCGGATGGCACGGTGTGGAGCTGGGGCCGCAACGCCAACGGGCAGCTCGGAGACGGCTCGACGAGGGACCGCGCCATCCCCGCGCCCGTGTCGGGACTGCAGGGCGTGACGTCGCTGGCCGCGGGTGGCGGCCATGTGCTGGCGCTGCGCGCGGACGGCACCGTGTGGTCCTGGGGCTACAACGGCGTGGGACAGCTTGGCGATGGCACCACGAAGGACCGCCTCGCTCCGGCACAGGTGCCCGGTCTGTCCGGCATGGTGGCCGTGGCCGCGGGCACGTACTTCTCGCTGGCGCTGCGCTCGGACGGCACCGTGTGGGCGTGGGGTGACGGCTTCGAGGGGCAGCTCGGTGACGGCACCGGAGCCCAGCGCGTCGCGCCGGTGCAGGTGTTGGGGCTGACGCGGGTGGTGAAGCTCGCGGCGGGCGCGGCGCACGGATTGGCCGTACGTGATGACGGCACCGTGTGGGCCTGGGGCGACAACGCGGACGGGCAGCTCGGTGATGGCTCGTGGACGGACCGCTTCCGCCCGGTGCAGACGGCGGGGCTCACGGGCGTCGAGTCGGTGTCCGGCGGCCAGTACCACTCGATGGCGGTGATGAAGGACGGGACGCTGCGCTCCTGGGGTGCGAACACGTACGGCCAGCTCGGCGATGGCAGTGTCGCGTCGCGCGTGGTGCCCGGTGGCGTGCCCGGCATGTCCCAGGTGAAGGTGCTCGGCGCCAACTACATGCACGTGCTCGCGGTGCGCCGCGATGGGCGGCTCCTGACGTGGGGCTACAACCGGTTCGGCCAGCTCGGCCTCGGCGCGGTGGGGTGGAGCGCGCAGCCCGTCCTGGTGCTCGGCCTGGGGCAGGGACGGCGTCTGTCGGCGGGCAGCGCGCACTCGATGCTGGTGCGCTCCGACGGTGGCGTGCTGGCGTGGGGACAGAACACGTCCGGACAGCTCGGCGATGGCACCACCACGCATCGCGCGGCGCCCATCCCCGTGCAGGGCTTGCCGTGCACGCGCTCGGTGGCGACGGGCGCGAAGCACTCCCTGGCGCTCGCGTGTGATGGCTCGGTGTGGGCGTGGGGCGCGAACGCGCGCGGACAGCTCGGCGACGGTTCGCTCAAGCCGCGGGTCACGCCGGTCCCCGTCAGTGGCCTGGAGGGGGTGGTGGCGGTGGCCGCGGGCGGTGACGCGTCGATGGCATTGCGCGCGGATGGCTCTTTGTGGACGTGGGGCGCCAACGAGCGCGGGCAGCTGGGCGATGGCACCCGGCTGGACCGCTCCACGCCGGCGCCGCTGAAGAGCCCGTCGAACATCGCCTCGATGGTGATGGGCGCCGGGCATGCGCTCGCGGTGGGCACGGACGGTGTGGTGTGGGCGTGGGGGACGAATGACTGCGGGCAGCTCGGTGACGGGAGCACCGTGTCCAGCGCCACGCCGATGCGGGTGAAGGGCCTGGAGGCGGCGACGGGCGTGAGCGCGGGGCTGTCCTACTCGCTGGCGGTGCTGAGTGACGGCACGGTGTGGGCGTGGGGCGCGAACACCAGCGGTCAGCTCGGCGACGGCACCAACGAGTCGCGCGGTACGCCGAAGCCCGTGCCGCTGCTCGCGGGCATCAAGGCGGTGGCCGCGGGTGCTCATCACGTGATGGCGCTGAGCCAGGATGGCACGGTGTGGGGCTGGGGTGACAACGGCTATGGGCAGTTGGGAGACGGCACGCACTTCCTGCGCTTCAAGCCGGTGGCGGTGGTGGAGCTGTCCAACGTGGCGGAGGTCGTCGCCGGTGAGCAGCACACGCTGGCGTTGCTGGGTGACGAGAGCGTGCGCTCCTGGGGCAGCCACGAGTACGGCCAGCTGGGTGAGGTGGAGTCGGGGCCTCGGACGCTGCCCGTGGACGTGAAGCTGCCGACGTCGAAGGACTTCGCGCCGGTGGTCACCGTGCGCGCCTGGAATCAGCACGCCGCGGCGGTGCTGGCCGATGGCTCCGTGCAGACGTGGGGCATCAACTCCCACGGGCAGCTCGGGGATGGCACCACGGAGAGCCAGTCCATGCCCACCACGGTGGAGGGACTGACGAAGATGCGCGACGTCGCTCCGGGCGCGTGGCACACGCTGGCGCTGGCCGAGGACGGCACGGTGTGGGCGTGGGGCAACAACGTCTTCGGACAGCTCGGCGATGGCACCACGACGAACCGCACGCGGCCGGTGCAGGTGCTCGGCCTTCTGAATGTCGTGGCCATCGCCGCGGGCAGCTACCACTCGCTCGCGGTGGACGCGGACGGCGCCGTGTGGAGCTGGGGCTACAACGTCTTCGGACAGCTCGGCGACGGCACGGCGGAGGCGCGCGCGTT
Organism: Myxococcus fulvus; assembly: GCF_900111765.1. The sequence goes on from NZ_FOIB01000001.1 coordinate 945,818, forward strand.
GCCCACGCGCATGGTGGACATCGACGGCGCGGTGGCGGTGTCGGGCGGCGACCACCACACGCTGGTGCTGCGCGGCGACGGGACGCTCTGGGCCTGCGGCCACAATGCCTACGGGCAGCTCGGCGAGGGGACGGCCACCAACCGGATGACCCCCATGAAGGTGATGGACCTGGAGGGCGTGAGCGCCGTGCAGGCGGGGGGCTACCACTCGCTGGCGCTGCGCTCCGACGGGACGGTGTGGTCCTGGGGCGACAACAGCCACGGACAGCTGGGCGATGGGAGTCTGTCGACGCGCATCTACCCGGAGCCCGTCCCGGGCCTCTCGGCGGTGAAGCGCCTGGGCGCGGGCGCCTACCACTCCTTCGCCGTGGGCGACGAGGTGTGGACGTGGGGACGCAACTCCCACGGTCAGCTCGGCACGGATGACTGCGACAACCGGCTGGAGGCGACGCCGGTGAAGGGGCTCGCCGGCGCGATGATGGTGTCGGGCGGCGGCGAGTTCTCCGTGGCCCTCGACATGGAGGGACAGGCGCGCAGCTGGGGCACGAACTTCCACGGCACGCTGGGCGTGGGGCTCCCCGGTCAGCGGGCCGTGCCGGGCGTCGTGTCCCTGCCCTGAGTCGGGCCCTCGTCGTCCGGAGCGGGTGTGGACCCACCGCTCCGGGCGCCGTGCCCGAAGCTCAGAACCGCAGCCCGGGGCCCAGTCGCTTGATGAGCGGAGCCAGCGCGTCCGGGTCCAGGCCGATGTCGAGCAGCTCCAGGCGGCGCAGCGACGGCAAGGCCTTGGGCGAGCGGAACGCCAGCGCGCCCTCCTCGCTCACCTCGTTGCGCGACAGCTCCAGGCGCTCCAGGCGGGGCAGTCCTTTGCTCTTCGAGAGCGCCACCGCCGCGTCGTCGCTCAAGTCATTGCGGTTGAGCGCCAGCCACTGGAGCGCCTCCAGGCCCTTGGCGCGGGCGAGCGTCGCCACGCCTTCGTCGGACAGGCCGCTTCCGGACAGGTACAGCCGCTCCCAGGGGACGGTCGCCTTCGCGAGCACCGCCGCGCCCTCGTCCGACAGCGCGCTGCTGGAGAAGCTCACCGAGCGCAGCGCGGGCAACACCGGCTTCTCCGTGAGCGCGCGCAGGGACGCGTCCGTGGCGCCCGCGAGCACCAGTCCCGACAGTCGCTCCGTGCGAGGCGCGGACACCAGGGCCCGGACCGCGGCGTCGACCCCCGAGCCCGTCAGCCGGAGCCAGCGCACCTGGGAGAACCAGGGCTGCTCGGCGGCGAGCCTCAGGCCCACACCGTCCCGGACCGCCACGCACAGCCGCGACACCGGCTCCCGCGCGAACAGCGCGTGTCCGTGCTCGGCGAGCTTGTCCTCGGCGAGGTTCAGCTCCTCGATGAAGCCCCGGTGGTAGGTGGGCTCGTGCACGCGCGCGTCGCGCAGGGGCTTGAGCCAGGCCACGCCATGCTCGTCGAGCAGCGCGCGCTGGCGCAACTGGAGCGACCTGCGTCGGGCCGGGTCCATGCGTCCGGGCAGCGCGAGCTGCACGCGGATGAACTCGGCGCGCGCGGGGTCCACTGCTTGAAGCGCATCCGCGCAAGCGAGCCTCACCGCGTCGTCGTCGGGCGCCTGCACCATCTTCGCCAGCAGCGTGTCGAAGTCGCTCATCGTCCCAGCAGCTCCTTCACCTCGGCCTGCCACCGCGTGCCCAGCTCCGGGTGCACCATGCGCACGTACGCGGCATAGCCCTCCAGATACGCCGGGAAGTCCGGACGGCCTCGCGCCTGCGACTCCACGCCGTGCTTGCGGCAGTTGGCGAGGATGGCCTTGAAGCGGCGGCGCTCCTCGCGGGGAATGGCCACGCGCTGGTTGACGGTGAGCCCCGTCACCCGCTGGCGTCCCGCCTGTCGCATGACGCGACGCTTGGGGGCGTTCTCCGTGAAGCCCTCCTGCTGGAGGATGGCGTTCACCCACCAGAAGAAGCGGCCCAGCTTCTCCGGCGGCTTCGCGAAGGAGAAGGAGAGGTCGTCCGCGTAGCGCGTGTACGCGGCGCCGGCCTTTGTCGCCAGCGCGTGCAGGCGCGCGTCCATGCGGCGACAGACGAGGTTGGCGATGGCGGGCGAGGTCGGCGCGCCCTGCGGCAGCACGCCGGGCCACACCACGGTGCCATCGGGCAGCCTGGGGCGCCAGGTGGTGAGCCCCGCGAGGGTGGAGGCCACCTCGTCGTTGTAGCCGTACGCCTCGAAGAGGCCCTTCACGCGCCGGTAGTGCACGGTGGGAAAGAAGTCCTCCAGGTCCACGCGCACCACGACGTTCGCGCCCACGTGGGCGTTCGCGTTCGTCACCGTGGAGCGACCCGGCACGAAGCCGTGCACGGCGTCATGCGTGGGCAGGTGCGCCAGCAGCCCTTCGAGCAGGGCGCGCTGCGCGGACTTGAGCTTCTCGCGAGGCGCGCAGATGCGGCGCACGCCACCGGAGCGCTTGGGGGCCTCGAACTCCACGTAGCCGGAGCCAGGGCCGGAGCCGGGACGCATCAGTGCTTCCAGCTCCGCGTCCTCCACGCCCACGAGGCGTGCCACGTCCTGTCGGCTCTCGAGCTTCGGCAGGGTGGGGAGGTCGGGCTTGCGCTTCACCTTGCCGCGCCAGCGGGGATAGAGGCCGTAGAACCAGCCGGTGGGGTTCCAGCCGCCCAGGGCCATGGGGCGCGGACGCCGGGGGGGCTCGATGCGCGTGTCGGGCAGCGACACGTCCGCGATGCCCAGCTTGCGCACGGCGGCGCGCGCGGCGGAGGCCACGCGGGTGTCGGCGTCCTTCACCCGGCGACGCAGGTGCCCGGCGGCGACGAGGCGCGGGAAGAGCAGGGGGATGAGGCGCACGGCCTCCAGGCGCTCGCGCGGGTCCTGACTGTTGAGCCGACGGGAGACCACCTGGCTCCAGTGGCGGCTGACGTAGAAGCGGGCGACCTCGTACTCGGCGAGACCCTGGTGGCGCTCAAGCAGTCCGGTGATTCGGCTGAAGTTCCCCTCGGGGTCCTCCATCAACGGCTTGAGCTCGAGGAGGAGTGAGACCAGGTCCATTCACGTGCTCCGGGACCACCGATGAGACTGCGAGCTCCTGGGGACGCCGCCACCTGCACGGCAGAGGCGGACGAGGTCGGGGAAGCCCGCCAGGCGGACCTCGTACCGCGTCGTCCTTCACTGGGTGTCATGGGCAGCCGCGACGTGACATCGCGGACGGAAGGCTGGCTGCACGCGACCCCAGGAGCGGAGCGAAGCTGACCACATCCTTCACGATGAAGGAAGGTCCTCCAGCTCGGCCGGGCTCTCTTCTTCCATCAGCGCGAGCAGCGCTTCGCGAGGGCCTCCGGGAGCCCGGCGGACCAGGGAATCGAGGAGTCGTCCCTGCGCGCGCACGCGCTCACCGTGGGCGCGCATGGCCCCCAGCGCGTCGGGTTCCATGGACGGGCGGGACAGCACGTCGAGGTTGTGGAGCAGCTCTCGCCGGTTGCGTGGCGCGGTGAGGCTCGCGCTGACGCCTGGCTGCGAGAGGGAGTAGCGGTAGCAGTCCACAGCTGTCGGGAGGGGCGTGTCCTGGGGCTCGCCGGGAACGGGTTTGAGCAGGCGGCCGTAGCAGGTGGTGGTGAAGGTGAGGACGCCGGTGCCACGACGTTGGGCTTCGGGGAGGAAGGTGGACTCGGCGCCCGGGTGCGCGGCGCTGTGACGGGTCATCACCACGGGCCAGTCGTGTCGGTCGAGGGCCTCGCGCGCGAGGTCTCTCAGGTGCGTGGAGAAGCCGAAGGCGCGCAGCTTGCCCTCCGCGCGGAGTTGCTCGAGTACGGCGTGGTTCTCGTCCGAGAGGCGCTCGGGCGCGCGGACCCAGAAGAGCAGGAAGACGTCGAGCCAGGTGGTGCGCAGGCGGCGCAGCGCGGATTCCACGTCGCGTCGGATGGCGGCGGCGCCCGAGTGATAGGTGCCCGCGATGATGACGGACTGCTCGCGGGTGTTCCGGCCTCCGCGGAGGAACTGCGTCAGCGCGGCGTAGCGGGGCTCCCAGAAGAACGCGTCGATGCCGGCGTCGCGGGCCTCGAAGAAGGGCTCGCGCGTGGTGAGGTGCGCGCCGGAGAGGACGAGGGGAGAGACCGACAGGCCCGTGCGGCCGAGTGGACGTGCGCTGGCGCGTGGGACGAAGGGCCTTGGTGCGGGGCGCTCTCGGGGGCGCGAGGAGGAGGTGGGGCGCTGACGTGCCAGCTCGGGTTCGTCGGCGAAGAGGGGCTCGGGGAAGGTGAGCGCGAGGGCCCTCAGATGGGGGACGACGCGAGGGGACTCGGTGGTGCCGCCGAGGGACTCACGGAGTCGGGCGAAGGCGTCGTCGTCCGCGCGGCGCAAGCGCCATGTCCACGCGGCGATGCGCAGGTCCACGGTGTCGTCGGTGGCGGGCTGGCGCAGGAGTGTGTCGAGGCGCGCGTCGAGCGTCTCGCAGGACTCCAGGGGCGAGGCCGCCGCCGTGCGGACCATGAGCTCGGTGTCGCGTGACAGGCGCAGGAGCGCGCGCAGTTGGGTGTCTCCGCTCTCGGGGGAGAGTTGCTCCGCGGCGCGGGCCCGCACCCACGGGTCCGGTGAGTCGCAGCAGGCGAGCGCCACGACGGTCTTGAGCGCTGGGGCTTCATTGCTCGCGGGCGAGCGCTGCTCAGCGGAGCGGGCTTGCATCCCCGCGCCAGGCGAACCCCTGCGTGTGGGCGCCTCGGTGGGTTGGCGCGCTGAAGGCTCATCGCTCTCAGCGGAGTGGGCGCGCATCCTTGGAGCAGGCGTACCGCTGCGTGTGAGCGCCTTTGTGGACTGGCGCGCGAGAGACTCATCGCTCTCGGTTGAGCGCGGCTCCGCGAAGCGGGCTCTCTTCCTGGGGGCTGAAGAACCGTTGCGTGCGAACTCTTCGGCGGACTGGGGCGTTGGGGTTTCGGCGCTCTCGGGTGAGAGATGGCTCGCAGTGGACCGGGGCGCTGGGGCTTCGTTGTCCTCTGCTCTGCTCTGCTCCGTGGCTCGGGCTCGCCTCCGCGCGGCAGTCGGACCATCGCGCCCAGGCTTCTCTTTGGACTGAAGCGCTGGGGCCTCACCGCTCTCGGGCGAGGGATGCCCCATGGCGCGGGTGCGCATCCATGTGTCTGGCGAGTCGCTGTGGGCGAGCGTCTCGGTCGCGGAGTCTCCGTTGTCGAGCTCGCGTGCGTGCGTGAGCAACAGCTCCAGCGCCTGGCGTCGCACCGTGGCGTCCGTGTCGTGGAGACAGACGTGAGCGGCGTTGTCCACGTCCAGCACGGCGGCTCGCAGCCACGGGTCTTCGTGAGCACGGGCCTGCTGCTGCTCCGCGTCGCTGAGCTCGCCCAGTGAGGACAATGCGGCCAGGGCCGTCGCGCTCGTTGTCGAGTCCTCGTCCCATGCGAACTGTCGGAGCATGTCGAGGTCCTGCTGATGGGCCGCGGCGGAGGCAACGGCCCTGCGCTCTCTCGAAGTCCGTGCCTTGGGCGCGAAGGCAATCAGCGCCTCGACGAAGTCGTCGAACGCGGCGCGGGCCTTGGGGCGCTGCTCCCACGCCGCGATGACCTCCTCGCGCACCGTCTCGTCCCCGTCATCGAGAGCGTTCAGCACGTCGCGACGATGCGTCGGAGCATGCACGAGCGCACCGAGCGCCGCGCGGCGATAGGCGGCATCCGGATGCGCCATCCAGGCGCGGAGCTGGGACACGGGGTCGTGGAGACCGTGCTTCACCGCGGTGAGCCCGGCCCACGCCAACGCACCGGGCCTGGGCTTCGGGAGGGATTCGAGGACTCTCTTCGCGAGCGTGACCTCATCCACCGGCGGTCGGTCGAGCAGCGCCTGCGCCTCATCGCGCGCATGGGGGACACGCGGCTCGTCCAGCCAGCGCATCGCGAGACGGATGGCCTCGATGTCCTTCCGCTCCCTCAGTCGCCGACGCGCGAGTGCACGCAGGGGCTCATGCGGATCTCCCAGCCACTCCACCAGCTCGCGCGCCGGGACGGACTCGGCGGACCGTGCCTCCAGGCGCGCGGTCGTCACCGCCGGGTCCTCGCTGGAGAGGGGCTCGGCTCCTGGCACCACGACCGGAGCCGCGAGCGACGCGGGGAGCGTGGCTCCATCCCGAGCGCCCGTGTTCCACTCGGACTCCAGCCACGCCACCGCCGCGCGCACGGGTCCCTGGGGGTGTTTCGCCGCGGCCTGCTGGACCTCTCGCCGCAGGGCTTCGTTCTCCGCGCCCAGCCAGGCCAGGGCCTGCACCGACGCGTGACGCACGCGCCAGAACGGGTCCTCCAGCGCCGCCAGCAACACCGCCACGGCGTCCGCCCCCGCGACGGAGGCCGAGGCGCGCACCGCGGCCCTCCGCACCCACCACACGGGCTCCTGCCGCACGGCCTTCGTCGCGGACGCGAGCAGGTCCTTCACGCCCAGTCGCGCGAGCGCGCGCCACGCCCTGTCCCGCACCATCGGCATGGGGTCTTCGAGCGACTCCAGGAGCGCGGCCGCGAAGCGTCCGTCCCTCGCGTCTCCCAGTCGCCTCGCGGCGATGGCGCGCACCTGCGCGTCCTCGTCCGTGAGCAGCGCCTGCCTCAGCGCGTAGCGCCCGTCGAGCCGTGAGACGTCGACGGTGCCTACCGCCTCGCGCCGCACCGTGACGTCCTCGTCGAGCAACCGCACGGCGGCCAGGTCCCAGTCGAGCATCGCCCGCGGACTCTATGCGCCCTGGTACACTGCGGACATGCCCGACATGCTGGCCATCATCAGCAAGGCGATTTTCGAGAAGGAGGCCGCCGGCCTGTCTCCCGGCAAGGTGCTGCCCACGGACCGCTATCGCAGTCAGAGCAAGCACCTGGCCCCGCTCGAGAATGGCGGGCGCCTCTTCCTCGTCACCGTGCGTCCCCCGGACGAGGCCCTGTGGCTCGTCGCCGTGCTCGAAGGGCTGTCCCTGGATGACGACGGCTGGGTGGGCCGCAAGAACCGCGTGCCCATCACCGACGTCTCCACCGCCATCCCCAAGCTGCGCTTCGAGTCCGGCAAGGGAATCCAGGCCGCGAAGGGCGCGCTGGGCATGTCGCTCCAGACGCCGCGCACGCTCACCGCCGAGGACGCGGAGCTGCTCCTCTCCAGCGCGGGCGGAGGTCCCCTCAATCTCACCGCGCATCAAGAGGGCTCGGCCCTGCCGTGCTTGTGCAAGCGGTGCCTGCCCGCGAGCCAGGAGCACGCGGAGGCCCAGGGCATGCGCTTCGTCCGTGCCCAGGTCGAGACGGGCGGCAAGCTGCTCTACTACTGGATGCCCGAGGAGCTCACGAAGCAGGCGCGCGCGGTGTCCAACGCGGTTCGCGGCGCGCTCGTCGGACGGCTCGGGCCCTGAGTCGGGGCAGGGCGCTTCGTCCGCGCCCAGCGCTGACTCTCGAGGCGCGCCGCGGTCCGCCAGCTCCCCGCGCGCCGTGCATGACGCGTCATCCGGCGCCGACGCGGAGCAATGCGTGCGCTCATCGCCATCGTCGCGGCTCGGAGGGGCGATATCCCCTCGCCCGTGTGACTACGGCTTCGCGTCCGGAGCGGACAGCTCGGAGCCGATCTGCCGCCACTCCTGCGCGTAGGCGCCGCGGGTGAACGAGCGCAGGTCGTCGCTCGTCACGGTGCCTCGCGCCATCGCGGTGTCGAGCGCGCGGACGACGGCGGCCCGGTGCGGCTGCTCGACGTACGGGTTGCCCTCGCGGAACACCTCGCCGAAGAGCGACTCCAGCCGGCCGTCCTGCTTCAGCCGCTCCACGATGCGGGCCTGGGAGGCGGGCTCGTCCGCGTGCGCGTGCAGCATCGCGGAGGCCATGCCGCCCTGCGCGTCCGCGTCGGAGAACTCCGAGAGCAGCTCCAGCTCCGCGTCCGCCCCGGCGATGGCCGAGGCCTCGGAGGAGGCGGGCGTCAGCGGGCCACCCCCCAACGCCACCGCCGGCGTGGCGCGAGGCGTCGGACGGCGGTCCGGCTCGAAGTCGCTGCGCCCCTGGAACGGACTCACCGCGCGAGTTGCCTGGGCGTCCTTCTTTCCGGGGTTCAGCTGCGCGCCCTTGTTGGCGGCGGAATCCGCCCGCTCCGTGCTGGAGCGCTCCGGCAGGGAGCTCTTCGGCGACGACGAACGGTTTCCACCATCAATGCGCGACATGCGTGCGCTCCAGGAAGACTGCGAGCCGGTGCTGACATGGCTCCGGGAAGTCTCAAGGAAGTTATCGGACGCCCCCGGCGCCAGTTGCGTCCAGCCCGAAGGTGGCTCTTCCGTCGACTGTGCGCGAGTCGAATGACCACCTGTAGACAATCCAATTCGTTCAGCAACTACCGGCGTTTGGCGGCGGGGGTGGGAGGGAACAGGCACTCCAGCCCACGCACCAGGTCATCCCGCCAGGCCGTGTAGTTGTGACCTCCGCTGTACTCCCGGTACTCCACCCGGTGGCCGCTGGCCCTCAGCAGGGGGTCGATGCGCTGGTTTCCCTCCAGCAGCGCCTCGAACCGGCCGCAGCTCATCCACACCTCCAGCGGGCGGCGGGGCACCTGCCGCGCCAGGTCGAAGACGACGAACTCGTGGTTTTCCACCACGAAGGCGCCCGACTGGGACAGCACCCGCCCGAAGGTCTCCGGCGCGCGCAGGCCGATGAAGAGCGACATCAGTCCGCCCAGCGACGAGCCCAGCACCCCATGGGCGCCGGGGTGGTGGCGCTCGTCCACCAGGGACAGGTGCTCGCGGGCCAGGGGCAGCACCTTCCACGCCAACAGGCCCACCGTGTACTCGCTGCACGCGTACTCCACGTCGCGCATGGGGCCGCCGTGGGAGACGAGCGCCAGGGCGATGGGGCTCATGCGGCCATCGGCGATGAGCGTGTCCACCAGCTCCGGCAGCCGCACGCGGCGCAGGTACTCCTCGCCGTCGAGCACCACCACCAGCGGCACGGGCCCCTTCGTCGGCGGGGCGTACAGGTGCACGGTGCGCTGACCCGTCAGGCCCGTGTCGGACATGTCCACGCGGTGCCGGGTGACGCGGCCGCGGGGGATGCCTCGGGGCCTTCGCGAGGGCAGGGCGGGCCCACCGTCGGGCATGTAGAAGACGTGGTTGCTCTCGCCGAAGCCGTTGTCGGAGACGCGCGCGTTGAAGTCGTCGCGCACCCGACGACCCTTCGCGTCGAACAGCGCGTACTCCACATAGGCGTCCCGGGGCAGCGCCAGCGAGCGCTTCCACAAGCCGGGGCCCGCGCGCTCCAGTGGCAGCGGCTCGCCCTTCCAGTCCTGGAAGTCTCCCTGGACGAAGACGGGCCCGCGCCCGCGCCACACGAAGGTGGCGGTGTCGCCGATGATGACGGGTGTCCCTTCCGCTCGCGCTCGCGCTTCCAGCTCCCTGGCATCCATCCCGCCAAGATAGATGACGGCGCTCCTGATGGAAGTGAGGCGTAGGAGGCGCGCTATCATCCCCGCGCCCTTCCTCGAGTCCGGAGTCCATGAGCGCCCTCACGTCCAGCGACCCACCGCTCCTCCGCTCCTCCGCCGACCGGGAGCTGGCGTTGACCTGCGGACTCATCGTGGCGGCGGTGGCGGCGGGCGCGTACCACTGCGGCTACCTCGCCACGCCCGTGGTGGACGACGCCGCCATCTCCATCGCCTACGGGCACAGCTTCTTCGAGGGAGCGGGGTGGCGCGTCACGCCCCACTCGCAGCCCGTGGAGGGCTTCTCGAATCCCCTCTGGACGCTGCTGCTGGGATTGAGCCGTCCCCTGGGCTTCGCGCCCGAGCCGTATGCGCACACGCTGGGCATCATCCTGGGCCTCCTGGCGCTGCCCCTCTTCGCGCTCTGGGGCCCCATCTCCGCGCGCCGTCTTCCCCGGTTGGAGGACGTCGCGGCGCCCTGGGTGGCCGCGACCAGCCCGACCTACCTGACGTGGATCTCCAGCGGCATGGAGACCGGACTCCAGTCACTGCTGCTGGCCACGGCCGGCGTGCTGCTCCTGCGCGAGCTGCGCACGGGTCGGGGCGCGAGCGTGGGGCTGGCCCTGGCGTTGCTGTGCCTCACCCGCCCCGAGGGCGTCCTCTACGTGGTGGGCGCCGGCCTCCTGTGGCTGGCGCACCAGGCGCTGGAGCGTCGTTGGGCGGGACGACAGGCGTTGGGCATCGCCTGCTGGGTGTTGGCGCTGGTGGGCGGATGGTACGTGGTGCGGTGGGCCTACTTCGCGGACCTGTTCCCGAACACCTACTACGCCAAGCGCTTCTGGGAGCTCGACGGGAGCAGGTATGTGAAGGACTACCTGGCCATCATCCTCCCGCTGGCCTGGCTCGCGCTGGTGGGCATCGTGCTGGGGGGATTGGGCGGTGTGGCCTCCGCGAGGAGCGCGGCGCTGGGCGCGCTCTTCCTGGCCGCGGGTGGGTTCTTCGCGTGGCGCTCGGGAGACTGGATGCGCGAGTGGCGCTTCCTCGCGCCGCTGGTGCCCTTGCTGGGCGTGTGCATGGCGGCGGGGATGTCGGGCGTGCGCGCGCGTGCGACGGCGTTGGCCTCGCGCGGTGGACACTGGCGCTGGCCCGCGCGAATCGGAGTGGCCGCGGTGGGCGTGACGGTCCTCTGGGTGGCGGTGCCCGCCCTGCGCGCCGCGACGCTGCGCTCGCCCCGCATCAAGGCCGCCCCGGAGCTGCCCTTCCAGTACGTCGCCAGTCACTACGTGGGCGTGAAGCGGCGCGCCGCCGAGCTCGGCCAGCTCCGACCGCTGGTGGCCGCGCCGGACCTGGGCGGGCAGGCCATGGTGCTTCGCGACGCGGAGCTCATGGATGTGGCGGGGCTGGGCGACCGCGCCATCGCGTACCACTCGGGCAACGCGCCGGCCCTGGCCGACTACCTCCTGTCGGAGGGGCCGCCCTTCCTCCTCGACGCACACGGCCCGAGCCACTACCTGTCGAAGCTCCCCGATGTGATGCCGCGCTTCAGGCACATCGGCGGGACGGAGTGGCAGCTCATCGGCCTGTCCGCCACGGAGGACCCGCGCTGCCCGGGAGGAAAGAGCGCGGCGCTGGCGCCGGACCGTGAGGCGCTGACGCACCTCCTCGAGCAGGACATCCAGGAGGGCGATGCGGAGCGGGGCCTGAAGCGCTGGCGCTGCGTGCTCACGTACAAGCCCGGGAGTCAGTTGCCGACGGATGAGGCGCGCGAGCGACTCGCGGACCTGGCCACGGAGCGCGCTGAGGCCCTGGAAGACGAAGGGCAGCGCCTCCCCGCGCTCCGGCTCTATTCGCTGGCCACCCTGCTGGACGAGGGCGATGCCCACCGTCGCAGGAAGACGGAGCTGCTGCGCGCCCAGGTGTTCCCACCACCGCCCTCCAGCGGCTGAACTCCGCGGCGCTCAGCCGAGCAGCTGCTTCAGCGCGCCTTCCAGCTCCGGGAAGCCGAACGCGAAGCCCGCCGCCTGGGCTCGCGCGGGCAACACCCGCTGGCCCTCGAGCACCACCTTGGACATCTCCCCCAGCGCCGCCTTCACCATGAAGGCCGGGACATGCATCACGCTGGGGCGCCCCAGCGCGTGGCCCAGCGCGTGCGCGAAGGCCGCGTTCGTCACCGGCTCCGGCGCGGTGGCATTCACCGGCCCCTCCAGCTCCGGATGCGCCAGCGCGAACTGGATGAGCGCCCGCGCGTCGTCCAGGTGAATCCAGCTCACGTACTGCTTGCCGCTGCCCACCGGGCCTCCGGCGCCCATGCGGAACGGCGGCAGCATCTTGTGCAGCGCGCCTCCGTCCGGGTGCAGCACCATGCCCATGCGCACCACCGCCGTGGAAACTCCCGCCTCCGCGCGCGCCCGCAACGCCTCCGCCTCCCACGCCACGCACACCCGCGCGAGGAAGTCGTCGCCGGGCGCGCTGTCCTCCGTCAGGACTTGCGCCTCGCGCGCGCCGCCGTAGTAGCCGATGGCCGACGTGGACACGAAGCGCTTCACCGTGCCCGCGGCCTTCATCGTGTCCACCAGCACTCGCGTGCCCTGCACCCGGCTGTCGTGGATGCGCTGCTTCGCGTCCTTCGTCCACCGCTGCGCCACCGGCTCGCCCGCCAGGTGCACCACCGCGTCCACGCCCGCGAGCGCCTCGGGGCCCATCGCCGTCCGCCCGTCGAACACCGCCCCCGTCACCCCCGCGGGCAGCCGCTCCATCGCCCGGGCCACGTCCCGCGTGAGCACCTGGACCTGGTGGCCCTGACTCAACAAACCCTGGACAAGTCCCGGGCCCAGGAACCCCGTGGCCCCCGTCACCGCCACCTTCATGGGGTGGCTCCCGGGGCGGCCGGCGCGGCGACCGGCGTGGTGAGGTCCACCCCCACCAGCTTGCTGAGCGACTCGAAGAAGGCCGTCTGCTCCTCCGGCTTCATCTTCCCCGAGTGTCGGTAGATCAACACTCCCTGGGCATCGAGCAGCAGCACGTTGGAGGTCTTCAGCGGCAGCGTCCACGGCGCCTCGCCCATGGCCCCCTTCAGGTCCACCAGGATGGGCACGCCCACCTTCTTCTCCTCGTCCCGGACATAGGAGAGGGCAATCTGCCGAGCGGGAAAGAAGTCGAACTTCATGAGGTTGGCCACCGCCACCACCGTGGCCGCCCCCAGGAGGTTTCGCTCCTTGCCCCGCGCGAAGAGCTCCTCCTTCAGCCCCGCGTTGAGCTTCGTGGAGTCCTTGTCCTCGTAGAAGAGAATTACCGGTTTTCCACGCCAGCGAGAGAGCCGCACCTCATCTCCGCTCGAGGTTCGTAACGTCGCGTCCTGCGGGCCGTCCGGAAGGTTGGACGCGAGGGCTCCCTGGGAAAGCAGGGCGGCCGCCAGTGTGCCGGTGATCCACGTCTTCATGAGGTGACCCCTGGTGGACAAGGTTGATACAAACCATGGACATAGCCTTGACAAGGCCTGGACGCAAACGCTACCTCTCAGCAGCAGCCGCCTGAATCTGGAGGATCAACCGATGGCCCTTCCCCGTCCCGCCGCACAGCCGATGTCGGGCGAGCTTCCCCTGGAGCAGGCCTGGCTGAAGCTCGTGCAGGCTCAGGTGGAGACGTCGTTGGGGGAGCTGTTCGACCTGCCGGACGAGGCCCGCCTGGACGCACGCTGGACGTGGGCCATGGCTCAGGCGCGCACGTACGCCCTGCGGCCGGCCAAGCGGGTGCGGCCGGCGCTGGTGATGGCGGGCCACTGTCTGGCGAAGGGCACGCCGGTGGTGCCGGGCGAGCTGTGGCGCTTCGCGGCGGGGCTGGAACTGCTGCACACCTTCCTGCTCATCCACGACGACGTGGCGGACCGGGCGCACATGCGGCGGGGGGGCGCGGCGCTGCACCACCTCCTGGCGCCGGGGCGCGGAGGCGAGGACCTGGCGGTGGTGATGGGCGACCACCTCTTCGCGCGCTCGCTGGAGGCCATGCTGGAGTCGGGCCTGCCGGGCGTGGCGAGGGTGGTGCGCTACTACCTGTCGGTGTGCCGTCACACGGCGGCGGGCCAGTACCTGGACCTGGCGCTGAGCGGCGCGCCGCTGTCGCAGGTGTCGCTGTTCCAGACGCTGCGCGTGGCCTACCTCAAGACGGCGCGCTACGGCTTCTGCGCGCCGCTCGTCTGCGGCGCCATGCTGGGCGGTGCCACTCCGGAGCTGGTGGCGGGGCTCGAGCGCGTGGGTCGTCAGGTGGGCCTGGCCTACCAGCTGAAGGACGACCTCATCGGGCTCTTCGGGGACTCGGGCGTCGCGGGCAAGGCGGCGGACGGCGACTTCATGCAGGGCAAGCGCACCTTCCCGGTGCTGGCGGCCTATGTGCGCGCCCCGCCGAGGGCTCGCGAGGAGCTGGACCTGCTCTGGTCGCTGCCCGAGTCGCTCAAGGACGCGCGCGCCCTGGCGCGTGCCCGGACGCTGGTGGAGGAGCACGGCGGCCGTGAGGCGTGCGAGCGATTGGTGACGCGCGGCTCCCACGCGGCCCGGCGCGCGCTGCACTCGCTGCCCAACCCCAACGGGGCCCGGGACTTGTTGGACGCGCTCATCGCGCGGCTGGCCCACCGCATCGCCTGAGGACCTCATGAACTCGCGCATCCAAGGCAGACGTGTGGTGGTGGTGGGCGCCGGAGTCGGAGGGCTGGCCGCGGCGGCGCGGCTGGCGCACCAGGGCTTCGACGTGCGCGTCGTCGAGAAGACGGTGGGGCCGGGAGGTCGCTGCAACCGGCTGCGGGTGGATGGGTTCACCTGGGACATCGGTCCCACCATCGTGCTGATGCCGGAGGTGTTCGAGGAGACCTTCCGCGCGCTCGGCCGCCGAATCGAGGACTACCTGACGCTGCTCAAGTGCGAGCCCAACTACCGGGTGCACTTCCGCGACGGCTCGGACGTCACGTTCACCTCCGAGCTGTGCGCCATGGGGCGCGAGCTGGAGCGGGTGGAGCCGGGCAGCTACGCGCGCTACCTCGCCTTCCTGGCCCAGGGACGTGTCCAGTACCGCACGAGCCTGGACCACCTGGTGGGCCGCAACTACGCGGGCATCACCGACTACCTCTCCCCGCGCGTGCTCGCCCGCATCCTCCAGGTGCGCGCGCATCGGCGCATGTACCCGGACGTCAGCCGCTACTTCAAGGATGACCGGCTGCGCGCGGCGATGACCTTCCAGACGATGTACCTGGGCGTGTCTCCCTTCGAGTCGCCCGCGGTGTATGGCCTGCTGCCCTTCACCGAGCTGGGCGTGGGCATCTGGTTCCCCAGGGGGGGCCTGTATGCGATTCCGCAGGCGCTGGAGAAGCTGGCGCTCGAGGAGGGCGTGCGCTTCCACTACGGCACCCCCGTGGAGCGCATCCTCACGGAGGGCGGGCGCACCACGGGCGTGAGGCTCGCGGGCGGCGAGGTGCTGGAGGCGGACGCGGTGCTGTGCAACGCGGACCTGCCCTACGCGTACGAGAAGCTGCTGGACCCGGAGGCCACCACGCTCAAGCGCCGCGAGTCGCTGCGCTACACGTCCAGTGGCTACATGCTCTATCTGGGGATGCGCCGGAAGTACCCGGAGCTGGGGCACCACAACGTGGTCTTCGGCCGCGACTACAAGGGCTCGTTCGACGACATCTTCCAGCGCTTCCGCGTGCCGGAGGACCCGAGCTTCTACGTCAACGCGCCCACGCGCACCGACGCGTCGCTCGCGCCCGAGGGCAAGGACTCGCTCTATGTCCTGGTGCCCGTGCCGCACCAGCACCCGTCGCTCGACTGGAAGGTGGAGGGCCCCAAGGTGCGCGCCAAGGTGTTCGCGCGCCTGGCCGAGCTGGGGCATCCGGATTTGGAGTCGGACATCGAGGTGGAGCGCGTGTTCACGCCCGACGACTGGGCGGGCACGTTCAACCTGGCCAAGGGCAGCGCGTTCGGACTGGCGCAGAACTTCCTGCAGATTGGTCCGTTCCGGCCGTCCAACCAGGACGCGCGGGTGAAGAACCTCTTCTTCGTCGGTGCGTCCACGCAGCCGGGCACGGGGCTGCCCACGGTGCTCATCTCCGCGCGGCTCGTCACCGAGCGGCTGATGTCGTGGGCGCGTGACAGGGGGGTGAAGCTGGCTCCGCGCGCGGACCCGTCGAAGTCGGTGACGGCGGAGGTGGCGGCATGAGCACGACCGACGAGAAGGCGCTGGTGCGTCGGGGCTACTGGCTGGCCCGGCGGGTGACGCGGCATCACGCCAAGAGCTTCTTCTTCGCTTCGTATCTGTTGTTCGGTCAGCGTCGGAGGGCGGCGTTCGCGCTGTATGCGTTCTGCCGGCGGCTGGATGACCTGGTGGACGAGGTCGGCCCCGAGGCTGGCGAGCTGTCGGTGCGCCTGGACCGGGCCCGGCGGATGGTGGCGGAGCTGTACGTGCCCATGCCGGAATTGGCCTCGCGCGAGCTGGGGCCTCCGAGCGGACGGCTCATCGGCGTGGCGGCGCGCTCGCCGTGGGACGCGGGGGAGTTCGCGGCGCTGGCGCACACGGTGCGGCACTACCGGATTCCGGAGCAGCCGTTCCAGGACCTCATCTCCGGGATGGAGATGGACCTGACGAAGAACCGCTACGAGACGTGGGAGGAGCTGGACCTCTACTGCTACCGCGTGGCGGGCGTGGTGGGGTTGATGCTGACGCCGGTGCTCGGGTGTTCGGATGTGTCGGCGCTGCAGCCGGCGGCGGACCTGGGTCGGGGCATGCAGCTCACCAACATCCTGCGCGACGTGCGCGAGGACCTGGAGCGCGGCCGGGTGTACCTGCCCGCGCGGGAGCTGGCGCACTTCGGGTTGTCCGAGGCGGACCTGCGCCGCGGGAAGGTGGACGCGCGCTGGCGGGACTTCATGCGCTTCCAGGTGGCGCGGGCCCGCGTGTACTACGCGCGCGCGGCGCAGGGGGTGCCCTCGCTCACGGGGTTCGGCAGCCAGCGCATGGTGCGGCTGATGGGCGCCATCTACGGCGACATCCTCCGGGAGATCGAGGAGCGCGACTACGACGTGTTCAGCTCGCGCGCCTTCGTGCCGACGGGTCGCAAGCTGTCGCTGGCCGCCGCGACGTTCCTGCGTCCCATGAGTGTGCTGCCCGCGCCCCTGGGCGAGGCGCGCGTGCCGTTGCTGCCGAGCGAGGCGGGGGGCCGACACCATGGCTGATGCGTGTGCTCGCGGGCGCCTGGAGTTGAGTCGAGGGTGCTCCGGCTCCCGCGCGAAGCGGGGCGATGACACCCTCGCGGGTGCGCGCGTGCGCGAGTGCCTGGAGGTGAGGCAAGGGTGCTCCGGCCTCCGCGCGAAGCGGAGCGATGACACCCTCGCGGGTGCGCGCGTGCGCGAGTGCCTGGAGGTGAGGCAAGGGTGCTCCGGCCTCCGCGCGAAGCGGAGCGATGAGGCTCTGGGTGATGCGCGAGTGCGCGAGTGCCTGGAGGCTCGGTCATGAGGGCCTCCCGGGTCGCCGTCATCGGCGGAGGCATCGGCGGGCTCACCGCCGCGGGACTCCTGGCGAAGGAGGGCCACGCGGTGACGCTGTTCGAGGGCAGCGCGTCGCTCGGTGGCAAGGCGCAGGCGGTCACCGTGGACGGCGTGACGCTGGACACCGGGCCCACGCTCCTGACGCTGCCGGACCTGGTGCGTGGCACCTTCGAGCAGCTGGGCGCGATGGACCTCCTGCCTCAGCTCACGGAGCTGGAACCCCAGTGCTCCTATCGCTTCTCGGATGGGTGCTCGTTCACCGCGTACAAGGACGTGGAGCGCACCGCGGACAGCGCCGGAGATGTGAAGCCCTCGGAGCGTCGAGGCATCCGCGGCTTCTACGCGGAGGCCGCGGCCATCTGGGCCGCCGCGGGTGAGCCCTACCTGGAGGCCCCCTTCGAGGGCATGGCCGGCTTCATGGGCCGCGTGGCGAAGCGAGGCATCGGCGCGGTGCTCGCGGGCATGCAGTTGTCGTCGCTGCACTCCCTGGCGGTGAAGCACCTGCGCACCGAGCACCTGCAACAGTACGTGGGGCGCTTCGCCACCTACGCGGGCGCGTCACCTTACGAAGCGAGCGCGGCCTTCGCGCTGATTCCGCACATCGAGCACGCCTACGGTGTCCACCATGCACGCGGTGGCGTGGGCGCGCTGGTGGACGCGCTGGGGCGCGCGGTGCGCAGGCTGGGCGTCACGGTGCACCTGCAGACCCGGGCCCGCTTCGAGCGCACGCACGAGGGCTACCGCGTGGGCCCGGAGAAGGACGGCGCGCTCTTCGACGGCGTGGTGGTGAACGCGGACCCGCTGGAGTCGCTGCGGCGCGAGGACGAGGCGCTGGCGCTCTCCGGCTTCGTGCTGCTGCTGGACGTGGAGGGACGCCTCCCGCTGCCGCACCACGCGGTGCTCTTCGGCAGCGACTACCAGCGCGAGTTCAGGGAGCTGTTCAGCGGGCAGCTCGCGTCGGACCCGACGGTGTACTTCTGCAATCCGTCCGCGACGGACCCCAGCATGGCCCCCGTGGGCCGCACGGGCCTGTTCGTCATGGTGAACGCGCCGCCGTTGTCCGGAGGCCCTGGAGCGCTGGAGGCCAGCGCGCGCGCGTGGGAGCAGCACGGCGAGCGGGTGAAGGCGCAGATGTTCGAGAAGCTGTTCGCGCACCACCCGGAGCTCCGGGGACGGGTGCGGGTCATCGGCCAGCGCTCGCCGGTGGATCTGGCGGCGCAGGGAGCCCCAGGGGGCTCCATCTACGGCTTCCTGCCCCACGGCAAGCTGGGGCCCTTCCGGCGTCCTCGCATCCGAGGCAACACGCCGGGCCTGTTCTTCGCGGGCGGCGGCACGCACCCGGGCGGTGGGGTGCCCCTGGTGATGCTGTCCGGTCGCTTCGCCGCGGAGATGGCCTCCGCGCATCTGCGGAGGGGCGGATGAATTCCTTGCGAGACATTCCGGCGCTGCCCGGCGAGGCGGGGGCCTATCGCTGGTTCTACGCGGACGTGACGGCGGGCCCGTTCAGCGCGGTGTGCATCTTCATGCTGGGCTCGCTCTTCTCGCCCCGTTACTCGGTGGCGGCGCGGCGCGGTGGCCGGCCCATGGAGTACAGCGCGGTGAACTTCGCGCTGTACCACGAGGGCGTGCGCCGTCTGTGGGTACTCAGCGAGTACCCGCATGCGCAGATGGAGTCGCCGGGACGGCTGCGCATCGGCCGCTCGACGCTGACGTATGGTGAAGATGGCGTGGTGCGCATGGAGGTGGACGACTGGACGGCGCCGTGGGGACGGCCCGTCAGCGCGCGCCTCACGTTGGAGCCGCTGACGCCCGTGGGCGAGGTGGTGCGGTTGATGCCCGAGCTGCCGCACTACTGGCAGGCGCTGGCGCCGCGCGCGAAGGCGAAGCTGGAGGTGTCCTCGCTCGGCGTGACGGCGGAGGGATTGGGCTACCACGACACGAATCACGGTGAGGAGTTGCTGGGCGCGCGGCTCGCGGGCTGGCACTGGGCGCGCACGCACCGCGAGGACACGACGGTGGTGGACTACCACCTGCCGGATGGCGTTGCGCCGCTGCGGATGACGGCGTGCTCCAGCGGCGTGCACTGCGAGCGTGGCGAGGAGCCGCGGTCGCGGCCGACTGTGATTACAGGCTGGGGTCTGCGTGTGCCCTCGCGCCTGGAGTCGGGCAACACGGTGGTGGGGCAGGCGCGGCTGTTGGAGTCCTCGCCCTTCTATGCGCGGCTGGAGGCTCGCAAGGGCGTGCTGGACTGCATGGGCGAGGTGGCTGACTTCCGCCGCTTCCACTCGCCCTTCATCCGGTGGATGGCCCACTTCCGCACGCGCCTGGGGAGGGCCGCATGAGCGCGCCGATGCTCTTGGGGCTCGCGTGGACGGCGCTCGCCTCGGCCTTCATCGTGGTGACACTTGCGTCCCCCACGTGCTCGGGGAGGGCGGCATGAGCGCGCCGGTGCTCCTGGTCCTGGGATGGACGGTGCTCGCCACGGGCTTCAGCGCGGTGACGCTCGCGCGCCTCATGCGCATGCGGACAGGTCGCGCGGCGCGAACCCCCTCGACGGCTCGTGTGCTCCTGCTGCGTCCCGTCGATGCACCCACGCCGCGCGAGCTGGAGAACCTCGCACTCCCCATCGATTACGCGGGCGAGCTGGAGCAGGTGGTCGTCTCGCCCTACCGCCCGCGCCTCGGCCCGGACGTGCGCTGGCTGCCGAGCGACCCGCTCACGCCGAACCGCAAGGTGGGCCACCTCCTCTACGCGCTCTCGGTCCTCCCCACCGAGGGACGCGTGGTGCTCGCCGTGGACGCGGATGTCGCGGTGACGGGCGCGCTGGTGGAGGGGCTGGTGGCTCCGCTCCTCGCGGGCGCCGCGCTGAGCACCGCCGCGCCCACCCCCGTGGACGCACGTGACGGCGCGGGCCGTGCGATGGCGGGCCTGCTGCGCTACACGCACCACAGCTTCCTCGCGCTGCACGCGATGAGCGCCGGCGCCCCGGCCGTGTGTGGCAAGGCCCTGGGCCTGTCCGCCGAAGCCCGCGCCTCCCTCGAGTCCCTGGCCGACCACATCGGCGAGGACCTGGAGCTGTCCAAGCGCCTGCACGCGCGCGGGCTCGACGTGGCGCTGAGCGCCGCTCCCGCCGTGGTGCCGCTGGGCGAGGTGGGCTCGTGGGACATCCCCTTGTCCCGCTTCACGCGGTGGATGCGCGTGCTCGCGAGCCACCGGCCCGGCCTGTACCCCACCGTGCCGCTGCTCTTCACGCCCACCGTGCCGCTGGTGCTGTGCGCCGCGCTCCTGGGCTCACCCGTCCTGTCCGCCGCCGTGGCGCTCCTGGTCGCCGTGCGCGCGGCGCTGGCACATCGGCTCGGGGTGCTCGGAGCGCCCCAGGGGCCTGTCCCAGGACGCGGCCGCGCCTGGACGGACTGGCTGCTGGGAGAAGTCTTGCTCCTGGCGGCCTTCGCCGTTTCACTGGGCCGGCAGGGGACGGTGACGTGGCGTGGACGGACGTACACCCTCTTGCGCGGTGGCCGCATGGTCCGCGTGTCGCCAGAGCTGACGGGAGGACCCGGATGACCTACGCACGTTTCCTCGGGCTGTTCGTCGTACTGCCCATCCTCATTCAACTCTGGCGCTACCGGCGGACCTTCTCCGCGAGGACGCTGGCGCCCATGGGGATGCTCCTCATCGTCGTCTACGCGGCCACGTCCCCGTGGGACAACCTGGCCGTGAAGTGGGGCCTGTGGGGCTTCGATGCCGAGCGCATCTGGGGCATCAAGCTGGGCTATCTGCCGCTGGAGGAGTACCTCTTCTTCGGCCTCCAGACGCTGCTGGTCGGCCTGTGGGCCCGCGCCCGCCTGGCCCGCGCGCTGGAGGCTCCGTCCGCCGAGACGAAGGCCCCCGCCGCGACGCCGTCCGACCGCGCGCTGTCCCCGAGCGAGGTGTCTCCATGATGGAGTCGCGCTGGGCCTACCTCATCCACCTGCTCGCGTGGACGCTGCCCCTCATCGCGTTCCAGCTGGTGGTGCTCGTGCGCCACTACAAGGAGCGCTCGGGCGCGGTGCTGCGCGCGGTGCTGCCGCCGGCCTTCATCCTCGGCCTGTACCTGGCGGTGGCCGACCACCTGGCCATCTCCACCGGCATCTGGAACTTCGGCGAGGGCAAGCACCTGGGCATCTACCTGGGCCTCGTCCCGCTGGAAGAGGTGCTCTTCTTCGTCATCACCAGCGTCCTGGTGTCGCTGGGGCTCGCCCTGTTCACGGGGCTGGCGGAGCTCGTCTGGAAGAAGGAGGCGCGCTCGCCGTGATTCCCGCGGCCAAGGGAGGCCCCTTCGGGTGGGCGCTCGACCGGTACATCGGGTGGAAGTTCCGCTCGGCGTTCCGGGGGCTGTGGGTGCGCGGCGAGCTGCCGCCTGCCGGGCCGGGGCGGCTGGTGTACCTGAACCACGCCAACTGGTGGGACGGCTTCATGCTGCACCAGCTGTCGCGCGTGGCGGGGTGGGACGCGTACTGCCTCATGGACGAGGAGAACCTGCGGCGCTACCGCTTCCTCGCGCGCATCGGCGCCTTCAGCATCCGCCGCAAGGACGCGATGTCCTCCATCGAGTCGCTGCGCTACGCCAAGGAGCTGCTGCGCCGTCCGCGCGCGGCGCTGTATGTCTTCCCCGAGGGCGAGCACCGCCCCTTCGGCGAGCTGCCCCTGCGGCTGGAGCGCGGCGTGGAGATGCTGGCCCGGGTGGCGAAGGTGGAGTGCGTGCCCATCGGCGTGCGCTACGCCTTCTTCGAGCACGAGCTGCCGGACGTGTTGTTGGAGGTGGGCACGCCGCACCCACCCGGACCGCTGTCCGTCTTCCAGACAGGCCTGGAGACGGTGGTGAAGCGGCTCATGTCGACGACGAGCCTGGAGGGCTTCACGCGCAAGGTGTCCGGCGCGCGGGGCGTGGCCGAGCGGTGGGACGCCGCTCGGGGAGTCCAAGCATGATGTTGCGCATCCGCACCATTTCCCGACTGACGGGCATCCGCGAGGCGACGCTGCGCGCGTGGGAGCGCCGCTACGGCTTCCCCCGGCCGCTTCGCAGCGAGGGCAACAACTACCGCGTGTACTCGCGCGAGGAGGTGGAGGCCGTCCGCCGCGTCGTCCGCCTCATCCAACTGGACGGGCTGGCGGTGAGCGAGGCCATCGCCCAGGTGGTGTCCTCGCCGCTCAAGACGATGCCCGGCGCGGAGCGGCTGCAGGAGCGCTTCTGGGGCGCCGCGATGCTGCTGGACGAGGACGAGCTGTCGCGCGTGCTGGACGAGGCCCAGCGCGCCATGGACGTGGACACGTACTGCGACGGCTTCCTCATGCCGCTGTTGCGCGAGATGGGCACGCGGCTGGACGTGGCGCGCGAGCACCTGGCCTCCGGCTACATCCGCCAGCGGCTGCGCCAGGTGCTCTCCAGCCTGGAGAGCATGGCCAGCGGGCCCCGGGTGCTCCTGGCGTGTCCCCGGGGGGACTCGCACGAAGGGGGGCTGTTGGGCTTGGCCGTGCAGCTCAAGCGCAAGGGCTGGCGCACCACGTTCCTGGGCGCGGACACCCCCGCCGAGGCCCTGCGCGTGGCGTGCGAGCAATTGCGGCCGGACCTCGTGGCGCTGTCCTTCGTCCACGGGCGGTCGCCGGAGGAGTTCCTCACGGTGCTGTCCGAGGCGCTGCAAGCCTGCGCCCTCTCGTCGGTCGTGGTAGGAGGGCCCGGCGCGCGCGAGCACCTGAAGACCGTCTTCACGCTCGGCGCGCAGTTCGCCGAGTCGTCGCAGGAGTTGATAGCCCTCTGGAATCAGGTGCGGACCGCGCAGAATCGCCCCTGACCTGTCCGCCCCATATGGCCGAGCGCACCTACCGAATCCACGTCGCGGCCGAGCTGTCCGGGGTTCGGGTGGAGCTCATCCGCGCCTGGGAGCGGCGCTACGGGGTGCTCCAGCCGCTGCGCACGCCCGCCGGCTACCGCGTCTACACCGAGCGGGACGTGGCGCTGCTCAAGCGCCTGAAGAAGCTCACCGACGAGGGCGTGGCCATCAGCGAGGCGGCGAAGCTGCTGCCCCAGTTGCTCGCCGAGCTGGACGCGGCGAGCGTGGCCTCCGAGGAGGACCCGCTGGCCTCGGGCTCGGGGCTGGACTTCTGGCGCGACGCGGCCCTGCTGGCGGCCGAGGCGTATGACCAGGTTGGCGTGTCCGCGGTGGTGGATGAGGTGCTGTCCGCGCTGCCCCCCATCAAGGCCTTCGAGGGCGTGCTGGCCCCTCTCCAGCGCGAGGTGGGCGAGCGCTGGCACCGGGGCACGCTGACGGTGGCGCAGGAGCACCTGGTGACGCAGGTGGTGCGCGCGCGGCTGGTGAGCCTGCTGCACGCGGCGCCGCAGGGGGGACGCAAGCACGCGCTGCTCGCGTGCTTCCCGGAGGAGGAGCATGAGCTGGGCCTGCTCGCCGTGGCCCTGCGCCTGCGCCACGCGGGGCACCGGGTGACGCTGTTGGGCCAGCGCGTGCCCGCCGTGGACCTGGGCCGCGCGGTGACGCGGCTGCGTCCGGACGTGGTGGGGCTGTCGGCGGTGAACAACCCGGGTGAGGCCGTGTTCGAGGCCACGCTCACCCAGGTCCTGCGCGAGCTGCCCCCGGGCATCCCCGTCTGGGTGGGCGGCGCCGCGGCGACGGCCCACGCGGACCTGGTGGACCGGCTGGGCGCCCGGCTGTTCAGCGCCGAGGGCGACTGGGCGCGGCTGGTGGGTTAGCCCGCGACGGCCGCGAGCGCTGGAGCGTGGCGATGAGGCCCGCCTCTCCCACGGCCCAGACGCGGTTGCCCGAGCGCGAGGTGGAGACGGCGTGGAAGCCGGTGGTGCCCAGGGGCATCCACGTGCGCGCGCCGTCCACGGACAGCTCCGAGCCGGACGGACCCACGGTGACGAGCGTGGGGCCCGGCGCGCCATGCACCTGCGCGACGCACGAGCGATAGCCCGCGGGCCGATTTCCCGGAGGCACCGTCCACGTCTTGCCGCCGTCCTTCGTGAGGGCCAGGTTGCCGGTGGCGTCCGTGGGGCGCTGGTGGTTGCCGCCCACGGCGATGCCCTCGTTCTCGCTCCAGAAGAGCAGCGAGAAGATGCCGCCGCCGTCGCCCGTGGCCAGCGGCGTGGTCGCCACGCTCCACGACTTGCCGCCGTCGGTGGTGCGCACCACGCGGGCCGCCTTGCCGCCCAGGCCGAACCACGCCTGCCGGGGGGCTCGCACGGTGATGCTGGTGCCGCTGGCCGCGAAGCCCGCCTCTCCCGGCAGCGCGGGCGGGAGGGCCTCGGCGGGGAGCGGTGCCCAGGTGGCGCCGCCGTCGGAGGTGGCGATGACCAGGAAGCGGCCCTGCACCGGGTCGCTGAAGGCCACGCCGTGGCGCTCGTCCCAGAAGGCCATGCCGTCGAAGAAGGCGCCGGGCGTGGTGTTGGTGAACTGCAGCCGCCACGTCTCGCCGCCGTCCTCCGTCTTGTAGATGCGGGACTTGTCGCCCTCGCCGATGGAGAGCAGGTACGCGGTGGTGGCGCTGAAGGCGTCCACGTCCCGGAAGTCCAGCGCCTCCGCGCCCGGCACCTTGCCCGGCCTCCACGTCTGTCCTCCGTCCGTGGTGCGCACGAAGGTGCCCTGGTCTCCGCTGGCCCAGGCCACGCGGGCGTCGACGGCGCTGACGCCGCGCAGCCTCACGGAGGTGAGGCTCGGCTGGGTCTCCCACCGCATGCCCGCGCTCCCCACCGACAGCATCGCGGCCAGAAAGATGGCTCCCGTCATCATCGCTGAAGTCCTCCTCGTGAGGACGGGAGGCTAGCTCACGGCTGGGGCGGGGCCAGCTGTTCGTTGGATTGGGAGTTGTTGAAGACGACGCTCTTGTAGCGCTGGGCCGCCTCCTCTGCGTTGTCGCAGATGGGCGAGCACTTGTACGCGCCCGCGACGTTGTGGGGGTCGCGGCAGTCGTTGATGACGTTGCCCGCGGAGTCCTCGATGGGGGGCTGCAGCTCCACGCAGCCGGCCTGCAGGTGCTTCCAGCGCCAGTGGCTCAGACACGCGGGGCCGCTCGTGTCCCAGCCCGCCTCGAATTGCATGTCGGAGCTGCCGCCCGGCTGCGGCGCGGTGATGATGTTGGGCGTCAGGGCGTCCCACGGCTGGATGGGGGTGCCATCCTGGGTGAAGGGCGTGCCGTTGCCGCAGTAGTCCGCGCGGGCCATGCGGGTGCAGGCCCAGTGGGCCTTCGTCACCGCGCCCGGCGAGGCGCCGTCGAGCCAGGGCTTGTAGCCCCAGCGGTAGCACTTGGCGAGCACGCCCGGGTCGCACCCGAGCGTGAAGTGGTGGGTGGACTCCTGGCGCGCGCCGCTCGCGTTGAAGTAGCCCTCCAGGGGCACGGCCCAGGCCCAGCCCACGGCGGGATTCGCGCCCGTCGTGCACAGGTCGACGGTGGCTCCGGACGCGGGCGTCACCTGCACCCGGTAGAGGAAGGTGGAGCCGCTGGCGTCCCAGATGCCGGGGGACTCGGGGATGGTGACCTGGTTGGCGTTGATGGCGTCCACGACTTCAATCGTGGAGTTGTAGTGGGCCGTCGAGAGGCTGCGCAGCTGCGTGCCGATGAGCTGCTTGCCGCGCAGCTCCTTGTGCTCCACCGGGAAGCGGCCGCCGCTGGCCTTCGGCGAGGCGCTCCAGGGCTGCCCCGGGAGGTAGGGCCCCGCGAGCACGGTGAAGATGCCGCTCTTGGGACAGGTGAAGCGCACGGAGGGACATTCGAGGGCACAGCTGGGGTCGGGCTTCACGATGCCCTCGGACGAGCCGAGGTAGCCCTGGCGCGCGTGCTCACAGGGCTTCTCCCCCGCGCAGACGCGCAGGACGGGGCGACCGGTGCAGCTCCCGGCGGAGCCTGCGCACTCGCCGCTGTCGAGAGTCACGAGGGTGTCCGGGGTGCACACGCCCTGGCCCTTCACGGTGAAGCCGCAGGTGCGTGTGGCTCCCGCGTCGGAGCGCAGGAAGCAGGGGCTGAGGCTGGCGGTGGTGCCCGAGACGGCGATCGGCATCTTCGCCGCGAGCTCTCCGCGGAAGACCCGCAGCAGGGCGGGGCGGCGGACGTTCTCGAAGAGGACGGTGGCGGGGTCGTAGAAGAACGAGCCGATGCTCGTGCCGTGGAGCTGCGTCCCCTGGGAGTGGGAGTCGTCGCCATCGGCGCGGAAGTCCTGGGCGGCGAGCTCGGGGGCGGCTCCCTGGGTGGACACGGGCTCGCAGGCGGCGAGCAGACACAGAGACAGCGTGGATGACAGCAATCGCGAGACGGCGCTCATGCGAGGGACCTCGGGTTCGTTCAATCCATCCAGACGCGGCGCGGTAGAGCATCCGGCATGCCACGGACGGGGCAGGGGACGCGGGGTGCGTCACGGGGGCGAGGTGGCAAGGGCTGCCGGCAAGACTTGCCGGGGTCGGGCGAGGGTTGCCGTCCGGGCCTCAGGGCCGAGGGGTGGCGCACACGCGCAGGCCGGTGAGGGCCTCACGTTGGGTGGGCTCGACGCGGTCCCGGTTGGCGGAGTGGGCGGTGAGGTCGCTCTGGTACCAGCTGCCGCCCTGGGCGGAGGGCTTGGCGGGGTCCACGCTGGAGCGGGTCCATTCCCAGACGTTGCCGGCGAGGTCGTCCACACCGAAGGGGCTGCGGGAGCCGGGGTGGCTGCCCACTTCGTCGGGGCCGAAGCCCCAGGGCTCGCGGCCGTAGGTGACGTCGTGGTTGGCGTCGTCGGGGGAGAGCCAGTCGCCGGAGGGGTAGCGGCGGCCGTCGGCGCCTCGGGCGGCGCGCTCCCATTCGTGCTCGGTGCAGACGCGGGCGCCGGGGACGCGGCCGGTGTGGTCCAGCCATGCGACATATGCGAGGGCGTCCTCGAAGGAGATGGCGGACACGGGGAAGCGCAGCCAGTCCTGCTCGGCGCGGCGGGTGCGCTTGCCGTAGCGGAGGGGCTCGCCGTCGAGGACGCTGTAGCTGGCGGAGGCGGGGCGCAGGTTGAGGCGCCAGCGGCCATCGGGTTCGCGGGCGAGGTCCACCACGGTGAGCCGGCGTCGGGAGCCCGGCATGCGCGCGGCGCGCTCCTCGGGGGAGAGCGTCTCCAGGAAGGCGATGTAGTCGCCGAAGGTCACCTCGTGACGGGCGATGAGGTACGCGCCGGTCTCGACTTCGTGGAGGGGCGGGGCGAAGAAGAAGGCGCGGCGCAGGTACTCGCTCTCGGAGGCGCCTTGCAGGAAGCGGCCGGGCGGGATGTAGACGAAGCCCTCGGGGACCTGGGTGGCCTCGGGCAGGGTGAGCTCCTGGGAGAAGGATTCACCCGGGCGCAGGAGGACGGGGACTCGCACGGGGACGCGGCCCGGTGCTTCGATGAGGAGCAGGTGCGAGCCCGCGGGGAGTGAGAGGTCTCGCAGCGGTGTCTGACCGAGGAACGGGGTGGCGGGCTGATTCAGCGGTGCGCCCACGGGGCCAGACCGCGCGGTGATGTTCGTGTCGTTCGCGGAGTGCTGCGCCTGATGCGGGCTCTCCGTGCTCGGTGTCGAGGCAGGAGGCGCGAGGTTCGCATTGTCTGCCGTTGGCCGCGTGCCGACTGGAGCAATGTTCGTCTCGCTCGCGGAAGCCTGTGCCTGTCGCTCCGCACTCGGTGTCGATGTGGAGCCAGCGCGTGCATCCAGCAAGGTCACCCGTGCGCCTGGAGGAGACGTGGTGAGGGAGATTCGCGCGGGCGCATCGAGCCGCCGCTGTCGCTGTCCTCCGGTGTCATAGGCGGCGAGCCGTGCGAGGAGCTGTGCGCGCACCTCGGGTTGTCGCTGACGGTCCGCGCGCTCCACGCGCTCCGCGAGCAGGTCCGCGAGCAGCTCGTTCAACCGGGTGCTTCCCGGGTCCAGGCCCCACGCCGTCTCGAGCGAGGCCTGGGCTCGGAGGCTGAGCGTCTCCACCGCCTGCTCTTCCTCCTGGACCTGTGTCCACAACGTTTCAGCGGCCTCGCGATTCTGGGGGCCCGGCGTGTCGAACAGGGTGAAGGCGTCCTGTCTCATCTGCTGGGCTCGCGCATCCTTCGCGCGCGCTTCGTCGTGATGTCGCCTGGCATCGTTCAGGTGTTGCGAGATGCGTGAGTCGAGCTGCGCGCGGGACTGCACCCGGGTGACGGCCACCACCGCCAGCAGCGCGAGCGGCGCGGCGATGGCCACCGCCCAGCGCGCGACGCGGCGGTGGCGCACCACTTGCCTGGAGCGTGCGAGGAAGTCCTGCTGGAGGAGCGCTCCGGGGAGGACGTTCGCGGCATCGGCCTCGGAGAGCTGTCGCTCCGCGTAGAGCAACTCCGAGGGCCGCCCCAGTCGCTCCCACTCCGCCGCCGCGCGCGCGAGCCGGTGGCGGATGGCGCGATGCTGCTCGTCCTGTCCCAGCCATCCGCGCAGCGTGTCCCAGTGGGTCAGCAGGCTCTCGTGCGCGAGCGTATACACGCCCTCGCCGCTCTCCGCCTCGCTCGCCGTGAGCAGTCGACCGCGCACGAGCCCGTCCAGCACCGCGCGACCGGTGTCATCATCAGGCCCGCGCAGCAGCTCGTCACGGGTGCGGCGCAGCCGGGTCCCCTCGGAGGTGACCAGCTCGAGGAGCAGCTCTCGCGCCCGAGGTCGTTGCTCGGACCTCAGTCGGTCCACCACCGCGTCCGCGTGCCGGGCCAGCGCGCCCTCCACGCCACCGAGCGCGGTCAGCGCCGCCATCGGGATGACGCCGCGCGAGACGTCGCGTGCCTCCCAGAGGGCCTCCAGGACGAACTGCAATGACGGCAGTCCGCCCTCCGCGCGCGTGGCGGAGGTGACGAGCGCATCGACCAGCTCGGTGGACTCGAAGGCCACGCCGAGCGCCCGGGCGGGCCCTTCGACGGCGTCGCGCAGTCCGCGCTCCGTCAGTGCGCGCACGAGGTAGAGCGCGCGAGGCAGCTCGTCGCCCAGTCCCGGCAGGGCCACCAGTCGGGTGAGGCAGTCACTCCGCGCGGTGGCGAGCACCCGGATGCGAGGCACCCGGTGCAGCGCGAGCGCCAGCTCCTCGGCGAGTCGGGTGGCCTGCGTCAGCTCGGAGAAGGTGACGAGCTCCTCGAGTTGGTCGATGAACAGGAGCACCGGATGGGAGCTCCTGCGACGTCCACGCAGCGCGCGAGCCAGGGCCCCAGGTTCCTCGTCGGCCACCTGTGACAGCAGCGCATCCGGGCTCTCGTCGAGGATGGGCGCGAGCGCCGCCGCCAGTGACTCCAAGGGGCGCCGTCCGGGTGTCCACGAGACGATGTCCCACGACGTGTCACTCTCGGGCCCGGTGAGCGCGGGAAGAACGCCCGCGCGACACAGTGAGGACTTGCCGACGCCGGAGTCACCCGCGAGCAATACGAAGCGCTCGCCACGCAGGCGGTCCATCACCTCGCGCAGCTCCGCTTCGCGACCGAAGAAGACCGCGCGGTGCTCGGCCTCGAAGGCGCGCAGTCCGCGATAGGGATTGCCGGAGGGCAGGGGCGTCGCCTGCACGGAGAGGGACAGGGCCTCGAGTGCCTCCCGGAGCGCATCGCCGGAATCGAAGCGCTGGTCTGCTTCGAGCGCGAGACACCGGTCCACGACGGAGGCAAAACCCGCCGGCAGGTCGAGCCGTTGTCCCTCGAGCAGTGGTGGGCGCTGTGCTGTCACGGCGCGGCCCAGCTCCGCGAGGGGCACGTGTTGGTGGGGTGCGCTGCCCGTACACAGCTCGTGCAGCATGACGCCCATCGCGTAGATGTCGGTGGCGCGACTGGCGGGCTCGCCGCGCCAGAGCTCGGGCGCGAGATAGAGCGGCGTACCGGGCACGGTGAGCTGCGGCGCGCGATGCGCGGGAGCGACACCGTCCCGGGCTCCTCCAGGCGCCGAGTCGTCACCGGGGCTCTCTGCGTGTGCTGGCGCGCCGATGCCCGGAGTCATCATGCGACGCGGTGACCCAGGGACTCGCTCGCCGATGCCTGGCGCAACGCCGAGCGCCGCTGGCGGATGCTCGAACTCTCCGTGTCCTGGCGATGCCTCGCGAGCCGAGGGGCGAACAGACCCTGCCGGCGCGTCGAGTCCCACAGTCATCGACGGTTGTGCTGGCGTGCCGAGGTCCTGCGTCTTTCCAGGAACCCGCGTCTCCATCACCGACGCCGGTACGCCCTCATGAGGCACCGCCGGAGCCATCGGCCGTGTCTCCACCTCCGGCTTGCGCGCAGCGCGGTCCGATTCGAGGTGGCGGCGCTCGTCCCGTGTCGACTCGACGCGCGGGCCCTGCTCGGAACCTGTTCCCCGGTCCGTATCCGGCGTCGCGCGCGGCCCCTCCTGCGCCACGCTGTGCGAACGCCTGTCCCCCGACCACGCCTCCGCCAGCCCGAAGTCGAGCAGCTTCACCTCACCGTCCTCGGAGAGGATGGCGTTGGCGGGCTTGAGGTCCCGATGCAGGACGCCTCGGCGATGCGCGGCCGCGAGCCCCCGCGCCAGTCCGATGGCGAGCCCCAGCAGCCGTCTGCCCTCGACCGGCAGACTCAGCGTGTCCAGCGTCTCGCCCCGGATGAGCTCGGACACGAGATAGGGCTGTCCACGCACCTCACCCACGCGGTGGATGGCCACCACGTTGGGATGCTGCAGTCGCGCAACCGCCCGGGCCTCCTGGAAGAAGCGCGCCCGAGCCCCCGCGTCCGGCAACCGTCCCGCCGGCGTCGCGATGAACTTCACCGCCACCAGCCGGTCCAGCAGCGTGTCGCGCGCCAGGAACACCTGTCCCATCGCCCCGCGTCCGAGCGGCCGGAGCACCTGGTACTCCTCGAACTCGCGGGGCGGCTCCAGCAGCCCGGGCGGAGTGCTCATTCCGTCGGTGGGCCCCGGCGCGGGGCCCGCGGTTGGAGTCCGAGCTGCTTCAACTTGAACGAGAACGTCCGGATGGGCATCCCAATCAGCGCCGCCGCGCGCGTCTGCACGCCCTCCGCCTCCTCCAACGCCTCCTGCATCCGCCGACGCTCCAGCTCGCGAATCTCCTGCGCCAGCGGCAACCGCGCGCGTCGGGCCACCTCCACGGGAGCCATCTCGGGAGCCACGGGCTCACCCACCGGCGCCCCCCGTCCACCGCCGAGCATGCGCGCCGGCAGATGGTGCGGCTCCACGACATTCCCCGTCACCGCCGCGGCCACGTAGTCCATCAGGTTGCGCAGCTCGCGCACGTTGCCCGGCCACCCGTGCCGCGACAGCGCATGCATCGTCCCCGACGCCAGCTCCAACCCGGGACGCCCGAGCGCCGAGCACGCCCGCTCCAGGAAGTCCCGCGCGAGCATCGGCACCTCGCGAGGCCGCTCCCGCAGCGACGGCAGCAGCACCGTGGCCGCGCCGAGCCGGAAGTACAAATCCTGTCGGAAGCGCCCCTGTGCCACCTCCGCCTCCAGGTCCCGATGCGTCGCCGCCACCACGCGGATGTCGATGGGCCGCTCCCGCGTCTCTCCCACGCGGGTGATGCGACGCACCTCCAACGCACGCAGCAGCTTGGCCTGCGCGGACGCGGGCAGCTCACCCACCTCGTCCAGGAACACCGTCCCGCCCTGCGCGCTCTCCAACAACCCCACGCGCGCATGGGTCGCCCCGGTGAACGCGCCGCGCTCGTGGCCGAACAGCTCGCTCTCCACCAGCCCCTCCGGCAACGCCGCGCAGTTGACCGGAACGAAGGGCCCGCCCGCACGCCGGGACCAATGGTGCACGGCGAACGCGGCGTTCTCCTTGCCCACGCCCGTCTCACCGCGGATGAGCACCGGCAGCTCACTCGCCGCCAGCCTCCGCAACAGCGCATACAGCTGCGCCATCGCCGGGTCCGCCACCAGCACCACGCGCTCCGCCAGCGCCAGCCGCGTCACGCCCTCCGCCGCCGACGCGAAGCCTCCCGGCGCCGCCGTCTGCGCGGCCGTGCGCGCCGCGGCCACCAACGTCTCCGCGTCACACCCGTCCGACGGACACGTCGCCGCGCCCAGCCGAGCGCGAGGGCTCGCGGACAGCAGCGCCTCCACGCGCTCGCCCAGCCCCTCCTCGCCCGGCTCTCCGGCCACCTCGGGCAACAGCCACAGCAGGTGCCCCGCGTCGAGCCAGCCCGCCGCCTCCGCCGGGCCCGCCTCCGATGTCAGCACCGCCTCCACCAGCTCGCGTCCCCCCTGCTCGCCGAGCGCGAGCGTCAGCACCGTCAACGGCCGCCCATAGCGCAGCGCGCGCTCCACCTCCTCGCGCAGCCGCACCATCAACCGCTCCGAGTCCAGCGCGCGCCGCGCGGGCATGGGCCGATGCCGCGCGCGCACCACCGCCACCACCGCGCCGAAGGCGACCACGTCCCCGGACAACAGCGGCCGGGCGTCGTCGATGGGGCGGCCATTGAGGCTCGTCCCGTTCTGGCTGCCCAGGTCCACCACCCTCGGCCCCTCGTCCGTGACGAGGATGCGCGCATGCCGACGCGAGACGCTCTCGTCCTTCAGCCGCAGGTCCGCCTTGTCGTCGCGCCCCACCAGCACCACGCCCTCCGCGGGCAGGGGGAAGCGCCATGACGACTCGCCCTCCAGCACCAACAGGTACGCGGCGCTCGTCTCGGCGGACTCCGAGCCGGAGCCGAGGGGCCGGGTGTCTCGGGCGCTGGGAGGCGGAGCGGACGACATCGAGCGGGCGTCCATGCTGGCACGCCCATGTCGATTCGGGCAACTCACGGGCATTCGGGAAATCTGGAGCCACATGAAACCCAGCCGGAGCCTGCTCACCGGCGCAGCGTCATGGGCAGGCGCTCACCGGCGCGCGACAGGTAGACGCGCGACGTCACGCGGCCCCCCTCGTTGTGCGGGCGGACCACCGTCTGTCCGCGCAGGCCCGGTACGCGCGAGAGCGAGATGAGCAGCTCCGCCTGGGCATCGTTGCCCTCGTGCTCCACCTCCAGGGTGCACAGGTGGGTGCGGCACTCCACCCGGGTGAGCCGCGAGCCCGCGAAGTCCTTCCCCCGGAAGGACTCCGTGACGAGCGACTCGGTGCTCCCCGCCCACGCCGTGTCCCGAGGCTCCGTGTTCATCGCCACCTCCAGCTCCGCCTCCAGCTCCAACACCCGCTCCTGGCGCCGCTGCTCATGCACCACCATCGCCGCCTCCCGCGAGGGCGCGGAGTCCTCCTCCACCGGGACGTCCTCGCGCGCCTGGGGTGCGACTGGCGACGGCGGCTGCTCCAGGCGCCCCTGTCGTTGACGCAAGGCCTCCAGCTCCGCGCGCAGCGCGCGCACCTCCCGCTCCAGGTCCGCTGGGGTGTTGGCGGAAGCCCGGGCGGCCTCCACGGGAGCGGCGCCTCCCCCAGGCGCATCCCCCCTCGAGCTCCAGACTCCCGCGGTGAGCACGACGGCTCCCGCCAACCCCATCACTCCCCAGCGGACCTTGGACATGGCGGCTACTCCGAGATGTAGAAGCTGGAGAGTGCGGACTGGAAGCCGGAGTAGGGGCCCGGCAGCTCACAGCGCAGCGCGATGAAGCCGCTCACGGACGCGAACGTCGTCGGCACGCTCAGGCTGATGGTCTTCGGGTTCGCGGTGTCGGCGCCCGACGTGCACCCCGTGTCGGAGGCGAGCGCGGTGCCGTCGGACTCCGTCACCGTGGCGGTGCAGCACACGTTCTCGGTGAGGTGTGGATCCCTGGCGGTGACGAGGAAGGACACCGTCTCGTTGAAGCCGGGGATGGTGACGTTGCGCTGCACCGGGCACACCACCTCGAGGGCGGCGCCCGTCTGGTTGATGAGCCGGCCGCTGCGGAACATGCTGGGCGCGCTGAAGCCCGACACGGAGGTGCACAGCGAGCCCGCGTAGGTCGCCGGACCCGCGAACGTCGGCATCGCACCGAGCACCGCGAGCGCGGCCACGGACTGCTTGAACAGGTTCTTCGTCATGGAGGTCTTCCTCGTCGCGCGCGTCCCCCGCGAGCTGTCGCGTGATGCGAAACCTGGGGTGACGTGCTGACCGGGAGGAAGAGCAACGCGAGTGCCAGGAAGGCGCGGCCCGGAGCGGCCCTGTGAGCACGGCAAGTCTTGCCGTCCTTCGCGCGCGTCGGGCGGCAAGCCTTGCCGGGGCCGGCGAAGTTTGCCGGTGGAAACGACGAAGCCCCGGCCAGGTGCTGGCGCCGGGGCTTCGGGACTCACGACGCGAGTGGGGCTACTTGCGCGCGGGCGCGCTGTGCGCGACGTGGCTCTGCGACTGGAGCGCCGGGGGCGAGGCGTTCAGCGTGCCCAGGTACAGCCGCCCGTGGAAGCCATCCGCGCGAGCCTCGCTGGCGAGCGCCACGCCGGGGCGCTGCTTGGAGGACTGCCGCGCCTGGAGCGTGGGGCTGATGCCGAAGACGTTGCACTCCACGTCGTCCCAGACGCTGTAGCGACAGGCGAACTGGGTGCCGCGCTGGAAGCCCACGTCCAGCGCGCGCACGGAGGGCAGCGCCTTCGCCACGCGAGCACCCATGGGCTCCAGGTCGCCGTCCCAGTCCACCTTGGTGGTGCGCGCGTGCACGCTGCCGGTGAGCACCAGCGTCCACGCCTGGGCGCGCTGGGACTGGAAGGAGAGGAGGTTGGCGGCGAGCTGCGCCTCGCGCTCGTTGCCCTGCGCCTTGTCCGCGTCGATGGCGGCCAGCGCCACGTCCTTGCCGGAGGCGCGCAGGCGGCGGGCCTGCTCCACGAGCCACAGCATGGCGCGGCTGCTGCGCCCGTCCTGGTGCGCGCGGCGCCAGAAGGCGCTCTCCCGGAGCAGCTCCTGCGCGTCCTGCGACGTGCCCTCGCTGGCGAGGTAGCGCGTCAGGAGCGGCTGCTCGGAGGCGGGCACCGACAGGGCCAGCGTCACCGGCAGCCCCTGGGCGGTGGCCTCGCACAGCATGCGCAGCGCCGCGGAGGGCAGCTCCTGGGTGCCCAGCGGGTCCGCCATCAGCACCACCCCGCCGGCCGACAAGAGCGACGCGGCGCCCTCCACCGGCTCGCCGCAGTCAGGGGCGGCGGCGGACGCGTCGCCGGCCTCGCCCCAGCCCTCCATCATCACCGAGCGCATGGACACCGGCGCGTTGCCGCCCACCAGCTCCAGCGCGGGCACCATCTCCATCCGGGCCAGCAGCGTCTGCTCGACGTCCAAATCCCGGTAGCCGCGCACGTAGCGGAAGCGCTCCAGGCCGGGCGCGTTGGGGAAGGGGTTGCGCATGGCGATGGTGCGCAGGGCGTTGTGCCGCGCGGGAGGCGCGCTCAGGTGGGCCTCGGACCTGGCGTCGAACGCGTGCTCGGTCTCCTCGAGCGACAGCTGGCTGTCGCGGCTCGTCATGTCGCCAATCTGCTTGGGCGTCTCCTCGATGAGGTTCTCCATCTCGGAGTAGCTGAGGCGGAATACCCGGATGAGCGTCTGACGGGGCCCCAGCCGCTCGCCCTTGACGTAGTAGCGCTCGTGGTTGCGCAGGCCGTTGCGATTCTTTCCGGGCTCGTGCGCGGAGGAGAACAGCTCCAGGCCGCCCTCCTTCTCCATCACGTCGTAGCGCTGCTCCTCGAGCACGCGCCGCGCCATCATCATCGCGTCCTCGGGGGGCGCCAGGTACACGGTCTCGTGCGTGGGCGTCTCGTACTCCCCCGTCTCGGGGTTCAACTGGGTGTCGAGCCCCCGGGTGAGGGTGGCACACCCCGCACACCCCAGGACGCCCATCAGCAAGCCGATTCGACGCATCACTTCCTCCGTGCAGCCCAGGCGCATCCGGGCCGCGGTGTCTCAAGCTGGAACCGCGGCGGGAACGACGGGTACACGGGGAGTATATCGCGGGGGGAGTCACCTCCCCAGCCGGTGGGGACGGGCCGTGCGGTGGGGGACACGCGCCCGCTCGGAGGGCGCTGTTCCTGTGCACCCGTCGACGGGGACGAACCGGAGCCCGCCGCTCTCACGCATCCAGAGCGAGCGTTCGGAGGGCCCTCCTTGACGCGGTGGGTTGGTGTCGGGCGCCCGGCTGTAGTGAACTTCTCCGCCGTGCCTGCCTCTCCCGCTGTCTCCTCCGTGGCGCAGGAACGGACCGTCGGTCCGCTCCAGCTGCTTGCCTTGGGTGTCAACGGCATCGTCGGCGTGGGCATCTTCTTCGCGCCCGCGGAGGTGGCCGCGCGCACGCCGGGCCTGGGCGCGGTGCTCGCGTTCGCGGTGACGGGCCTGGCGCTGGTGCCGGTGGCGCTGGCGTTCGCGGTGCTGGGCCGGCGCTTCGACGCGGATGGCGGGCCCGTCGTCTTCGCGCGCGCGGCCTTCGGTGAGCGGGTGGCCTTCCTGGTGGGCTGGGTGGCCTACGTCAGCGCGTTCCTGAGCACGTCCGCGGTGGTGGCGGGGCTGTCGCAGGCGGTGGCGCCGTCGCTGGGGCTCACGGGCGCGTGGGGGCAGCGGGTGCTGGCCTCGGTGCTCGTCACGGTGCTGGGGGCGATTGTCGCCTCGGGCATCCGCGTGTCGGCGAGGGCGTGGACCGCGCTCACGGTGCTCAAGCTGTTGCCGCTCGGGGCGCTGCTCGTCGCCTTCGCGGCGGTGGCGTTGTCGGGGCCGCTGCCCGTCGCGGCGAGCCCCGTGGCGTGGACGGCGGGGGCGTGGCTGCCCGCGGGGCTGACGGTGATGTTCGCGTACCAGGGCTTCGAAATCGTGCCGGTGATTGCCGGGCAGGTGCGCTCGTCGGAGAAGAGCGTGCCGTGGGCCACGGTGGGCTCGCTCCTGGGCGCGGTGCTCCTCTACGTGGGCCTGGTGTGGGCGTGCGTGACGGCGCTGCCGGAGCTGGCGTCGTCGAGCGCGCCCCTGGCCTCGGCGGCGGGTGTGTGGGGAGGAGCGGGGCTGTCGCGCGTGGTGGCGATGGGCACCAGCGTGTCCGCGCTGGGCATCTGCGTGGGGATGATGGTGACGACGCCGCGCTACCTGTCCGCGCTCGCGTCGGGGGACAGGACGCTCTTGGGATTGGAGCGCATGTCACCCAAGGGCGTGCCCGTGCGGGCGCTGGGGGTGACGTGGGCGGTGGTGCTGGTGTTCGTGAACCTGGGGAACCTGTCGGAGCTCTTCGCGCTCTCCAGCATCGCCGTGCTGATGCAGTACGGCGTCACGGCGGCGGCGCTGGCGTGGCTCTCCTTCAAGCGGGAGCGGAGGCTGACGCCGTGGCATGCGGTGCTGGCGGTGCCCACGCTTTCGCTCGGCCTGACGCTGGTGGCGTTCGGCGCGAGCCTGCGGGAGGCCGCCACCACCGGTGTGGCGGTGGTGGCGGGCCTGGTGCTGCGGGGCCTGTCCCGGCCGAGGGCCTAGAACTGGCTCCAGAGGTACTGGTTGGTGATTTCGTGGTGGAACTGGATTTCGGACGTCTTCACGCGCGTGCCCAGCTGCTTGGGGCAACGCTCGGCGGAGGCCGTCTTGAGCTCCGCGAACTTGCTCTGCACGTTCTCGCCCAGGATGTTGGCGACGAACGAGCTGCCCTTGAAGAGGCGCACGGCGTCGAAGATGTTGTCGGGCAGGAAGCGGGTGCGGCTGCGCTTGGACTCGGCGTCCTCCTGCGGCTGCGGGCCCTCCAGGCCGGTGCGCAGCAGGGTGTAGAGCACCAGGTAGGGGTTGGCGTCCGGGGCCACGGAGCGGCACTCGACGCGGGCCGAGCGCTCGTTGCCGTAGGGGATGCGCACCATGGCGCCGCGGTTGTTGGCGCTGGCCTTGATCTGATTCGGCGCCTCGTAGTGCGGGTCCAGGCGGCGGTACGCGTTGACGCTGGAGTTGAGGACCAGGCAGATGTCGTTGGCGTTGGTGAGCAGCCGGTCGATGAAGTCCCAGCCCATCTGGCTCAGGTTGTCCTGGCCGGCCTTGTCGTAGAACAGGTTCTTGTTGTTCTTCGACAGCGACATGTTCATGTGCATGCCGTTGCCGTTGACGCCCGTCACCGGCTTCGGGAGGAAGCTGGCGGTGGTGTCCATCTGGGCCGCGACCTGGCGGCAGAGCAGCTTGTAGAGCTGGATCTGGTCCGCGGAGACCAGGGCCTCGCTGTACGTGAAGTTCATCTCGAACTGGCTGGGGGCCACCTCGGGGTGGTCCTTCTCGTTCTGGAAGCCCATGGCGCGCTGGGCCTCGGCGGCCTTGTCGATGAAGGCGCGCAGCGGATCTCCAGGCAGCGAGTGGTAGTAGCCGCCGGTGGAGATGAAGTCGAACTTGCCCGTCTCGTGGTAGTGGCGCTCGGCGTCGCGGCCCTTGAAGAGGAAGCCTTCGACCTCGGGCGCGGCGTGGAAGACGGTGCCGTCCTTCTGGTAGAGCGACTCGGTGATGCGCTTGAGCTGGCCGCGCATGTCGGCGTGGTAGGGCGAGCCGTCGCGCTCGAGGACTTCGCTGAACACCAGCACCTTGCCGGGCCCGAAGATGTCCGAGGGCAGCCAGTAGAACGAGCCCCAGTCGATGTTGAGGCGCAGGTCGCTCTCCGCCTGCTGGGAGAAGCCGCGGATGGAGGAGCCGTCGAAGGTGAGGTTGTCGGCGCTCTTGAGGAGGAACTTCTTGTCGTAGTCCAGCATGTGCAGCCGACCCTCGAGGTCGGTGAAGCACACGGTGACGGCCTTCAGGTTGCGCTCGTCGGTGAGGTACTTGATGCGCTCCTCGCGGACCTTGTCGGCCGACACGTGCTGGAGGCGCTGCTCCTTCACCTTGAGGTTGCGCTCTTCCAGCTCGTCGTAGGGAATCTCCAGGAACGTCCGCAGCCCCTTCGTGTCCATGCTTGCCGTGCCTCCAGGCCGGTCGTCACCGCCGTGGCGGTGATTTCGAATCCGTGGGCGCAGGTATTTACATTTGAGGACGGGAAATCAAGCCTAAATTCCGTGTCACGAAGCTTAAAAGATTGGTCCAAAAAGCTTTAGAGCACGGTGGTCGACACTCTGGAGGGGGTCTGGAGGGTCCGGGATGATGTCCGGTGGACACTTGGGCCCCTCGGGAGCCTGCCTGCCTGCTCCACGGGGAGCGGGGTAGTCTCTTGTGAGCGTCGGGGTGGTTTTCGAAGATGCCGGCATGAGCTCGATGTGGATTCTGGACGAGGCGCCTCCGGCGCCGGATGCGCGCATCCCCTATGGACCGGGGACGCATCACTTCGGAGAGCTGCGGCTGCCCTCGGGGCCGGGGCCGCACCCCGTCGTCGTCGCCATCCACGGCGGGTTCTGGCGCGCGAAGTACGACCTGGCCCACCTGGGCCACGCGTGCGCGGCGCTCACGGCGAGCGGCTTCGCCACCTGGAGCCTGGAGTTCCGACGCGTCGGCCATGAGGGTGGCGGCTATCCCGGTACCCTGGAGGACGTCGCGCTCGGCGCGGACTTCCTGCGCACCCTCGCGGAGTCGCATCCCCTGGACCTGTCGCGGGTCGTGTTCCTCGGCCACTCGGCCGGAGGTCACCTCGCGCTGTGGCTCGCCGCGAGGCCCCGGCTGCCCTCGGGCAGTTCTCTCTACAGCCAGACGCCGCTGCGTCCGCTCGGCGTCGTCTCGCTCGCGGGCGTGGCCGATGTGACGCGCGCCTATGAGCTGGGCCTCAGTGACAACGCGGCGGGACAGTTCCTCGGGGGCTCGCCCCTGGAGGTGCCCCTGCGCTACCAGCGCGCCTCTCCCGCCGCGCTCCAGCCGCTCGGTGTCCCCCAGGTCCTCCTGCATGGCTCCGAGGACGACACCGTCCCCGTGGCGATGAGCGCGGACTTCTGCTCGCGAGGCCGCGCCCACGGGGACGAGGTTCGCTGTGTCGTGCTCCCTGGCGCGGGCCACTTCGAGGTCGTGGACCCACGCTCACGCGAGTGGGCCCAGGTGCTCGACGCCGTGCGCTCGCTGCTGTGACGCGAGCGCTTCAGTTCACGTCACCGAAGACGATGTTGTAGCCCACCGTGTTCGTGCCGCCCGTGCCCCCACTCATGCACGTGAAGGTGCTGGTCACGTCGTCATACGCGTATGTGTACGCGGTGGGGCACGCCTTCTTCAGGAACGCGAGCCACGGCTGGACGCTCTGTGCCCACGCCGGGTTGTTCGCGTAGCACTGCCCCTGGGCCTGCTGGCTCGGGTTGTTGCCGGGCTCCAACAGCGTGGGCCAGAAGCTCCCCGCGTCGTTGCCCGGATACGTCGCGCAGCCGCAGCAGGCCGGCGTATTCCCATTGCTGTTGTAGCAAGATGAACCGAAGTTGCCGGCGCACTGGAACAGATTGCTCAGCGTGTCCTGCACGGCGCCGCCCTGAACCTGCACGGTCATCGTCTGGCTGCAGTCCAGCGGCCCGTAGCCGAAGCTGGTGCTCGCCGAGCACAGGTCCTCATAGGACCACCAGCCGATGGACTGGCCACAGGTCTGGACGAGCGGAGACGTGCCGCCGACTCCTGGCAGGAACGCCGTGCCGCACACGGCCGTGCCGCCGTCTCCCGCGCAGTCGTTGTCCGACGTGCACGTGCCGCAGTAGCCCGCGTCCGGGTTGTTGGGGTTGCCGCACACCGCGCCGTTCGCGCACGTAGGGCCGCACGGCGTCCACTTCGGCTGACACACGCCGCCGGTGCACGTCGTCCCCGCGCCACAGTCTGTGTCCTGTCCGCAGGCCGGCAGCACGACGGCCCGGAGCAGGGTGGTGTAGTCGGCGGGAAGGCCCGCGCTCGTGTCGGGAGCGAAGCTCCACGAGCACGCCTCCAACGTGCCCGTGGTGCTGTTCCCCTGGGCGCTCGTGGAGCCCGCCGTGCCGCACGAGTACGGCGAGGGCGGGTTCGCCACCGCGAAGCCCCCATCACCGCTGGGGCCCATCTGGAGGCTCACGTTCGCTCCGTTGATGACGGTGACGTCGTAGAAGTCGACCGTGTCCGGCTGGAGCGTGAACTCAGCGGCCGTGAAGGGATTGGTCCCGCCCTTGCCGAGCGGACAGGGCATGCCAGCCGCGTTGCCGCAGTCCGCGCTCAGGCAGCCCGTCCCATCGGACTGACAGCCCAGCCGTCCGAACAGACCGCCGCTCCAGCCGATGGGAGAGCGGCACAGGCACGAGGCGCCGCCGTCCTCCGGACACTGCGTCGGAGGATTCGCGAGGTTGACGCCGTCCGCGAGCAGGCAGCGGCCACTCTGGCACTGGGAGTTCTGCGTGCACGCCGTCATCCCGGGCTGGAGGCTCGCGAACGCGGGCGGCAGTGACGAGGGCATGCACAGCGTCGTCGACTCCTGGGCCGTCAGCGTCAGCGCGTCGAGTGGAACCCCGCCATCCGTCCTCGCGTACTGACACAACCCCAGCGCCACGGTGCAGGACTGTCCGCTCGGGCACGGGTCGCCGGACGAACTGCACGCCTGGTTCTCACCGGGGACGACGGACTGGAAGTAACACGTCCCTCCATTGGCGAGGCTGCACTCCTGCGCCGTGGTGGAGCACGTCGTGCCGCCGGGGCACGCGGCCTGTCCACCGTCGGCGCACTTGCACAGGCCCGTGGTGGAGTCACAGCCCTCGGGGCCGCAGTTGGCGCACGCGGGCACCTGCTTCGCACCCGTGCACAGCGCGGTGGGGAGACTGACGGTGACGATGGGCGCGCCGCCATTGCATCCCGAGTCGGGCGCCACCATGCACTGTCCCGTTCCCGTGTCGCACATGTTGCCCGCGTTGCAATCCGCGCTGCTGGTGCAACCCGGATTCAGACAGGCCTGGTTCGGACCACAGTCGCTGTCCGTGGTGCACGTGAAGGGCGGAGGCGCCGCTCCCGCGGTCTGACCGATCCACACCGTCTGGCTCGCCTGGTTCGTCACCGTGAAGGGACGGAAGCCGGGAGGGCAGGTCGACGAGCCCGCGTCGCCCGGAGCCGGTGTGTCCGTGGCCTCGCGGCCCTGGCGCGTGCCGAACACCACGAGCGCGACGGCCAGTCCAAGCGACACGACGGGAATGAGCAGACGATGTGACGCCATGATGGGCCTCTCAATCAGGTCTGCCGCGCGAGGGTAGTGAGCGGCCGCATCCAGCCCAAGGATTCGGGGCGTCGGTTGCTCGCACGCACGAGAACGAACCTTGGGCCCGTGATTCCCAGGGCCGCGAGCCTCACCTGCATGGCCGAGTCCGAGGTGACGCGCTGCTCGGGCAGGTATTCCGCACCTCAGGACTTGCGCGAGAAAGAGCCATTGCTAAGCTGAACTATATGGTTCAGTATCAAGCCCGACTCGATGCGACGTTTGGAGCGCTGGCGGATGTGACGCGCAGGGGAGTCCTGGAGCGGTTGGGCCAGGGCGAGGCGTCCATCACGGAGCTGGCGGAGCGCTTCGACATGACCCTGACGGGCATGAAGAAGCACGTGCACGTGCTCGAGGAAGCAGGGTTGGTCATCACGGAGAAGCAAGGGCGGGTGAGGACCTGCCGGCTAGGGCCATGTCGCCTCGAGGACGAGGTGGCGTGGATGAATGGCTATCGGCGTCTGGTGGAAGCGCGGCTCGACCGACTCGGCGAGTTCCTCGCGCGAACGAAAGGGGAAGAGGAATGAGCGCATCACTCAGGGAAGCACTGGTGACTCAGCCGACGGACCGCGAGATTCGCATCGAGCGCATCTTCGATGCGAAGCGCGAGCGAGTCTGGAAGGCGATGACGGACGCGAAGCAGGTGGCGCAGTGGTGGGGGCGGGGCAACAAGCTCGTCGTGGAGCGCCTGGAGGTGGAGCGTGGAGGCCACTGGCGCTTCGTCGAGCACGCGGATGGACAGGCGCACGGCTTCGAGGGGCGCTTCCGCGAGGTGACGCCCGTCGAGCGCCTGGTGCAGACCTTCGAATGGGACGGCATGCCTGGCTACGTCATCCTGAACACGACGACGCTGGAGGACCTGGGCGACGGCCGCACGAAGGTGGTGGCGGTGTCGTTCTTCTTCACGACGGACGAGCGCGACGGCATGGCGGCCTCCGGCATGGCGGAGGGCCTCAATCAGAGCTACCGCGCGCTCGACGCGCTACTGGCCCGCGAGCCGTAGGCGCGGAGCATGAGCACTCCCGCCCACCACGTGAGGTGATGGGCGGGAGGCGTTCATCTGAGGCTGGTAAGTGTGCGCTTTCTCGTGTCTTTCGACGAATAACGAGCGAGGACCCTGGCCAATCTGGGCGGTCGTTCTTACCTTTACGCGTTCAAAAGATCCCCTCTGGCGCAGATGAGTCCACGCCGCGCGGCGAGCGACCCAGTACGGATATGGGGCATGCCTGTGCGTCCAGGCATGCGAACCTTGAGGGTCGATCTTCCCGCCGGGCCTGCTGCGAAAGAGGCTGCTCCATGCCGACCAGGGACAAGAAGCCACAAGCCGAGCGGACCCACACCGATGAAGGCCTGCGCCTGGAGCGGGAGAAGTCTGACACTGAGTTCTCCACCGCGCAGGCTGCGATTGATGAGGATTCGGATTCCTCCATCCGAAGGGCCCGGAAAGGGACGGATGAGCTCTTACGCGTGACCCGCGAAAGCGCGGATGTGCGGCTGACGCAAGACAGGACCCTCGCGCAAGCGCAGGAGAGCGTGACGAGGGAGCGGGTGCAAGAGGACGCGGCATTGCAGGTCGAGCGCGCGACGGTTGACGCTGAACGACAAGACGAACGCGCCGAGCGTGGGCGCGCCCTTGCTGCCCTCCTTCGTCTGGAGCGAGCGGAAACGGACTCGCGGCTGCTGCTGGAGCGCACCCGCGCCGATGAGGGGCTCGCGACGCGGGATGAGTTCATGGGGATGGTGAGCCATGATTTGCGGACGCTCCTCGGGGGCATTGCCTTGCAGGCGGCATTGCTCAAGCGGGATGCCGCCGAGGATGAGGTGGGCAGGAAGACCGCACAAGCCGCCGAGAAGATTCAACGATTCACTGCACGCATGAATCGGCTGATTGGAGACCTGGTGGATGTGGCCAGTATCGAGGAGGGCCGAATCCGTGTCGCCCCTGCCTTGCAGGATGCGACCGCGCTCGTGCGGGAGGCAGTCGAGGCCTTCCAGCCCCTGGCTTCATCCCAGGGCCTCTCGCTCGACGTGGAGATACGAGGGAACACGCTGATGGCGAACTTCGACCATGAGCGTGTCTTGCAGGTGCTCGCCAACCTCTTGAGCAATGCCGTCAAGTTCACGCCGTCAGGAGGTAGGGTTTCTCTTCGAGTAGCGCCGGTGGGCCAGGACGTTCGCTTCTCGGTGATGGACACCGGCCCCGGAATCCCGAGCCATCAACTGACGTCTATCTTCGAGCGTTTCTGGCAAGCGCTCCGCGAAGACCGAAGAGGGCTGGGGCTC
Source organism: Myxococcus fulvus (assembly GCF_900111765.1). Next base: position 990,015 of record NZ_FOIB01000001.1, read on the forward strand.
GGCCTCTACATCTCCAAGGGCATCGTGGAAGCCCACGGCGGGCGGATCTGGGCCGAGAGCCAGCGCGGCGAGGGCAGCACGTTTTCGTTCACGCTCCCGGGAGCTTCGTCCTCAACGGCATGATCGGGTGCATCCTCATCCTCATGAGGCAATCCTGAGATCACCTCGAGTGAAGGTCGCTGAGACCTCGCTCAGAACCCGCGCGCCGCGCCACCGTCGACGGCAATCGACTGGCCGGTGATGTACGAGGCCTGCTCGGAGGACAGGAACGCCACCAGCGAGGCCAGCTCCTCGGGACGGCCCAGTCTCCGCGCGGGAATCTGCGGGGCCACCTTCTCGTCCGTGAGGCCCAGCTGTGTCATCCGCTCCGTGGCGTGGAAGCCCGGCAACACCGCGTTGAGCGTGACGCCGTGCTGCGCCACCTCGTTGCTCACCGTCTTCACCAACCCGAGCAGCCCCGCGCGCAGGCCGTTGGAGATGGTGAGGTTCGGCATCGCCTCACGCGCCGCCAGCGACGTCACCAGCGTGATTCGGCCCCACTTGCGCTCCTTCATCCCCGGCAGCGCCGCCTGGATTCCATCCACCGCCGCCATCCACAGGCTCTGGAACCCCAGCTGCCACTGCTCCGCCGTCAGCGACTCGAAGCCACCCGCCGGAGGTCCACCCGTGTTCACCACGAGCACGTCCACGCCGCCCAGCTTCACCACCACCTCGTCCACCAACCGCTTCGCCGCGCCCGGCTGGTTCAAGTCCGCCGGCACCGCGAGCGCCGCGCCCAACGCCTTCGCCGCCTTCTCCAGCTTCTCGCCACCACGAGAGCAGATGGCCACCGTGGCGCCTTCCTTCACCAACGCCTCGGCCGTCGCGTAGCCCAGCCCCGCCGACGCGCCCATCACGAGTGCGCGCCTACCCTTCAGTCCGAAATCCATCCGCGTGCTCCTTCATGAATGGCACCAACCGCTCGTGGATGAGCCGCTTCGCCCGCTCCAGGTCCACGTCCTCGGCGCGCGTCAGCCCCTCGGACAAGTCCGAGACGATGCCACCGGCAATCGCCCCCACCTCGTACGCCAGCCGGTACGGCACCCGGCTGAAGCTCACCATCGAATACCGACTGACGAACTCGCCCGGGAAGGTGTTGAGCAACACCTTCTCCACCGCCTTCTCCAACAGGAAGCGCGGGTTGCCCGTGCTGTCGCGCATCTCGACGAAGTTCTCCACCGCCATGTCCGCGATGGCATCCGCGTTCGTCTTGCGCAGCCGCCCCAGTTCTCCGAACAGCGTCTCCCAATCTCCACTCTTGCCCAGCAGCCCCTCGAGCACCGTGCAGTCCTCGAAGCCGCAGTTCATCCCCTGACCGAAGAACGGGACGATGGCGTGCGCCGCATCGCCCATCACCACCGCCTTGCCGCCCACGTTCCACGGCGCGCACTTCACCGTCACCATGCTGCCCGTGGGCCGCCCGAAGAACGCCTGCGTCAAATCCGGGATGAGCGCCTTCGCGTCCGGGAACTGCTCCTCGAAGAACGCCTCCAGCCGGGCAGGGGAGTCCAGCGACTCGAAGCTCACCGGCCCCTTCCATGGCAGGAACAACGTGCACGTGAAGCTGCCATCCTCGTTCGGCAGCGCAATCAACATGTACGTGCCGCGCGGCCAGATGTGCAGCGCGTGCTTCTCCATCTGGAACGCGCCGCCCGGCCCGGGGGGAATCGTCAGCTCCTTGTACCCGTGCCCCAGCGTCTCCGCCGTCGACTCGAACCCCGGCACCTTCTCCAGCGCCTGCCGCACCGCCGAGCCGGAGCCGTCCGTGCCGAACACCACGCGGCCCTCCTCGCGGCGCTCCTCACCCGTGGCCTCGTCCACCACCGTGAGCACGCCCTGCTCCAGGTCCGCGCTCGACACCCGCTGCCTGAAGCGGATGCGCACCTTGCCCGTGGCCTCCGCCGCGCTCATCAGGAACTTGTTCAGCCACGCGCGCGACAGCGAGTTGATGTGCTGCGAGTCATCCTTCCCATAGGGCTGGTACATCAGCGCGCCCTTCGGGGGATGAATCATCCGCCCCCGCATGGGAATCGCGTGGCGCAGCGCCTCCTCCTCCAGCCCCACCTGCTTCAGCGCGTACAGCCCGCGCGTGGAGATGGCCAGGTTGATGGAGCGCCCCGCGTCGATGACCTCGCGCCGCATGTCCGGCCGACGCTCCAGCACCTCCACGGTGTGCCCACGTCGCGCCAGGAACACGGACAGCAGCGAGCCCACCAGGCCCGCGCCCACCACCGTGACGGCCTCGTTCCGCTCACCCACGGGCATGTCCCTCCAGCGTCTTCACGAACCGGTACACATCCGTGAACGAGCAGTACAGCGGCGCGGGCGCCGCGCGGATGATGTCCGGCTTGCGGAAGTCACAGATGATGCCCGCGTCCGCCAGCCGCTTGAGCATGCTCGGCGCGTCGCCCTGGAACCGCAGGGACAGCTGCGCCCCCCGCTGCTTCACGTCGCGCGGCGTGGTGATGCGCACGTAGCCCGGCGGCAGCTTGTCCAACAGGAACTCCAGATACCCCGTGAGCCGCTCGCTCTTGGCGCGCAGGGCCTCCATCCCCGCCTGGTCGAACAGCTCGAACGACGCGCGCAGCGCCGCCAGCTGGAGGATGGGCGGATTCGACAACTGCCACCCCTCCGCGCCCGGCAGCGCGTCGAAGTGTGGCCCCATCTGGAAGCGCGTCGCCTTGTCGTGTCCCCACCAGCCCTCGAACCGGGGGATGTCCTTCGAGCGCGCATGCCGCTCGTGCACGAACACCCCACCCAGGCTCCCAGGTCCGCCGTTGAGGTACTTGTACGAACACCACACCGCGAAGTCCGGCCCGTCGTCGTGCAGCGACAGCTTCAAGTTGCCCGCGCCGTGCGCCAGGTCGAACCCGACGAAGCAGCCCTTCGCGTGCGCCGCGCGCGTAATCGCCGGAATGTCGAACGCCTGGCCCGTGAGGTAGTTCACGCTGCCCAGCAGCACCAGCGCCACCTCGTGGCCGTGCTGCTCCAGCGTCGCCAGGATGTCCTCGGTGCGCAGCGTCTCCTCACCCGCGCGCGGCTTGAGCTCCAGCACCGCCTCGCGCGGGTCATACCCGTGGAAGCGCGCCTGCGAGGCCACCGCGTACTGGTCCGACGGGAACGCGCCACCCTCCACCAGGATTTTGAAGCGCTCCTTCGTGGGTCGGTAGAACGACACCATCATCAGGTGCAGGTTCACCGTCAGGGTGTTCATCACCACCACTTCCTGCGGCTTCGCGCCCACCAGCCGAGCGGCCTGCTCCGTGACGAGCTCGTGGTAGTGCAGCCACGGGTGGCGCCCGTGGTGGTGGCCCTCCACTCCGAAGCGGGCCCAGTCCTCCATCTCCTCCTGCACGTAGCGCGCGGCGTTCTTCGGCTGGAGCCCCAGCGAGTTGCCCGCCAGGTACACCACCGGCTTGCCATCCGGGCCGGGCGGGAAGTGGAACTGCTCGCGGTAGGAGCCAAGCGCGTCCTGGGCGTCGGCCTTGCGCGCGAAGTCCTGGGAGTCTTCGTAGGGGTACGTCGTCATGGGGCGAAGTCCTCGCGCGAGCGCCCCAGCCACGCCAGGGCGTTCTTCCACAGGAGCTGCTCGCGCGCGTCGGATGAAAGCTCCGTCAGCGATTCGATGAGGGCGCCCGGGCGCAGCTCGCCCAGGGGGAACGGATAGTCACTGCCCAGCGCCACCTTGTCCTGGCCGAACAGCTTCACGATGAAGCGCAGCGTGTCCGCGTCATGCACCAGCGAGTCCACCCAGAAGCGGCCCAGGTACTCGCGCGGCGGCACCTTGTTGTCCACCGCCACCAGGTCCGGCCGAGCCTCGAAGCCGTGCTCGATTCGGCCCAGCGTCCCGGGGAACGCGCCGCCGCCGTGCGCGAAGGCGAAGCGCAGCCTGGGCAGCCGCTCCAGCACGCCGCCGAAGATGAGCGAGCACATGGCCAGCGACATCTCCGCGGGCATGCCCACCAGCCACGGCAGCCAGTACTTCTGCATCTTCGCCTCGCCCATCATGTCCCACGGGTGGACGAAGATGGACGCGCCCAGCTCGCTCGCCGCCTGGAAGAACGGGAAGAGCTTCTCGTCGGAGAGGTTCCAGTCGTTGACGTGGCTGCCAATCTGCACGCCCGAAAGCCCCAGCTCCTTCACGCACCGCTCCAGCTCCCGCACCGCCAGCTCCGGCGACTGCAGCGGCACCGTGCCCAGTCCCACGAAGCGCTTGGGGTGCTCGCGCACCACCGAGGCCACGTGGTCATTGAGGAAGCGCGACAGGTCCAGCCCATGCTCCGGCTGCGTCCAGTAGCTGAACATCACCGGCACGGTGGAGATGACCTGCACGTGGACGCCCACGTCGTCGCATTCCTCGATGCGCTTGACCGGGTCCCAGCAGTTGCTCTCGACCTCCCGGAAGAACTTCCCGTCGTCGCGCAGCATCCGCGCGCGGCACGGCGCGTGGTGGTCCAGCGTGATGAAGCCGCCGTACCCGTAGCGCTCGGCGAAGCGCGGCAGCTTCTCGGGGAGCAGGTGCGTGTGGATGTCGACCTTCAACGCGAAGGCCCTCCCTTGGTCACCTTCGTCCCGCACTTCTTGCAGGTGCAGTTGGCGTCGTTGCCGTAGAAGTGCTCGAAGATGGGCGGCAGCTGCGTCACGAGGTTGGTGACGTGCACGAACTCCTCGTAGAGCTTCTCGCCGCAGGACGGGCACATCCACATGAAGCCGTCCATCTCGTGCGGCAGGCGGCGGCGCTCCAGCACCAGCCCCACCGTGCCCGCGGGGCGCTGGGGCGAGTGCGGCACCTTGGGCGGCAGCAGGAAGATCTCCCCCTCGGAGATGGGGATGTCCACGGGCTTGCCGTCGTCGAGCACGCGCAGGTTCATCGTGCCCTCCAGCTGGTAGAAGAACTCCTCGCCCTCGTTGATGTGGAAGTCCGTGCGCGCGTTGGGGCCGCCGACGACGGTGACCATGAACTCACGGTCCGCCCAGACCTGCTGGTTGCCGACAGGCGGCTTGAGCAGGTGGCGGTGCTCGTCGATCCACTTCTTGAAGTTGATGGGGGTCAGGCGGCCCATTCATTCATCTCCGATGGTGGCGATGCACTTGAGCTCGATGGCGATCGGCGTGGGCAGCCGGTTGATCTCGAGCGTCGTCCTGCACGGCGGGTTGTCCTTGAAGTACTCCGCCCACAGGCGGTTGTACGTGGGGAAGTCCTTCTTCATGTCCGTCAGGTACACCGTGACGTCCACCAGCTTGTCCCAGGAGGAGCCCGCGTCCTCCAGGATGTAGCGGACGTTGCGGAACACCGAGTGGCACTGCGCCTCGATGTCGTACGAGGTGATGTGGCCCTCGGCGTCCAGCTCCACGCCGGGAATCTTCTTCGTCCCGCGCTCGCGCGGGCCCACGCCCGACAGGAACAACAAGTTGCCCACACGCCGTGCGTGGGGATACAGGCCCACGGGCTCCGGGGCCTTCTGGGAATCGACTCGCTCACTGGTGCTCACGTCGCGTCTCCGTCCAGCGCGTCACAGCTTGATGCACACGTTCTTCGGCTCGGTGAAGAAGCGCAGCGCCTCCCAGCCGCCCTCGCGCCCCACCCCCGAGTCCTTCACCCCGCCGAACGGCGTGCGCAAGTCACGCAGCATCCAGCAGTTCACCCACACGATTCCGCTGTGCAGCCGCGAGGCGAAGCGGTGCGCCCGCTTCACGTCCCGCGTCCACACGCTCGCCGCCAGGCCGTACTTCGTCGAGTTCGCCCACGCGAGCACCTCATCCTCGGTGTCGAACGGGATGAGCGTGGCCACCGGGCCGAAGATCTCCTCCTGGTTGGTGCGGCACCCCGCGCCCAGGCCCTCGATGAGCGTGGGCTCCACGAACCAGCCCTCGCGGCAGCGGCCCGTCAGGCTCGCGCGCTTGCCTCCGGCCAGCACACGTCCGCCCTCCTGCTTCGCCAGGTCGATGTAGCCCATCACCTTGTCGAAGTGCTGCTGCGACACCAGCGCGCCCTGCTCGGTGCCGGCCTCCAGCGGGTCGCCCACCTTGAGCGCCTGCGTGCGCGCCACCAGCGCGTCCCGGAAGCGCTCGTAGATGGGGCGCTGCACGAAGATGCGCGGGCCGCAGAGGCAAATCTGTCCCTGGTTGGAGAACGACGAGCGCACCGTCGTCGCCAGCGCCTCCTCGAAGTCGCAGTCCTCGAAGATGACGTTGGGGTTCTTCCCGCCCATCTCCAGCGACAGCTTCTTGAAGTTCGGCGCCGCGACGCGGGCAATCTCCGCGCCCACGCGGGTGCTGCCGGTGAAGGAGATGGCTGGGATGTCCGGGTGCTCGCTCATGGCCGCGCCCACCTTGGGACCCAGGCCGTGGACGATGTTGAGCACGCCGGGCGGCAGGCCCACGTCGCGGCACACCTGCGACAACAGGAACGCCGTCATCGGCGTGACTTCGGAGGGCTTGGCCACCACGCAGTTGCCGATGGCCAGCGCGGGCGCGAGCTTCCACGTGAGCAGGTACAGCGGCAGGTTCCACGGCGAGATGCAGCCCACCACGCCCAGCGGCGAGCGCAGCGTGTAGTTGAGCGCGACGCCGTCGGTGGCGTGCGCCTCGCTGGAGAACTGCGTCACCGCGTCCGCGAAGAACTCGAAGTTGAGGATGCTGCGCGGGATGTCCACGCTGGACGCCACCGACAGCGGCTTGCCGGAGTCGATGGACTCCGCGCGGGCGAACGCGTCCAGTCGCTCGCGAATCGTGTCCGCCACCTTGCGCAGGAGGCGCGAGCGCTCCGCGGCGGGCGTGGCGGCCCAGGCCGGGAAGGCGCGCTGGGCAGCCTCCACCGCGTGCTGGAGGTCCGTGGCGTCCGAGTCCGGCACCTGCACGTAGCCCTTGCCCGTCGCGGGCTCGGGCTTGTCCAGCCACTGGCCGCCGCGCGCGGGGATGAGCTCTCCGCCGATGTAGTTGAGCACCTTCTGCATGTCCGAGCCCTCCGTGCGCGCTCCGTGTCCTCCGGACCGCTCGCGAGCGCCTGGTCCCTCGGGTGCCGGGAGACAGGGGGAGCGCGGGGGCCCGGGTCGAACGGGGCGCAATGTACGCAACCGAGCCAGCCGTCACCAGCATCACGGAAAGCGCACTTCCGGCTGTCGTCCTCTCGCGTCAAACGGGTGACGACTCCGGCTGCCTGGAGGGTGGGCGAGCGGTGGGGGAATACGGAGGGCTGGAGGCGCGGGGGGCCGGACCGGGTTGTGTGTAAAGGGAGTCAGACATGCCCATGGAACCTGTCGCGCCGATGTCCGAGGAAGAGGCGCGCGCGGCGGCGGATGCGGATTCACGGCAGCTCCTCTCGGCGGCCACCGTCGAGGAGGCGCTCACGGTGCTCGTGGAGGTCGCCCGCCGGCTGACGCGCGCGCACCAGGCGACCGTGGTGCTGACGCCTGCTCCCGGCAGGACGCGGGGGGCGAGCGTCACCTCGCTCTCGCGTGCCTACGAGGTCTGGGGTGGCTACGCCGTGCCCTCGGGGGGCGGTCGCGCCCGGCGGGAGCGCCGCGCCACCACGCGGGCCGCGGAGCCCCGGGGTCGGCTGGCCGTGGCGCTGCCCTCGAACGCGGGGGTGCTCTACCTCTTCGACCGGGAGGTGGGGGACTTCAGCCACGAGGACGAGGTGGCGCTCTCCCGGCTCGCCCGCCTCGCGGGCCTGGCGCTGGAGTCCGCCCGCCTGCTGCTCGAGGAGCAACAGGCGCGCACGGAGGCCGAGGACGCCGAGCACCGCGCGGCCTTCCTCTCCGACGCCAGCCGCCTGCTGGCTTCCTCGTCGCTCGACCCCAAGGTGACGCTCGACACGCTGGCCCGGCTCAGCGTGCCCGTCATGGCGGACTGGTGCTTCGTCGACATCATCGACGAGTCGGGCACCGTGCAGCGCACGTCCGTGGCGCACGCCGACGCGCGCGATGCGCCGCTCGCCCTGCGCGTGCGCGAGTTCCCTCCCGGGCTCGAGGGCAGCATCCACCCCACCACGCGCGTGGCCCGCCACGCCGAGTCCCTGCTCGTCGACGACGTCGACGACGCGTGGCTGCATCGCGTGTCGGTGAGCCATGAGCACTACGAGACCATGCGCGAGGTGGGCTTCCACGGCATCATGTCCGTGCCGCTCGTCGCGCGGGGACGCTCGCTGGGCGCGCTCACGTTCCTCGCGGTGCGCCCCTCGCGCCACTACAGCCGGGCGGACCTGGACACGGCGCAGGACCTGGCCCGCCGCGCGGCGCTGTTCCTGGACAACGCCCGGCTCTACCGCGAGGCGCGCCGCTCGGTGCTGCTGCGCGACGAGTTCCTCGCCGTGGCCAGCCACGAGCTCAAGACGCCGCTCACGCCGTTGCAATTGCGCCTGCAGTGGCTGCGGCAGCAGACGCGCAAGGACAAGCCCTACCTGCCCACGTCGCTGGTGCTCTCGCAGCTGGACGTGGTGCAGCGCCAGGTGGACAAGCTGTCGGGGCTGGTGCACGGGCTGCTCGATGTCTCGCGCATGTCCAGCGGACGGCTGTCCTTGCACCGCGAGGACGTGGACCTGGAGGTGCTGGCGCGCGAGGTGAAGGCGCGCCTGACGCTCGCGGCGAGTCAGGCCGGCAGCGAGGTGTCGCTCACCACGCACGGTGACGTGAAGGGGCACTGGGACCGCGCCCGGCTGGAGCAGGTGTTGACGCACCTGCTCGCCAACGCGCTGAAGTACGGCGCGGGGCAGCCGGTGCGCGTGGAGCTGCGCGACGCGGGGGAGGACGTGGTGGTGCGCGTGGAGGACGCGGGCATCGGCATCGCCCGCGAGTACCAGTCCCACATCTTCGAGCGCTTCGGCCGCGCCGTCAGCGAGCGTCACTACGGCGGCCTGGGCCTGGGGCTCTACGTCACCCGGCAGATTGTCGAGGCCCACGGCGGCACCATCCAGGTGGCGAGCGAGCCGGAGAAGGGCAGCCACTTCGAGGTGACCCTGCCCCGGCGCGAGAGCACCTGACGTGCGTCCCGCTCCCGCTCGGCTATAAACGCCCCGGGAGGAAACAACATGTCACGCAAGGTGGCCCTCATCACCGGTGCATCGGCGGGGTTGGGTGAGCAGTTCGCGCGGCGCTTCGCTCGGGACGGACACGACGTCATCCTGGTCGCCCGCAGTGCCGAGCGCCTGGAGGCGCTCGCCGCGACGCTCCAGAAGGAGCACGGGGTGACGGCCCACGTGCTGCCCGCGGATTTGACGCGGCCGGAGGCGCCCGAGCGGCTCTTCGCGCAGGTGGCCGAGCGCGGCCTTGAGGTGGAGTTCCTCGTCAACAACGCGGGCTTCGGCTCCGCGGGCCCCTTCCTGGACCAGGACGTGAAGCGCGAGGGGGAGATGGTGGAGGTCAACTGCACCGCGCTGTTGAAGCTCACGCACCTGTTCGCCCGGCCCATGCGCGAGCGCGGCCACGGCCGCATCCTCAACGTGGCCTCCACCGCCGGCTTCCAGCCGGGGCCCTACATGGCCACGTACTACGCGACCAAGGCCTTCGTCGTGTCGCTGTCGGAGGCGCTCTCCTACGAGCTGAAGGGCACGGGCGTGACGGTGACGTGCCACTGCCCCGGCGCGACGCACACCGAGTTCGCCCAGCGCGCGGGCAACGACAAGACCCGCCTGTTCCAGCGCACCGGCGTGGCCAAGGCCCCTGACGTGGTGGAGCACGCGTACGCGAAGATGATGAGCGGGCGCGTGCTGGCCATCCACGGCGTGGCCAACGCGGTGGGGGCCTTCATGGTGCGCCTGAGCCCGCGCGCCGCCGTGCGCGCCATGGTCGCCGGGCTCAACCAGCAGGGCTGAGCGTCTGATGTGGACCGGGCCGTGAGCCCCTCGGTTCGAGGAGGCGTCACGGCCCGGCGCGCGACCTGGCTTCAGTTGAAGGTCGCGGTGAACAGCAGCGAGAAGTGGGTGACGTTCCAGTCGTCGTTGCCGCCGCTGCGGATGCGGCCCAGCGCCAGCTCGGCGCCGATGCCCACGCCCCAGTTGTCGCTCACCCACCACTCCTTGCCCAGGCCCAGGTGCAGGCCCACGCCGGTGTCGGTCTCCGCCTCCGTCTCACCGCCGTACGAGGCGCTGAGCTGGTTGGCCACCACCGCGCCGGAGAGGTAGAAGTTGACGGGCATGAAGTAGTACGCGAGGCCCACGCCGATGGCGGCGTAGTTGCTGGCCACGTCGTCGTCCTCGTCCCCCTCGATGGTGACACCCTCCACCTCGATGTCCGGGTTGGGCGTGGAGGTGCCAAACAGCTTTCCGTAGAGGATGAAGTTGTTGATGGGCGCGAAGCCCAGCTCCAGGTTGAGCGTGCCCGCTCCGCCCTTGAGGGCCAGGTCCACGCCCTGACCCACGGCGGCCGAGTGCGTGTAGCCCAGGCCGAGCTGACCGCGCAGATAGAAGCCATCGTGGGTGTGTCGGCCGCGGTCATCCGCCAGCGCGATGGAGGAGGGAAGCAGCACTGCCGCGAAGAGCCAAGAGTAGCGCATGAAGTCGAGTCCTTGCTTCGGTGGAGCCCGCCCCGGCCGGGAGGTCTCGTCGGGGTGATGCAGCATGGCGACCGCTCGATGCCAGCCCGGGAGACACCCTCATTCCCGGGTCCGCAGGCTTATACCCCGGTGACGGCCGATGCGAGCAACCCTCGCCCGACTCCGCGAAAGCTGCTCTGCTGCGCGCCCACCGGCGCCCCCTTTTTTCCGTTCCGCGCCGGAGACTCGGAGAGGGATGCGATGACTGGGACTGTGAACCCCGCGGAGCTGGCCCGACGACTGGACGACGCGAGGCGGGAGCGGCGGGAGGTGCCGCCCCTCACCAACGAGCTGCCCACGCTGTCCGTGCCGGACGCGTACGCCATCCAGGAGGAGGGCCTGAAGCTGCGGCTCGCGGCCGGTGAGCGCCTGGTGGGATTGAAGATGGGCCTGACGTCCGAGGCCAAGCGCCGGCAGATGAACCTGGACTCGCCCGTGTACGGCGTCCTCACGGACAAGATGCGCGTGCTGGCGGATGGCGTGGTGTCGCTCGCCCAGGGCATCCATCCGAAAATCGAGCCGGAGATTGCCTTCCGTACCGCGCGCGAGCTGAAGGGCACCGTGACGCGCGACGAGGCGCTGGATGCGTGTGAGTCGGTGTTCGCGGCGATGGAGATCCTCGACTCGCGCTATCGCGACTTCAAGTACTTCTCCCTTCCGGACGTGGTGGCGGACAACGCGTCCTCGTCCCTCTTCGTCCTGGCGACGGAAGAGCACCCGCCGCGCGCCATGGATTTGACGCGGCTGGAGATGAAGATGTTCGTGAACGACGCGCTGGCGCACTCGGCCCGCTCGGACGCCATCTCCGGGGACCCCGTGCTGTCGCTGGTGCAGCTGTGCGAGCTGCTCGCGAAGCGCGGACAGGTGCTGCCCGCGGGGAGCATCGTGCTGGCGGGCGCGGCGACCATCGCGCACATGTTCCAGCCGGGAGATCGGGTGAAGCTCGTGGTCGAGGGACTCGGCGCGGTGGCGGTGTCGGCCGCCTGAGTCGTCCTCACTGGAACCAGGAGGAGGTGACGCCCGCGCTCGCATGGCGCGGGCGCACGTCCGCCTCCAGCCAGCGCACCGCGTAGCGCTCGCCGTGCTGGCCGAGGAACGCGTCCAGTCGCTCCGGCCTCAAGCGCTCGCGGGTGGAGTGATGCGCGGACAGCGCGCGCCGCATTGCCGGGTGGTAGCGCACGAAGGACGCGAAGTCGCGGGGGTACTCGCGCGCGTCCACGCCGAGCAGCTGGCCCTGGGTGCGGCCTCGCGACAGCAGCTCGCGCCAGTGCTCCATCGTCGCGAGGCCGATGGACTCCACGCCGCGTGAGCAGAGCGTCAGGTACATCGCGTCCCAGGGCCCGGAGCGGTCCAGGTAGCGCTCGAGCGCGCGCGCGGAGGCCCGCGTGTTGAGCACCATCCAGAACGGCACCGCGCCGGTGCGCAGCGTCCACCAGGGCTCCAGCAGGATGGAGCACTCCGCCAGCAGCTTGCCCGAGGGCATCTTCCGCTCGCGGTACCAGTGCCGGTACAGGTCCGCCACCAGCGGGCTGAGCGCCTCCGGCTCCGGGTAGACGATGCGCCTGAGTCTCCAGCGCCGCTTGCGTGCCAGGCGCAGCAGGTCGTCGCGCAGGGCGGGCTCGAAGCCCCACTCCGCCTCCGGGCTGTCGCTGTCGGGCGGTGGTGAGGGCCAGCGCGTCAGGGACGAGCCCTGCTTGCGCAGGTAGGCCTCCACGCGAGGGCCGCCCAGGTAGTACTCGTCCGGGCTCGCGCCGCCGAGCGAGCCTTGCTGGAAGACATGCCGCTCGCCCTGTTGGAGCGTGGGCCAGCGCAGCTCGCACTCGGACACGAAGAGGGTGGCGCCGGGCTCCAGCGCCTCTTCCAGGAAGCGGATGTACGCGGGGCTCAGTCCGCGCCGCTTCACCCGGAATTGCGTCAGTCCCTGCAGGAGGAGCCGGTCGTGGTTGGCGTCGTGGGTGTGGTGGAGCTGCAGGTCCGGATGGGACTCGAGCAGTCGGCGTGCGGGCTCGCGCGCGAAGCCGAGCGTCTTCATCGGCTCGTCCACGGGCACCCGTCCGTCATGGCGCACGGACAGCAGATGCGTCTGCGGCAGCCACGGGATTCCCAGCGCCGCGCACAGGTGGACGAGCGCGCCGTTGGTGGCGCCGACCACGGCCGCCGGGTAGCGGCGTCTCGGATAGCGGCCCACCACCCAGCGCGCGAGGGCCTCCGCGTCGAAGCGCGCGAGGGCCTTCGGTGTCAGCGCCTCCGACAGCGCGCCGCGCACCCATGCGCTCTCGCGCAGCGGGACCGACAGGCGGTTGACGGCGGGCATCAGCGCTTCGAACAGCGGATGGGTGTGGCGGTGGGTACCCAGTGCGGGGGATTCCCGGCCGTGAAGGAAGGCCGCGAGCGCCCGTAGCAGCGCGGCCGACGAGTCGAGGTCCGCGACGAAGCGGCCCGCCCTCATCGCGCCACCCCGACGCGCCGAGGCTCATGCTCGTCCGGCGCGAGACGACATGAGTGGGGTTGCGCCAGATTCCATCGCGTCGGCTCCGCGCATCGAGGTTCCTGCGCGTCCGGCGCGAGACGACATGAGTGGGGTCGCACCAGATTCCATCGCGTTGGCTTGGCGCATCGAGGCTCATGCACGTCCGGCGCGAGACGACATGAGTGGGGTTGCGCCAGATTCCATCGCGTCGGCTCCGCGCGACGAAGCCCGTGCGCGTCCGGCGCGAGACGACATGAGTGGGGTTGCGCCAGGTCCCATCGCGTCGGCTCCGCGCGACGAAGCCCGTGCACGTCCGGCGCGAGCCGCCGTATGCGGGCTGCGCTCCGCGCCTGTCGCTCCGGCTCGGTGCGTTGAAGCCCGGGCGCGTCCGGCGCCGCACGACGTGCGTGTGGTGGACCCATCTCCCCTCCCGGGCTCGCTCGGCGTCCTCAGGCAAGGTATCCCTGGCGCACCGACCGGACAGGCCGCTGACCGGGGTCTGCTCGCCTGCAGTGCCGGGAGGCTTGCGTGGACGCCGTGCGTCAGGGCCCTGGCTGTCGCGCCAGGTCCGCCGTCACGCGCAGGCCCTGGGCCGCGTACGCGCGCGAGCAGGGACGCAGCCGGGCCTCGGTGGGTCCCATCGGCTCCAGCACGAAGGAGGAGTCCTTGTGGCGGGGCGGCGAGTCCGGCCAGTGCCCCCGCTCGGCGCGCGCCAGGTCCACCTCCGCCAGCGTGATGAGCGCGTCGTGCTGCAGCCGGCGCAAATCCAACCGCTCCGCGTACTCGCCATACGTGACGACGTCCGGGCCGTGAAGGCTGAGCGTGCCCAGCTCCAGCAGCGCGAACGCCCTCCGGCGCGCCCCCGTGGGCAGGTCCGCGGCGGCCGTCAGCGCGTCGAAGCCCTCCACCAACTGCCACCACGCGCGCCGCGCCGTCAGCGCGTTGTCGTCCGGAGGCGACAGCCCCAGCAGCTCCGGCGGGACGATGTCCTGGCTCCCCGCCGGCAGCCGCGCCAGCGTCTCTTCGGAGAGCAGCGGCCGGAAGTGGACCAGCTGCAACAGCACCGACTCCTGCCGCAGCGTCACGGAGAAGGGCGCGTACCCATCCGCCAGTCGCGCCAGCTGCGAAATCGCCAGCCGCTTGCGCTCCAGCGGCGCGGCGTCCAGCGCGTCCGCGCACGGGTGATAGAGCACCGTGTGGCCCGTGGCGGAGAGCAGCTGCCCCTCCATGCCTCCGCCCAGCTCCAGCTCCCGGCTGAGCGCCAGCGCGTCCAGACACACATCCAGCGCCGCCGAGGCCTGCCCCTGGGACAGCCGCACCCGGGTCTCCAGCGCGGCCAGGTGCACCACGTACATCAGCGCGAACCGGCCGTTGGCGCGGGCGGGTGTGAGGGGCGCCAGCGCTCCCAGCCGCTCGGGCAGTCCGCCCGCCTCCGCGTGCGTCGCCAGCAGCACCCGCGCGAGCAACGGCCGGGCCTGCTCCAGCGCCTGCTCACAGCCCTGCGTCAGCGCCGACGTGGGCAGCTTCCCGTCCGCCACGTCCCGGCAGGGCTGGCCCTGCGCCGAGCTCCCCTGTGACTTCTGTTGTTCCTGATACAGCTGCAGCACCGGTTCGAGCAGCGGCTCCAGGTGCCGCGCGAAGCTGCCCGGCACCGACGGGCTCACGTGCGAGGGCCGCGCGTAGCTCGTGCGCGACAGCTCCCCCACCTCCCGCACCAGCCGCTCCTCCAGGGGCCCCGTGCGCAGCTTCACGTACGCCCACCCGCCCCCGCAGGCGAGGAGGACGGCGAGTGCGCCGCCAGCGAGGGTGTAGAGGGGACGGTGGAGGGCCATGAGGGGGAGTCCGGCGGGCGGAGCCTCGCATGAAACCCCCGCTCCGGGGACTCGCCGCGTCATCCCCCCGTGACTTCACTCGCCGTCTGGGCCCGGGGGCCAGCGTCCAGCCCGAGGGTCAGCCGGCGCTGCGGCGGGGAGGCAGGAGACCATGGTTCAGTCGGGCCAGCAGGTGGTCCGCGAGCGCGCGGGCCTGGGCGCGAATCTCCGGCACGGCGGTGGTCTCCCACAGCTCGCCCCGGCGCAGGGGCCCCAGGGTGTAGAGGAGCCCTCCTGTCCGCCCGTGCGCGTCCAGCAGGGCGCCGTGGCTGTCGGTGTCCAGGCCCATGCCGAGCGTGTCCGGCCGCAGCCGCCCCGCGTCCGCGAGGCGCTTGAGCAGCGGATGGCCGTGTCGGGTGACGGTGCCCTCGGGGCCGGTGCAGTTCACCACGTGGCGGACCTGGAGGTGCTCCTCGCGGCCCTCGCCTCGCGGGAGGATTCGCGCGTGGACCGTGCCGGTGTCGTCCAGCCGGAAGCCACGCACCCGGGCCGCGCGCACCGTCAGCCGTCCTCGCGCCATCAACTGCTCGAGCCCGTCGGCGACGCCGGGCGCCATCCGGTGGCGGTGGACGTCCCAGTAGGAGCGCAGGTGGCGCAGGAAGCGCCGCCGCTCCACGTCCGACAGCCGCTGCCACAGGGGCACCGTCACCGGCCTCAACGCGTCCACCACCGCGCGCCAGCTGGCCCCCGCGTCCGTGGCCCGGCGCACCTCGCGCCGCAGCACCCGGAGCAGCGCCCGTACGCGCACGGGGATGGGGTGGGCGGTGGTGTCGTCCTGGGGCCGCAAGCCCTCGCGTCGCAGCGCGCGCAGCACGTCGCGGATACCAGGCGAGTCGTACGTCCCCGTGGAGGCGCGCAGGTGTCGGTGGGGCAAAAGCCCGTGCCGCGACACCGCGTACAGGGGGCCCGTGTGGCCCTGCTCCTCCAGCGACAGCACGGCGTCCACCATGGTGAGCCCCGTGCCGATGAGCAGCACCGCGTCATTCGCGCCGATGCCGGCGAGCGCGTCGTGGACCCACGGTGAGCGGTGGTAGTGGGGGCTCGCGTACAGCCCGCCATCCTCCACCCGCAGGTCCGCGGGGTCCGCGTTGCCCAGCGCCAGCACCGCGCGGCGCGCGACGTGCTCCGCGCCGTCCTCGGTCGCAAGCGTCACCAGGCCGCCGTGCTCGCGCACCGAGACCACCTCTGCGGACCGCGTCTCCAGCCGCACGCCCGTGGCCGCGCGGGCGCGGGTCTCCTCCAGCACCTCCGCCAGATACTGGCCGTAGCGCTGCCGGGGGACGAAGTCTCCGGGAGCCGTGTCGGGCGCCTGTCGCCGCACGGCGCGCAGGAAGTGCTCCGGGTCCTCCATGAAGGCGCCCATGCGCGCGGCGGGGACGTTGAGCAGGTGACGTTGACTGCGGGTCGAGTAGGCGAGCCCCTGGCCCACGCTCCGCCCGCGCTCCAGCAGCAGCACCCGCAGTGGCGCGCGCGCCTGCTTCAGGAGGTGGATGGCCAACAGTGTTCCGCTGGCCCCGCCCCCGACGATGGCCACATCCCATGGGCTGCTGTGTCCTTGCACGCCGCAATCCTATGTCCGCCCGTGCGTGACGGCATCCACGCTGGCGATGTGGACAATTGGATGGCAACCCCTGGTCAGCGTCCTAGGGCGTGTCCACACTCCCACGCACATCCCGGGAGGACCCATGCGAGAGCGCTCCACCACAGGAGAGTGGGACCGTGAGGTCCCGGACACGAAGAGCCTGCTCGGCTGGTCATTGCCAGAGGGTCGGGACGCCGTCCCGTCGCTGACGTGGCTGGTGGAGCGGCTTCGCGACAGTCGCCCCGACTGGGGGCTGCTGAGCTCGCTCGTCCGGTTCGACGACGAGCGCTACGTGCGCACGACGCTGGCGAAGACGGACGCGTGTGAGCTGTTGCTCGTGTGCTGGATGCCGGGGCAGGGCTCGCTCGTGCATGACCATGGCGGGTCCGCGGGCGTGTCGCTGCTCGTGCAGGGCAGCCTGGACGAGACGCGTTACGACTGGGCCGGAGACCGGCTGCTGCCGGCCGTCGTCGAGCGCGCGCGGGAGGGCGACTTGTTGATCGAGGAGTCGGACACCATCCACCGCGTGCACAACTCGTCGCGTCGGGGCGCGGTGTCGCTGCACCTGTACGCGCCGCCGATGGAGGGCATGACGCCCTACGACAGCCAGGTGGTCAGAGCGCCGCGTCCAGTTGACGTGGGGGCTGGGCGAAAGCGCCGGCAACGGGCAGGGTGACGCGGAAGATGCTGCCCCGGCCGGGCGCGCTCTCCAGCGTGAGGGTGCCGCCCAGCGACGTGACGATGCCGTGGCAGACGGCGAGCCCCAGGCCCGTGCCCACGCCCAGGGGCTTGGTGGTGAAGAACGGGTCGAAGATGCGCTCGCGGTGCTCGGGGGAGATGCCGCAGCCGGTGTCGCGCACCTCCACCGCGACGACGCGCCCGGGCATCGCCTCGCTCGCGACGACGCGCACCTCGTTGAGCTCCACCTGACCGGGGACGATGGCCTGCGCCGCGTTGAGCAGCAGGTTCAGGAACACCTGACCCAGCCGGGCGCCGTTGCCCTGCACCGGGGGCACGCCGTCGCACTCGACCACCAGGCGCGCGCGGTGCCGCAGCTCGTGCATGGCCATCTTCGCCGCGGTGCGCACCACCGCGCCCACGTCCGAGGGGCCGCTGCCCACGTCCTCGGAGCGCGACAGCGTCTGCAAGTCCCGGACGATGAGGCGGATGCGCTCGGCGCCGTCGCGCGTCTCCGCGAGCGCCTCCAGCACCTCCTGGCGCTCCCGCTCCGGCAGCTGCTCCTTCTGCTGGAGCTCCTGGTGGATGTACTCCAGGTTGCTGAGGATGAAGGCGAGGGGGTTGTTGATTTCGTGGCCCACGCCCGCGGCGATGCGGCCCAGGGCGATGAGGCGGTCGGCGAAGAGCAGCTGGGCCTGGGTGGCGTGGAGCTGCTCCAGGCTGCGCGACAGCTTGGCGTTGGCGGCCTCGAGCTCCGCGGTGCGCTCGCGGACCGTCTCCTCCAGCGCCTCCGAGGCCTCGCGCGCGCTGGTCGTGCTGGAAGCTTCCGGGCCGGACGGTATCCCCTGACGTGCCAGGAAGGCGCGTCGCAGCGTGCCTCGCCGCTGCGCCACCGCCGACATCAACAGCACCCTGGCTCGTAGCGTCATCACGTCGCAATCCCAGCGTCAGGTGTCCAGCCCGTGGAACGCGCGGGGACGGGTGGGCAGCGCCAGTCAACACCGCCGGGACGGCCTGGGCAAGGAGCCGATGTCGTCTGGCCAGGCGGTGAAAGCACTTCCAGGTGGGTAGTCGACGGCGGGGCGCCCCCGTGTCGGCATCATCGTTGGGCGGTGGAAGCTTGGGCGCGAGGCGTGTCACCGCGCGCGTGGAGTCTCGGAGGCGTGACTGTCCGGCGCCGCTGGGAACACCGACGGCCGTGCGCGCCGGGCCCAGCACGCGCCGCCCACCAGACACGCGCCCATGACCACCGCGAGCAGGACGCTCGACACGCCCCTGAGCCGCGCCGTCCTCGTCGCGGGCCGTGCCCGGACCACGAGCTGGGGCACCTCGGGCTCGGACGTCGGCCGATACGCGGGCAGTCCACCCGAGCTGGCCGCGCCGCGCCGCCCCCTCGACGGTGGCCGAATCCCCTCGACGGAGGCGGGCACCTCCGCCACGTCGGGGAACAGCGGCGCATCCCACGCCGAGTCCGCCGACGCGAGCTCCGCCTCCAGCATCGCGCACCACGTGCTCGCGGTGCCGCGCCGCCAGGGCTGCTTGGACAACAGCCGCGAGCACAGCTCGCTCAGCGCCCACGGCACCCTCGGGTTGAGCACGTGCGGCGACACCGGCGGATGGTGGATGACGGCCAGCTCGCCCTCGGGTGTCTCCACGTCCACGAACGGGTGGCGCGCGGTGAGCATCCAGTAGAGCACCACACCCAGCGCATACAGGTCATCCGCGGATGTGGGCGGATACACCCCGTCGGGATGCGCGCGTCGGAAGGCCAGCGCCTCCGGGCTCCGGTAGCGCGGCGTCCCCGGTGGCAGCACCCCGCGCGGCAGCCGGGGCGCCCCCGAGTAGTCCCCCACGCCGAAGTCCATCAACACCGGCGTGCCGTCCTCCTCGCGCACGACGACGTTGTCCTCCTTGATGTCGCGGTGGAGCACGTCCGCCGTGTGCGCCGCCTCCAGCCCCCGCGCCATGCCCAGCGCCAGCGTCGCGGCCCCTCGCGCGGACGGGTTCTCCTCCTCCACCCACTGCGCCAGCGGGCGCCCCCTCACGTACTCCATCGCCAGGTAGAGCCACGCGGGGGACTCGGAAGGAAAGAGCCCGCCCGCGCGGAAGCCCACCACGTTGCGATGTGCCAGCCGCGTCAGGATGGCCACCTCCCGCAGGGCCCAGCCCCCCAGCTGCTCCAGCGACTGCAGCTTGAGCGCCACGGGAGCCCCATCGCGAGAGGCGCGGTACACCACGCCGCACCCTCCCGCGCCCAGCAACGCCTCCACCCGGTAGCCCGCGATGTCCGCGCCCTCGGGCGCGTCCAGGACGTGATGCTTGTCCATGCCACCTCCCCAGTCGGACACGACCTCGGGAATGGGGTGACGCTAGCACCACCTCCGAGGATGTCCCCTCGGGCGGCGGGGAGGGGCCCACGCGCCCCGGCCGCGAGTGTGCGGCAGGCGATGGCGCATTGCCCTCAGGGGCAGGCGCCGCAGTCGGCGCTGCAGCTCGCCGCGGTGGTGCCGGTGCCGCAGCGCTCGGTGAACTGACAGACGCCATCCCCGCACCGATAGATTTCCGCGGCGCGGATGCGCGCGGTGATGGGCTGGTAGGGCTTCCCGTTGTGCGTGCACGACGCATAGTAGGGCAGGGGGTTGTCGTTGGCGTCCCTGGCCACCGTGCACAGCGAGGCGCACATGCCCAGGTGGGTGATGGGCGGGCACTGCTGCGTGGTGCCCGAGGCGAGGCCGCACGTGCGAGGCGTGCTCCGCTCCGCGGAGAGGTACGGCTGGTCATTGGCCGCGAACACGCCCGTGCCGTCGAAGAGGTTGCCGAAGTAGCAGGCCTCCTTCTCGCTGTAGAGGTCCAGCTCCGCCTGGGTGTAGGGGATGGCCGGAGGCGTGGACGAGCCGCTCGCCGCGACGCGGCCCAGCACGGAGATGGGCACGTGCAGGCCGTACTTGTTCGCGTGCGCCGCCAGGCACGCGGACACCACCTGCTGCTCGGCTTGCGTCGCCGCCGTCCCGTTCGCCCAGTTCGTCGCCAGCCCCAGCGAGCCCAGCCACGTGTACTGCACCCCCGTCACCGGGTTGGTGAAGGTGCGCGTCTGCCCCGCCGCCACCGCGCACGTCACCACGTAGGACATCACCGCGTCCGCCGTGCTCGGGTCCTGGTTGAACCAATCCCTGAAGCCGTTGGTCGACAGGCCGTTGGTGGACAGGCCGTTGGTGGACAGGCCGTTGGTGGACAGGCCGTTGGTGGACAGGCCATTGGTGGAGAGGCCGTTGACGGACAGCGCATGCACGCGCAGCTGCCCCAGCTCCTCTCCCACCGGCTCCAACTCCACCCCGCAACCCGCCGCCCCCATCCCCAGTCCCCATCCCAGGAGCCCCACCACACCTCCGCGAATCCAACGGCGGATGGAAGTGGTGTGGCGACGCGACTGCGAAGCTGGAATGCGGTGCATGCAGTTCCCCCGTGTGTGGTGGCCAGCGAGGGCTGACCACCTTGTCGCCCACCCGCATCAGCGCTCCCAATCGCGCTGAAAACTGATGGGTTCGACAAGTTTCGTAGGGGATTTCTCCGCGCGCATGCTGCTATGCGGGAATTTTCTTTCCTCGTCGAATCAATGACAGCAAGGTTGTAAAGTCCTAGACCCAGTCAGGTCTGGATGGATTGGAATCAACGGAGAATTTGTATTTCAGGAAAAACTAGAGAGGCTCTGGAAACTCCAGGCTCAGCGCGGCGGCGGGGGTCAGGGCGAAACCCTCTGGTCCCCGCAGCCTCCAGGCGCTCACGTCGGTGACGGGTCCGCCGACGATTTCGGATTCGCCGGTGTCCCCGCGCGTCTCGGCCTGGCCCAGGTGCAGGCACAGGTGGACCTTGGCATCCACGGGGTCGGCGAGCTTCTGCGCGGCCTGCTGGAGGATGCGCAGCGAGCGCTCCGCCTCGCGCAGGTACGTGGTGCGCTCGGGGGTGGGCGCGCCGTTCTCCAGGGGGCGCACGGCGAGCAGCGTGGTGCCGGACTGCAGCGCCAGGAGGAAGCCCCCGCCGCGCAGGCCCTGCTCCAGCCCGTCCAGCACGTCCGCGAGCACCGCGTACATCGCGTCGTCGTCCTGGGCGGCCGCCGTCGACAGCATCACCTCCGCGTGGACGGCGAGCGCCAGCCGGGTGCGGTGGGTGGGTTGCACGGGCTCCTCGGCGGCGTCGGCGAGCGCGGCCAGGAACGCGCCCACGCTGCCGAAGCGGCGGCTGGCGTCCTTCTCCAGACAGCGCAGCACCACCTGGTCCACGGCCGGGGACACCGGGGCGATGGCGCTGGGCCTGGGCGCGGGGGCCTCCAGGTGCAGCCGCTCCAGCTCCATCCGGTCCTCGCAGAGGAAGGGGTAGCGGCCGGTGAGCAGCTGGTGCAGGAGCACGCCCAGCGCGTAGATGTCCGTGTGCGGGCCGATGGCGCCCCCGCGGAACTGCTCGGGCGCCATGGCGTGGGCGGTGCCCAGCCGCTGGCCGGCGATGGTGAGCCCCTCCTGGGTGGCCTCGGCGGACAAGAGCTTGGCGATGCCGAAGTCGAGCAGCTTCACCCGGGGCTTCTCGCCCTCCTCGACGACGAGGATGTTGCTGGCCTTCAGGTCGCGGTGGACGACGCCCGCGCGGTGCGCCGCCTCCAGCGCGCCGCACACCGGCTCCAGGTAGGCGCGCGCGCGGGACGCCGACAGCCGGCCGCGCTCCTGCACCACCTGGCCCAGGGTGCGCCCGGCGAGCAGCTCCATGACGTAGTAGGGGCTGCCGTCCGGCATCAGCCCGAAGTCATAGACGTCCACGATGTTGGGGTGGCGTATCTGGTTCACCACCCGGGCCTCGCGCACGAAGCGCTTGAGCATCTCGCCCTGATCCGCCAGGTGGGGGTGGAGCACCTTCACCGCGGCCCGTCGGCCGAGGATGCGGTGCTCGGCTTCATAGACGCTGCCATGTCCGCCGGAGGCCAGCAGGGCCTTGAGGACGTACTCGCCCGCAAGTGTTCCCGGGCCTCGGCCCGCATCCCCTTTTGCCCGCTCGGTGCCATGGAGATCCGCGCGGGCCTGGATGCGGAACGTGCTCTCGGAGTCGGCCGCCATGTGGCGCCGTACCCTAGCACCGCGCCCGGGACGCCTGCTGCATGCCCCGGGCCCGAAGCGTCCGCCGCGACGCGGCAATCCTACCTGGGCGTTCACCACCCATCACAGCGGGTGGCGGAGGCAGGGGCAGATGTTGCCTGGCGTATGCTCCAACGCCCCATCACCCGGGGTGGTTGGACGCTGGGCCCGGGGACTGCTGGATTCTCGGGACGTGACACCACGCGTGCAAGCTGGGGCAGGTGGAGAGGACGGACGCGGCGCGGGGTGCCGGGGGGCTGCTTGATGACGACATTGGATGACCTCACGACCTGCGCCGGTCTGGCGCTGGCTCCGCCGTCCTCGACGGGAGCCTGCCTCATCCTCATCAGCACCACGACGCCCGCGGCCATCGGCAAGGCGTACCGGCTGGAGCCCGGCGAGCACATCATCGGCCGAGGCTCCGAGGCCACGGTGCGCATCGACGACCATGGCGTGTCGCGCAAGCATGCCCGCATCGTCCGCCTGCCGGACGGGGGCTGCCACGTCACGGATTTGGAGTCCACCAACGGCACCCTGCTCAACGGCACGCCCATCGCCACGGCGGAGCTCCAGGAGGGGGACAGGCTCCAGATTGGCACCGTCACGGTGTTCCGCTTCTCCAAGCGGGAGCTGCTCGAGCAGCGCGAGGAGGCCCTGCGCCAGGCGTTGTCCGCCGCGCGCGTGGGCATCTGGGATTGGAACGCGCAGAGCGGCCGGGTGACGTGGAGCGAGCAGGTGGACCGGCTGTTGGGGCTGCCCGTGGGCAAGCTGTCCGGCCGCGCCATGGAGCTCGAGGAGGTGGTGCACCCCGCCGACCTCCCGCGCGTGCGGGAGTCCCTGTCCATCGCGTTGGAGAAGAAGACGCAGGTGGACGTGGAGTACCGCATCGAGCCGCAGGGCAGCGGGTGGCGGTGGATCTCCTGCAAGGGTGACGTGCTGTGCGACGCCGCGGGGATGCCCGCGCGGGTGACGGGCACGGTGATGGACATCACCGCCCGCAAGCAGGCCGAGCAGGAGCTGGCGCGCCAGGCGCTCATCTTCGAGAGCATCTACGACGGCGTGGTGATTACCGATTTGGGTGGCGGCATCATCGACTGGAACGCCAGCGCGGAGCGGATGTTCGGGCGCAACAAGTCGGAGGCGCTGGGGCAGACGCTCTTCCGCGTGTTGCACCCGGACGAGCCGGACCGGATGACGGGCATGGTGCTCGCGGGGCTGGAGAAGCAGGGCCGGTGGTCGGGGGAGCTGGAGTTCAAGCGCCGCGACGGCACCACCTGCTGGTGCGAGTCCGTGGTCGTCCCGCTGCGCGACAGCGAGGGCCGCACGATTGCCAACATCATGGTCCACCGCGACACGTCGGAGCGGAAGCAGCTCCAGGCGCACCTCGTCGTGGCGGACCGGCTGGCGTCGGTGGGCACGCTGGGCGCGGGCGTGGCGCACGAAATCAACAACCCGCTGGCGTACATGCTGGTCAACCTGCACCTGGTGCGCGAGGGCCTGGAGCGGATGGAGAGCCAGGTGCCCGCGGCGGCCATCGCCTCGCTGCAGCAGCTGGTGCGGGAGACGACGGAGGGCGCCGAGCGCATCGCCACCATCGTGCGCGACTTGAAGGTCTTCGCGCGCGGCGAGCAGGAAGTGCGGCTGATGCCAGTGGACGTGCGGCGCGCGGTGGAGCTGGCGTGCAAGATGGCGGACAACGTCATCCGTCACCGCGCGCGGCTGGTGACGGAGTTCGAGCCGGTGGCCCCGGTGGAGGCCAGCGAGTCTCGGCTGTGCCAGGTGTTCCTGAACCTGCTGCTCAACGCGGCGCAGGCGATTCCAGAGGACCGCTCGCCCGAGCACGAGCACGAGATCCGCGTGGTCATCCGTGCCGGCGACAGGGGCCGGGTGCTGGTGGAGGTGCGGGACACGGGCATGGGGATGACGGCGGAGGTGATGGACCGCATCTTCGACCCGTTCTTCACCACGAAGCCGGTGGGCGTGGGTACGGGGCTGGGGCTGTCCATCTGCCACGGCATCATCGAGTCCATGGGCGGCTCCATCCACGCGGAGAGCGAGCCGGGCAAGGGCAGCACGTTCCGCGTGGTGCTGCGCGCGGCCACGCGGGAGCTGGAGCTGTTGCCGAGGCTTCAGGCGGTGGTGCCGACCAACGCGCGGGCGCGCATCCTGGTGGTGGACGACGAGCCGAACGTGACGCTGGCGCTGCAGCGCTCGCTGGCGGCGGACCACGAGGTGGCGACAGCGAACAGCGCGCAGGCGGCGCTGCGGCTGCTCAACGAGGGCAGCCGCTTCGACCTCATCCTGTGTGATGTGATGATGCCGGGAATGACGGGCATGGACCTGTACAACGAGCTGGGCCGCAGCGCGCCGGAGCAGGCGGGCCGCATGGTGTTCATGACGGGGGGCGCCTTCACGCCGCGCACGGTGTCGTTCCTGCGCGAGGTCCCCAACTTGAAGATTTCCAAGCCGCTGGACCTCACCCAGCTCCGCGAGCTGGTGGGACGCTCGGCGGAGGCGGGCCGATGACGGGCTCGGCGGAGCGCGCTGTGTCTTCCTCGACGACCGCACCTGACTCCGCCGATGACGTGAGATTGAGCGCGGTGGCCCCGGCCCCCGCGGCCCCTTCCCCCGGGATGCGCGAGTGGACGCCGCGCGCGGTGGGCATGGGGTTGCTGGTGGGCTCGCTGTTGGCCGTCACCAACGTGTCCATGGGGTTGAAGCTGGGTTGGTGGGAGAGCGGCTCGGTGATGGCGGCGGTGCTGGGGTTCGGGAGTCTCGCGGCGGTGTCGCGCAGGCGGGGCGCTCCGTACACGACGCTGGAGAACAACCTCACGCAGGTGTCTGCGGTGGCGGTGGGCGCGATGCCCGCGGCGGCGGGGCTGTTGGGGCCGCTGCCGGCGCTGATGTTGCTGGGGCTGGATGTGCCGGGCGTGGCGGTGGCGGCCTGGAGCGTGGCGCTCGGGGTGTTGGGCGTGCTGGCGGCGCACCTGTTGCGGCGGCGGTTGATGGAGGAGGAGCGGCTCGCGTTCCCGACGGGCATCGCCACCGCGGAGCTCATCACCGCGATGCACGCGTCGGCACCCGAGGAGAACCGGGGGCGGGGCTGGTGGCTCGCGGCGGCGGCGGCGCTGTCCACGGGCTTCACGGTGTTGCGGGATGCGTTCCAGAAGGTGCCGGGGATGGTGGCGGCGCCGGGCACGGTGGGGGGCGCGTCTGCGGCGTCGCTGACGTGGGGGCTGGCGTGGAGCCCCATGCTGGTGGCGGTGGGGATGATGGCGGGGCTGCACCTGGGGCTGAGCATGCTCCTGGGCGCGCTCGTGGGGTGGGGCGTGCTGTCGCCGTGGCTGGTGTCGACGGGAGCGGTGAAGGAGGCGGGCTTCGATGCGCTCCAGACCTGGCTCACGTGGCCGGGCGTGGGGCTGCTGGTGGGCTCGGCGGCGGTGTCGCTCACGGCGCAGGCGCGGGACTTCTGGCGGGTGGCGAAGGACCTGGGCTCGCTGCGCGGTGGCGGGGGATTGCCCCGGTGGGCGTGGTTGAGCGGGGGCGTGGCCTGTGTGCTGGCGTTGAGCCTGGGCGTGGGCGTGTATGGGATGAGCGCGGCGCAGGTGGTGTTGGCGTTGGTGCTGGTGTTGCCATTGTGCGCGGTGTGCGCGCGAGGCGCGGGGCAGCTCGACGTGTCGCCGGTGTCGCAGGTGGGCCAGCTGTCGCAGGTGGCGGCGGGAGTGCTGCTGCCTGGAGGCGTGGGGCCGAACGTGGCGGTGGGCGGCGTGGTGTCCGGCGCGGCGGCGCAGACGGGCGTGAGCCTGTGGGCGCTGAAGGCGGGGTACCTGCTGGGCGCGTCGCCGGGGCGGATGCTGGGGGCGCAGCTGTTGGGGGTGCTCGCGGGTTCGTTGGTGAGCGTGCCGGCGTACCTGTTGCTGACGCGGGCGTATGGGTTGGGTTCGGAGGCGCTGCCCGCGCCGTTCGCGCAGCAGTTCCGCGCGGTGGCGGAGCTGGCGTCGAGAGGGTTGGATGGATTGCCCCCGAACGCGCTGCTCGCGGGGAGCGTGGCCGCGGGCGCGGGCGCGCTCTTGACGTTGCTGGCGCGAGGGCGTGCGGCACAGTGGGTGCCCTCGCCGGTGGCGATGGGCATCGGCTTCATCCTGCCGGCCTACTTCGCGGTGACGCTGTGCCTGGGTGGTGTGCTGGCGGCGGTGGCGCGGTGGCGCTGGCCGGCCTCGACGGGCCGCAACGTGCCCGCGCTGGCGGCGGGAGCCATCGCGGCGGAGTCGCTGGTGGGCGTGGCGCTCGGCGCACTCAAGCTGCTCGGCTTCATGGCGTAGCGGGAGCCAACACCGCCGGGAGTGGTGCTCGGTGCACTCAAGCTGCTCGGCTTCATGGTGTCGCGGGAGCGAACACCGTCGGGAGCGGTGCTCCGCGCACTCAGCTGCTCGGCTCCATGGTGTCGCGGGAGCCAACACCACAGCGTACGGCGCTCGGCGTGCTCAAGCTGCCTGGCGTCATGGCGCTACGGGACGCGCTGGGGCGACGAAGACGCGGTGCCCGCGTGCTCCCCGCCTCGTTGCTTGAGCCTGGGGAGCGTGGGCGCTCCCTACACGGGGAGCTGTTCGTCCCGGGCCTTCTCGAGCGAGCGGCGGATGCGCGCCTCCATCAGGTTGGGCATCCGCGAGGCGAGCTGCAGCGCCTCCGTGAGGATGCGCACCGCTTCATGTGTCTCGTCCCGCCGCAGCGCCGCCAGACCCATCATCTCCAGCACCTCCAGCGGCTCCTGCTCCACGGACACCTGGCTGGAGCGCTCGCGCAGCATCGCCCACTCCTTCGCCGAGGCGTCCCTCGTGGACAGTTCCACCATGGAGAACAGCACCTCCTCGGGCGGGCTCAGCTCCACGCCGTTCCGATTCTCGGCGAGCACCTGCTTCACCTGGGCGAGCAGCTCGCGCGCCCGTGCCTGCCTTCCCGTCCACGCCATGGTGCGAGCCTGGAGCAGCAGCGCCCACGGACGCGGCGCCACCTCTGGATGCCGACGCTCCAACGCAATCGCCCGGGTGATGTGCGGCGCGGCGGCGTCCACGTCGCCCGCCTGGTAGTGCAGCTCACCCAGGTTGTGCTCGGCGAAGTACTCCCAGCCCACCATGCCCAGCTCTCGCCCCAGGTGCATGAAGCGCTGCTGGTCCTTCAGCGCGCTGGCGAGGTCCCTGCGAGCCACCCACAGGTTGCGGCGGTTGTTGATGGCGCTGCCCAGATGGAACAAGTCCCCACGCTCCGTGCACGAGGCGACCACCTCCGCCAGCACCCGGTCCGTCTCGTCGATGTCGCCCAGGTTGGGGAGGATGACGGCCAGCAGCAACTGGGACACCACCTGCGTCTCGTAGCCCGCGTCCCCCAGTCGCTTCGCGAAGACCGCCGCGGCCTCCAGCGGCTCGCGGGCCTCCTGCCACTCGCCCTTGCGGAACAGCGCGCGGCCCAGCGCCAAGAGCAGCCGGCTCTGCACGTACGCCGACCGCACCTGCATCGCCATCGCCTGGGCTTCCAGCGCGCGCTCCTCGCTGGCCGCGTAGTCGTTCACCCAGTCCAGCGCCATCGCCTCGTCCAACAGCAGCTCCACCTCGGAGCGCACGTCGCCCAGCTTGCGAGCCCGCTCCCGCGCCGCCGCGAAGTCCGCCAGCGAGTCGTCATACCGACCGATGCGGATGCGCATGAGCCCCCGTCCCCGCAGCGCGGTGAGGCAGCGCAGCTCATCCTCCGGGTCCAGCAGCTCCAGCGCGCGCGTGTACATCGCCTCCGCGTCGAGGAACGCATGTCGACCCCGCGCGGACTCCGCCAGGTCGATGGAGAGCGCGGCGGCCTCCTCGCGCAGATCCGCCGCGGCCGCGTGCAGGGCCAGTCGAGGCAGCCGCTGTCGCTCACTGGCGCCCGCGGGCCCCAGGTAATACCGGTACGCCGCGCGGTGGATGCGCTGGCGCTCGGCGGCCGGCAGCGTGGCGGCCACCGCGTCACGGAGCAGCTCGTTACGGAAGCTCAGTCCCTCCTGCCGATGCGACACGAGCAACCCGGAGTCCAACAACCGCCGCGTCGCGTGGCCCGCATCCAGCGGGAACCCACCCGCCGCGCCGTCCCGCTCCAGCTCCCGCACCACGCCCTCCGCCGTCGCGGCGGTGAAGTCCGTGCCCAGCAAGGCACACAGCCGCGCATGCGCGGCGAGCGTCGAAGGCAGCGCGCCCAGCTCCCGGTCCGCCAGCCACTCCACCAGCCGCAGCTCCGGGACCTTCTCCACGCCGTCGGTGACCAGGTACCAGCTTCCACCCGGCGCACGCTGACGCACCAGCCCCTGGCGCTTGAGGCCGCGCACCAGCTCCACCAGGTACAGCGGCACGTGCTGGGCGCGCTCGACGATGCGCTCCACCGCCTGCGCGGGCACGTTCTCCACCGGCTTGAGGAGCATGCGGCACAGCTCCTGTGACGGCTCCGCCGCGAGCGCCCGCAGCGACACGGTGACTTGCCGCGCGGCGCGAGCACCCCACAACGGCCGGCTCTTCTCGAACCCCGGCCGCGCCAGCACGCACACCCAGATGGGCACGCTCGCCTCGGCGAGACACGCGTACTCCAGCGCGTCCAGCGCCGTCTCCTCCGCGAAGTGCGCGTCGTCGATGATGAGGCACAGCGGCCGCTCACGGGCGGTGGACGCGAGCAGCTCACCGGTGGCGCGCATGGCCAGCGAGCGCAGCGCGCCCGGCGCCGCCGCCCAGCTCTGCAGCTCCGGTCCGCCCGGCGCGTACCAGCCCAAGGTCGCGGCCACGCCAGGCCACAGCTCCGAGCCCAGCGTGGGCCCCAGCCGCTGCATGATGGAGGCGCGGCCCTGCTCCTCGGTGTCCGTGTCGTCGCTCTCGAAGGCGTTGAGCGCGCAGCGCAAGAGCGTGCGCAGCGTACCGTCCGGGTCGCCCTGCACCGGCTCGCGCGAGCGCGTGCTGTACATCCGCGCCAGCGGCAGCTGCAACTGGAGCTCCCGCACCAGGGCCGCGGACAGGTGGCTCTTGCCCAGCCCGCGCTCGCCCAGCACCGTGACGAGCGTGGGCGCCGCCTCGCCCACCGCCGCGCGTGCGCTGTCCACCAGCGAGGCCAGCTCCGCTTCGCGGCCCACCAGCACCTCGCTGCCCAATTGCAGCACGGTGATGTCCGGTCGGGGCGCGGCCCCCGGTGACGCCGGACGCAGGAGGCCCGGATGGTTGGGCACCTCCGTGCACGGCACCTCCGGCACGGCCTCCGCGGCGGCGGGGGACAACAGGAGCCCATGCGCGTCCGGGCCCGTGGGGTAGCGGTCCGTCCGGGCGAAGATGGCGCCCAGGTAGCGCGGCGCGCCGGTGGGACGGCGCTGCACGGTGACGGCGGACACGTCCACGAGCGCGCTCGCGGCCAGGCCCCGCTCGGCCATCCCCTCCGCGGCGCGCATGGCGCGGCGCACGGGGTTCTCTCCGACGTCCGGGTCGAACACCGCCGCGATACGAGGCCCATCGGTATGCGCCAGGTGCCCGCCGTAGGAGCCCAGCCCCTTCTGCACGCTGACCGGGTTGGAGCGCGAGGTGAGGAAGAGCACGGCGACGGAGCGGCGCACCTGCGCGGGCCGAGGCTCTCCAGGCGCGGTGGGGCGGGGCGTGACGGGCTCGAGGGGACGGTGCGCATGCGAGAAGGCCTCGCGCAGCGCGATGGCCAGCGCGGCGGCATCCTCCGGCCGGCGCGAGCGCTCCTTGGCCAGACACCGCAGCACCACCTCCTCCAGCGCGGGAGGCACCGGCGCGAAGTCCGACGGCGGCGGCGGACGCAGCGCCAGGTGGGCCTGGAGCACGTCGGGCGTCGAGCCGAAGAAGGGCGGCCGGCCGGTGAGCATCTCGTAGAGCAGCACGCCCAGCGCGTACACGTCCGTGCGCGCGTCCACGTTGGCGTTGCCCGCGCATTGCTCGGGGGCCATGTACTCGGCGGTGCCGGCGAAGCCCGAGGTATCGCTCGTCGTCGCGCCCTCGCCGGGCAGCGCGGTGCCCTCCTGGGGCGTGGTGCCTCGCACCAGGCCGAAGTCGAACACGCGCACCTGCCCGCCGCCGTCCTCGTTGAGGAACAGGTGCTCGGGCTTCAAGTCACAGTGCGCCAGCCCGAGCGCGTGCACGCGGGCCACCGTGTCCGCCACGGACAACGCCAGCTGTGGCAGCTCCTGCGCGGGCACGGGCCCGGAGGCGCGCGCCAGCCGCTCCGCCAGCGTGGGCAACGGCACATGCTCCATCACGAGGAAGCGCACGCCGCCGGCGAGCACGCCCTCCTCGTACAGCGCGGGCACGGTGGGCGGGCCCAGCTGGCGCAGCGCCTCCGACTCGCGGATGAGCTGCGCGCGCGCCAGGGCATTGCCCGTGCGGGCCAGCTTGATGGCCACGCGCTGGTGGTCCGTCTCCCTCCGAGCGCCGAGCAGCACGCCGAAGCCGCCCTGCGCCAGCACGCCCTCCACCTGGTAGCCGGGGATACGCGGCGGCGTCGGCTCCACGGACGTCGCTCGTCCCGCCCCGTCTGGGGATGGACTCGGCGGGCACGGCGCATGGGAGCCTTCCCAGCGCCGCCCACATGTCTGGCAGCGCGGCACGCCGCCACTCTACGCCAAACGCCCTGGGGATTCAGGACACCCGTGGGAAACCCCAGGGGTCGCTTTCGCATCACCTGGACCTGGGGGCCGCCCGCCCGGCGCGGCGCGTTGGTTGCCCCAGTCAAGCGTCGGTGCTGTCATGCCGGCCTCTCCCTGGAGGGACGCGCACCGCATGAGCCTGGCGAAGAAGCTGAACCTCAAAGAGGGCATGAAGGCCCGCGTCATCGGCAAGCCGAGGGGCGTGGACCTGGATGACGTGGTGACGAGCACCTCCGCGAAGGCAGAGGGGCTGCTCGTCTTCGTCCAGCACCTGGAGGACGTGGACGCGAAGTGCGCGCCGCTCATCGCCGCCGCGAAGGAGGACCGCGTCGCGTGGGCGGTGTACCCGAAGGCGGGACAGCTGGGCACGGACCTCAACCGGGACATCCTCTGGAAGCGGCTGGCGAAGGAGGGCATCGACAGCGTGCGTCAGGTCTCCGTGGACGACGTGTGGAGCGCGCTGCGCTTCCGTCCGGCGAAGTGACGCGGACGGGGTAGCCTGCCGACCTTCTCGTGGAGGAGGACGGCAATGCCCTACGTCGATGGTTTCCTGCTGCCGCTGCCGAAGAAGAACCTGGCCGCCTATCGCAAGATGTCGCGCAAGGCGGGCAAGCTCTGGCGCGAGCACGGCGCGCTCCAGTACATCGAGTCCATCGAGGACGACATCCCGGAGAGCCTCACCCGTGTCTCGTTCGCCCGGGGCGTGAAGCTCAAGCCGGACGAGGCCGTGGTGTTCGCCTTCATCGTCTACAAGTCGAAGGCGGATAGGAACCGCGTCAACAAGAAGGTGATGGCCGACCCGCGACTGGGCTCGCCCGAGGACGTGCCCTTCGACAGCAAGCGGATGATTTGGGGCGGCTTCAAGTCCATCGTGTCGCTGTAGCCGAGGACTCGACGACGTCCGGCGGGTGGGAGGGGAAGACGCCCCGCCGGACGTCGTGAGCGACTCAGGGAACTTCGAGCGCGCGCAGCACGGTGTTCTCGGACTCCGGGGCGCGCACGCGCAGGAGCAGGGCGGCGCCGGACTTCGCGCCCGTCAGGCTGCGCACGGCGTCGGAGGCGCTGGACACCTTGTCGTCACCGACCTGCACCAGAATCATCCCGGGCTGAAGGCCCGCGCGCTCGGCGGGGCCACCGGGCTCCACCTCGGTGATTTGCGCGCCGCCGTCGGGCGCGTCGCGCAGGCCGATGCCCAGCTTGCGCGTGGAGGGCGCGGTGCTGTTGCGCGGCGTGAGCTCCTCCTCGCCGCGCTGGGCCGGGCGGGTGCCGAGCGTCACGTTCACCGTCATCGGCTTGCCGCCGCGCACCACGTCCACCTTCACGCTGCTGTCGGGCTTGAGCAGCGCGACGGCGCGGGTGAGCGCTCCGGCGGAGTCCACCGCGCGTCCGCCGACGGAGGTGATGATGTCCTCCTCCCGGAGGCCCGCGCGGTCGCCGGGGCCGCCGCGGGTGACGCCCGCCACCACCGCGCCCTTGTTCGCTTCCACCTTGAGGGCCCGCGCCAGCTCCGGCGTGAGGTCCTGGATGGACAGGCCGAGGAAGCCGCGGCGCACCACGCCCGTCTCCTGCAGCTGGGGCAGCAGCGCGCGGATGAGGTTGCTGGGCACCGCGAAGCCGATGCCGCTGGCGCCGCCGATGATGGCGGTGTTCATGCCCACCACTTCACCCTGCATGTTGAACAGCGGGCCGCCGGAGTTGCCGGGGTTGATGGCCGCGTCCGTCTGGAGGAAGTCGTCGTAGGGGCCCGCATGGATGTCCCGCGCGCGGGCGGAGAGGATGCCCGCGCTGACGCTCGAGTCCAGGCCGAACGGGTTGCCGATGGCCATCACCGGGTCTCCCACGCGCAGCGCGTC
This sequence comes from Myxococcus fulvus, assembly GCF_900111765.1. The sequence goes on from NZ_FOIB01000001.1 coordinate 1,022,814, forward strand.
CGAGTCACCCAGCGGCACGAACGGCAGGTTGCCCGCCACGCCCTTGAGCTTGAGCAGCGCCACGTCGGTGAGCGGATCTCTCCCGAGCACCTCCGCCTCATAGGAGCGGCCGCCCTCCAGCTTCACGCGCACCAGGTCCGCGCCCTCCACCACGTGGTTGTTGGTGAGCACGGTGCCGGAGGCGTCGATGATGAAGCCCGAGCCCAGGCCCTGGCGCGGCGGCGCGTTGCCCTGCATCCCGGGCGGCATGCCGAAGCGCTCCGCGAAGCCCGGAGGAAGGCCCTGCATGCCGGACATGCGGCGCGGGCGGGCCTGCACCTCCACGTAGACGACGGCGCCCTTCACGGACTCGACGAGCGGCGCCAGCGAGGTGACGGTGCCGGCCGTCGCGGGATTGAAGCGCGCGGGCTGCACGGGCGCGCCGGAGGGTGTCGCGGCGGCGGCGACGGCGGCGGGCACGGTGGACGCCGCGTTGGAGGTGTTGGGTGAGCCGAGTGCCTGCGCTTGTCCGCACGCGAAGCCCAGCGTCGCGGCGGGAAGGAGGGCCAGGGCACCGAGGAAACGGCGAGAGGGGAGCGAGCAGGCCATCGTTCGTTCTCCGAAGAGGCCGGAGGTGAGTCCGGCTGGGAAAGGGGTGTCAGGAGTCGGTCCGGAAATGGGGAGCCCGTGGAGGAGCTCTCCTCCTGGAGGTGGAAAGGTCTGCCGCTGGTCGTCCCCCGACTCCCGACGGCTTCCTGGCTCGGGGCTCGTTCCGCGAGTCCCCACTTCCGAACCGACGTCTGGCTTCATTGCAGGTGCTGGGCCAGCGCTTCGTGCGAGGGATTCCCTCGGAGGGTGGGGGAGAGGGGGCAGGGTGGGGCGGGGCAAAGTGCCCCGGTCGGGGCAAATCTCCCCGGGGCGGTTTGCCTCGCCCTCCCGGGGAAGGGAGTGGCACGTCGAATGCTCTGGCCCGGGCACGCCACGCCATGTGGGCGCCCTCGTCGGGAGGGCACGCGGGCGGGCATCCCACCACGCCAGGAGGAGGACGTCTTGATGGGGCCAGACGAGGAGCAGGGAGCCGGAGTGCAGCCGTGGCCGCTCCCGAGCACGGGGCGCGAGCAGGCGCCTCGGGTGTTGGTGGCGGAGGATCAACCGGAGATGCGCGCCCTGCTGCATCGGGCGCTCAAGCGCCGGGGCTATGAGGTGGTGGAGGCGGAGGACGGGCCTGGGTTGGTGAAGGCCATCATCGACGGGTTGCTGGCGGACCAGACGCTGGTGCCGGACCTCATCATCACGGATGTGCGCATGCCGGGGTACTCGGGGCTGGAGGTGGTGGCGCGGCTGCGGCGGGAGGGGTGGACGACGCCGGTCATCCTCATCACCGCGTTTGGAGATGCGCAGCTGCACCGGGACGCGGCGCAGTTGGGCGCGGCGTGTGTGTTGGACAAGCCCTTCGCCATGGAGGACTTGTGCGCCACGGCGGAGGCGCTCGTGCCGCCGTCGCGTTGAGGGCCTGGGTGCCCTTCGAGTGCCCGGGCGCGGCCGGGTGAGCACCGTGCAGGGGTGTTCTCGAGGAACATGATGAAGCGGGCGCTCCTCGCCTTGCTTCCCCTGGGGTTGCTGGCGTTGGCGTTCGTGGTGCTGCGTCACGAGCTGCGTGAGCTGCACGGTGAGGACGTGGCCCGGGGGCTCGCGTCCATTCCGCGTGAGCGCGTCGCGTTGGCGGTGGTGTGCGCGGCGTGCAACTACCTGGCGTTGACGCTGTATGACGTGTTGTCGCTGCGTCACCTGGGGAAGTGGCTGCCCTATCGACAGGTGGGCTTCACGTCCTTCGTGGGGTACGCGTTCGGCCACAACATCGGCATGTCGTTCCTCACGGGCGGCGGCGTGCGCTACCGGCTGTATTCGGCGCGCGGGCTGACGGCGCTGGACGTGGCGCAGGTGGGGACGTTCAACGCGCTGACGTTCTGGGTGGGGCTGTTGGCGGTGGCGGGCGTGGCGCTGGTGGTGGACGCGGGGCAGGGGGCGATGTCCGCGCTGTCACTGTCACCGTGGGTGGCGCGGGGGTTGGGGTGGGGGGTGTTGGCGGTGTTGGGCGTCTACTTCGCGGCGTGCGCGTGGATGCGGCGGGTGTTGCGGGTGCCCAGGCTGCATCTGGAGGTGTCGCTGCCGACGTGGCGGCAGGCGCTGGAGCAGCTCGCGGTGTCGTGCATGGACTGGACGCTGGGGGCGATGGTGCTGTGGGTGTTGCTGCCGTCGGGCGCGGGGATTTCGCCGCTGACGATGGTGGCGTTGTTCGCGGTGGCGCAGCTGTTGGGGATTGCCAGTCAGGTGCCCGGAGGGTTGGGGGTGTTCGACTCGGTCATCCTGGCGGCGCTGACGCCCGCGGTGCCGACGTCGGTGGTGATTGGCACGTTGGTGGTGTACCGCATCGTCTACTACCTGCTGCCGTTCGCGGTGGCGGCGCTGATGCTGCTGGGGCATGAGCTGGTGGAGCACCGGTGGTGGGGACGGCGGCGACAGCCGGGGTAGGGCGCTCGCGGGTGTGGAGAATCCGACAGAGTCGCCGGGGGAGTGGAGGGCAATCATTGGCGCGGGTCTCGCCATGGGTCTGGAGTTGAGCGCGCCCAGGTTTCCCTACGACAGACTTCCTGTGGGCTCTCGACTCCAGGCCACCCCTTCGTGGGTGAAAGAGCTCTGCCGATGGCCACCGACGCTCCGACGGCTCCGCCTCATACGCCTCTCCTCTATTTGGAGATGGGCGGGAGCAACTTCTTCTCCGAGCAATGCCAGGCGTTGTTGATTCAAGCCCACCTGAACCCTGACTGGTTCGGCTCCTATTCGACCGTGGGCAAGACCTGTTCTGACGCGAAAGCGAAGTGCAGCCGATGGGATGGCGCGACCCAGGCGGAGCGGGACCGCGGGTTCACCGAGAACCCCGGTCCGCCTGCCACGCAGACGCCCCTGGAGCGCCCCACCACGGGAGACCGGTATCTGAACCAGTGCCAGTCCGGGCACCTCGTGCGTGACTCGAACTTCCGTGAAGCGGGCCGCTCCACGGATGGATTGAGTCGCAGCGCGCGAGGGGACCCCTGTCGAAACCTGGTGGATGGCTACCGGGAGGATCACGCCCCCTCTGTTCCCATGCAGGGGGCGGCCTCCAACCCTCAACATGAGCATGGCCTGCACACGAGGAACGAGAACGCTGATTCCGCGAGGCAGCGCGAACGCAACCTCGCGGAAGGGCACCCCGAGGAGCAGTATCCTCAAGGGGCTCGTCAGCGGGATGAGGATGGCCGGACGCAGAGCTATCTGGACGACCATCAGGAGAAGTGGCGCACGGCGGAGCGAGAAGCACGCGATCAGCCCCCAGGGGCGGGCTCCTCCAGCGGCGCTGGCGCTGGTGGCTCCGCGACGAGCGCCGCCGGGCCTGGCGATGCCGAGGGCGCGGGGCTCGGAAAGGTGACTGCGCCCAACTGTGCCCCGGGTGATGTCGTGGATGGCAGCAGCGCGGCTGAGTGCATCAACAGTTGGCGCCGGAAGGCCGAGGCGCAGATGAAGCAGGACGTCATGGCCTCCATCAAGAAGAACAAGCTGGCCAGCAGGCCACCCGCGCAGTTCCCTGGTAAGAGGGAACCGCCACCACCATTTCCACTACAGTACCAGCAGCATTTGAACAACGAAGCCCTCGACGCGAGACGCGCTCATGTCATTGCCCGCCGGCAACTCGGGGCGGACCATCCCACCACGGTGGCCGCGCTGCGGGATAGGCGGGCGAAGGCGGGCGAGGCCAATGCTTTCCGGAGCGCGGGGTGTCTGGCGCAGCAAGGGATGCGCATGCGGCTCACCCCGCCGGGAAGCACGACAGGGCGGGCGCGATGATTCAGTGGCCTTCCAAAGGAGAAGACATGTCAGTGAGCGTCGACCAGTCCGCGATGTTGGCGGAGACCTTCTTGAAGGATTACCTGCGCCAGAATGAATACTTCACACCGGCCAACGAGCTGACGGACAGTGACGATGATGATGAGGGTGCGGGGGATTTGCGATTGAGCCTGACCCGAGCGGTGCCCGACCCCGACGAGCCCGATGTCATCTACTTCTTCTTCAAGTTCGGGCGCGTCTTCAGGAATGGAGGAGACCCTGCGTTGTCGAAGCTGGTCAATCAATGCATGACCGCCCTGTTCGCGGCGCATCCCGAGGTGAATCAGTTCAAGCACGAGCTGTGTGTAGACCCCGCGAGATAGCGCTCGGCTGCGACGTAGCCGGGGATTCGTGAGAGGAGTCGTGGGCGATGCCATTGGGGTATGCATTCCGGAAGGTCCGCGGTCCCTCCATCGAGGACTGCCACTTCCTGGCGGACCGCTGGGATGGCAAGGGCTGGGTGGAAGACGAGGCTGAATCCTGGGTGGTGCAGGTGTCGGCCGGGCGGATGTATGCGCTCAAGTCCCAGGTCGGCTGGTTGACGGGGCTGTGGTGCTCGCCCTCGGGCGGGGTCTACGTCTCCCAGGGCGGCGGCGCGCGAGGAGGGGTGCATGTCTCCCTGGGCAAGGACCCCACGGTGCCCCAATGGGAGTTCCATCCGCTCCCGCTCCTGGCCATGGGCGTCTGGGGCGTCGATGACCACTTCGTCCTGACGTGGGGCCCGCGCGTGGACAAGCGCGAGGACGGCATGTTCCGGTGGGATGGCACGGCCTGGCATCCCATTCCCTGTCCGGGCGAGGTCATCTGCGTCCACGGTCTCTCCTCCACCCTGGTCTACGCGGTGGGACGCAAGGGACTCATCGCCCGATGGGATGGTTCCCAATGGCATACGGTGCCCTCCTATACACGAGCCCCGCTGACAGGGATTCACGTGGCGAGTCAGGACGAGATGTATGTCTGCGGAGGCAACGGCGTGATGGAGGGGTCCATCTACGGCTGGTCGGAGGTGGTGGAGTCTCCAGGGATGGTCGTGGACGTGACGAAGTACCACGACGACATCCTGGTGGCCGGCGAAGGCTCCGGTCTGCTGCGCCTGAAGGGCAATCGCCTGGAGCACTTGGAGCCCTCGCTGCCGGTCACGTCGATGGACAGCCGGGAACGGCTCGTGGTGGCGACTCCCGAGGAACTCGCGGACTCCCTCGACGGGAAGGTCTTCCGGCGCAAGCCCCTGAGCGAGTTCGTGGACCTCACGCGTGACATCCCCACGATGTGGTAGCGCCTGACTCCAGTTCCTCGCTGGAGTCGGACCCCTGTCCGTCAAGTCATATGTCCGGCTCCAGTCTACCCCCACGGTGGTAGGTCGTGAGCTTGAGAGGAATTGAGCCCCTCGCCCAGGATGCGCGCGTCTTCGTGACGCCTTCCTGGGGGATACATTGCGCGGGTCTGGAATCATCTTGTTATGTCTGCTCACCGGCTGTGCCACCCCTCGCGTCGTCAATCTCGACGCGGGGCAGGGCAGGCGAATCGCTTACACGTCGATGGAGGTCGCGCCCGTCGAGGTGGAGGAGGACGACTTCCAGCGGGCGCTCTCCGAGCTCGTCCTCGGCCTGAAACTGGATGTCGCCTTTCGTGAAGCGGACGCGCTGGACCAGCGCGGGTGGGGACGCTCCCGCGCGCTGCTTGCGTCCTCGCGAGGCCGGGTCGACTCCAGCGCGGAGCCCTCGCCCGAAGCGCTCTACGCACGCCTGTGCCCCGTGCAGGACGCGTGTCTGACGCTGATGGGAGGCGCGGGGTTGGCGTTCTCTCGCAAGGACCGCACGTTGATGGCGCTGTCCCTCGCGCTGGATGAGGTGTGGGAGAGCGTCGAGGACGGCCTGGGGCCCACGGTGAATCCGGGCGCCTTCAAGGCGGTGGTCAGCTCGGCGGCGTTGGCGCTGCTGCTCACGATGAGCCTGCCCGAGCCCATCACCCAGACCCTCGCCATCGCGCTGACGGCGTCCCTGGTGGCCTATCTCGGCGTCGCGCCGGTCTGGGAGATGAAGCAGGGGTTCATCCAACTGTGGGACGAGTCCGCCCGAGCCAGGAGCCTCGTGGAGCTGCGGGACATCGGTCAGCGCTTCGGGCGGGTCCTGGGCGTGAACGGGGCACGGGTCCTGGTGTTGGTCCTCACGGCGGGACTCACGGGACGCGAGGTGCTGGCCGCGCGGGGCCCCAGGCTGCCAGGGTTCTCGGGAGCCGCGCTGCGAGCGCAGGCCGAGGGCGGGTTCAAGCTCGAAGCCGCGCTCGGGGCGGGCGTGAGCTCCATCGCGCTGCCGGAGGAGGGACGGCTCGACGTGGCCCTGGCGCCCAAGTCCGTGGCGGTGGTCGCGTCATACTCGACGGGGCGCATCCCGGGGGATGCCGAGGGCCACGTCAATCATCTCTGCACGACCGAGGGCACGCCGGTGTCGAAGTCTGGCGAGACGTGGGCCGAGTTGTGCGAGGAAATCTTCGAGCGGGCGGGGATGAGCCTGGAGGACGTGGCCAACAAGGTGCGCCTCGCGGGGCGCGGAGCCTCGCCTTCCGAGCCGTACCACTCGCGGGTGGTGCCTCGCCTGCAGCGGGCCGTGGAGGACTGCGAGGAGACCGAGGCCTGCCGCGTGCGGCTGGTGAACGAGCTGGCGAGGATTGCGAACGAGTTGCTCACGCCGGGCTCGGAGCTGCGCGGCTACGTCGTGAAGACAGGGCGCTGAAGAGGCTCTCCCCGGCCTCCGTGCCGGGTTGTCCCTCAGGTGACGGTGGAATCGTCCGACAAGGCAACCATTCCCCGGACCCCGGGACGCGGCGCCTCACGTGTTCGTTGCGGACAGCAGCACCGAAGAGGTAGTGGTGTGCACCTTCCACCCTCTACCTACAGGGAACCTTCCATGCCCACGGTCAATCTGACGACGAACTTCGGCGACATCACCATCGAGCTGGACGAGGCCAAGGCGCCCAAGTCCGTCGCCAACTTCCTGGAGCTCGTCGGCAAGGGCCACTACGACGGCACCATCTTCCACCGCGTCATCGAGAACTTCATGATTCAGGGCGGCGGGTTCGAGCCGGGCATGAGGCAGAAGCCGGTCCCGACCGGGCAGATCCAGAACGAGGCCAACAACGGCCTGAAGAACGAGCAGTACACCGTCGCGATGGCCCGCACCAACGACCCGCACTCCGCCTCCGCGCAGTTCTTCATCAACACGGTCAACAACTCGTTCCTGAACCACACCGCGCCCACGGTGCAGGGCTGGGGCTATGCCGTGTTCGGCAAGGTCGTGAAGGGCCAGGAGGTCGTGGACAAGATCAAGAAGGTGCGCACCGGCAACAAGAGCGGTCACAGCGACGTGCCCGCCGAGGACGTCATCATCCAGAGCGCCAAGGTCGTCTGACGCAGGCGTCGTCCGCGCCGTGACACGTCCCGGTCCTCACGGGCCGGGAGTGTGTTGTGCCGGTCCGCGTTTCCTGCTTCCGTGCGCGACTCGATGCACTTGAATCAGCGAGCGTGGATGTCGGCCATCTGTGTGCTGGGGCTGGGCGTGGGCTGTAGCTGTGGACCTGTCCATCGTCGACCGACGGAGGGCGGCCCCACACGCAAGGTGGCCCGCATCGTCCAGGAGTACCCGCACTCGACCGAGGCCTTCACCCAGGGCCTCGTCTTCCACCAGGGGCGCCTGTTCGAGAGCACCGGCCAGAAGGGCTCGCTGCGCGAAATCTCCCTCGAGTCCGCCACGCCCCTCTGGATTGAGCGCCTGGGCGACGTCTTCACCGAGGGCCTCGCCAGCGACGGAGAGCGCCTCTACCAGCTCACCTGGACCGAGGGCCTGCTCTACACCTGGAGCGGCCTGCCCCCCACCCGCGAGCGCACCACACCGTACGAAGGCGACGGCTGGGGCCTGTGCTACTGGCAGGGCCGACTGGTCCGCAGCGACGGCAGCTCCACGCTGACCTTCCACGACCCCGAAACCTTCGAGCCCCTGGACTCCGTGGAGGTCACCCTCCAGGGCCAGCCCCAGGAGCAGCTCAACGAGCTGGAGTGCGCCAACGGCGTCATCTACGCCAACGTCTGGCACTCCACGGACGTACTCGAAATCGACCCGTCCACCGGCCGGGTCACCGCCGTCATCGACGCCTCCGCCCTCGCGCGAAACGTGGCCTCCCAGGTCCGCGGCATCACCGACGCCGTCCTCAACGGCATCGCCGTGGAGCCCGGCACCGGCCGCATGCTGATGACCGGCAAGCTCTGGCCCAAGCTCTTCGAGGTGAGGCTGGAGACGCTCGACTAGGGCTTCTTCGCCTCGTCGTCGCGCTCCAGCTTCCGGTACAGCGTCTTGCGGTCCACGCCCAGGATGCGCGCCGCCAGCGTGCGGCTGCCGCCCACCGTCTCCAGCACGCGGTGGATGTAGCGCCGCTCCAGCTCCTCCAGCGTCACCAGCTCCGAGGGGTCCGTGTTCTCCGGCACCACCTTGGGCTGGCTGTAGTTCCGGATGCGCTCGGGCAAATCATCCACGGTGATCTGCTCGAACGACGTCAGCGCCACCGCGCGCTCCATGCTGTTCTGCAGCTCGCGCACGTTCCCCGGCCACCCATACGCGAGCAGCCGCTGCGCCGCCGCCGGTGACAGCCCCACCACCCGCTTGTTGTTGCGCGCGGCGAACTGCTCGATGAACCGCTGCGACAACAGCAGCACGTCGTTGCCCCGTGCCCGCAGGGGCGGCAGCTCCACGCCGATGACGTTGAGCCGGTAGTACAGGTCCTCGCGGAAGCGGCCCTCCTCCACCGCCAGCTCCAAATCACGATTGGTCGCCGCCACGATGCGCGCGTCGAACGGCACCTCCGTGTCCCCGCCCACCGGCCGCACCACCCTTTCCTGCAATGCGCGCAGGAGCTTCGGCTGGAGCGTGAGCGGCAGCTCGCCCACCTCGTCCAGGAACAGCGTGCCGCCGTGCGCCTGGATGAAGAGCCCCGCGCGCGCCGCCTTCGCGTCCGTGAAGGCGCCCTTGGCGTGGCCGAACAGCTCGCTCTCCAGCAGCGCCTCCGGCATGGCCGCGCAGTTGATGGCCACGAAGGCCCCCTGTGCGCGTCGCCCACGGGTGTGCACCGCCCGCGCGGCCACCTCCTTGCCCGTGCCGCTCTCGCCGGTGATCAGCACCGTCGAGTCCAGGTCCGCCACCCGGTCGATGAGCGCATACGCCTGCTGCATCGCGGGGCTCTCGCCCACCACCGCGCCCGTGTCCTGCTGCCTGCGCCCCAGCTCCTGCCGCAGCCGGCGCACCTCGTCGCGCAGGGCGCGGTGCTGCACCGCGCGCTCCAGCACCAGCACCAGCGCGTCGATGTCGATGGGCTTGGTGACGAAGTCGTACGCCCCCGCGCGGATGGCGGCCACCGCCGTCTCCATGCTGCCGAACGCCGTCATCACCACGACGGGGATGTCCGGCCGGTTGAGGACGATGCGCTCGCACAGGGCCAGCCCGTCCATGCCCGGCATGCGCAGGTCCGTGAGCACCACGTCGAAGTCCTCGCCGGCGAGCCGCGCCAGCGCCTCGTCGGCGGACCCCATCGCCACGGGCGTGTAGCCCCGACGGGTCAACCCCTTCTCCAACATGGCGCGCATCTCGCGCTCGTCCTCGACCATCAGGACGCGGCCTGGCATGTGTCCCCTCCGCTCGGCAGATAGATGGAGAAGCAGCTACCGCGTCCCAGCTCGCTTCGCACGGCAATCCAGCCGCCATGGTCCCTCACCAGACCATAGGACACGGACAGCCCCAGCCCCGTGCCCTCGCCCACGTCCTTCGTGGTGAAGAACGGCTCGAACACGTGCGCCAGCACGTCCGGGGGAATCCCGCTGCCCTCGTCCTCCACGTCCACCCGCACGTAGCTCCCCTCGGGGCCGCCCACGTCCTGGGGCGGCGTGGTCCGGGCGTGGGCCGCGTGCACGCGCACCGTCCCCGGCTGGTTCATGGCCTGCAGCGCGTTCATCACCAGGTTGGTCAACACCTGCTGCACCTGGCCTCCATCCGCCTCCACCGTAACGCCGGGGGGGATGTCTTCCACCAGGGTGATGCTCTTCTTGGCGGCCATGGGCTTGAGCAGGGACAGCGAGCGGGAGACGAGCTCCCGCACGTCCTCGGGGGCCCGGTGGGGCGCGCGGCGCCGAGCGAAGTCGAGCAGCTGCCGGATGATGCGCGTCATGTGCTGCGCCTGCTGGCTGATGATGCGCGCGCTCTCGCCGACCTCCTCGCCCTCCGCCTCGCCCGACGAAATCATCTTCGCGCGGCCCATCACCACGTTGAGCGGCGTGCCCAGCTCGTGCGCCACGCCCGACGCCAGCTTGCCCACCGTGGTGAGCCGGTCCGCGTGCCGCAGGTGCTCCACCGCGGACAGGCGCGCGGCCGTCTCCGCGGACAGCCGCGAGCGCGTCTCCTCCAACTGCTCACCCATGCGGTTCATCGCGTTGGCCAGCGTCGTCAACTCGTCCCCCCGGCGCTGCGGTGGCAGCCGCACGCGCGCGGACAAATCCCCGTGGCCGAAGCGGTCCGCCAGCTGGACCAGCTGGTCCACCGGCTCGCCGACGAGCCTGCGGCCCATGGCCATGGCGACGATGAGGAACGCGAAGGTGATGGTGCCCGTGGCGACGATGGTGCCCACCACCGTGACGAAGACGTGCTGGCGCTCTTCTCCCAGCGACTCGGTGATTTCGATGGCGCCGAAGCGCGGGCCAATCTTCACCGGCGTGTACGAGTGCAGCAGGCCCGGCGCCGGGTCCGGGTCCACCATGGAGCCGTCCCTGCCCTGGCGCAGCGTGGCCATCAGCCGGGGCGGGAAGCCCGCGAGCGAGGGCGTCCCGGGGCCGCCATCCAGCCAGACCCAGCGCAGGTGGACCTGCTCCTGGTAGTTGTTGGACTGGTTCAGGAGATTCAGCGCTTCACGCTCACCGGCCAGCTGCCACGCCTTGCCGATGGTGCCCGCGAGCGTGTGGCCGAGCAGCCGATGGTCGTGCTGCATGTCCAGCGCCGAGCGCTCCAGCTCGCGGCGGACCTGGATGACCTGCAGCGCGGCGATGACGGCCACGGCGAGCAGGACGAGGGCGAGGGTGAACTTGCGTGCGAGTCTCACGGTGGGTCGAGGCTATTCCGGTCCATGCACGTGGGAGGGGTCGAGAATGCATGGACCGGAAGGAAGTACTCAGAAACTACCGCGACTGCCGTGAGAAGGCGTCAGTACGTCGCGTCGGGCTCCTCGGCGGGCGAGCAATCGCCCGAAGCTCGGCGTGGGTGCACGAGGACCGACGTGCGCTGCATGACGCCCCCTCCGGTTCAGCCCCGCGATGTTCGCCGGGGCACGCGGAAGCTCTAGAGCATCCTCCGTGCCAGCGCCTGGCTCGGGGTGGCTCCCTCGGAGGCGGGCCCCGGACGGGGTGGAATGTCCCGCCGGGGCCGGGGCACATTGCCCCATCGGGGCGAAGTGCCCCCGAGGTGCCCCGGAATCAGGGCAGGGCCACCACGTCGCTGACCAGCGAGAAGCCGCTGGCGGGGCAGGCGGCGATGGCGGGCTCCGAGGTGTCCTTCAGGCCCCGACGCTCGACCAGGGTGTTCCCCACGATTTCGTGGACGAAGACGCGGCCGCCGTTGGTGTCGCCGGTGTAGATGCGCGGGCCCACCACGGCGAACCGGCCGGCGGCGGGGATGGGGCAGGCGCCGATTTGCGGCGAGCAGGCGATGGGCTCCGAGGCCACCACGGTGTCCTGCGCGTCCAGCATCACGAGGCCCGTGCGCTCCACGGACACCAGCTTGAACTCGGCGTCATAGGTGGACTTGCCGCCGCAGCTCACCACCAGGTGCTCGCCCACGGACGCCACCGCGTTGGGGTTGAGGCAGCCGTCGCCCAGGCCGACGAGGCTCACCGCGCCCGTCGCCGGGTCGATGCGCGCGAGCAGGCCCGGGCCGCCGGGGGCGTAGGTGGCGGGGTTGAGGTTGTTGAGGGCCACGTACACCTTGCCGCGGTGGTGGGTGATGCCCGCGGGCGTGGACAGCGTGGTGTTGTCCGGGAAGGGCTGGAGCGCGGCGCCGGTGGGCAGGTCGATGGTGGTCGTCACACGCGGCTCGGAGGGGGACGCCATGGAGACGCGCGCCACGCGGCCTCCGGCGCTCGGGTCGCCCACGAGGTTGCCGTAGAGGGTGACCCACAGCTCGTTGCCCACGCGCGCCATGCCGAAGGGGTTGGTGTTGGCGCCGAAGCTCACGCTGGCCACGTTCTGGAGCGAGATTCCCTCGGGGTGCTGCTTGCCAGGCGGGAGCGGCTCGGTGCTCTGCAGCACCTGGAGCGTGTTGTCGGTGGAGTTGAGGATGTAGATGTACGGCGACTCGACGAGGATCTGGTTGGGCGCGCGGCCCGTGTCGTGGCGCGGTGGCAGCACGCCGTAGTTGCTCAGATGCGCCTGGATGAGCTTGCGCGTGGAGTCGAGCACCAGCAGCACGTCGCTCATCCGCGCGGCGCTCTGCGGCGACGACGCCACCAGCGTGCCGGGGCCCTTGAGGTCCACGCCGGACTGGATGCCCACCACCTGACCGGTGTTGAAGCACGTGGCCACGATGTCGTACGTGCACACGCCGCCCCGGCAGGTCCGCGCGTCGCCGCAGACGTTGCCGCAGGCGCCGCAGTTCAGGTTGCTCGAGTCTCCGTTCACGCACCCATTGCCGCAGCGGAGCAGGCCCGCGGTGCAGTTCAGCTGGCACGTGCCCTGCTCGCACACCTCGCTGCTGCCGCAGACGTTGCCGCAGGCGCCGCAGTGCTGGGGGGCGGACTGGAGGTCGACGCAGGCTCCACCACAGGCCGTGGCACCGGTCAGACAGCGGCACGCTCCGTCGGCGCAGAGCTGGCCTTCACCACAGGCATTGCCGCAGGCGCCACAGTTGGCGGACTCGCTGGTGAGGTCCGCGCAGGTCTCTCCGCAGCGGGAGAGGCCCTCGCTGCAGACGACCCCCTCGTCGGGGCAGCCGGTGAGCAGCAGGCAGGAGAGGAGGGAGAAGAGGAGCGCCAGGTGGCGTCCGAGGGGATGCGAGGGCTTCATGGAGGGTCCGCCTTGTGGGCAGTGGAAGAGGAGGGTGGAACGTCGAGCGCCAGGGCCACGGAGGCGAGCACCGCGCGGCCCGGCAGGGGATAGCCGTCAAAGTCGTCGACATGGACGTCGAGCACGTTCTTGAGGTCGACGGAGAAGGTGAACGCGGGACGCTTGCCCACCGTGGTGGACAGGCCCGCGTGCAGGAGCGTGCGGCCCGGGAGCACCAGCTCGCCGGTGCGATTGCGAAGCTGCGAGGACTGGGCGCGCAGCTCCACGCGGCCCGTGAGCCAGGAGGGGCCCGCCGTCACCCGCGCGGCGAGGGTGTGGCGCGGCCGGAGCGGGATGTCCTTCAGGTAGTAGCGCGGGTCATCCCGGAGGTTGCGCGAGACGAGGAACGTGTACGCCAGCGAGCCGGACAGGAAGGAGAAGGGGCGCGCCTCCGCGTCCACCTCCAGGCCGGAGACGCGCGCGGAGGCGAAGTTGCTCGGCTTCGCGGCGAACGGCGGATACGCCTCGTAGGTGATGAGGTCCTCGTAGCTCGCGAAGAAGCCGCCCACCGACACGAGCGAGCGCTCCGTGCGGTGCGCCAAGGCCATGTCCGCGGACACGGCGCGCTCGGGGCGCAGGTCCGGGTTGGGAAGCAGGGTGCCCTGACGCACGTACAGCTCCACCAGCGAGGGGGCCCGGTGCGCCTGTCCCACGTTGGCGCGCAGCTCCAGGCGCGCGGGCAGCGTCACGCGTGCACCCAGCTTGGGGGACAGCAGTGTGTAGGGGCCCACGCGCTCCACGCGCAGCGAGGGCGTCACGTGGAGCCGGCCGTCGAGCAGCGCCAGGTCATCCATGACGCGGACGCTGGCGCGCAGCCACGACGTGCGCCCGTCCGAGGTCACGGGCGCGCCATCGGTGGCGACGCCTTCCCCGCCGAGGCTCGCCAGCGCGGAGACGACGTTCCAGTCTCCCACCGGCATGCTGCCCTCGGCCTCGACGCCGCCCGTGCGCAAGGTCTGCACGCCCTGCTGTGGCAGCGGACCGCCCGACAGCTCCAGTCGCTCCTGGCGATAGTGCGCGCGAGCGGACACGTGGACATGGTGGCCCAGGTCACCCAGCACGCGCAGGCTCAGGATGCCGCGACGGTTGGACTGACGCGCGTCCGCGAGCGGGTTCTGCGCCGTGCCCGCCAGCCCCCGGCCCTCCAGGGTCCCTTCGCCCATCGCGTCCAGCACCACGCCCTGGGAGAGGCGGTGACGCAGTCTCACGAGTGCTCCTGCACCCCGCGCGTCGTTGTTCTCGCGACGTCGCAGCTCGGGCGCGTCACCCGGCAGCGTGGGCGTGGCATCGAACGGATAGGAGAAGCGCCCGGACGACGTGCCGCCGTGGAGCAGCAGGAGCAGCTCGCTGTCCAGCACGGGCCCGGTGAGCGAGAGCCACCCGGTGGTGGTGTTCCAGCTCCCGTGGCTCAGCTCGCCCGCGAGGCTCAGCGTGTCGCCGGGTGCGCGGGTGATGATGTTCACCACGCCGCCGAGCGCGCCGCTGCCATGGCTGGAGCCCGCGCTCCCGCGCATCACCTCCAGCTCACGAGCGAGCGCGAGCGGGACGCGCGACAGGTCCATGCTCCCTCCCGCGCCGTTGAGGGGGATGCCGTCGAGCAGCACCAGCGTCCCGTTCGACGAGGCGCCGCGCACCACCAGGCTCTTTCCCTGGCCGTACCCGCCCGAGTCCTGGATGGAGATGCCGGGCGCGGTGGACAGCACCTCCGCCGTGTCGCGCGCGGTGCCGCCGCGCTCCTCCACGGAGATGACGGTGACGACGCTGCTCGGGTCGCGACGGGACGCGCGGTCCATCGGCTCCGGGTCGGGCACCTCGCCCACCACGTCGATGACCTCCGACATGGGCGGAGTGCCGGCGTCCTCGGTGGACTGGGCCCGCACGGAGGCGCACGCCAGCAGCACCAGGCCCAGCAGTCCCCTGGCGAGCGCCGTCCTCACACTCCCGGACCGAACTGGAGGACGCGAGCGCGCCGCAAGGTGCCGAGCATCCGCGTCAGCTTCTGCTCATCAATGCTCGAGTCCTCGCGAGACACACGCTCCAGGAGCTTCCAGCCGGTCATCCCGGGCTCCACCTGGGCGACGAGGGTCGACAGCTCGCTCGACACGAGCTGCACGGCCGCGCCCCACGGCGTCCGCACCTTGAACGCGCCACCTTGTTGCCCGCTGCCCAGCATCCGGCGCGCATCCTCCAGGTTGCGTCCCGAGGCGTCCAGGCCAAAGCCCAGCGGCTCTTTCAAGAGGGGTCGCAGGTCCAGCGTGTCCTCCGAGCTTTCCGAGGACAGGGGCGCGATTCGCTCTCCGAGGACGAGCACCTCCAGGTCCAGCAGTGAATGCAGCGCCTCGTGCTTCGACACGAAGCGGTCCAGGAGCACGCAGCCCTCCAGCCCCGTGGACAGCAGGCCCCACAGCGCGTCCTCGGGCGTCTCGACGATGGGCTCCCCGGCGATGTTGAACGAGGTGTTGAGCAGGATGGGCACACCGGTGCGCTCATCGAACGCGGTGAGCAGCGCGTGCAGCAGGGGCGTGTGCTCCCTCGTCACCGTCTGCACGCGGCCGGTGCCGTTGACGTGGGCGACGGCGGGGACGCGCTCGCGCATTTCCTCACGGAAGCGCCACACACGCAGCATGAAGGGGCTGTCCGTGGAGTCCGTGTCGACGTCGAACCACTCGCGCACCTTCTCCGCGAGGATGATGGGGGCGAAGGGACGGAAGCCCTCGCGGAACTTCACCCGCGCGTTGAGGGTGTCCTTCATGTCGCGGGGACGCGGGTCGCAGAGGATGCTCCGCTGTCCCAGTGAGCGTGGGCCCAGCTCGGAGCCGCCCTGGAACCAGCCGAGCATCTTCCCCTCGGCGAGCAGGTCGGCCACCTCCTGCACAAGTCGTGGCATTCGCCGTGACACCACCGAGGGCACGGTGCGCAGCGCGGCGTCACAGGCCTCGGCGGAGTACGTCCTGCCCGTGCTGTCATGGCTCAGTCGCCGCGTGGAGCGCCGTCCCGTGAGCTGCCACAGCCCATGGTACGCCGCGCCGATGGCGGTGCCGCTGTCCTCCGCGGCGGGCATCACATAGAGGTCCTTGAAGCCGCTCTCGGTGAAGAGCCGCTCGTTCGCCACGCTGTTGAGCGCGACGCCCCCCGCGTAGCAGAGGGCGTCGCAGGACGTGCGCGCGCGCAGTCGACGCACCAGCCGCAAGAGCCCATCCTCCAATGCCGCCTGCGCCGAGGCCGCGAGGTTCCGGTACTCCTCCTGACGCGCGGGCCAGCGCTCGTCATGTGTGAAGCGGCGGGGCACGGTGTCGTGGAACACGAAGCGCCCGTCGACGACGTCGAAGAAGTCCGACACGGGTGTGTCCGCCACGCCGTGAGGCGCCAGGCCCATGACCTTGCCCGGCCCCTCCAGGACATCCGAGAAGAGCTGTCGCCCGACGGCCGAGTACAGCCCGCCCAGGCTGCCGAAGCGCGGCATGCCCCGGAAGCGCTCCAGGTCCACGGAGGACGTCACCTCCAGGAATGTGCCCAGGTGCTTCTCCACCGGCACGAAGCCCTCGCGCGACGCGTGGTAGACGGACAGCGTCTCTTCACCGACTCGCTCGGTGACGACCGCCGACAGCTCCTCGGCGGACAGGTCCTGGACGTTGGAGCCGAACCCGTCCACGACGAGCACCAGCGACTCGTCGAAGCCGGACGTCGCGAACGCGCCCACCGCGTGGCCCAGGTGGTGCGAGAGGTAGCGCACCGGGACACCCGGAGCGAGGTCCGGGTTGGCGCGCACGTCGTACAGCGGCCCGCGAGGCCCCATCAGCGAGCAGCACGAGACGAGGCTGAGCTCGTCCGCGCGGATGCCCGCCGTCTCCAGGCAGTAACGCACCGCGAAGGACACGGCCCCGCCAGGGAGCCACGCCCGCTTGCGGCGGATGAGTCGCTCCTCCTGCACGGCGACGATCAGCTCGTCACCATGCAGGAGGCACGCGGCGCCGTTGTGATTCGACGCGCCGATGCCCAGCACCCACGGAGCGCTGTCCCGGGACATCGCCGTGCTCAGTGGACCAGCGACGGCGCTTGAGGCGGCGCGGCCTTGGGCGCCTGCTGACGTTGCGCGGGCGTGGGCGGAGCGACGTTGAAGAGGTTGACGAGCACGCCCACGGCGGCGAGCTGCGAGGTGGCCGGGTTGTAGTCGATGGCCTCTCCGATGGGGAAGTCCACGGAGCTGACGGCCTGGACCTGGAGCTGTCCATCCGGCGTGACGAGCACCGTCCACAGCAGGCCCTCCTGCGTGGTGGCGAAGACGTGGGGCTGACCGCCCACGCTGGCCATCGCGGCGCGGAACGCGAAGGACTGCGGCAGGGACAGGTTCTGCTTCAGGTCCACCGAGCCCTGCGACTGGAGCTCCGCGGGGCGCACGCGGAACAGCCACGTGTTCTTGTCCGACGGGCCCACCGAGCAGGCCACGGCCACCAGGTGGTCATCCAGGATGGCCAGTCCGTTGATGCCGCGCTGTGCGCTCGGGTTGTAGCGCTTGCGGGCCAGCACATTGCCCTGCGGGAGCTGGAGCATCACCAGGTCCCCATCCTCGGAGCCGGTGATGACCACGCCGTCGCGCCACGAGACGATGTCCCGCACGTTCCACAGCTGGAACGGGCTGGGGATGGGATTGGGCGAGCGGACATCGAGCTTCTTCAGCACCGCCAGTTGCCGGCCGTTGCGGGTGACGCTCCAGATGAGGACGAAGCCGTTCTCGTGGCCGGTGACGAGGTACTCCCGGTTCCCATGGGTGACGAAGACGGCGCTGTTGGCCGTGCCCACGTCCGCGTCATAGGCGAAGTTCTGGTAGCGGAACGCGCGAGGCAGCCTGTCGAGCAGCGCGGGCTCCGCGTCCTCCGCGACGGCCAGGTCCCGCTCGCGCCACAGGGTGATGGTGGTGCTGTCGTTGGAGGTCACGAACGTCCGCTCATCCCGCACGGCCATCATCTCCACGCCCCGGTTGGCGGGCGTGCGCAGCACGTCCGTGAGCATGGGACCCCACTCGGTGGGTCCAGGCGGGCGGAAGAGCGTCATCGAGCCATCCAGCCGCCCCACGATGAACCGGCCCGAGTCCAACCACTGCAATTGCTGGGTGTAGGGGTACGTCGTGCCAACGGGCGTGAGGACCTGCTGGGTGAGTGCCTTCGGGGTGGTGTCGAGCTGGTCCTGCGCGAGCGCGCTGTGCTGGCAAGCCATGGCCAAGAGCAGCGCCACGCGCGGAAGGACACGAGCGAATCCATCGAGCTTCACGTTGAGCCTCCTCCTTACATTCGCCTGTCGTCGGGAATCCCCGAGCGCCCCCTTTGGCGGGATGAAGAGTCAGTCGATGGATGTCATGTGCTCGGCCAGGGCGGCAGCGAGCCGATTATAGCTGTCCTCCCGACGGGTGTCGTGGTTGCACAGGGGCGCGGTCAGGACCGGCAATCCCTTGCGCTGGCGCAGCGTGTCGACGAAGGCGCGGCTCAGACGAGGATTCTTGAACAGGTCATGGATGAAGGTGCCGAAGATGGGCAGCCGCTCGTGCACCGCGCCATCGAAGCCACCGGGGTGGGCATACATCGGCCGCGCGCTGTCGTACCGGATGAGCCCGGAATGAATCTCATACCCGGACACCTCGCCCGCATCCCGCAAGGGATTGTCCTTCGTCGGAGTGTAGTGACGGTTGAAGACCGTCTTTCCCGGCAGGAACTCCACGTCGATGTCCAAGAGGCCCAGGCCGGTGGTGCTGCCGTGCTCGGACTCGCGGCGGTGCTCGTCGAGCAGGTTGCGCCCCAGCATCTGGAAGCCGCCGCAGATGCCGACGATGGGCGTGGTGGCGCTCAGCTCCTGGAGCACGCGCTCGAAGCCGATGCGCCGCAGGTGGACCAGGTCCCCCACCGTGTTCTTCGTGCCAGGCAGGATGATGGCGTCGGGCGCGCCCAGTTGGTCCACGGAGCGCACGAAGCGCACGCGCACATGGGGCTCCTCCTGGAGGTAGTCGAAGTCCGTGCTGTTGGAGATGTGGGGCAGATAGAGGACGGCGATGTCGACCTCGGGCGTGCCGTGCATGCGGGGCTGGACGCGGTCCTCCTCCTCCAGCGCGAGGGACAGGTAGGGCAGCACCCCGACGACGGGCTTCTTCGCGTGCTGCTCGATGAAGTCCACGGCCGGCTGGAGGACCTGCCGGTCTCCTCGGAACTTGTTGATGATGAAGCCGGAGATTCGCGCGACGTCCTCGGGGGCGACCAGCTCCAGGACGCGCAGCGTGCCGAGCAGCTCCGCCACGACGCCGCCCTTGTCGATGTCCGCAGCCACGAAGACGCGGGCGTCCAGGCGGTGGGCCACCTCCATGTTCACCACGTCGAACGGGCGCAGGTTGGGCTCCGCGCAGCTCCCCGCGCCCTCGGCGATGACCAGGTCGTAGTGGCGGTTCAGGTGGTCGATGGACTCCTGGATGGCGGCGAGCTTGAGGGCCCGGTGCGTGTCGGCCAGGAAGTACTCGCGCGCGTCGACGTCCCGGTGGGGCTTGCCGTGGATGATGAGCTGGCTGACGCTGTCCGACTTGGGCTTGAGCAGCAGCGGGTTCATGTGGACGATGGGCCGCTGCCGCGCCGCGAAGGACTGCACCGCGGTGGCGCGGGCAATCTCCTCGTTCTCCTCGGTGACGAAGGAGTTGAGGGACATGTTCTGCGACTTGAACGGGGCCACGCGCAGGCCCCGGTTGGCGTACAGGCGGCACAGCCCGGCCACCAGCGTGGTCTTCCCCACGTGGGAACCCGTGCCCTGAATCATGAGGTGGGGGTGCTTCGACATGGCGGGCCTCCTCCGGCGGGTGCACTATAAGGCGCTCGTCACGCACTCCTCGGTGCGTGATTGTCCTCCCATGTCCCCTTCGCGCTCCTTCCGTCTCCTCGGCCTCGCGCTCCTAATCCTCGCGGGCTGCCAGCGCTCCTCGCCTCCGCCCCAGGAGCCGGGCGCGCGGCGGCTCGTCTCGCTGTCCCCCGGAATCACGGAGACGCTCTACGCGCTGGGTGCGGGGTCGCAGGTGGTGGGGCGCTCGGACTATTCGTCCTGGCCCCCCGAGGCGCAGGGCGTGCCCAAGGTCGGCTCCACGCTGGCCCCCAACTACGAGGCCATCGCCCGGCTCAAGCCCACGCTCATCCTGGATGAGCAGGTGAAGCAGGCCCCCGCGGGCTCCCTGGCCGCCGTCGCGCCGGTGAAGGTGCTGCCCTGGCTCACCGTGGACGACGTGGCGAACGGGGTCCGCGAGCTGGGCCGGCAGACGGGCCGCGAGGCGCAGGCGAACGAGCTGGCCGCGAAGGTGGAGAGCACGCTGAAGCGCGCCCCTCCGAAGGACGCGCCCCGGGTGCTGCTGGTGATTGGTGACGCGGAGGCCGGGCTCTCCAGCATCTGGTACATCCGCAAGGGCTCGCTGCACGGCGCGGCGCTGGAGGCCGCGGGCGCGCGCAACTCCGTCGCCGAGGACCCCGGTGGTCCTCCGAACATCTCCGTCGAGCAGTTGATGACGTTGGACCCGGACATCATCCTCGTGTTGCTCGAAGGCCCCGTGCCGACGCCCGAGGAGGAGGCGCGGCAGCTGGCCGCGTGGAAGCAGCTGTCGGTGCTGCGCGCGGTGAAGGAGGGGCGTGTGAAGCTGGTGGCGGGGCCGGGCGTGCAGTCCACGGGGCCGCGCATCCTGGACCTGGTGGAGCGACTTCGAGCCTCGCTGCGGTTCGACGCGAAGACGCCATGACGTCCACGCTGGAGGTCTCCGGGGCGACGGTGCGCAAGGGGGAGCGGACGCTGCTGGCGGACGTGTCCCTGCGGCTCGGGTCCGGAGACTTCGTGGCGGTGGTGGGCCCCAACGGCGCGGGCAAGACGACGCTGATGCGCGTGGCGCTCGGACTCGAGCGGCCGGACTCGGGGCGTGTCACGGTGGATGGGCGCGACGTGGCGGCGCTGTCGCCCCGGGAGCGCGCGGCCCATGTCGCGTGGCTGCCCCAGCGCGTGCAGGTCTCCGAGCCCATCACCGCGCTGGAGCACGTGGCCGCGGCGCGCTATCGCTTCCGGGAGTCGCATCGTCGCTCGGAGGAGCAGGCGCGGGCGGCGCTCGAGCGGGTGCAGGCGGAGGGGCTCGCCGCGCGGCGAATCACGGAGCTATCCGGCGGGGAGCAGCAGCGGGTCGCGGTGGCGGCGCTGCTGGCGCAGGAGTCTCCGCTGGTGATGTTGGACGAGCCAGCGAACTTCCTGGACCCCGCGCAGCAACTGGAGCTGTACGCGCTCGTGGGGCGGCTGTGGCGCTCGGGGCTGGGGGTGCTGTGCATCACGCATGACATCAACGTGCTCGCCCACGCGGTGCGGCACGGGGGCGAGGGACGGATTCGGGTGCTGGGGTTGTCGCGTGGCCAGGTGGCCTTCGAGTCGCACTACGACGCGCCGGAGCTGGGCGAGCACCTGGGGCAGGTGTTCTCCGTGCGGATGCGTGGCGTGGAGGTCGAGGGCCGGAGGGTCTTCGTGGGCCTGCCGCTGGAGGGGGGCGAATGAAGGCCCGGCTGGTGGTGATGTTGCTGTTGTGCGGGCTGGTGGTGGTCGCCGCGCCGTTCATCGGGCCGCCGATGCCACCGGACGCGCGGGACTTCATCCTCTGGCAGCTGCGCATCCCCCGGACGCTGATGGCGTTGCTGGTGGGGGGCACGCTGTCGCTGGTGGGGGCGGTGTACCAGTCGCTCTTCGCCAATCCGCTCGCGGCGCCGAGCACGGTGGGCACCACGGCCGGGGCCACGCTGGGAGCGCTGGTGGCCATCGTGCTGGGGGCCCGCTCGGTGCTGTGGGGGCTGCCGCTCATCACCGCGTCCGCCTTCGCCGGGGCGCTGGGGGTCAGCCTGTTGGTGGCCGCCATTGCAGCGGGGCGGGGCGTGCGGATGAACGACCTGGTGCTCGCGGGCATCGCCTTCTCGATGGCGGCGGGCGCCATCTCCACGGGCGTGCAGTTCTCGGCGGACTCGGCGGAGCTGCTGGCGGCCACGCGGTGGACCATGGGGCACCTGCCGCAGGTGGGCTACCAGGGAATCATCGCGCTCGTGCCCATCGCGGCCGTGTCGGTGGTGGGGCTTCTGTCGCTGACGCGGGCGCTGGAGGTGTTCATCTCCGGCGAGGAGCACGCTGAGTCGCAGGGCGTCAACGTGCGCGTGGTGCGCATGGCCTCGATTGGCCTGGGGGCGCTCGGCGTGGCGGGCTGTGTCGCGTGGTGTGGCCCCATCGCGTTCGTGGAGCTCATCGTCCCGCACATCGTCCGACGCGTGCTGGGCGTGAGCCGGCGCGTGCTGCTGCCGTGCTCGGTCATCGTGGGCGCGAGCTTCCTGGCGCTCTGTGACGCAGCCTCCCGCGTCATCCTCCCGGGGCGAGAGCCGCCCGTGGGTCTGGTGACGGCGGCGCTGGGCACGCCGCTGCTCGTGTATCTGGTGGCGCGCAAGTCGCGCTGAGCCTCGGGCTCAGAGTTGGCAGGGCAGGGTGGTGAGGCCGCGGAACACGGCGGTGTCGCGCCGCTTCCACGC
Organism: Myxococcus fulvus; assembly: GCF_900111765.1. The sequence continues at coordinate 1,045,389 of NZ_FOIB01000001.1, forward strand.
ACCGGGCACAAGCCGGAGCTGCGGCAGCTCGCGCGCCAGCGTCCCGAAGGCACTCTGAGCCTCGATGCGCCCAAGCGCCGCGCCGACACATTGGTGGAGGCCGTGGCCGAAGGCGACGTGCTGGAGGTCCGTGCGCTGGATGTCCAGCGCATCAGGGTTCTCGAAGCGCCTGGGGTCCCGATTCGCCGCGCCGAGCAGCACCCACGCCCACTCACCGGCGCGGACGTGCGTGCCACCCACGTCCACGTCCTCCTGCGCCATGCGCGAGACGAGCTGCAGGGGCGTGTCGAAGCGCAGCACCTCCTCCACCGCGCCCTTGGCGCGCGAGGGCTCGGCGCACAGCGCCTCCCACTGCGCGCGGTGCTCCATCAACGCGAGCATCCCGTTGCCCATGAGGTTGACGGAGGTGTCGTAGCCGCCGAAGAGCAGCAGCATGCACGTGGGCAACAGCTCCTCCTCGCTCAGCGCCTGCTCGTCCTCCTGCGCTGCCACCAGCAGCCCGAGGACGTCCGTGCGCCGCGACTTCCGACGTCGAACCACGGCGGCCTGGAGGGACTGGTGCACCTCGCGCGTGGCGGCGCTCGCGGCCTCGCGAACCCCCAGGGGCGCGGAAGCATCCGCGCACCGGGCGAGGCACAGCGCCCAGTGCTGATAGAGCCCCTCATCCAAATCATCCGCGCCCACCAACTGGCGCAGCGTGCTGCGGGCCAGGGGCATGGCGAACTCGGAGATGACATCCATTCCTCCGCGCTGGCGCGCCTGGAAGACCAGGGACTCCGCCAGGGCCTGGATGTGGATGGCCAGCTCCTTCATGCGAGGGCCCAGGGCGCGCTTCGTCACCGCGCGCAGGCGCGTGTGGTCCGGCGGGTCCATCAGCAGGAACCACTGGTTGTGCATGGCGGACAGCGCCGCGAGCGCCTCCGGCGGGGGAGGGTAGTCCTGGGGGCGGCGCTTCCTCGCGCTGGCGATGTTCCGACTGAAGCGGGGATTGGCCAGCACCTCCAGGCAGTCGGCGTGCCGGGAGAACAGCCACAGCTGGGACTCGGCGCTCCAGCACGCCGGCTGCTCGAGGAGCCGCGCGTAGACGGCATAGGGATTGTCGAGCGCCTGCGGAGAGAAGAGGTCGGGCGTCTTTCCGGGAGCATGGGTGACGGGACGTCCGCTGGCCTCGCCTGGCGGTTGGGTCTCCATGCGCGTGACGCCCCCTTGTGCACGACGGAACTTCAATGCCAGACAGATGCGGGAAGGCTACGCCTCGCGCGGAAACACCGTCAAGCCGAGGCGTGGTGCGTCACGGCTCCGCGTTCATCAGCTTCACCACGGGCTCGTCGCCGTAGAAGTCGATGACGTTCACCGCCGCGTGCACCTGGTCCAGTCGGAACAGGTGCTCATCCGACATGCCGAGCGCCTCGCAGAGCAGGGTGCGGTTGACGCCGCCGTGCGACACCAGCGCGAAGCACTGTCCGGGGTGACGCGCCCGCAGCGCCCGGCCCCCTGTGCGCACGCGCTCGCGCATCTCGGAGAAGGTCTCTCCCTCGGGGAAGCGCACCTGTGCGGGGTGTGTCATCCACTCCGCGTACACGGCGGGGAAGCGGCGCTCGGCCTCCTCGTAGGTGAGGCCCTCGAAGAGCCCGAAGTCGATCTCGCGGAAGGCCTCCTCCACTTGAAGCCCCAGCCCCCGGCCCTCCGTCAGCCGCTTCGCCGTGTCGAGCGCGCGGAGCCGGGGACTCGAATACAGGCCGTGCAGCTCCACCTGCGCGAGCAGTCGCGCGGCGCGCTCGGCCTGGACGTGTCCCTCGGGCGCGAGGCCCACGTCGAGCCTCCCGTAGCAGCGGCCCTTCATCTCCTCGGAGGGCTTGCCGTGCCTCACCAGGATCATGCGCGTCACGCCGCTCGGCAGTCGCCAGTCCACGCGTCCGTTTCCTTTCGTCGAGCGCGCGTCAGCCGAGCGCCAGCGCGAGCACGAGCACCACCGCCTCGCACACCTCGGTGTTGGCGCCCATCGTATCGCCCGTGATTCCGTCAATCTTCTTCCGGCACCACAGGGCCTGGAGCATCGACACCAGGGCCACGGCCGCCATGATGACGCCGCCCTTCCAGCCCATGAGCCCGACGGCGATGCCGAGCCCCAGCACCGTGGCCCCCGCCACCTCGACGCGCCCGACATAATCCGTGATGGCCATGCCGATGCCGCCGGAGCGGCGCGCATAGGGGAACAGCCACCCCTGGGGCACCGAGCCCCACCGGCCCAGGGTCAGCGCCACCACCAGCGCGACGTCCGCCTGTCCCCGCTCGAGCAGCGCCGCCAGCGCACTCGACTTCAGCCCCACGTTCAGGAGCAGGGCCGTGCCGCCATACGCGCCGATGACGTGGTCGCGCATGATGCGCAGCACGTCCTCCTTCGTGCGCCCGCCACCGAAGCCGTCCGCCATGTCCGCCAGCCCGTCCAGGTGCAGCGCGCCGGTGAGCAGCGCGTAGACGATGAGCAGGATGAACGCCGTCACGGTGGCGGGCAGCAGGGGGAAGAGCGCGTGGCGCACGCCCACCAGGATGGCCGCGAGCAGCGCGCCGACGAGCGGGAAGCACAGCGTGGCGCGGCCCACGTCGCCGGCGTCGAACGTGGCCGCCCCGGGGACGGGGATGCGACTGAGGAACGCGATGCCGGCGAGGAGTCGCTTCATGGGAGCCCAGGTATGGCGCGACTCCCGCCGGGTTTCCAGCCGGGGACACGCACTTCAGCGCTGCGACTTCTCCGCGACGCCGGCCGAGGCGAAGGTCGCCATCTCATGCAGCACGTGCAGGCTGCTGTCCACCAGCCCCATCGCGAGCACCGCGCCGGTGCCCTCGCCCAGCCTCAGTCCCAAGTCCAGCAGGGGCCGCAGTCGCAGCGCCTCCAGCACCCGCCGGTGGCCCGCCTCGCGCGACATGTGGCTGGCCATGAGGAAGGGCATCACCCGGGGACACAGCCGGGCCGCCACCAGCCCGGCCACCGATGAGATGAAGCCATCCAGCATCACCGGCACGCGCCGCGACGCCGCGCCGAGGGCCGCGCCCGCGAGCCCCGCGATTTCGAAGCCGCCCACCTTGGCGAGCACGTCCAGCGGGTCCGCCGCGTCCGGCTGGTTCACCACCAGCGCCCGCCGCACCACGTCCACCTTGCGCGTCAGGCCCGCGTCGTCCACGCCCGTGCCGCGCCCGGTGGCCATGTCCGGTGACACGCCCGCGAGCACACACGTCAGCGCCGCCGACGCGGTGGTGTTGCCGATGCCCATGTCACCCAGGCCGAGCAACGTCACGCCCGACTCCGCCAGCTCGATGGCCAGCAGCGCGCCCACGCTCAGCGCCTCCTCGGCCGTCTTGCGCGACATCGCCGGCCCCCGCGCGAGGTTCCCCGTGCCGGGGCCCATGCGGTGGTGGCGCACGCCCGTGAGCCCCTCCACGGGCACGCGCACGCCCATGTCGACGACCTCCACGCGCACGTCGTGCTGTCGCGACAGCACGTTGATGGCCGCGCCGCCCCGGGAGAAGTTGGCGACCATCTGCGCGGTGACTTCGGCGGGATAGGCGCTCACGCCCTCCTCCGTCACGCCATGGTCCGCCGCCATCACCACCATGCCCTTGCGAGGCATCGCCGGAGCGGGCTCTCCCCGCAACGCGGCCCACTGACACGCCAGCTCCTCCAGGCGGCCGAGGCTGCCCTGGGGCTTGGTCTTCATGTCCAACAGGCCCTGGCACTGCCTGCCGGCCTCGACGTCAGGTTCGGGAATCCTGCCGAGCACGTCACGGTATGCGGGCATCGGGCCCCCTTCGCGGGAAGGGCTTCAAGCTAGGCGCTGCGCGTCCGGGGACACAACCCCGCACCGCGCTCGCGGGTCCCCGTGCTCGCGATGTGTCACGGCCCCTACAGCGCCGTTGTCTCGTGGGACAGGTGAGGACACTCCGGCCGTGCCTCAACCTCCGGACTTCACGACGGGCTCCTCGCCCTTGAAGCGCTTGCGCAGGGTCTGCGTGACGACCGCGTCCCAGCGCGCGGAGAACACCTCGACGAAGGTTCGACGCCCGGGCCCCAGCGCGCACGCGAGGACGGCCAGCGTGGTGAAGAGCCCGATGACCGAGTTCTGCCACGACGACAGGTTCCACTGCCCCTGCCAGAACCACTCCCGCATGCTCGTGGGCCAGTAGTAGTGGATGGGCCATCCAGGCCCGCTCCCCGCCAGGTCGCAGACGAGGTGCAGGTGGAACGCCACCATCGCGAGCACCGCCACCCGGGCGCGCTGCCGCGCCAATGCCACGCACACCGCCGTGGTGACGAGCGCGCCCACGTAGCCGTGGAAGAGCACGTGGTGATAGCGCGCGTACCACTCCTCGCCGCCCAGCAGCGTCAGCCCATCCAGGTCCGGCGCCAGCCCCGCGCACGTGACGAGGATGCGGTCCCTCCGCTCACGCAGCCCCTGGGCCGTGAGCCACGCCAGCTCCGCATGGACGATGGGGTTCATGTCCCCACGAGCTTACGGCGCCCTCGGCCCGCGCTCACAAGGGCAGGGGCGCCACGCGCGGCGTCCCCAGGAGCGCCAGCGTCCGCGCCGCCACGTCCACCAGCGTGGCCGAACAGGGTTGGCAGCCGCCTCCGCAGCAGCTCGGCCACTCGCCCTCCGGCTCGCGCAGCAGGGGGTACACGCAGCTGAGCAGGTAGTCCGGCAGACCGGCCTCGTCGCTCGCCTGCCGCAGCGCCGCCTGCACGGTGGGGTCTTTCACATCCAGCACCTCCCCGTCATAACAGCGCGTCCGTTTCCTCCCACCGCCTCCACTATTTCGTTGCGCGCGGTAGTTAGGAGCCTTACGACTCAGGGGCGGCGGGGTTTTCGCCGCGCCTCACCATGAGCATCACGCCTCCCATCACCCGCTTCGAGCGGCTGCAGCGACTGTCGCAGCGCTTCCCTCAGTTGGATGCGAGCGCCATCGAGACCTGCGTCCTCTTGCTGCGCATGTCGAACGACCTGTCGAGCGCCTACGAGGCGAACCTCGCGCGTCACGGCCTGTCCACGGGCCGCTTCACCGTGCTGGCCCGCCTGCTCTCCTACAGCGAGAGCGAGGAGGGCAAGGGCCTCACCCCGGCCGAGCTGGCGGAGAGCTCCTGTGTGAGCCGGGCCACGATGACGGGGCTGCTCGACACGTTGGAGAAGGACGGCCTCATCTCCCGCGCCGACCATCCCGACGACCGGCGCATGTACACCGTGCACCTCACGCCGAAGGCGAGCGCGCTCCTGGAAGAGCTGCTGCCCGTCCACTTCCGCCGCGTCGCCGAGCTGATGTCCACGCTGAGCGAGCCGGAGCGCGCCACCTTGCGCGAGCTGCTGACCAAGGTCTCCTCCGGACTGCCTGCCTTCCGAGAGCCCTGAGCTTCCCCTCGAACCCTCGATTCCCCTCGGGCGCGGCCCGACGGACGTCTTGTCACGGCCACATGGTTAGGCCCCTTATCATCGACCCGTTGAACCTTCGAGAACACCCATGAGCACTGCATCACCCTCCCTGGATGCCCAGGACACCGACGTACCGAAGAAGAACCCCTCGCTGGTGAAGGAGCCGGCGGCGCCGCGCTCCAGGGCGAAGCGGGTGTTGCCCGCGCTGTTGGGGATTGCGCTGTTGGGCGGCGCCGCGCGCTGGGTGCTCACCCGGGGCGAGGAGTCCACCGATGACGCGCAGGTGGAGGGCCGCATCGCCAACGTGTCGCCGCGAATCGCGGGGCAGGTGGCCCGGGTGTTGGTGAGCGACAACCAGCAGGTGAAGGCCGGCGACGTGCTGGTGGAGCTGGACGCCACGGACCTGGAGGCGAAGCTGGAGGTGGCGCGCGCGGACGTGTCGAGCGCGGAGGCGCAGTCGGCGAACGCGCAGGCGCAGCTGGCGCTCACCGAGGTCAACGCGGGGGCCAACCTGCGTCAGGCGCGCGGCGGCGTGGTGCAGGCGAGCAGCGGCATCAGCTCGTCCAAGGCGGCGCTGGACCAGGCGCGCGCGGACGTGGTGGCGGCGGAGGCGCGCTTCAAGCTGGCGGACACGGACCTGACGCGGGTGAAGACGCTGAAGGCCGAGGGCGCGGTGACGCAGGCGGACCTGGACACGCGGCAGTCCACGCATGACCAGGCGAAGGCGGCGCTGGACGTGGCCAAGGCGCGGCTGACGTCCACGGAGGCGGGCGTGCAGGGCTCTTCTGGTGGCCTGGAGACGGCGCAGGGGAAGCTTGCCGCCGCACAGACGGGGCCGGTGCAGGTGCAGGCCGCGCAGGCGGCGGTGAAGCTGGCGGACGCGAAGCTCAAGCAGGCCCAGGCGGCGTTGCACCTGGCGGAGCTGGCGGTGTCGTACACGAAGGTCCGCGCGCCGACGAATGGCGTGGTGAGCCGGCGCACGGTGGAGGTGGGCCACATGGTGGGCCCGGAGCGTCCGCTGATGGCGGTGGTGCCGCAGGACGACGTCTGGGTGGTGGCGAACTTCAAGGAGGACCAGGTCGGCGAGATGAAGGCGGGCCAGGCGGTGGACGTGGAGGTGGATGCCTTCAGCGGTCATCACTTCAAGGGCCATGTGGACAGCCTGGCGGGGGCCAGTGGCGCGCGCTTCGCGCTGCTGCCTCCGGACAACGCGTCCGGCAACTTCGTGAAGGTGGTGCAGCGCATCCCGGTGCTCATCCGCTTCGACGGTGACGCGAAGGATGTGGCCCTCAAGCCGGGCATGAGCGCCATCGTCACGGTGAACACGAGGGGCGAGTAGTCGTGAAGGGCGACGTCATCACCGGCTCGAAGGCCGGTATCACCATCGCCGCGATGGCGGCGGCGCTGATGTCCGTGCTGGACATCTCGATTGTGAATGTCGCGCTCAGCGACATCCGCGCGAGCTTCGGCACGCCGATGGACCAGATTGCGTGGGTCTCCACCGGCTACATGATGGCGAACGTGGTGGTCATCCCGATGACGGGCTGGCTGCAGCGTCGGTTCGGGTTCCGGCGCTACTTCACCGTGTCCATCCTCATCTTCACGGCGGCGAGCCTGTTGTGTGGGCTCGCGTGGAACCTGCCGTCGCTGGTGGTCTTCCGCATCCTCCAGGGCGTGGGGGGCGGCGCCATCATCCCCACGTCGCAGGCGATTCTGTTCGCGCGCTATCCGCAGAAGGAGCACGGCATGGCCGGCGCGCTCTTCGGGCTGGGCGCGGTGACGGGGCCGCTGCTGGGGCCGACGGTGGGCGGCATGCTCATCGAGGTGGCGAGCTGGCACTGGATATTCCTCATCAACCTGCCGGTGGGGCTGTTCGCCGCGTACATGGCGTGGCGGCACATCGAGCAGAAGGACTTCGAGGTGTCCCACGAGCGGGTGGACCGCTGGGGCATCGGGCTGTTGGCGGTGGGCATGGCCGCGCTGCAGTTCGTGCTGGAGGAGGGCACGCGCGAGGACTGGTTCGACAGCATGAAGATCACGGTGCTCGCGGTGGTGGCGGGCGTGGCGCTCATCACGTTCATCGTGCACGAGCTGGAGACGCCGCAGCCGGTGGTGGACTTGAGGGTGTTCGCGAACCGCTCGTACGCGGCGGCGACGGGGGTGAACTTCCTCATCGGCACGGCGCTGTTCGGCGGCTCGTTCCTGTTCAGCCTCTTCTGCGGAACGGTGATGCGCTACTCGGCGCTCGACATCGGGCTGGTGTTCTTGAAGGGGAGCTTCATCCAGGTGTTGTTGATGCCGCTCATCGGGAAGTTCGGCGGCAAGGTGGACGGGCGGATGTTGGTGGGGGTGGGCATCATCGGGATGTGCCTGTCCTTGTGGACGAACGGGCACTTGAGCAGCACGGCGGACGAGGCGGCGTTGATTGCGCCGGTGTTCATCCGGGCGTGCTCGATGGGGTTCATCTTCGTGCCGCTGTCGGTGATGGCGCTGAGCAACCTGCGGCCGGACCAGCGAGGCAACGCGGCGGGGTTGTTCAACCTGACGCGCGAGCTGGGCGGGTCCATTGGCACGGCGTGGATGAGCAGCGCGCTCAACCGGCTGACGCAGGTGAACAACACGGCGCTGGCGTCGCATGTGGATGCGTACAGCCAGGTGACGCAGGAGCAGCTCGCCGCGATGCAGGCCACGGTGGCCTCGCGGGTGACGGACCCGCTGGCCGCGGCCTATGGGCTGTTCAGCCAGCGCATCAACCTGCAGGCACTGGTGCGGGCCTTCAACGCCAACTTCACCGTGCTCACGGCCATCTTCGCGTGCTCACTGGTGCTGGTGTTCATGCTGCGACGCGCCGACCCCAACGTGAAGGTCGAGGGCGCGCACTGAGGGCTGGGTGGTGGCTGGGTCGAGGGATTCCGCACGGGCCTCGTGCGGAATCCTCTTCAGCGGCGCGTCTGCCCATGGTCCGGCTCTCGGTGCCCGCCGGAATGCATCGACCCTGGGACTGATGCCCTTGTCAGACCGAGCGGGAATCCTGTGGCTTTACCCCTCCGTCGGGGCCTGCACGGGAGCCGCCGATGTCCACGCGTTGGGCCGTCGTATTCTTGCTGCTGTTACGCAGGGTCGGGTGGGGACAGGCGGCTGTCACCACTGAAGACTTCGACGCCACCGTGCGCAGGCTGGAGGAGGCGCTTCGGGCCGAAGCTTCTGGCGAAGAGCCCGTGTCACCTGCACCTCCCAGTAATGACACGAGGTGGGCGCACTGGCTGCGCCTGGAGGCCACGTCGCTGACGCTGCTGCCCCGAAGTGGCGTGGGCCACGACGAAGGTTTCGTGCAACTGGAGCCGCGTGGGGTGGTGAGGAGACGAGGCGCCTTCACCCTCGAAGTCGGAGCACCGGTGCGGTTGCGACCCTGGGGTGGCGCGGAAGGAGCGGGGCTCGTCAGGAAGGAGGACTGGGACACGCTGTCCGACTGGGGGCAGGTGGTGCGCGCGCTCAGGGTTGGCGGCACGCCGAACTCGTTGTGGATGGGCGCGCTGGAGTCCTACACGCTGCTGTCCGGGCACCTGGTGCGCCGCTACAGCAACCGGAGCAACCCCGACTACCACCCCGCGGGAGCCGTGGTGACAGGGATGCTGGGCCCGGTCTACGTGGAGGCCTTTGCCTCGGACGTACTGGGCGCACGGTTGATGGGCGCGGAAGTCGCATTGGACGTGCAGCACCTCCTCTTCGGCCGGCCCCTCATTCCCTTGCAGTACCTGCTGTCGCTGTCCGCGGCGCATGACTGGGGACGCGCGGGAGGCACCTCGAAGCCGCTGACGCTGGCGCATGTGGACGGCTCGGCGATGCTCGTGTGGCGCAGGCGCGACGAAGACGGCTTCGAGGTGACGCTGCTGGGAGGCTGGGGCGGAAGACCAGGAGAGGGCGGGGCCTGGGGCGCGGTGGCGGGCCCTGGCGTGGATGCGCTGACCGCGACGGTGGACCTGCGGGCCCGTCTGGAGGGGCGCGTGCAGCGAGGAGGTTTCCGACAGGGAGCCTTCGGCCCGGACTACGAGCTGGCGCGCTTCCTGGTGGCGGGCCCGTCCGCCTTGCCGCTGGCGGAGGCGTCCTTCCCGGACGGAGTGTCCGCGTATGGCGAGGTGATTCTCAGTGGCGATGCAGAACGACTGGGCACGCTGGGGCGGCGCCACCTGCGACTGACGATGGGGGTGGAGGCCTTCTCGTGGGGACGGGTGGATGTGGAAGGGCGCTTGGAGGTGCAGGCCTTCCACCGGGACCTCACCGTGGCGGTGGGCGGGATGGCGCTCGGCGCGGGTGAGCCCGCTGCGCGCTACCTCGTTTCGGGCGAGGCCAGGTGGCGCCTGTTGAGTGGCCGCCTCTACGCGGTGGGACAAGGCGGTACCTTGCTGTTTCCGACGCCGGAGGGGCCGCTGCGTCCGGGCGCCTTCGTGGCCGTGGGGTTGGGGGTGGACCATGCGCGCTGAGCGACGGCGGTGCGGCGGAGCGGGCCTGGCGCTGACCGTGGCGCTGCTGAACGTGGGCTGTGCCTCGTTGCCTGCGAAGTCAGGGGCACAAGACGCCCTGACCTTCCGCCCCTTCTCCGCGTCCCCCCAGGCCCCATGGAGCACGGAGGAGGCGTCATCTCCGGATGTCGTGTCGGCTTCCTCGGCGACGGGGGCGGAAGTGCCCTTGGGCCTTCGACGCGAGCCCCTGGCGGATGGGGCTGAAGGCACAGGTGCGCCAGTCACGGAGTCGGCGACGCGCGGAGGGGCCTTCGCGTGTGGGGGACGCTCCATGCCCTTGGATTGGCCTCACGTGGAGTCCAGCCATGAGGTGCTGGAACTCTTCCTGGCGTGTGCCTCACCTGGGGAGTTCGTGGCCATGCAGCGCGGGGTGGATATGGCCGCGCTGGTGGCGGCGCTCACGGACTGGGACGCGGTCCGCTTGGGGGCCCTGGGGCCGATGGATGCACGGGCCTCGGAAGTACTGGGCCGCAAGCGCGCGGCCTTCCTCGTCACGTCCGTGGAGAAGTACGGCGTGCCGTATTCCGAGGTGCTCGCACTCTTCGTCCTCCACTCGGCCTTCGACGACGAACTGCGCGAGGTGGTGCGGCTGCTGGCTCGCGACAAGCAATTGGAGGAGACGCTGGGCGTCATGGCCACCGTCCGCGAGGAGCTGAAGCGGCGGGGCCTGTCGCTGGAGGACTTCCCGGAGCGGGAAGAACAAGCACGTGATGTCCTGCGTGGGCTGGGGCGAGCAGGGCGGGACATGCTCTCCAGCAGTCCGGCGAGCGATGGCGCTCGGGGACAGAGCCTCTGGGCGATGCGCGCTGAGCTCCCACCACCCTACCAGGCGGCCCTGGACGAAGTGCGGAAGGTGCTGGCGGAGCGGCACTACGCGCCGGGAAGTGTCTCGGTGGGGGCCTTCGACCACCTGACCTTTGGCGTGCCCGTGGGCTTCTACCACCTGGTCGTCGGAGCGGGGCACGGAGCGCGCTCGCTGGCGCAGGGCAAGTATGAGCAGGCCACGAGAGAGTTGGCGCCAGCCGCGCTGATGGTGGCGCTGTATGGTGGAAACAAGGGCACGCGCGCCCTGATGGATTCGAGGGCCGGGGGTCGGGCGAGCTTGCGGCGGCTCTCGGCGTCAGACGTCGACGCACTGAAGACCGTCGTGAAGGAGTTGGAGGAACAATTCGGCCCCGGCGCGGTCCGCGAAGTCTTCGCCCTCTTACGCGGCGAACGAGAGGTCGCCCGGTTCGCGGCGGTGGAAGGACCGGCGGGCGTCATCGCCCTGCACGAAGCCCGAGGCAACCTGCCGAAGGCGCAGGCACTGCTGGCGGAGCGGTATCGAGAGCCCGCGGGGGCCAGCGCAGCGCAGCGCGGTGTGGAGAAGCGAAGTGGTGGCAGACCGTCCCTCCCACCGGAGGCAGCCGGCATCCCCACGGAGGTGGCGGAAGCGAAGCTGCGGCAGGCGGAAGCCGAGGCTGGAGGGGCGCGGCTGCCAATGGATGTGGGCCTCCTCGAGAAGCACAGGGAAGCACTGCAGAAAGCCGTGCCTCCTGGAGCGGAGGTGCATGCTCTCTGGCCGGACTATCTGGCGTATCTGGATCGGCGCACCGTGGAGATCGGGCAGCGGCAGGCGACGAAGGGGCCGCTGGGGTGGGCGGACTACCAGGTGATGCGAGACAGGTACGCCCGGGGCCTGGCCTTCGAGAGGATGATGGTCACCCTCCTGGAGGAGGATGCGGCCCGCCCGCGCGAGCAGAGACTGTGGCTCAAGGACTTCGATGAGCCTCGTGTCGTAGCGCATGTGGGTGTGGTGAAGCCGAACGTTGCTGGTGTCCGCTTTGCTGATGTACTTGTTATCGAAGGGAAGCCACGGGTCGACCTTCCGCCACGCGTAGAGACGTTCAGCTTCAAGAGCCGAGATCTCAAGTTGCTCAAGGAGGAGGATTTGAAGGCGCAGATGCGGGCTGATGCGAACGACGCCTTACGGTTCTACGGCGACGTCCTGGATATTCGCAGGCCTGAGCTGATGCGTCGTGGGGTTCCCACTCGGGTCCAGCGGGTACGTCTTGTCTACGAAGGGGGAGTCCTCAAGCCCAGGGATATCGATATGCAAAGGGCTGCCGTGCGCGACGCGCAGACGAGGGTCCGGGGCGTCGAGGTGTCGTTTCAATGAGCCTGCCCTCGCTTCAGACCTTCGATGCGGAGGACAGCCTGAGACTGTCCTTCAATGCGCTCTTCGTTGACGTGCAGCAGTTCGAGGTGGGCCTGGAGCTTTTCATCCAGGCGATTCAGGACCACGGGAGAGGCTGGTTGCCGGACGTGGTCAACGGCAAGCGGCGACGTCGTTTCTCCCTGGCTTCCGTCAAAGCGGCGCTGGATGAGAAGCGTGACCCGTATGGCTCGACCATTGGGCTCTATCGCACGGCAGCGCCCATCGTGGCGCTGACACTGGATGCCGGGGGGCCGCCCGGTCGGACAGAGTTTGGAGTCAGCCTCAATGTTCAGCCACTCCAGTTCTTCGCGGAGGCCGAGCATTGTTCCAGGTTCGTGGACCTGGTTCGTGCGTGGGCATTGGCGTGTCCCGCCACATATCTGTCCGCCCAAAGCGCGGCGGAACGGCAGTTGGCGGACTACCCCAACTTTGGTCGCGACGATGAGACCGCGCAGCGCGACGAATTCGACAAGATCTACGAAGTGTTCTGGCTGAACGTCTTCGGCCCTCGCCTCGTGGAGAGCGTGGGTCGTGAGCGGATGCTCTCGACGCCCGCGCATCTCGTGGAGGAACTCCCCAACGGCTCCGTCCTGCTGGTGCTGCGTCCCACCGCCGCGGACTTCGCGAACGACGAAGCTCGCGTGGCGCAGGCGCGTGCACATGTCCACCTGCGGCCAGACCTCGACTTCGACACGGTGCTGGACACACTGCGGGCGCGGAGTGCCGTACTCGCTCCGGTGGAGCCGCGCTTCCACCCGGACCTCGCACCGCTGCTCGCGCGACTGCCGGACGAGTTCGCCATCAGCGAGCGGCAGACGAAAATCGCCGAGCTCAACGCCTTCCGCCCACCGGAGTCGGAGGAGTGGCTGCCAGCTGCGTTGCCGTCCGATGTCGAGAGCCCTGAGCGTGTGCTCGCGTCCTACGGCGCACTGTCCGAAGGACTCGTGGCGGCGCTGCACACGAAGGTGCCATCCATCACGGAGGAGACAGCGGAGTCGCTGACGGACCTGGACTTCTACTTCTGGCGGGAGAACTTCCCGGAGCGGTACGAGCGTCAACTCGTCGACGGGCACACATCCCCGGCGCTCGGAGCCTATCTGGGACACGTGCTGGTGCGGCGGCTCGGGGGGACGTGGGTGCCACGGCGGAATCAGGAAGAGTCCCAGGTGCGCGTCGGCGAGCGCGTCTGGCTGCCCTTCCTTCGCGCTCGCCGGTACATGCAGTCGCGCCAGTCGCTGCTGGAGTATTCGCTCACCCAGTTCTTTAGAGAGGCGGCGCGACACCGTCGCTGATTCCGTGAGCGCCGCTCCGTCGTGCGGATAGATTTCACGACATGGGTGATTCTTTCCAAATCATCGTGGACAAGGACGCGTCCGCGGACGACGCGCCCCGTCTTGCCGCTCGGCTTCGGGACTGGCTTGTCGCACGGCGCATCATCGCGCCGGAGTTGACGGACTGCGTGCTGGGAGGCTCGGGGCATCGGCCAGGGGCCAGTCGCACCGCCGCGCTGGAGGTGCCCGACGAAGAGTCCTGGTGCTGGGGCCTCGAGACGAACGGTCTCCAGATGGAAGTGGGCCGGACCGTCTTCTTCACCATCGGCGGCGAACTGACGTGCCGCGCATGTGGCGCGCACTTCGAGCCCGAGGACGGCTGGTCGGAGGCCGTCGACGACTGGTACGGCGGCAACGACGGCGCGGAATTCAATTGTCCTGAATGTGGAACGCCGGAGCGGCTCGTGGAGTGGAGCGGCGAGTCTCCGTGGGGCTTCGGTCATCTGGGGTTCAAGTTCTGGAACTGGCCACCCCTGTCAGAGCGCTTCATCCAAGAAGTGACCGAAGAGCTGGGGCACCGGACTCTCTTGGTGCGCGGACATCTCTGACCAGAGTTGACGGTTGTCGTCGGAACCCCACTGCTGAAAACAGCAGCGGGCCCGTCCTGCTCGAGGACGGACCCGCTGTGGACCTTCACATGGTCGCGAGCGCTCTAGCGACGAGCGCCGCGAGCACGCACCGTCGCCGGCTTGCGCCGACGGCTCAGCAGCGCGGCGAACGCGAGCAGGCCCGTGGCGGCGATGAACGGAGCCCCGCCCGTCGCCGTCGCACCGCAACCCTGCGCCGCCTGCGGATTGTCCGTGCCGTCATCCGTGTCGATGACGCCGACGCGCGGCGTGCCGTTGCCCGGCAGCGTGGGCACGTTGACGATGGGCGGCGTGGTGGGCGTCGGCGTGGGCTCGGGCGTCGGCTCCGGGGTGGGCGTGGGCTCGGGCGTCGGCTCCGGGGTGGGCTCCGGTGCAGGGGCGGGCGGAGGCGGCAGGACGTCCTCCAGCGCGGTGCTCATGGTGAAGCCGTCGTGGTACACGCTCGCCTCGGGACGGATGCTGTCCTCGCGGTACAGCCCGAGCTTCAGGTAGTTCATCTCCTTGCCGAACTGCGTCGCCCCCATCGTCTTCGGCAACACCAGCTTCCCGTTGTGCCACAGCTGCACGAAGCCGACCTTCGCGTTGGACGACCACTTCACCTGCAGGATGAAGTCGTGCCACTGGCCCTTGTTGATGGACCCCTTCCAGGGGATGTCACCGTCCGCGCCACCCACGCGCAGGTGCATCTGGTCCCCCTTCACGAAGAACTCCAGCGGCGGCGAACCACAGCAGCCCTCCTGGTGCCACTGCGCGAAGACCTGCCACCCATCCGAGATGGGGTAGTTCGACGGGAACATCGTGCTCCACTTGTAGAAGTACGTGGAGCCCTGCTTCTCCTCGCTGATGTAGAGCAGCTCGTTGCGGTTGCCGCTGGCGCCGATGGGGTCATCGCCCTGACGCACCGTGGCCTTCAACGCATAGCGGCCCTCACGGACCACGTCCGACACCACCTGCAGGCGGCTGTTCGCGACGCTCTGCGAGCGCGTCCACTGCGAAATGTTTCCGGTCTCGAAGTCGCCCTTCCACACCACCTCCGCGGACGCGAGGGGGGGAACCAGCAACACCAGGGCGGCGAGTCGAAGGAATGCGGTCAAACGAGGTCCTTTCATTCCGGGTTGGCGCATTGGGACATCCGGCCGGCCGTGCTACTTCCCGCTCCCGCTCGTCCGCCAAGCCCCTGGGTGTCGTGCCCTCGGTCCGCCGCCCGGTGGGGCACGAGGAGTCGGGGCGCCCTCGGCCTCGCTCGTCGCTTGCCGTCCACCGCAATGATTCCCGGTGGATGAAGCGACGCGCCGGAAGTGGGAGCGCGCGGCACCTTGGGCTCCCGCAGCGCTCGCCCGCTGTGCGGCCCGGGGACGCGGCGTCTTCTTCCGTGCCTGCGTCCGCGCGGGAAATTCTCCCAAGAAATGCCCACGCCCAAGGACCTGATGGGATGTGCGTTCGTACAGAGGCGACAGGTCCGGTGTGGGCCTAAAGTCGTCGCCAGCCGGAGGGTTGGTGTAGAACCCGACCGGTGGGTGACTGTCTGGGGGAGACAGCGCCCGAGGGGGCAGCATGTTGAAGTCGAAGTCCGACAAGGCCCTGGTCCTGGCGTTGGCCGCGCCCGTGCTCGTCGTCACCGCGCTGCTCGTCGTGCGCACGCCGTCCGGGGGGAACGGCGTGGAGGCGCGCTTCTGGGCCGAGCGTCGGGCGTCCGCGCGCATCGAGGCCCGCCTCACCTATCCGGAGGCCGACCGCTACCGACCGCGTGTCTCGGCCGGCGGCTGTCTGGTCCCCGCCGAGCCCATCCCCCTCAAGGAGCTGGCCCGGCTGGAGGAAGAGGGCAACTGGGCGGGCATCGCCGCCGCGTACGGGCTGCAGGGCGAGTGGAACCAGGCGGGCTCCTTCCTGGAGCGCATGTCGTCCTCCGTGGACCGCGACAGCGACCTGGCCGCCGTGCAGCTCTCCCGGGGGGCACACGAGCAGGCCCTGCGGCTCTTGGACCGCGTGCTGGCCCGTGCCCCCGCGCATCCCCAGGCCCTGTGGAACCGCGCCCTGGCGCTGCGCGACATGGGCCTGACGATGAAGGCCGCGGAGACCTTCGAGAAGGTGGCCGCGCTCGGCGAGCAGGGCTGGAGCAGGGAGGCCAAGGCGCAGGCGCTGACGCTGCGCGAGGAGACGCAAGCGCGCTCGCGCAAGTGGCATGGCGCGCGCGACGCCACGCTGGCCCTGCTGGAGGACCCGAAGGCGCCGCTGCCCCTCCAGGAGGCGCGCCAGAGCCCTGGCGTGGTGCGGCAGCACTTCTACGACGTGGTCCGCGCGGCGCCCTCCAAGGAGCGCGTGCTGGCGCTGATGCCGCTGGCGCGGGAGCTGGACCGGCTCCAGGGCGGCACGTCGCTCGGCGACTACGTGACGCGCGTGTCCGGCCGCGACTTCACGCGCCGGGGCGCCCTGGCCCAGGGATATTCCGAGTGGGTCCGGAAGCGCGCGGGCGCGCCGGAGTCGCTGGTGGAGACGGTGCGCGCCTCCGGCGAGGAGGACCTGTTCGTGGGCATGGCCCTGCACAACAAGGCCGCCGCGCTGCGCTACCTGCCGGACCTGGTCACCCACGTCCAGCGCGAGAAGGACACCTGGCTCGGCCTGTTCCTGGAGCGGGAGCAGGCCCGCAAGGAGACGGCGGACGGCGAGTGGTGGAAGGCCGAGCAGCGCCTGTTCAACGCGCTCCAGCGCTGTCGCGAGGGCGCCTTCTCCGCGCGCTGCGTGGACCTGGAGATCCGCCTGGGCATCCTCTACGCGGAGCTGCGGCGGCTGACGGAGGCCGAGCAGCACGCGCGCACCGCCTGGTCCTGGGCCCGCCAGCTCCAGGAGTGGGAGCTGGAGCTCACCACGCTGGAGATGCTCGTGCACATCTCCCGGGACCGCGGGGACTTCTCCAGCGCGCTCGCCTACGTGGAGGAGTGGACCGCGCGCGGTGGCCGCGTCATCGACACCTGCTACTGGCCCCACATCAACCAGGCCCACACGCACTACCTGGCCCTGCGTCCGGAGGCCGCGCGCGCCTCGCTGGAGGCCGCCGCCGCGTGCCCCAACGCGAAGCTGGACCTGATGTTCGGCGCCACCTTCGCGGAGATGGCCCGCGCCCGTCCGGACCCGAAGGACGCCGAGCGGCTGAGCCAGGCGCTCGACGTCGCGCGCGCCAGCAACCCCACGCCGGGTGACGCCATCTACGCGCGCTACCTGGAGGGCCGCTTCGTGCTGGACCACGAGCACGAGCGCGGCGTGGAGCTGCTCACGCGCACCCTGGAGGACGCGCGCAAGCTGCCGTCCACCGAGCCTCTGGCGCGCGAGGCGTGGACCCTGGGCTACTCCTCGCTCGTCACCGACGCGGGACGCCGGGGCGACTACGCGCGCGCCCTGGAGCTGCTCGCCGAGCAGCTGGGGACCCAGGTGCCCACGCGGTGCGCGCTCGGCGCCGCCGTCCACAACGAGCGCTCCGTGGCCGTCGCCCGGGGGCCCGCGGGAGAGCTCGTGGGCGACTACCAGGGCACGCGCGAGGTGCCCTTCGCGGAGAGCCCCAGCGTCAAGCTCGTCCCCGAGCACGTGCGCCAGGCGCTCAAGGGCTGCGCCCAGGTGGAGGTGCTCGCGTGGGCGCCCGTCTTCGGCCGCACGGACCTGTTGCCCGTGGACCAGCCGTGGAGCTTCCGCATGGGCCGCATCGTCCCGGGCGTGTCCGCGCCGTCGCGGCGCCTGGTGGTCTCCAGCGTGGAGGCGCCCGCGCTGCTGCAGCTGCCCAGGCTCCCCACGTGGACGCCGCCCTCCGAGCCGGAGCCCACCCGGCTGGAGCTGCTGTCCGGCTCGGACGCCACGCCCTCGCGCGTGCTGTCCAGCATGTCGGACGCGACGGAAATCGAGATTCACGCGCACGGCATCAGCGACCCGGTGCTGTCGGATGCCTCGCTGGTGGTGCTCTCACCCGAGGGCAACGGCCGCTACGCGCTGACGGCGGACATCGTGCGCAAGCAGAAGCTCGCCGGCGCGCCCATGGTGTTCCTGGCCGCGTGCAGCGCGGGGCGGCTCGCCTCCACCACCACGCACGAGCCCTTCAGCCTGCCCGCCGCCTTCATCGAGGCCGGCGCGCGCGCGGTGCTCGCCTCCACGGTGGACATCCCCGACGCCGCCGGGCGCTTCTTCGACGGCGTGCGCCAGCGCATCCGCGGCGGCACCGCCCCCGCCGTGGCCCTGCGCGACGAGCGCCAGAAGTGGCTCTCCCGCGACGCGCGCAACGGCTGGACGCACCACGTGCTGCTGGTGGAGACGTCCGACTGACGCCCCTATAGCGGCGTGGGCAGGAACGTGTTCCCCTGGGGCACCTGGAAGTGGTGGAACGTCACCGACGCGCTCACGTCGAGCGCGCGCACCCAGTGCCACCAGCCCACCGGGATGAACACCAGCTCCCCCGGCTCCAGCACCGCCTCCACCATGTGCGCCTCCGCGTAGAGCGGGTGGCGCTCCACGTCCGGGCGCTCCGCGTCCACGTGGCTGAACGTCCCGTAGCGCGGATACATCAGGTGCCGCTGGAAGGAGGGGATGAGCTTCACGTGCTTTCGCCCCATCACCTGCGCCAGCAGCACGTTCATGTTGTCGTGGTGCAGCGGCGTCACCGTGCCCGCGGGGCCGAGCAGCAGCGTCATCATGTCCGGGCGCAGGCTGTCGTCGATGATGCCCTGGGGCGCGCGCACGTCCTCGCGCAGCGACTCGAAGCCCTCGCGCTGCCAGTTCTCGTTGCGCGGCACCATGTAGTAGTCGTTCGTCTCGCCCCCCGTCGCCACCCGGTGCACGTAGTCGGCAAAGCGCATCGTCTCGCGGTGCTTGTCCGGCTCGGGCGCGTGGTCAGGGTTGGATTCACGCCGCGTCATCACCTCCACCTGCACGTCCCCCACCCGCTCGGCCAGGTAGGAAAGCGACCAACGTCCGAGCGCCGGCCAGTCCTTCATCCGCCCCGTCAACACCACCGGCCGATGTCCGAAGTAGTAGCGCGTGAAGAACTCCTCCGCGGACAACTCGTGGCGTCGCTCCAGCGCCAGGTGTCCACCCGATTGCCGATGCAACGCGCTGTACGTGTCCATCACCGACTCGAGCCACCCGTAGCGTCGTCCCACCCGCTGGCAGGCCTGGAAGAAGGGATGCGCCTCCACCCGCGCCACCTCCTCGCGCGCCACCTCCTCGGACACCCCCGCGCTCGCCAACGCCAGACACGCCTCCTCGCGCGTCACCCCCAACGCCAGGTTCTCCACCAGCCAGACCTGCCACTCCAACGCCAACCGGGATGTATCCACGCTCATTTGGAAAACCTCGGAATCCGAGACGCAATCCACCCCGCCGCCTCTCACGGAAACGCACCGGAGCATGGTAAGGACGGCGACAGATTCAAAGTTTCATCCACCAGCAACTTGTCCGTGCTGCTGTATCCCAGCACGAGGAGCGAGCGAATGACGTCCGGTTCCAAGCCCGTCGAGTCGAGTGCCGCGGACGCCCACGTGAAGAACAACTACGTGGACTGCGCCACCACCGTGGGGGTGCAGCGCGCCCGCAAGCCCCTGCCCATGCCGTCCAGCCCCGCCCTGGCCTCTGCCCCGCAGCAGCCCTAGGCGCCGTCTCCCCTCCAGACCTACATCCGCTGGAGATCCATGCCCGGACAGGGAATCCATCCCTTCCGGGCATTGCCTTGTTGGTGCCCTTGCACTTTTTTCTCAAGGAACGGACGGCACCGCGTCTTTGACTGGGAAACCTGCCGCGCGAGGCATGTAGGACATCATGGCCAACCTCTTCAACCGGGAGCGGAGGCGCTTCGAGGCGTTCATCCGACAGCACCGGCCCAGCCTGCTGGGACTGGCGCGTCGTCTGTCCGCCCGCTCCAGCCTGGAAGCCGAGGACCTGGTGCAGGAGACCTTCGAGCGCGCGATGCAGGAATTCGAGTCGTTGAAGGACCGGACGGACGCGGCGGCGGCGGCGTGGCTGTGCACGACGATGACCAACCGCTTCCTGGACTACTGCCGCAGGCAGAGGACGGAGTCCCGGGGGATGCCCCACCTCGCGCTGGTGCAGGAGGGGGTGGCGCAGGCGGAGGCCCAGGAGAACTGGGAGCTGGTGAGCACCGAGGAGTTCCAGAAGGCGGTGGAGCGGCTCAAGCCGCACCTGCGTGATGCCTACCGGCTGCACGCGGAGGGCAAGCGCTACAACGCCATCGCCGAGCATTTCAACGTTCCCGTGGGCACGGTGGGCAGTTGGCTCACCCTGGCGCGCAGGGACCTGAAGGACTTGCTGCTGCCACAGGTAGCGGTGGCCCGGGAGCAGGGGGCAACGAGCTCATGACGACGCCATGCACCAACAACCGACTGCATCTCTTCGTGGACGGGGAGCTGTCCGCCACGGAAGCGGATGCCTTCCGCCAGCACCTGACGCGGTGCGCGGAGTGTGAGTCGGGACTGAGGGATTTGTTGCAGCTGGAGCTGCTCGCGGCCCGGGCGCTGGGGGGAAGCGCGCCGGCGACGCAGGGCGCCGACGTGGCCGAGCCGGTGGTGGGCGGCAACGTGGTGTCCCTGAAGGCGCGGCTCCAGAAGGGCCTGAGGGTGGCGATGCCGCTGGCGCTCGCGGCGGGGCTGGCGGCGGTGGTGGTGGTGCGCGGCCAGGCGGAGCCGGAGATTCCGGGCGAGGTGTGGCTGTCGGGCGCGGACACGCGCACCTTCGAGGCGCGGCTTTCGCATCCGAAGGCGGACCGCTTCCTGCCCTACAGCCCGATGCGCGGCACCAGCCACTCGGCGCAGATGCTGCCGCTCAGGCCGCTGGCGGAGCTGGCGGAGCGGCACGACTACCGGGGCATCGCGGCGGCGTACGCCCTGCGCGGCGACTGGCAGCAGGCCGAGGCGTTCCTGGGCCAGGAGCCGGAGTCCGCGGACAAGGCGAACGACCTGGCCGTCGTCGCGCTCAGCCGCCAGCGCTACGAGGAGGCGCTGGGGCTGCTCACGAGCGCGCTGAAGCAGGACCCGAATCACGCCCAGGCGCTGTGGAACCGCGCGCTGGTGCTGCGCGAGCGGGACTTGTTGGATCGCGCGGCGGCGTCGTTCGACACGGTGGCGTCGCTGAGCGAGGCGGGGTGGAGCGGCGAGGCGCGGCGCATGGCGGCGGAGCTGCGCACGCAGCTGGCGGAGGAGCGGGTGCGCTCGCGCCGTCAGGTGATGGACGTGTGGGCGACGCTCACGGGGGAGGCGCCCTGGGACGCGAAGCAGCTCGCGCAGCGGCCCGCGGTGGCGCGCGCGGCGCTCTACGACGCGGTGCGCACGGTGACCTCGAAGGAGCGCGTGGAGGCGCTGCTGCCGCTGGCCCGCGAGCTGGACGCGCTGGGTGGGGGCTCGGTGCTGCAGGACTACGTGCGGCAGATTGCGACGCGGGACTTCACGGCGCGCGCGCCGCTGGCCCAGGGGTACGCGGGGCTCTTGCGTGACAGCGACACGAAGAAGGACGCCACGGTGCTGCTGGACTCGCTGCGCCGCTCGGGGGAGCGGGACATCTACTTCGGCGCGCTGATGCACACGGGCACCGCGGTGTCGGACGCCACGGCGATGAGCGCGCTGCGCGGCTTCGCCGAGGGGACGCCGGACCCGTGGCTGCACCTGTTGGCCGAGCGCGAGAGCATCCGCCGGGAGCTGGCCGCGGGCCGCACCGCCCAGGCCGAGAAGCAGTTGATGGACGCGATGCTGACGTGCAACGGGATGGGCAACATCGTCCCGTGCATGGAGCTCAACTGAGTCCATCGTAGGTTCTTCTCGTCACACACCGGGGTCGGTCCTCTCTGCAGGACCGGCCCCTCTGCTTTTCTGGCGGGCGTGTTGTCCACCGTGCGAAGCGGGGGCGTATGGACGGACGTCGCGAGGAGGGGCGTGGCAGGCTCGCCCGCATGGCCCAGTCCCCTCCTCGCAACATGCGCGACTACGCGGCGACCCACCGGGACTTCCGGTGGGAGCGGCCCGAGCACTTCAACTTCGCCACGGACGTGGTGGACCGGCACGCCGCCGAGCGGGGGGAGTCGCTGGCGCTGCTCTGGTCGGACGAGACGGGGCGGGAGCAGCGCTTCACGTGGCAGGGCGTGAAGCAGCGCTCGCTGCACGCGGCGCAGTTCCTCACGGGACTGGGGCTGAAGAAGGGGGACCGCGCCTTCATCATGATGCCCCGGGTGCCGGAGTGGTGGTTCCTGGTGCTGGGCTGCATCCGCGCGGGCATCGTCTTCATGCCGGGCACGCCCATGCTCACCGTCAAGGACATCCGCTACCGGCTGGTGGCGGCGGACGCGAACGCGGTCATCGCGGACGTCAGCTGTCTGGAGCGCTTCGAGGGGCTCGCGGGCACCGGCCGCGTGGAGACGTGGGTGGCGGTGGGGGAGGGCGCGCCGGCGCCGTGGGTCCGCTACGAGTCGGGCACGGTGGGCACGGGGGCGCACGGCCAGGACTTCGCGCCCACGCGCGCGGAGGACCCGCTGCTCATCTACTTCACGTCCGGCACCACGGGCATGCCGAAGATGGTGCTGCACACGCAGGTCAGCTACGGGCTGGGCCACGTGATTACCGGGCGCTACTGGCTGGATTTGACGCCCGAGGACCGGCACCTGACGTTGAGCGACACGGGCTGGGCCAAGTGCGCGTGGGGCAAGCTCTTCGGGCCGTGGAGCCAGGGCGCGTGCAACGTCGTCTACGACTTCCGGGGACGCTTCGAGCCGGAGAAGCTCTTGAAGGTGCTGGCGTCCCAGAAGGTGACGACCTTCTGCGCGCCGCCCACGGCGTGGCGGGCGATGGTGCTCAAGGAGTTGAAGGACTACGACCTGTCGAGCCTGCGCCACACGGTGAGCGCGGGGGAGCCGCTCAACCCGGAGGTCATCGACACGTGGAAGGCGGCCACGGGGCTGCACATCCGCGAGGGCTACGGGCAGACGGAGACGGTGGTGGTGGTGGGCATGTTCCCCTCGGTGGAGCCGCGCGTGGGCTCCATGGGCAAGCCGTCCCCGGGCTTCACGGTGGGCGTCATCGACGACGCGGGCCAGGAGGTGAAGGACGGGCAGGAGGGGGACATCGCGGTGCGCGTGGCGCCGGAGCGGCCGGTGGGGCTGTTCCAGGAGTACCTGGGCGACGCGGCGGCCAACGCGGCCTGTCGTCGAGGCGACTGGTACGTCACCGGGGACAGGGCGGTGCGGGACGCGGAGGGCTACTTCTATTTCGTGGGCCGCGCGGACGACGTCATCAAGACGTCCGGCTACCGCGTGGGGCCGTTCGAGGTGGAGTCCGCGCTGCTGGAGCACGCGGCGGTGGCGGAGTCCGCGGTGATTGGCGTGCCGGACGACAAGCTGGGGCAGCGGGTGAAGGCGTACGTGGTGCTGGCGCCGGGCTTCATCGCGTCGCACGAGCTGGCGAAGGAGCTCCAGGAGCACGTCAAGCGCACCACCGCGCCGTACAAGTATCCGCGCGAGGTGGAGTTCGTCCTCGAGCTGCCCAAGACGGTGAGCGGCAAGATTCGCCGCGCGGAGCTGCGCGCCACGCCGCCCAAGCCCGCGTGACTCAGGCCGAGGCGCGGCGCAGGGACAGCTCTTCCTTGAAGGCGCTGATGACGTCCTCCACGAGGGGAATCTCCCCGGCGCGCCGCTCCATCAGTCGGGAGAGCACGGCGATATAGGCCTCGCCGAACAGGGTGGTGAGCGCGGTGGCGGTGGAGGCGGCGATGAGCGCACCGACCAGCGTGCCCGCGCCGGGGATGACCTTGAGCAGGCCGGACACGATGGCCTGTCCGGAGAAGGTGGCGCCCAGCCCCGTGGCCACGGAGCTCACCAGCGTGGAGAGGAAGGCCTCGGTGAGAGGCATGCCGAAGACGCTGCTAATCCCCGCCAGCATTCCGACCTGCGTGGGGACGAGCAGGGCGGCGTCGGCGAAAGGGATGGGGGTGGCTCCGATGGCCGCGGCGGCAGCGGCCGCGCTGGCGACGATGCCGTGGGCCCGCTTGCGCTTCTGTTCGATGCTCACCCGCTGCGCGGCGGCGAAGGCGTTGCGCTGCGCCTCCGGCACCAGCTCCATGGTGAGCTCCACCAACTCGACGAGCCCCTTGGCCTGGAGCGTGTTCCCCTCGTCGTCCGTCTCCTGGAGCGCGCGCACGCGCATGACGTTTCGGGCCATGGGGAGCAGCCGCTCCACCTCGGCGCGGAAGCCCTGGTCGTTGCGTGCCTTGGTGACCACGACCACCACGGGCATGTGCCGCGAGAGCATGCGCGCGACCTCCAGGTCTCCATCCTCCACGCGCCGCGAGTCTTCTCCGATGCAGAGCCACGCGCAGTGCAGGTGCCGCGTCGCGTCCGCGTCCCGGCCCCGTGTGGCGACCAGGTCCTCGAGCAGCGTCAGCGTCTGCTTGTAGGCGCCCAGCTCCAGGCCCCGGGTGTCGAGGATGCTCACGGGGACGTCGCTCTTCGTGTACTCGCGCGTCTCCTGCGTGACGGGGCGGCCCTGGCCGGTGTCCGCGATGCGCCCGTGGAAGACGGCGTTGATGAGCGTGCTCTTCCCCACGCCGCTGCGCCCGGCGATGACGATGTTGACCCGCCCGCGTCTGCGGAAGGCCTCGTCCACCTGCCTGCGAATCTCTTCGGTGAGCTGGAGCTCCATGACACACCTCGTGGGTCCTCCCGGGGGAGAGGACACTTCGGCCCGTCCTCGCGGAACGGGTTTCTGGAGACAAGCCTAGCGGACCTGGGCCGTCCGACACGATGCGCGCGAGGGTGCGTGCAGGCGGGCGAGCGGGCTGCTGGATGCACCATCGCCCCTGCTGTCACGCGGCGCGTGCGGGGCCCCTCGGTGCTGCGGGCTGTCGCTGCTTCGCGCGAGACTGTCCGGTGCCGTGCATGGATACGCACGCCCCGTCGGATGGCCGAGCGGGACGTACGCCCTCACCTTGGGCCCTCCGGGGGTGTGGCGGATGGTGGTGTTCCTCATCGATGGGAGGGCGGCGCCCGCGAGCGTGGCTCGGCACTCCGTGGCCTCGCGCCGGCTCCGGCTGGTGGTGCCGGGGCTCTTGGGTGACCGCCACCTGGGACGTCGCTTGGAGCGCACGTTCCACACCTGGCCCGGCATCGAGGAGGTGAAGGCGGAGCATCGCAGCGGCCGGGTGTTGGTGCGCTACGGCCCTGACGCTCCGCTGCTCACGCGCTTGAAGGAGACCCCCGAGGACGCCGGGCCCGCTGTCGCGCGCGAGCGGCGTCCCGCGCCGGCGTCTCGTGACGAGGTGGCGTGGCACGCGCTGAGCGTGGACGAGGTGCTGCATCGGAGCGGGACGGACGCGCATGGACTGTCCGGAAGAGAGGCCGCGGCTCGGCTGCGACGTCAGGGGGCGAACCTGGTGGCGGGGGTGCCGCCGCGCTCGCGGTGGTCGCTGCTGCGCGCGCAGGTGGCCACCGTGCCCATGGGGTTGTTGATGGGCTCGGCGGCGGCGTCCGCGCTCGCGGGGGACGTGCTGGAGTCGACGGCCATCCTCGCGGTGGTGGGCCTCAACGCGGGCATCGGCTACCGCATCGAGCGGCGCAACGAGTCGCTCCTCGCCTCCTGGCAGAAGCTGGAGGCGGGGCAGGCGCAGGTGCTGCGCGACGGTGTCCTCCAGTCCGTGCCCGCGGCGGACCTGGTGGTGGGGGACGTGCTGCTCGTGCGCGCGGGAGATGTGCTCCCCGCGGACGCGCGCGTGCTGGAGGCGCACCGGCTCAGCGTGGACGAGGCGCCCCTCACCGGTGAGAGCGAGCCGCAGGCCAAGGGGGCGGAGCCAGTGGACGATGACGCGCCGCTGGCCGAGCGCCCCTGCATGCTCCACGCGGGCACGGTGGTGGCGTCGGGGCATGGGCGCGCCGTCGTCGTGGCCACGGGTGGGAACATGGCGCTGGCGCGGGTGCGCAAGCTCGTGGAGGAGACGGCCTCGCCGCCCACGCCGCTGTCGCGCAAGCTGGAGCGGCTCGACAAGCGCGTGGCGCTGTTCTCCGTGGGCGCCGCGGCGATGTCCGGTGTGGTGGGGCTCGCGCGGGGACGCCCGATGGGGCAGGTGCTGCGGGGCGCGGTGGCGCTGGGCGTGGCGGCGCTCCCAGAGGGGTTGCCCATCGTCGCCACCGCGGCGCTGGTGCGCTCGATGCAACGCCTGCACGCGCGCGGCATGGTGGTGCGTCGCGTGTCGTCGGCCGAGGCGCTGGGCGGCGTCACGGTGATTTGCACGGACAAGACGGGGACGCTCACGCGCAACGACATGTGCCTGGAGGTCCTGGACGTGGGCACGGGCCCCGTCGACCTCTCCTCCTTGCGCGCGAAGCCGAAGGCGGTGCTGGAGGATGCGCCGACGCTGGCGCTCGCGGCGGCGCTGCTCAACAGCGACGTGGACGTGCACCGCAACGGGCACGAGGTCGTCATCGCGGGCAGCTCCACCGAGCGCGCGCTGGTGTCCGCCGCGCACGCCGCGGGGCTGGATGGCGCGGCGCTGCGCAAGGCCTTCCCGCGACGTCGACTGCTGGAGCGCACGAATGGCATCCACTACGTGGTGAGCCTGCACGACGCGCCGGGCGGCGGCGTGGCGTTCATCAAGGGCGCGCCGGAGCAGGTGGTGCGGCTGTGCTCCCGCGATTCGAAAGGACCGCTGGGCCCGAAGGGGCACGAGCGTCTGCTCGAGCGCAACCGGGCGCTGGCTCGGGACGGCCTGCGGGTGCTCGCGCTGGGCTGGCGACGCGTGGACGCGAAGCACAAGGGCGCGCCGGAGGGTGAATACACCTTCGTGGGCTTCATGGGCCTGAGAGACCCGCTGCGCGAGGGGGCCGAGGAGACGCTGCGCCAGTCTCGCGTCGCGGGCATCCGCACCATCCTCCTCACCGGCGACCAGCGGCACACGGCCGAGGCCGTCGCCCGCGAGGTGGGCCTGCGAGGCGAGACGCTCACGGGCCGGGAGCTCACCGAGCGACTGGCCGGGGACTGGGGCGGGGACTGGCTGGACCGGGTGGCGGTGCTCGCGCGGGTAGCGCCCGAGGACAAGATGTCGCTGGTGCGAGCCCTGCGCGCGCGTGGCGAGGTGGTGGCCATGGCGGGCGACGGCATCAACGACGCGCCCGCGCTGAAAGCCGCGGACGTGGGCGTGGCGGTGGGTGCGCGCTCCAGTGACATGGCCCGGCAGATGGCGGACATCGTCATGGCGGGCGAGGACCTGCGCGGCATCCTCCACGCAGTGGGTGAGGGGCGCATCGTCCAGGACAACCTGCGCCGCGCCCTGCGCTTCCTCTTCGCCACCAACCTGTCGGAGATGGCGCTGGTGGTGGGTGCCTCGCTGGTGGGAAGCCGGGAGCCACTCGCTCCGATGCAGTTGCTCTGGCTCAACCTGCTGACGGACACCCTCCCGGGGCTCGCGCTGGCGCTGGAGCCAGGGGACGCGGACATCCTGGACCGACCTCCCGCGCCTCCCGACGCGCCGCTACTGACGCGCGACATGTCCCGCCGAGTGGTGCGCGATGCGCTGCTGCTGGCGGGCGTGGGCGCCGCGGGCCTGGTGCTGGGCGGACCGCCGCTGGCCTTCGGGATGCTCACCGCCGCGCAACTGGGTTACGCCTCGGTGTGCCGGGCGCCTCGCACCGGGGTCCGGGGGCGCTCGCTGGACTCCGGTCGCTTCACGCTGTGGGTGGGCGGCGCGGTGGCCATGCAGGCCCTGGCGCTCACCGTGCCCCCGCTGCGCGCCGTGCTGGGGCTGCCCACGCCGTCGTGGCTCACCCTCGGTGGGGTGACGGCGGGGCTGGTTCTGCCCGGGGCGCTCCACGCTGTCTCCCGCCGCATCCCCCGGGGCGCGGCGCATCGTCGTTCCTTCCTCATCCCCGCTTTCGCGGAGGTCTCCCCATGAAGTTCCATCTCCCGTCGTTCCTGTTGGGCTACACCGCTGGCGCCGGCACGGTGATGTTGAGCAAGCACCTGCGCCCGCTGCTGGTGGAGCTGGCCACCGCCGCCTACCGCTTCGGCGACATGGTGATGTCGAGGACCGCCATCAAGCAGGAGGACCTGGAGGACCTGCTGGCCGAGGCGAAGGCCCGGGCCCGACGGGCCGCGAACGGCCATCCCCAGGGACAGGCCGAGGCCTGAGGAGGCCACCCGTGTCGCGCTTCATCTATGTGGTCCATGTCCTGCCCGGCCGCGTGCGGCTGAGGCTCCCGTGGCTGCGCGAGCATGGCTCGGTGGCCAACGAGCTCGCCGAGGGCCTCCTGCGCATCCGCGGCGTGGACGAGGTGGAGGTGCGCCCCTTCACCGGCAGCGTCCTGGTCCTCCACGACGCGGACGCGCTCGACCTCGAGGACGTGCTCGCGATGGTGCGCAGGCTCACGGGCGTGGAGCTCGTCGTGCGTCAGGGAGAGGAGCCGCCCGAGGAGGAGGTGTTGCTGGAGGCGCTGTCGATGGGCAGCGACGTGGCGCTCGCGACCAGCCGCTTCGTGAAGGGGCTGGACGTGGAGGTGCTCCGCGCCACGGGAGGCAAGGTGGACCTGGGCTCGCTCGCGTCGCTGGGCTTCGCGGTGGCGGGCGCGGCCAAGGTGATTGCGACGAAGAAGCTGCCCACGCCGGACTGGTTCAACCTGGCGTGGTGGGCCTTCGCCACCTTCTCCGGCGTGGAGCGCACCGCCATCGGCAACACGGCCTCGCCGGTGCGCACCGGGCCCCGGGAGTCACCGTCCGTCGACGATGACGTCCCGACGAGCGAGCCCTCCTAGCTGTTCCAGTCGCTGTGCACGAAGCCGGCGTCGGGCTTGTCCCGGCGCTGGTACGTGTGCGCGCCGAAGGCGTCGCGCTGGGCCTGGGTGAGGTTCTGCGGCAGCTCCGGGCTGCGGTAGCTGTCCAGGTACGCCAGCGAGGCGCTGAACACGGGGACGGGGATGCCCACCTTCGTCGCCGTGCCCACCAGCTTGCGCCACGCGGGCGCCAGCTTCTCGAGCACCGGCGCGAACGCGTCCGACACCAGGAGGTTGGGCAGGTCCGGCTGCTTCGTGAAGGCCTCGCGCAGCGGGGTGAGCAGCTTCGCGCGGATGATGCAGCCGCCCCGCCAGATGCGCGCCATCTCCGCCAGGGAGATGTTCCACTTGTACTCGTCCGACGCCGCCTGGATGAGCCGCAGGCCCTGCGCGTACGTCACCACCCGCGCCGCGTACAGCGCGTCATGCGCCCACGCCGCCAGGTCCGCCTTCTCCTCCGCAGACAGCGAGGCCGCGGGCCCCGGCAGCTTGTGGCTCGCCGCCACGCGCTGGTCCTTCATCGAGGACAGGTTGCGCGCATCCAGCGCGGAGGCGATGGAGGGCACCGGCACGCCCAAATCGAGCGCTACCTGCACCGTCCACTTGCCCGTGCCCTTCTGCCCGGCCTTGTCCAGCACCAGGTCCACCAGCGGCTTGCCCGTCTCCGCGTCCTTCTTGCGCAGCACCTTGATGCTGGTCTCCAGGAGGAAGGACTCGGCGATGCCCTGGTTCCACTTCGTGAACAGCTCCGCCACGCCCTCCGCCGACAGCCCCAGGCCCCGGCGCAGCACGTCGTACGTCTCCGCGAGCAGCTGCATGTCCGCGTACTCGATGCCGTTGTGCACCATCTTCACGAAGTGGCCCGCGCCATCCGGCCCCACGTGCGTGACACACAGGCCCTCGTCCGTGCGCGCGGCGATGGCCTCCAGCACCGGCTTCACCAGCGCATACGCCTCCGGGGGACCGCCGGGCATGATGGACGGGCCGTGGCGCGCGCCCTCCTCGCCGCCGGACACGCCCACGCCCAGGAAGTGCAGGCCCTTGGACTTGCACAGCTCCTCGCGACGCCGCGTGTCCTGGAACCAGGAGTTGCCCGCGTCCAGGATGACGTCGCCCGGCGACAGGAGCGGGAACAGCCGCTCCATCATCTGGTCCACCGCGTTGCCCGCCGTCACCATCAGCAGGATTCGCCGGGGGCGCTCCAGCCCCTTCACGAAGTCCTCCAGCGACGCGAAGCCCGTCAGCGACGGATGCCCGTGCTGCTGGTGCATCTCGTCGATGCGCTCCGCATGCCGGTCCCACACCGCCACCCGGAAGCCATGGTCCGCGATGTTGAGGGCCAGGGCCGCGCCCATGACTCCCATGCCCGCCACGCCGAACTGCGCGCCCGTCTGGGCGCTCGCTGCCGCACTCATGATTCCTCCGACAAGGCCCGCTCACCGTCCCGCGGCGGCGGTGTCCATCATCCACTGCGCATTCGTCACCCGGGCCGCCGGAAGCGCGGCATCCCGCCCGAGCGCCCGCTGCACCGTCTGTCGCTTCCCCGCGCCCGCCACCAGCATCAGCACCGCGTTCGCCGACAACAGCGTCGGCATCGTGAGCGTCATCCGCCAGGGCGGCGGCTTGGGGCCCACGACGGACAACACGCGCCGGCTCTGCTCCTCCAGCGCCGGGTGGCCGGGAAAGAGGCTGGCCGTATGCCCGTCCTCCCCCATGCCGAGCAGCACCACGTCCAACACGTCGGGCAGGCGCGCCTCGTAGTCCTCCGCCGCGGCCTCGCGGTCCTCGCGCTCGCCCTCCATGCGGAACACCTGCGAGGGTGACAGCCGCAGCGGCCCCACCAGCGCCTCCTCCACCAGGTGGTAGTTGCTGTCCGGGTGGTCCGGCGGCACGAAGCGCTCGTCCACGAAGTACAGGTCCACCCGCTCCCACGGCAGCGTCAGCCGCGACAACTCGCGGTACGCCGGCGCCGGTGTGCTTCCACCGGACAGGGCCAGGCTCGCCCGCCGCTTCATCGCCAGCGAGGTCTGCAGCGCGCGGCCCATCCACTCCGCGGCCTCGCGGGCCAGGGACTCCGGGGGCACGACGCGCGGAGGGAGCGCGCTCATAGCAGCGTCCACCGGCGACCGTCGCGGGCCAGCAGCGCGGAGGCCGCCTGCGGCCCGATGCTCCCGGGCGCGTAGGGGTGCAGCGTCCCGCCCTCGCCGGACTCGAGCGCCTGGAGGATGGGCGTCACGTACGCCCACGCCTGCTCCACGCTGTCCTGCCTGGCGAAGAGCGTGGCGTTGCCGCGCATGCAGTCGAGCAGCAGCCGCTCGTACGCCTCCGGCACCGGCTTGTTGAAACTCTCCGCGTAGTTGAAGTCCATGGTGACGCCCGCGATGTTCACGTCCTCACCGGGCACCTTGGACTCGAAGGAGAGGGCGATTCCCTCCTGGGGCTGGATGCGCAGCGTGAGCACGTTGGGCTGCAGGCGCTGGCAGGTGGCGCCCTCGCCGGAGAACAGGCCGATGGGCACCGAGCGGAAGTGGATGGACACCTCCGTCAGGCGCTTCTTCAACCCCTTGCCGGCGCGCAGGTAGAAGGGCACGCCCTCCCACCGCCACGAGTCCACGCTCAGCTTCATGGCCACGTACGTGGGCGTGCGCGAGTCGGGCTTCACGCCCTTCTCCCCGAGGTAGCCCTCGTACTGACCGGCGACCACGGAGCGCGCCACCTCCTTGCCCTCCACCGGACGCAGCGCGCGGAACACCTTGTTCTTCTCGTCGCGGATGTCCTCCGCGCCGAAGGACACCGGCGGCTCCATGGCGCACAGCGCGAGCACCTGGAGCAGGTGGTTCTGCACCATGTCCCGGATGACGCCCGTCTCGTCGTAGAAGCCGCCGCGGCCCTCCACGCCAATCTGCTCGGCCGCCGTGATTTCGACGTGGTCGATGTGGTTGCGGTTCCACAGCGGCTCGAAGATGGCGTTGGCGAAGCGGAAGACCAGGATGTTCTGGACGGTCTCCTTGCCCAGGTAGTGGTCGATGCGGAAGATCTGCTTCTCGTCGAGCACCGCCGCCAGCTCGCGGTTGAGCTCGCGGGCGGTCTCCAAATCCCGTCCGAAGGGCTTCTCGATGATGAGCCGGTGCCAGGGCGTCTGGTGCGGCCGCTCCTCGCGCTTGAGCAGCCCCGCCTCGGCGAGTCCGTGCAGGATTTGAGGGAAGGTGGAGGCGGGCGTGGCCAGGTAGTAGAGCTGGTTGCCCTGGGTGCCCTGCTGCTTGGACACCTGCTCCAGCTTCTCGCGCAGGCGGGTGAAGGCGGCCGGGTCGTCATAGGCGCCGGAGATGCCCTCCAGGCGCGGCGCGAACTTCTGCCACGTGGCCTCGTCGAGCGGCTGGGTGCGCGCGAACTTCTTCAGGCCCTCCTTCACGTGCAGACGGAAGGCGTCGTTGTCCAGGGTGGAGCGACTGAAGGCGACGACGGAGAAGTGGTCCGGCAGGAGGTTGGCGCGGGCCAGCTCGAAGAGGGCGGGGAACAGCTTGCGCTGCGCCAGGTCCCCCGTCGCGCCGAACAGCACCACCGTGCAGGGGTCCGGTCTCGTTGCCCTGAGCAGCGGGTCTCCCTCTCGGGGATGCGTCTCGATGTGCAGGCCCTGCGCGTCCATTCCGCTGCCTCCTCGATGTGACTGCCGTGGGCGGCCACCTTACGCCCCCCTCGTCGCCTCGCGGCAAGCCAGAGTGCGTACAGTGACGTGCGCGTGACGTCTGGAGCGTTCGAAAGCGCGCCCCAGGGGCCTGCTCTAACAGTCGGAGGGCCCCCTCGCCATGCCTGATATCCTCGCGCCGCATGGAGAGACTGCGTGGCATCCTGGGATGCGTCGGGGGCGCGTTGTGTTTGTGGGCGTGTGAGGGGATGCGGGCGCCGGTGGACGATTCCGGGACGCGCGCGCAGCCCATCGTCGCCGAGCAACCGGACGGTGTCGCCGAGGCCGTGTGGCGCTGGTACGACGACGCTGATTTCGCGAGGGCCAGCTACGCGAGCCCCGTCTGGGTCCACCCCATCAGTGAGAACATCCTCTGCTCCGCGACGATGGTGGGCCCCAACTTCATGCTCACCGCGGCCCACTGCGGCCTGGTGCCCGACATCGTCCTGCGCTTCGTGACGTATGGCGAGGACCGGCACGCGGCCATGCGCACCGAGGACTTCGCCTGCCACGCGCTCTATTCCACGTGGCACAGCTCCGACCTGGCGCTCTACCACTGCCCGCCGGATGCCTCGGGCGTGAGTCCGGGGGACAAGTACGGTTACGTCGACTTCGAGTCGCGCGCGCCCGCCGTCGGGGATGCCGTGTACTCCGTCTGGGGCAATCCGCTCGAGACCCCGAGCCCATTGCTCATCGACGTCCGCTTCCTGTCGAAGGGCGTCATCACCTCGACGACGAGCGAGGGCCCGTTCACGGTGGACCCTGCGCTCGTCCGGGTGAATCCGGCCACGGGCCTGCCGGACGCCAACACGAGTCGTCAGCGGCCCATCGGCATCAGCACGAACCTCTGGAACAACGGTGGCGCCAGCGGCTCGAGTCAGCTCAGCGTGACGTCCCACCGGATGGTGGTGGGACCGCTGTCCACCGGCCATCCCGATGGGCGTGGGCGCAACGCGCTGTCCATCGCGCGCTACCTGGTGGATGGCACCGTGGACGGACGCGACCCGGCGAGTCTTGATGTCGCGAACATCTCCGCGCTGGGGGTGCGGGCCAGCGACTACGTGGGCCGCATCGACAAGAACGCGAACCAGCTCCTCGACCTCCAGGAGGACGTGGAGCGACTGCGTGGGGAGAATGCGCGGGACTGGTATGCGCTCGACTTCGGGAGCGAGCGGCGCAACGCGCTGTGGACGCTCGGGACGGACCCCGGCATCCGCGTGACGTTCGATACCGAGGGCGGCACGGCTCGCGTGGTGAAGTCACTCTCGGGCGCTTACACCCAGCCCGTGCTGACGCACTCGAGGCTGAACCTCGCGGCGGGGACGTGGCGGCTCTCGGTGCGGCTCGACACGTCGTTCGCGGACCACCCGGATGCCTTCTGGTTCGGGCTGCGGTGGAGGGACTCCGCCACGGGGCGGTGGCGCTCCGACGGGCGCTGGCTCTGGAGTCCGCCTCGCTCGGGCCAGGCGACGCACGCCGTGGAGGTGACGCTGCCGGAGGCGCGCGAGGCCGAGCTGATGCTGGGCACGGACACCCGCGTCACCGCGCGCGTGGAGGGCGTCAACGTGGTGCGCTCCGGCGCGGTGATGCATCTGGACACCGCGGACCGGCGGCTGCACTGGCGCGATGACGCCCGCGGCGGACGAGGGCGCGTCGTTCCGCGTGGGGTCGACTCCGCCACCCGCACGGATTGGGCGCTGCGCGTGAAGTCCGACGCCAGCCTCAGTAACCGACAGCTCGCGCTGCTGGGCACGCGCCGCTATCGCCTGTGCTTCGACCACAAGCAGGAATCATCGGGCCTGGGCGGAGTGATGCGCGTTCACTCACCGGGCGACGAGCGGGTACAGCTCGCCTTCAACCCAGGCGTGGACTGGAAGCGGGAGTGCACGGGGGGCTTCCGGCCCAGGACGGATGACGCCACCCTCCAGTTCGGTGTGGCCTCGGGCGCGGGCTCCTACCTGGTGGACAACATCTCCATCGAGGACCTTCCGAGCTTCATCCTCGCGCCGGGGGTCGACCGGCCAGGCCTGGACCTGCGCGACTTCGACCTGCCGGCAGCGGACCCGGTCCTCTGCGAGGATGCCTGCGCGAGTGAGCCCGCCTGTGCCGCCTACACCTACGCGGCCCCGGGGTTGAGGGGTGAGGCCGCCCGGTGCCAGCTCAAGAGCGGTGTCTCCGAGGCCCGGACGCTGCGCGGGGCTCACTCGGGATATCGTCGGCCCTAGCCGGCTGGCTGCCCGCCTGTCGGAGGGTCATCCACATGCGCTGGAGGTCCCTGCTGTATGTGCCAGCCGGGTCGCGCTATGTCGGTGAGCCGATGCGCCCCCGTCCCGAGCACGCACCCATGAGCCCTCCGCGATGAAGTACGTCATCACCGTCTGGTTCTGGCTCGTCTTCCTGACCACCGCGCCCATCCTCTTCACACTGGGGGCGCTGCTGCTCCTGTTCACCTATCCGGTCGACAAGGACCGCCGGATGCTGCACTGGCTCGTGTGCCACTGGTGCCATGAGCTGTGGCTGCACGCGTCGCCGGGCTGGCGCACGCGCTTCGAGGGCAAGGAGCTGTTGCCCTCCGGGCCCTGCGTCATCGTGGTCAATCACCAGTCCGCCATGGACATCCTGGCGGTGATGGGGCTGTACCACCCGTACAAGTTCGTGGCGAAGGCGTCGCTGTTCTCGCTGCCGCTGGTGGGCTGGATGATGACGCTGCTCGCGTACGTGCCCATCGTCCGGGGCTCGTCGCAGGCGATGCATCAGCTCCTGGACCCGTGCCGGCGCTGGCTGCGTCGAGGCATGCCCGTGCTCATCTTCCCCGAGGGCACGTACGCGAAGGGCGGCCAGCGCCTGCCCTTCAAGCGCGGCGCGTTCCAGCTCGCGGTGGAGGAGCACGTGCCCGTGGTGCCCGTCGTCGTGGAGGGCACCACCGAGCTGCTCGAGGGCGACGGCCCGTGGCTGAATGCCCGCGCCTCCATGCGCGTGCGCGTCCTGCCGCCGCTGCCGCCCGAGTCGCTGGGACAAGACCCCGTGGAGCTGGCGGAGCGGGTGCGCGCACTGTACGAGCGCACGCTGTCCGCCAACGGCTGAGCCGCGCATGGGCTGGGTGCTCTGGGCGCTGGAGACGTCATGGGCGGTGGCCGCCGCGTGGGCCCTGTCCGCGGCGCTCCTGCGTGAGCGCTCCACGCTGGAGCGCTGTATGGCCGCGCTCCTCTTCGGCACCGCGAGCGTCCTCACCTGCGTGCAGGCGCTGGGGCTCGTGGGGCAGCTCGGTCGACTCCAGCTGGCCCTCGTGGGCTTCGCGCTCCACGGCGGGATGCTCGGCTGGAGCGTGCGGAGGGTGGGGCTCGCGGAGCTGCGCTCGCGACTCGTGTCGGATGTGACGGCGCCGGTGCGGCTGTGGCGAGACATCCTCGCGCGTCAGGAGCTGGCCGCGTGGGCGCTGTTGCCGGCGGCGTGCGCGCTCATCGTCTCGGGTTCCATCGCGTGGCACTTCCCCAACTGGGCCTGGGACGTCGTCTGGTACCACACGCCGAAGACGAGCTACGCGGTGCAGACGGGCCGCATCACCTGGGTGGACACGTCCGTCTGGTACGTCAATGGCTACCCCGAGCTGACCGAGCTGCTCTCCGTCTGGCACGTGCTGCTTCCCCACCACTCGCGGCTGGAGGACCTGGCGCAGCTTCCCTTCGGCCTGCTGGGGGCGCTCACCGTGGCCGCGTTCTGCCGCCGCGCGAGCGCCAGCCCCGCGCTGTCCGCGTCACTGGGCGCGATGTGGCTGGCCCTGCCAGCGGTGGCCCTCCAGCTCCACACCACGCACGCGGACGTCGTCGCGGGCGCGCTGTTCATCACGGCCTTCTACTTCCTCACCGAGCGCGACTGGAGCCCCACCGCGCGCACGCTGACGCTGCTGGCGCTCGGTCTGTACGCGGGCACCAAGGTGACGGGGCTGTTCCATCTCGCGCTGGTGTCGCCGCTGCTGCTCGTCAGGGGCGTGCTGGTGCTGCGCGCGGCGAAGGGCGCGCGAGGGCGGGTGCTGGGACAGACGGGGCTCGCGCTGCTCCTGCTGCTGTGGATGGGGGCACCCACGTATGTGGAGAACTCGGTCCGCACGGGCAACCCCTTCTGGCCCGCGCGCATGAAGGTGCTCGGACACGAACTCGAGGGGCCCATCGGCGCGGATGAAATCGCGGGTCCGCCCGCCTTCTTCGGCGCGCCCGGTGCCTTCGAGCGCATGGTGAGCAGTTGGACCGCGCCGGAGGGCATGTACTGGCCGGACGTGCGCGAGCGCGCATTCGGCTGGCTCTTCCCGTACCTCCTGCTGCCCGCGCTCCTGTGGGTGAGCGCCACCGCGGTGTTCAGTCGGGAGCGACTGTCGCGGCTCGCGCTGCCGTTGCTCGCGGGCCTGTCCGTGCTGGTGCCCGCGGCGTGGTGGGGGCGCTTCACGCTGGGATTGCCCGCGGCGGGGCTGGTCGCCTTCGCGGTGCTGCACCGACAGGTGGGAACGCGTTACCTCCAGGTCGTCTTGTCCGCGCTCGCGGCGTTCCTCTGCGTGGCGTCCTACGCGAAGGCCTCGGTGGGGTATCAGGTGCTGCCCACGATGGGACGCCGCGCGGACCCGTCCCTGCGCGACGAGGACCGGGTGCGCATGCGCATGGGCTGGCTGTGGACGCCGGAGGCGGCGCGCCTGCGTGAGCGGGAGCTGCGGCCCGGTGACGTGGTGGCGTACGACAGCGCCACGTCGTTCCTCGGTGAGTACTGGACGTGGGATTTGCGCAACCGCGTCGAGTACGTGAATCACGAGGGGAACGACGGCGAGTATCTCGACCGGCTGCGGGCGCTGTCACCGCGCTGGGTGAGCGTGCGCAAGCACAGCCCCGCCGAGCGTCTGCTGCGCGCTCGTGCCGGCGCCTTCGAGAGACTGTTCGACTGTCCGTTGAGCTCGGCCGTCATGTACCGGGTCACCGGGAGCGACTGGTAGGTGTAGGGCGTCACCCGAGGTTGGAATCCACGGCCTCGCTGAAAGGCCTGGTGCGGTATCTTTCCGCCCTATGCGCCAACTCATCCTCTTGCTCCTGCTGCTGGCGGCGCCCGTCTGGGCCGCGGTTCCCTCGGGCTTCGTCGAGACTGTCTACACCTCCAATGACTTGAGTCAGGCGACGGGGATGGCGTGGGCGCCGGATGGCTCGGGCCGCCTGTTCATCACCATCAAGAACGGCCCCATCCGGGTCGTCTCGCTGAAGGACGGTGTTCCGGAGACGCAGCCGGGGAACACCACGCTGGTGACCCGCCTGTTCGCGACGGAGCCCGCGGTCCACACCAACAGCGAGTGCGGCGTCATCGGCATCGCGTTCGACCCGAACTACGTGGCCAACCGCTACGTCTACGTCTTCATCACCGTGTCCGCGACGGAGCAGCAAATTGTCCGCTACACGGACGTCAACGGCGTGGGCACGGCGCGCACGGTGATTGTCTCGCGGCTGCCGACTCGTGGAGAGAACCACGATGGTGGTGGCATCGGCTTCGGGCCGGACGGCAAGCTGTACTTCGCGATTGGCGACCTGGGCAACGGCTCGGGCGTGGACGCGGACCTGACGTCGATGGCGGCGAAGGTGAGCCGGGCCAACCGTGACGGTACGCCGGTCAACGACAACCCGTTCAACGACGGCGTCGGCCCGAACAACGAGTACATCTGGGCGCGCGGCTTCCGGAACCCCTTCACCCTCACGTTCCAGCCGAGCACCGGCCAGCTGTGGGTCAACGTGGTGGGCACCGGCTACGAGCAGACCTTCGTGGTGCCCCGGCGCGGGCACGCCGGTTACAACGACTACGAGAACAACCAGCCGACCGGCAACGACTACATCACCCCGGTCATCAAGTACCGCACCAACGGCTTCGACACGCGCACCCTCACGGCCACCGGGGCCGCGCGCGCGGGCGGCGTCACCACCTTCACCACCACGGGCAACCACGGCTTCCGCAAGGGCGAGAAGCTCACGCTCGAAGGTGTGGGCGATGCCTCGTTCAACGGGGACTTCTACGTCGCGAGCGTCCCCAGCATGACCACGGTCACCGTCACCCAGTCGGGCCTGCCGGATGCGACGAGTGGCGGCGGCACCGCGAAGACCCAGGAGCTGGGCGGCTGCATGAACGGCGGCGTGTTCTACGACGCCACGCTCTTCCCGCCGGAGTATCGCGGCAACTACTTCTTCGGCGACTACAACGACGCCACCTTCATGCGCGCCACGCTGGCCCAGGACAACACCGTGGCGACGGTGGACCTCTGGGGGACCAGCTTCTCGTCGTACGTGGATGCCTCGGTGGGGCCGGATGGCGCGCTGTACACCATCGGTGTCTCGGGCGGGCGCCTGCGCCGCATCGTCCCCACCACCACGGGCCAGCGCCTGGTGGTGACGAACCTGTACCCGCGCGTGATGGAGGGCGGGAAGGCGACGTTCACGGTGGGCCTGGCGGAGGCTCCCACGACGTCCGTGGTGGTCGACGTGTTCCGAGCGCCGGGTGGCAGCTCGGACCTGCGCGTGTCCGGCGTGGCGACGTTCACCTTCACGCCGCAGGACTGGAGCACGCCTCGCGTGGTGACGATTGACGCGCTGGAGGACGCGGACAACGAGGTGGACACCGCCACCTTCACCGTGGCGTCGAGCGGCCTGACGTCCGAGTCCGTGCTGGCGACCACCATCGAGGACAACTCCGCGCAGCTGGTGCTCTCCTCGAGCAACGTCGCGGTCCCCGAGGACGGCACGGCCACGTTCGACGTGTCGCTGACGCGCCAGCCCGCGCGCACCGTCACCGTCACCGTCACCCGCGCCTCGGGGGATGCGGACCTCACCGTGGAGTCGGGGGGCTCGCTCATCTTCAACGCGAGCAACTGGAACGCGCCCCAGACGGTGACGCTGCGAGCCGCCGCCGACGCGGACAACCAGGACGGCGTCGCACTCTTCACGGTGGCCGGCCCGGGGCTGGACGCGCGCACCGTGACGGCGACGGAGGTGGACGACGAGGACCTGGCCCCCATCATCACCTCCACCGCGCCGACGCAGGCCGTGGTGGGCAATGTGTATCGCTATGACGTGGAGGCGCGTGCGCGGCCCGCGGCGACGTACTCGCTCACCACCGCGCCGACGGGCATGTCCATCGACGCGGCCACCGGCCTCATCACCTGGACGCCCACCGCCGTGTCGACGGCGGGCGAACCCGTCTCCGTGCGCGTGGCCAACAACGTGGCACCCGAGGCGACGCAGGCCTTCACCGTCACCGTGAAGCAGGACGACGCGCCCGTCGCCGTCCTCACGCGTCCCACACAGGATGAGCGTGTGTCCGGCGCGGGCGCGGAGTTCTACGGCGACTGCCAGGATGACGTGGGCTGCACGCGCGCGGAGTTCTTCGTGGACGGCGTGCAGCGCTACGTCGACGAGCGCACGGACAACCACTTCCACTTCGGCGGCGAGCACAACCGCTGGGACACGACGGAGCTCTCGCCCGGTGGACACCTGGTGCGCTTCGCCGTGGTGGACACCTCGGGGCAGCGGCACCACGTCGAGGTGAAGGTGTGCGTGGGCGAGGGAGACTGCACGCTGGTGCCGCAGCCGGACCCGGGGCCGGTGCGGGACGGGGGCATGGGCTCCGATGGTGGGATGAGCCCGCCGGACCCGAAGGATGACAGTGGCTGCTCGTGTGGCAGCGCGCCGATGGGCTCGCTGGCGTGGGCCGCGCTGACGGCGCTGGCGCTGATGCGCCGCAAGCGTCGTCAGGACTGAGTGCGTCGTCGCGAGTGTGGTGGGAGCGCTTGCCCGGTGGACAGATGCAGGGCGTCCGCCAGGGCAAGCGCGGGGGCGACGAGGGCCTCGAGGTCCTCATGGGCGGTGGGCACGCCCTCCTTCGCCACCTCCAGCATCCCCGCGATGATGGAGAGGCGGTGGTAGTGCCGGTGGGCGCGCAGCAGGGGCTCGCGCAGGGACGGTGTCAGGAGCAGCTCCCGCGTCCTGGGGGAGAGGTCGCGCAGGCTCAGGGCCGAGTCCAGCGCCGCGTCGCCCACCTCCTCGTCCACCTTGCCGAAGAGCTTGAGGAACTTGTCGCCGACGGTCTCCGTCTCGAGCTGGAGCTCCTGCGGCAGGGCGTCGCTCAGCTCCAGGCGCAGCACCGTGACGAAGCGGGCGCCCTTGCCGGTGCCGTACTTCTCGGTGAGCAGCGAGAGCTGTTGCTCCCGGTAGAGCCCCTGCACCTCCAGGGCGTCACTGGCCTGGCTGAAGGTCCAGCCCTGACGCGTGGCGAAGATGCGCCAGGCCTGTCGCTGCTGACGCTTCTCCCGGGCGCTCA
Organism: Myxococcus fulvus; assembly: GCF_900111765.1. The sequence continues at coordinate 1,086,245 of NZ_FOIB01000001.1, forward strand.
GGAAGAGGATGGTGGCGACGAAGAGCACCATCAGCGCGAGCATGAGGTACGGGGTGTGCTCGGAGGACATGGCGCCAAGCATCTCCGCCTGGGGCTGGTGGGGCCAGTCTCCCCAGCGGGTTCTTCCGTGTCTTCGAGACTCGCGGGGCCGGGTGGCTCGGCAACCCCCTGGAATTGCAGCGGCCTGGGCACATGTCAGAGGGAGCGTGTAAGGGAGCAGGCGCCCGGCGCTTGGAGCGGATGGCTTCCCTGAAGGAGGCTGCCGGCCGGCCCGAGTGCCGTGGGGTGAGGGAGGGTGAACGCGGGATGCGCTTGCTGCACACGTCGGACTGGCATCTGGGGCACACGCTGTACGACGTCTCGCGCGAGGCGGAGCACGGCGCGTTCCTGGAGTGGCTGCTGGACACGCTGGAGGCCCAGGCGGTGGACGCGCTGCTGGTGGCCGGCGACATCTTCGACACCGCCAACCCCAGCGCCGAGGCCCAGGCCGCGTGGTACCAGTTCATCGCGAAGGCTCGCCGGCGGCTGCCCCGACTGGACGTGGTGGTCATCGGTGGCAACCACGACTCGGCCGCGCGCCTGGATGCGCCGGACCCGTTGTTCGCGGCGCTGGGCGTGAAGGTGGTGGGTGGGCTGCCGCGCGTGGGCGGTGTGCTGGACTTGGAGCGGCTGCTGGTGCCGGTGCACGACGCGAAGGGACACGTGGGCGCATGGGTGGCGGCGGTGCCGTACCTGCGGCCGTCGGACCTGCCGCCGGTGCGCGAGGAGGTGGGGGACAGGCTCGTGGCGGGGGTGAGGGCGGTGTACTCGGAGGTGCTGGAGGCGGCGCGGCTCAGGCGCCGGCCGGGGCAGGCGCTGGTGGCCATGGGCCACTGCTACATGACGGGCTCGGAGCTGTCGGAGCTCAGCGAGAGGAAGATCCTCGGCGGCAATCAGCACGCGCTGCCCGTGGAGCTGTTCCCCGAGGACGTCGCGTACGCGGCGCTGGGGCACCTGCACAAGGCGCAGCGCGTGGGGGGGCGCGAGGGCGTTCGCTACAGCGGCTCTCCGTTGCCCTTGTCGCTGTCGGAGGCGAACTATCGCCATCAGGTGTTGGTGGTGGACTTGAAGGACGGGGCGCTGGAGGCCGTGGAGTCGGTGCCGGTGCCGCGTCGGGCGGAGATGGTGCGGGTGCCCGCGCGAGACGCGGCGACGCTCGAGGAGGTGGTGGGGTTGCTGGAGGCGCTGCCGGCGATGGAGGAGGGCGTGCCGGATTGGCGGCGTCCCTATCTGGAGGTGTGCGTCTCGTTGCCCCGGCCCGAGCCGGCGCTGCGCCTGAAGGTGGAGAAGGCGCTCGAGGGACGCGCGGCGCGGCTGGTGAAGCTGACGCCCGCGTACACGGGGACGGGGGGCGCGCTGGCGGAGGCGCGGCCGGGGCTGTCGCTGCGGGAGCGCACGCCGGAGGACGTGTTCCGGGCGCGGTATGCGCGTGACTACGAGGAGCCTCCCACGGAGGGGTTGTTGGAGGCGTTCCACACGCTGCTGACGCAGGTGCAGGAGGACGCGTCATGAAGGTCCTCGGCATCCGGGGCAGCAACCTGACGAGCTTCGCGGGGAACTTCGAGCTGGAGCTGGACCGTCCTCCGCTCGACCGGCTGGGGCTGTTCGCGATTACGGGCGCGACGGGGGCGGGCAAGAGCACGCTGCTGGATGCGCTCTGTCTGGCGTTGTTCGACCGGACGCCGAGGTTGGGAGGACGGGGCGGCGTGCCGGTGGGGCGCGCGGACGAGGAGGAGGAGGCGCGGCTGTCGGCGTACGACGTGCGCGGCATGTTGCGGCGGGGCGCGGCCGAGGGCTTCGCGGAGGTGGACTTCCAGGGGAAGGACGGCAAGCGCTACCGGGCGCGCTGGAACGTGTGGCGGGCGCGTGGGCGGGCGGAGGGGCGGTTCCGGCCGCAGGAGATGAGCCTGACGGAGGTGGCCTCGGGACAGCAGTTCGGCCGCACCAAGGGCGAGGTGCTGGTGGCCATCCAGGAGCGGCTGGGGTTGTCGTTCGACCAGTTCCGCCGCTCGGCGTTGCTCGCGCAGGGAGAGTTCGCGGCCTTCTTGAAGGCGGACGCGAGCGAGCGCGCGGAGCTGCTGGAGCGGATGACGGGCACGGAGGTGTACAGCCGGCTGTCCATCCGCGCGCACGAGAAGAACAAGGCGGAGCAGGAGGCGCTGGCGAAGCGTGAGCAGGGGCTGGCGGCGATTGTGCTGATGGAGGCACAGGAGCGCGGGGCGGCGGAGGCGCGGCTCGTCGAGGAGGCGCGGGCGCGGGCGGAGGTGGAGACGAAGCTCGTGCAGGCGGAAGGGGCGGCGGCGTGGCACGCGGAGCGCTCCGCGTTGGTGCGGGCGTTTCGTGAGGCGGAGGAGAAGGAGGTCCGGGCGGCGCAGGCGCTGGAGGCGGCGGCGCCTCGGGCGAGGAAGCTGGAGGAGGTGCGCGCGGCGGAGTCCTTCCGGGAGGTGGTGACGGCGGCGGAGGTCGCGGGGCGGCGGTGGGAGGACGCGGAGGCGGCGCGGCGAGCGCGCGCGGAGGAGGTGGAGGCGGCGAGGGCTCGGGCCTTCCAGGCGGTGGGGGTGTTGAAGGGGGCGGAGGAGGCGCGGGCGGCGGCGCGGACGGCGCAGGAGGAGGCGACTCCGGCGTTGGAGGAGGCGGCGGCGCTGGACGCGCGGTGTGAGGCGACGGCGCGCGACGCGGACGAGGCGCGGGCGCGGGCGAAGGCGTCGCGGGAGGGAGAGGTCTCGGCGCGGGGGGCGTTGGAGGAGGTCGCGGCGCGGGAGGAGGAGGCGCGAGCGAAGGAGGAGGCGGCGCGGGCGTGGCTGGTGGAGAAGGCCCACTGGGAGGCGTTGGCGAAGGAGTGGCCGCGCTGGCAGCGGGAGCTGGAGCGGTACGAGGTGGCGCTGGGGGAGGGGAGCGCGGCGCGGACGCAGGTGGAGACGCAGCGCGCGGAGGTGGACCGGCTGCGGGAGTCCACGCGGCTGAGGACGCGGGAGCGGGACGCGGCGGCGGAGGCCGAGGCGCGGGCGCAGGCGGCGGCGACGCACGCCGAGGCCGTGTTGGGAGAGGGCACGGCCGTGGAGCGGCGCGTGCTGCGCGAGTCGCTGCTGGCGAGGCGGGAGGCGCTGCGGGCGCTGGAGTCGGCGCGACAGGGTTTGTGCTCGGCGGAGTCGGAGGCCCGGCGGGCGGAGCAGGAGGCGGTGGCGGCGCGTGGGGAGGTGGAGGCCGCGTCGGTGGAGGTGCGGCAGGCGGCGGAGCGTCGGCTGGAGGGTGACGCGGCGCTGAAGGAGGCGCGGCGGGCGCTGTCGGTGGCGCAGGCCACGCAGGGCCATGCGGCGCAGCGGGCGCTCTTGCGTGAAGGCGAGGCGTGTCCGCTGTGTGGCGCGACGGAGCATCCGTATCGGCACGAGCTGCCGGCGCTCGACGGGTTGGTGGCGCAATCGGCCGCGCGCGTGGAGACCCTGGAGGCAGAGCGGGCCGAGTGCTCGCGAGCGGAGGTGGCGGCGAGCGCGAAGCAGGCCGAGGCGCGGGCGCGGATGTCCCAGTCCGAGTCGCGGCGTGACAGCGCGAAGGCCCAGTGCGTGGAGCACGGCGCGGCCTGGGGACGCGGGCGTGAGCAGTGGCGGCGCGTGGAGAGCGAGGCGGTGCGAGGCGGGAGGGCGCGTGACTCGCGCGATGCTGCGTCGGGTGGAGCAGGGCACACCGAGGTTGACGCGTCCACCGTGCGCGCGAGTGATGCAAGGTCCGTGAGCGGGCAGGCGTTGCGCCATGAGCCGACTGCTCACTCGGGGGCACCGGTTGAAGGCTCGTCGGCCACCGCACAGTCCGGCGTGGCGATGCCTCCGGAGGCAGGAGCCTCGGTCGAGGCCGGGACCTGGCTGGAGTCCACGGTCGCGCGAGTCCAGGCGCGGCTCGCTGCATTGAAGTCGGAGGAGGAGGCCGCGGAAGGACTGGAGCGCGCGGCGCGCGAGGCCCGCGCGGCGCTCGAGACGCAGCGCTCCCGCCGCGAGGTCGCAGTCGATGCGCTTCGCCGCGCGGAAGAAGCCTTCACGCGAGCGGAGAGCGCGCTGCGCGAGGGACTGGCGCGAGTCGAGGCCGCCGACGTGGTGGTGCGTCAGGTGCTCGCGGACGTGGGGCCCATCTTCGCGTCCGACGTGGGATGGGAGGGGAAGCTGGAGGCCGCGCCCGCGGACTTCCGTCAGAAGTGCGGCAAGCGCGTCTCCATGTGGAAGGAGCGGGAGAAGCTCGTCGAGGACGCGAAGGCCCTCGAGAAGAAGGAGCAGGAGCAGCGGGCGCGAGCGCAGGGACAGCTGGAGGCGAGCACCCGGCGCGCCGAGGACGACGCGGCCCAGGCGGCGCTCAAGGAACAGGCGCGCGCGGACGCGACCCGGGCCCGCGCGGCGCTGCTCGGAGGCCGTCCGACGCAGGAGGTCCGCGCGGAGTTGCGAGCGAAGCTGGACACCGCGATGGCGGCATACGAGCAGGCACGGGTGACGGCAGACAACTCACGGCAAGCGGAGAGCGTCACCCTGGCGCGCCTGGAGGACGCCGTGCGCAGCCTCGCGAGCGCGCTGGAAGCGCGCGAGGCCGCACGGATGGAACTCGAGCGGAGACTGTCGGCACAGGGCCTCTCGCTGGACGTGGTGAAGGCGCTGCTCGCGCACGATGCGGCCTGGTGCGAGGCGGAGGCCCGGGCGCTGTCCGTGCTTCGCGAGGCCCAGGCGCAGGCGCGCGCGGTGCGCGACGAGCGGCGGGAGCGTCACACGGCCCACGAGCAGGGTGGACCGCCGAGCCTGTCGGAGGAGGAGGCCTCCACCGCGCGGGCGCGGCTGCGCGACGACGTGGAGGTCCGTCGTCGAGCGGAGGCGATGTTGCGCGCGAAGCTGGAGGCGGACGACGCGGCGCGGGCGCGTCACGGCAGCGAGGCGCAGGCGCTGGCGGAGTTGCGGCGCGCGGGCGAGGTGTGGAAGGTGTTGGGAGAGCTCATCGGCTCGCATGACGGCAAGCGCTTCAAGGTCTTCGCGCAGAGCCTGACGCTGGACGCGTTGTTGCTCCACGCCAACGCGCACCTTCAGGAGCTGGCGCGACGGTATCGCCTGATGCGGGTGCCGGGGCACGACCTGGACCTGCAGGTGGTGGACGGGGACATGGGCGACGAGGTGCGCGGCGTGGCGAGTCTGTCCGGAGGCGAGAGCTTCCTCGTGTCACTGGCGCTCGCGTTGGGGTTGGCCTCCTTGTCGTCGGAGACGACGCAGGTGGAGACGCTCTTCATCGACGAGGGCTTCGGGACGTTGGACCCGGAGACGCTGGAGGTGGCGCTGGCGACGCTGGACGCGCTCCAGGCGACGGGCCGACAGGTGGGCATCATCTCCCACGTCTCGGGACTGGCCGAGCGCATCGGCGTCCAGGTGCGCGTGGTGAAGCAGGGCGGTGGCCGCAGCCGACTGGTGGTGGAGGGCGACCTGGGGATTCCGTTCGCCGAGGTGCGCCGACTCGCGTGAGGCGCGCCCTCAAGCCCCCGGGCCCATGAGGCCGCGCACCACGGCGGCCACGGCCAGGGGTGTGGCCACGCGGTCATCCGTCAGCGAGGACAGCGCCCTCGCGAACTGCTCCGCGGAGCCGAAGCGCTGCGCGGGGTGGGGCGCCAGCGCCCGGTCCAACACCAACGCGAGCGCGTCCGACACCTCTGGCACGTGCAGCCGCACGGGCTTCACCCGCGCGCCCCGGATGGCGGACTCCACTTCCTCTCCCGGCCCGGAGGGGAAGGGCGACTCCAACGACAAGAGCTCGTACAGCAGCACCGCCGTCGCCCACAGATCCACCGCCACGGACACCTCGCCCGCGAGCAGCTCCGGTGAGCGGTAGTGCTGCTTGCCCAGCCGCCGTGCATCCAGCGTCATCCCCGCCCGCGAGCGCGCCACGCCGAAGTCCGCCAGCTTCACCTCACCCGTGCGCGACAGCAGCACGTTGTGCGGCGACACGTCACAGTGCACCACGCCCAGCGGACGCCCCGTGGTGCTCGTCGCCTGGTGCGCGTGCGCCAGCGCCTCCAACACCTGCCGGACGATGAGCACCGAGATGTCGATGGGCAGCTCGATGCGCCGCTTGCGGCACTGCGCCAGCACCCGCCCCAAGTCCGGCCCCTCCACCAGCTCCAGCGCCAGATAGCCGCCGTCGCGAAGCTCCCCGTACTCGACGAAGCCGACGATGTGCGGATGCCGCAGGCACCGGGCCAGCTCCGCCTCGTGGAGCAACTGCTCGTGCGCCTCGTCGTCATGCGCGCGCTCGGGACGCACGCGCTTGAGGGCCACCCGCTCCCCCGCGCGCGGCCCCTCCTTCACCCGCGCCAGGAACACCTCCGCCATCCCGCCGCGTCCCAGGCGCGACAGCAGCTCGAAGCGACCACAGTCGCGAGGCCAGTGCTCTTCTCCCCCCACGTCCATGACCTATCCCGCTCCGCCCACCAGGCTCGCCAGATAGCCGTCGAGCGTCCGCGAGAAGGTGGCGTCGTCACTCAGGAACGCGAGCCCCACGCCGCCGTTGTACGGGTCATCCACCACGTGCACCACCACCGCCTCGCCCTGCAGGTGCTCGCCGTTGGGCAACGTCACGTCCACCGTGACGACGCTGTCGGGAGGCGGCCGGTGCGCGGTGCGCACGAACAACCCGCCGTTGGAGATGTTCAGCGCATGTTCGCGTACGAAGTCCAGCTCCGTGCGGAACGCCAGCTCCAGCCGCACCGCGAAGCGCCGCCCCCGTCGCTGCGGACTCCCCGGCGGCGCCGCGGGCACCTTGCGCGGGTCCTCCTCCGACGTCGCGACGGGCGCGGGCCCGGCGGGCGCCGCGGGCTCGGCGGTGGGCTCCGGCCGCGTCGCCAGCGCGCTTACATGCTGCGCCAGCGTGCGCGCCGCGAGGGCACGCTCCTCGCCTCCGAACGTGCGCCCCTTCGCGAAGGTGGTGTTGCGGAACGCATCCCGCTCCGCCTTGGGCAGACGCCACAACTCCACGAACGTCCCGCCGCTCTTCTTCACCTCGTCCGCGAGCTGCTCGACGGACGCGCGCGGATAGCCCGGCGCCTCCACCTTGAGCTCCACGCCGGCCTGCTCGGCCTGCATCGCCACCACGAGCTGCATCGATTGCGCGGTAGGCAACAACTTGCCCAAGCCCTCCACCACCGCCGCCGCGAGCTCGGGCGAGGCCTTTCCATTCCACAACGCCGCGAGACCGAAGACAGGCACGAAAGAGACGATAACCGACGCCTCCCAGGGCGCGAACACTGTTCGCAAACAGTCACGCGGCAATCCGTCCGTGACGGTGAACAGAGAGCATACGAAGAGCGACGGTAAACTCGTACGCAGGGGAATAGACGCTGACCCGAGGGCCCGACTCTTCATAGACTTCGGATTCCCCTGGCTCATCCATTACCCCCCCCGGAGTCAGGGCCCTGGAGTCGAATGATGCGCAAGCCCCTCACCCGGCTCATCGCCTGCGTGCTCGTGTCAGCTTCGTTGCTGGCCGGCTGCGGCGGATCTGACCCCGACCCCAATCCCCCTGACACAGGCGATGGCGGGACGAACAACCCGGACAGTGGCACGGATGCTGGCCCTCCTCCGCCGGAGGACGCGGGCGTCGAGCCCGACCCGGACCCGGACCCGGGTCGTGTGCCCACGGATGTGAACGACACGAAGAACCCGACCAAGGACTCCGACTGCGACGGCCTGACGGACGCGGAGGAGTTCGCCAACCTCTATACCGGTGGGTTGAAGACGGACCCGGGCCTGCGCGACACCGACGGCGACGGAATCCGTGACGGCGTCGAGGTCGGCCGTACCAGCAGCGTTGATCCGACCTGCTCCTTCCGCGCGGACCTGGACCCGGACTCGCGCACCTCACCCGTGAAGGCGGACACGGACGGTGACGGCATCCCCGATGGCCTGGAGGACACCAACCGCAATGGTCGCCGCGACCCGGGTGAGACGGACCCCAACGCCATCGACTCGGACGGCGACGGCATCCCCGACGGCGTGGAGGACGCGAACAAGAGCGGCACGGTGAGCCCCGGCGAGACGGACCCGCGCAAGCGCGACACCGACGGCGACGGCCTGCAGGACGGGTTGGAGGTGCAGATGGGCACCGACCCGCTCAAGCCCGACACGGACGGCGACTCGTGCGCCGACGGCGACGAGGACCGCAACCGCAACGGCGTGCGCGACCCCGGCGAGACGGACCCGAAGGTGGCCGACTGCGCCGCCTCCATCCCCGACGCGGACTTCGACGGCATCCCGGACTCGGTGGAGACGGCCACCGGCACGGACCCGAACAAGGCGGACACGGACGGTGACGGCCTGCCCGACGGCGTCGAGGACGAGAACAAGAACGGCAAGGTGGACGCGAACGAGACCGACCCGCGCCTGACGGACACGGACTGCGACGGTCTGCAGGACGGCCCGGGCCGCGACGGCTTCCTCGGCGAGGACGCCAACGGCAACGGCAAGGTGGACGGCAACGAGACCGACCCCACCAACCCGGACACGGACGGCGACGGCCTGCGCGACGGCCTGGAGCGCGGCGTGACGACGGCCAACGCGCCCCGCAAGAACTGCGGCTACTCCGGCGACGCGCAGCCCTCCAGCACGACGAACCCGAACAACCCCGACTCGGACGGTGACGGCATCGCCGACGGCGCCGAGGACGCGAACCAGAACGGCCAGGTGGACACGGGCGAGTTGGACCCGAACAACCCGGCGGACGGCGCGCCCAACACCCCCGCGGGCCAGGCGTGCCGCGCGTCGAACCTGCGCCCGGTGACCTTCAAGGAGGAGAACGGCGCGGACATCCGGCTCGCGCTGCCGGCCACCTTCAAGGACGCCAACCTCACCAACATCACGGTGGCGGGCTCCACGGTGGGCGTCATCGGCTGGGACGACACCCGGCAGGTGACGGTGATTGCGTACCGGCGCGGCCAGGCGGGCGGCTCCACCACGCCCACGGGCGACGAGGCCGCCATCCGGGGCGCCTCGTTCAACACCGCGGCGCGCGAGGTCACCCAGACGTTCACCACCTGGGACGGCTACGCCGCGCTGTCGGCGCGCTACACCCTGGCGGGCACCCAGGACCTCAAGGCCCTCACCAACACGCTGGTGCGCTCGATGGTGCCCAACAGCACGGGCTCGCTTGCGGGCACGGCGGGCATCACCGGTCCGTTCACCCTGCAGGGCCAGTACGTCCACCGCTCCAACGACAGCGTGCTGGTGGTGCTCGCCCTCACCCCTACGTCCCGCTACAACGAGACCGGCAGCCTGTTCACGCTGACGGACACGGCGGGCGGCTCGTCGCTGGCGCAGTTCGGTGACGCGGACGCGGTGCAGTGCGAGCTGTTTACCACGCGCGCGGCGGTGGTGGACTTCATCTTCGTGGTGGACGACTCCGGCTCCATGGCCAGCAGCCAGCAGTCGCTGGCGAACGCGGCCACGGCCGTGGCGAACAAGCTGGGCAACTCCACGCTGGACTGGCGTCTGGCGATGGTGACCACCAGCTACACCTCCACGAACACCAACCACACCAACCGCAACGTGGTGCGCGGCTTCACCACCAACGTCAACCAGTTCCGCGCGTGGCTGACGGAGAACAGCACGTGCTCCGGTGGCGCGTGCAGCGGCATCACCGAGCCCACGACCTGTACGGGCAACACGGACTGCTGGGTGCGCATCAACGGCAACGGTGACGAGAAGGCGATGGACGCGGCGCGCGCCGCCATCAACGGGCCCATGGCGCCGTCGTCCACCAGCTCGGAGCCCGCTCGCATCCGCGCGGGCGCCAAGGTGGTGGTCGTCATCCTGACGGACACGCACGACTACTCCACGGACTCCATCGCGACGTTCGAGCAGTACTTCAAGGGCACGGGCACCACGCCCGCCACGAAGAACCCGCTGAATCAGACCATCCAGGTCCACGGCATCATCTGCCCGCCGGAGCTGGCCACCGGTGACACGGCCACCTGGTGTCACCCGCAGGAGGACCCCCGCGTCCCGAAGCACCTGGACATCATCCAGGCGACGGGCGGCGTGGTGGGCTCCATCCGCAACGCGGGCTCCATCACCACGACCATCAATGGCATCGTGGACAGCGTCATCGCGTCGGTGGGTCACCGCACGCAGCAGCCGCCCATCGGCGCCTCGGTGAAGGTGTCCGTGGGCGCGGTGGCCAACCCCACCACGTGCCCCACGCCGGCGGACCTGCCGCGCAGCCGCACCCACGGCTTCGACGTGGACGGCATCAACCGCACGCTGTCGTTCTTCGGTGGCTGCCGCCCGCAGGCGGACAACACCCAGGCCGCGGTGTCCTACCGCTACTGGAGCGACCGCACGACGAACCCCAACGGCGTGCCGCCCCCGTGCCGCAATGACCCGTACTACGACGCGACCGAGGCCGACTACTGCGACGGCAAGCTGTCGTGCAACCGCACCACGGACAAGTGCGAGTGCCCGTCGGACTGCGGCGGTGGCGGCGCCTCGGGCCAGGTCTGCAACACGGACCCGGCGGTGTGCTCCTTCACGTGCGCGCCGGACTGCGGTGGCACGTGCGGCACCTACGAGTCGTGCAACACGGCGACGTGCAGCTGCTCGTGCGTCCAGACGGCCACGTGCGCTGCGGGCTACAAGTTCGACCCGAACGTGTGCGCCTGCGCGTGTGACACGACGACGCTGAACTGCGGCCCCACCGCGCAGCCGGACGCGGCGTCCTGCTCGTGCGCGTGCAAGGCGGACTGCGGCGGCTGCCCGTCGAACACGGTGTGCAACCCGAGCCTCTGCGCCTGCGAGGGCGTCATCGGCTGATGCATCCCCTCCGCGCGTCGGCCCCTCGTCGTGAGGCGGGGGCCGGCGTGGGAGGTGGCCCGCTCCCGGGGTGACTCGGGAGCGGGGCTGAAGGAAGGCCCTCGGCCCCGGTGGCGCTCACGTGCCGCCGGGGCCGTCGTGTTTCAGCGCGAGGCCGCGGGCGCGGCGGCGGTGCGCACCACCGGGTAGACGCGCAGGTGCGTGTCGCGGGCGGGGTGGCGCTCGTAGAAGAAGCGCAGGCGGGCGCGCGGGTCCTTGGCGAAGGCCGGGTCCTTGAGCTTCGCGTCCCACTCGGCCTTCACGGCTGCGTCCTTGGCCAACAGCTCGCGGGCGAAGGGCTCCAGCACGTAGTCCTCGATGTACTCCTTCTGTTCGAAGTGGGGGTTGAAGAAGCCCCACGCGAGCAGCGAGTCGGAGCCCGAGGGCTCGAACAGGTGCGCCACCAGCTCCACGCCGGGCTGGGCGCTGGGCACGTACAGCGAGCCTGTGGGCAGCTCGCGCGACTGCTTCTCCCACGCGCCCTTGACCGACAGCGTCTGGCGTCCCTCGTTGGACTGCGCGCCCCACTTCAGCTCGGTGGCGCGGAAGACCTCCACGTCGGTGGCGGGCGTGGGGCGCGTGAGGCGCTGGAAGGTGAGGCCGTGGGTGGTGAGCTTCTCGGCGACCCAGGCCGCGTGGGCCGGGGGCACCACGTAGCCGCCCGCGGGCACGGCCACGGTGAGCGCGGGCTCCACGGTGTCGAAGTAGGGCACGTTCCACACCTGCGGCTTCGTGTCGTCGTAGCGAATCCACGTCTGGCCGGAGACCTCGGACGGCGCGCGCTCGTAGGCGTAGCCCTTGAACGGGAGGACGCGGCTCTTCTTCGTGCTCTTCCACGCGAGCACCACGTCGCGCACCTTGCCGGCCTGGGCCTCGGCGTCGGCGGCCTTCACGGCCGCGAGCAGCGCGGCGCCGTCCCGGGAGACCAGGCGCAACAGCCCCGCGACGACGTTCCGCGTGGCCTTCACGCGCACGGCGTAGGGCTTCCACGAGTGCGTCTCCACCAGCACGCCGAAGCGGTGGTGCGCGGCGGCGTAGGCGTGGCTGAAGCGCGGCGTGGGGACGCCGTAGGCGAAGCCGGAGGCCGGGTCATCGTCCTCGAGGAAGGACGGGTAGAACTCGAGCGGCTGGTGGCCCTCCTTCTCCAGCTCCTGGAAGAGCTCCTCGCGCAGCTTCACGCCGAGGGTGCGCAGGGCCTGGGGGCCCGACTGCTGCGGCTCGATGCCGACGGAGACGTCGGGCTGGAACTTGGCGCCGTCGGTGACGTGCAGGTCCGCGTACACGAGCGCGTCCCACGTGTGGAGGTAGCGCAGCAGGGCCACCATCTCCGGGGCCTCGGCCTTGACGTAGTCGCGGTTGAGGTTGAGGTTGGACGCGGTGGCGCGCCAGCCCATCTCCTCGGGGCCCACCTGGTTGGGGCGGTGGTTGGGGGCGAAGCGCTCGTGGCCGTCCACGTTGAAGACGGGGACGAAGACGGCGGTGACGCCCTTGAGCACGCCGGGCAGCGTCTTGCCGGACAGGAGGTCGCGCAGGAGCGCGAAGCCCGCGTCCTTGCCGTCGATTTCGCCCGCGTGGATGCCGCCCTGGAAGAAGACGACGGGGCGGTTCTTCTTCTTGTTCGCGGCGGGGGTGAGGGTGCCGTCGGCGCTGGCGACGAGCGCGAGCATGGGCCTGCCCTCGGGCGTGGTGCCGAAGGTGTCGCAGCGCACCTTGCCGGGGTAGGCCTTGGGGAAGGCGCGGCAGAGCGCCTCCACCTCGGGGTAGCGGCCGGTGCGGACCCAACCGCTCTGCTCGGACACGGTGGTGAGGGGTGGCGGCGCCTGGGTGAGCGCCAGGGACAGGGCGGTGGCGAGGAGCATGGGCTTTCCACAGCACAGGCTCCGGTGTGATTCAACCAGCGCGCACGGTGAGCGTTCCTCCCACCGGCAACACGTGCAGGTCCTCGCGCGGCCAGCCCCGGCGGTTCCACTCGGTGTCCAGGCGGCGGGGCGGCTCGTCGAGCGGCTCATCGGTGAGCTTGAAGGTGCCCCAGTGCATCGCGAGGAAGCGCCTGGCGCCCAGCGCTTCGTAGGCGCGCGCCGCGTCCTCGGGGTTCATGTGCTGGCGGCTCATGAACCACTCCGGGTCGTATGCGCCGATGGGCAAGAGCGCGGCGTCGAGGCCCGGGAAGCGCTTCCCGATGTCCGCGAAGCCCTTGAACCAGGCGGTGTCGCCCGAGTGGTAGACGCGGGCCGTGGAGCCCTCCACGACGAAGCCGCCCCAGAGCATCTGGTTGGCGTCGTTGAGGCCGCGGCGGCTCCAGTGCTGGGACGGGACGAAGTGCACGGTGACGGGGCCCACCTGGGTGGACTGCCACCAGTTCAGCTCGGTGACGCCCAGGCGTGTCCCCTTGAAGACGGGCGCATGGCCCAGGCCGGTGACGATGGGCGCGCCCACGTCGACGAGGGTGGGCAGGTCCAGGTGGTCGTAGTGGTTGTGGGAGACGAGGCTCGCGGCGATGGGCGGCAGCTTGTCGATGGGGACGCCGGGCGGGACGTTGCGGCGGATGACCACGTTGATGGCGTCGCGCAGCACGGGGTCGATGAGGAGCGACAGGCCGTCCAACTGGACGAGCCAGCTGGCGTGGCCCAGCCAGGTCAGCCGCGCGCCCTCACCGGGAGCCGGGGGCGTGTGGAGCAGGGTGAGGTCCGGCTCCACGCGAGGCACGGGGGCGTGGTCGGGCGACTTGCGGCGACGGCCGGCGAGCTTGTCGGCGACTGCCCACTTGAAGACGGTGCCGAACGGCTGGGGGCCGCTGCCATCCAGGTTCTTGAAGCGCGTCGTCATTCGGAAGGAACTCCTCGGGAGCCGGAGCAGGCGGCGCCCCTGTTGACTCTCATGCTCGCGGGCCGGTGGGGGCGCAAGGGGAATGACATGGGGGTGTTGCTCGGCAAGAGTGGGCGGGGCAGGACCGCCGTGTCCCGCGCGAGTCATCCAGGGCCTCGGCGCCGAGGCGGAAGTGAACCGAAGGAGGAGTCGACATGAGCGACATCACGCATCGCACGCTGGAGACGAACGGCATCCACCTTCACGTCGCGGAGGCGGGGACGGGGCCGCTGGTGTTGCTGCTGCATGGGTGGCCGGAGTCCTGGTACTCGTGGCGGCACCAGCTCATCGCGCTCGCGGCGGCGGGGTATCACGCGGTGGCTCCCGACATCCGAGGCTATGGGCGCAGCGACAAGCCCGCGGCACTCGAGGCGTACAGCATGAAGCAGCTGGTCGCCGACGCGGTGGGGCTGCTCGATGCGCTGGGCGAGGAGCGCGCGGTGGTGGTGGGCAACGACTGGGGCTCCGCGATGGCGTGGACGTGCGCGGCGCTGCACCCGGAGCGCTTCCGCGCGGTGGTGGGGATGAGCGTGCCGCACCTGGGGCGCACGCCGATGCCTCCGACGCAGCTGTTCCAGGGGGCGTTCGCGGGGAAGTGGTTCTACATCCTGTACTTCCAGGAGCCGGGCGTCGCGGAGGCGGAGCTGGAGGCGGACGTGCCCCGGACGATGCGCACGATTCTCGCGGGGGAGCCGGGCTTCGATCTGGGCGCGGGGGCGGTGCGCGCGAAGAAGCCTGGAGATGGTTTCCTCACGCCGCCGCCCGTGTCGTTGCCGGCGTGGCTCTCGGAGGAGGACGTCGCGTACTTCGCGGGGGAGTTCGAGCGGAGTGGTTTCCGAGGGGGCTTGAATCGCTATCGGAACATGGACCGGGACTGGGAGGAGCTGCCCGAGCTCGCGACGGCGCGAATCGAGCAGCCCGCGTTGTTCATCACCGGGGAGAAGGATCCGGGGCGCCTCTTGGCGCCGCTCGAGCCGATGAAGGCGCTGGTGCCGGGGTTGACGGAGGTTCGGGTCATCCCGGATGCGGGACACTGGGCGCCGCAGGAGCGGCCCGCGGAGGTGAACGCGGCGCTGCTGTCGTTCCTGTCGAAGCTGCCCGCGTGACGAGGGCGCGGCTCAGCTGAAGACGGTGGACAGGTGGAGGGGGCCGGCGGGGACGCCGACGTCGCGGCCCACGGGGCTGTCGGAGGGCGTCTGCCAGGCGTTGGCCTCCGTCACCTTGGCGCCGGTGGCCTGGTTGGAGATGGACATGTTGCCCTGGTGGCCGGCGGGGCTGATTTGGCTGGTGTCGTAGCCGCTCCAGCCGGTGGCGGCGTGGCCGAAGGAGGCCTCGCCCCAGGTCTGTCCGTAGTTGGCGCTGGGGTTGGCGGTGCCGTCCTTGGAGACGCACCAGGCGACGCTGGTGTTGGTGTCGAAGGCGACGAGCTGGGATTGGCCGGGCTGCAGGGTGAAGGTCTTGGGCGTGCTCTTGTCGAAGTGCTGTCCGTCGTTGGGGCCGCCGTGCTCGCCGGTCTTGTTCCACAGGGTGATGGTCTGGGGCTGGTTCGTGCTGTTGGTGAAGGTGTTGGTGTACTTGAACTGGTCCTTCTGGCCCGGGTCGATGAGCTGGATGTTGCTGTTGTAGGGCGAGCCGACGTTGTTCTTGGCGAGCCACGGCTGGTCGACGGGGGCGGGCACGGTGGAGCCGGCGGAGGGCGCACCGAAGCCCGGGCCCGCGTCGCTGACGTGGTTCGTGCGCGGGGCCTCGGCGGGCGTGGCGGCGAGACTCGGTGTGGGGGACTTCTGGGCGGAGATGCTCGCGGGGGCGGAAGGTGCTTCGCCGCCAAGGGACGGGGGCGCATGGACACCGATGGACTGGAGCTGTTGCGTGAGTCCGCCGAGGAGCTGGGACAGTTGGGCCTGGAGCCTGGTGAGGTCGCCCTGCTCGAAGGAGTCGGTCTGGAGCTTGCGCTGGAGGTCGTTGCCGGTGCGCGGCGTCGGAGTGGGCTGGGGGAGAGAGGAGGTGGGCTCGAGGCAGGACGTGCGCGAGAGGGGCGAGCGGTTCTGGATGGCGATGGACATGTCAGCCTCGGGAGACCGGAGAGTGGGGGCGTGCTGCGCGACCTGTGGAGGCATTGAGCAGGAGCTGTGCCAGGAGCTGGACCTGTGGGGTGCGCGTTACGCCCCGTGGGAAATCAGAGGCTTGGGATGCTCGTGCGCGGTGGTGTGCGAGCCCGGTGCGATGACGACGGGCATCACCTGATGACTCGGGTCACCAGTCGGGGTGACAGACCCAGGGGCTGGAGGGGCGGCGCTGGAAGCAGCGGTAGCCCTCGTCGCAGGTGTTGGGGCCCTTGGGGTCGCAGGGCTGTTTGCAGGACCAGCCGTCGCAGACCTGGGTGTCGGGGCAGGGTGGGAAGCGGTCGCCACAGCGCTGTTCGCACTCGGACCAGATGCGCTCGGGCTGCTGTGGGGCTTGGATGACTCGACATGCCTGTCCGTGAGGGCATGGGGTGGCCTGGCACTGGGGGCCCAGGACGCGAGCACAGGTGGATGCTCCCTCTTCGTGCTGGATGCAGTGTTGGCCTTCGGGGCAGACGCGCTGCTCGCATGAGGGGAGACAGATGGGGACAGGGAGCGTGTCCGCGCAGAAGAAGCCAGGGCCGCAGTCGTTTGGAGATGTGAGCGCGCAGGAACGTCCGCAGAAGCCAGTCCGGCCGCCGCACGTCAGGCCACGGGCGCAGGCTTCTTCGAGAGTCGCCGGGACCTTGACGCAGGGCTCGCCTTCGCCGCGGAGGCCGATGGGGAGACAGTGCCGGACGAAGGGGCCTACGCCCTCTGTTGCGAGAACATGGCAGGTTTGTCCATCGGGACATTGCGAATCCGCGAGACACTGGCTGTCGGCGCAGTACTGGGCATGCGCGCGTGCATCCATGAGGCAGCCCAGGGGAGGCTCACAGTTGGAACTGTCCCGGCAGTTGCGATGGTAGGTCCTGAGTTGACCGCGAATCTCCTCGGAGAGGATCGGACTGACCTGTCGGCCGTGAATCGATTCCGTGCGCTCACTGCGCAGCGCGCTCGCGAAGAGTAGAACGAGCGGCAGGGGTAGCAGCAGCGCGGCGATGAGGCTCGCGGAAGAGCGCCAGTTCATTCGGGCTCACCACAGTGCTGGATGCACTCGGGGTCGTCCGGTGTCTTGCCGCTGCAGTACAGTTCACGTTCCTTGCTGGTGCACTGCGTGGGGATGTTCTCCAGCGAGTCCCTGTGTGCGGCCCGGTCGACGAGCCCATCACGCCGATGCACCTCGGGACAGCCCAGCAGGGCGCAGGACAGCGCACAGACCCGGATGGTCGGCCACGTCATCGCTGTGCCCCCGCGACGAAGGGAATGCGAGCAATGGGTGAATGCTAATTATCGAAAGAGGCTTTCCTTGTGGCGAGTTTGCGAGAATGTGTGGGCGTGGACATGGCTCGAGCGCTCGATGCCGCCCCTGGATGGCCCGGTTTTGGATATCGGTCTCGAACCGGTGGGTGACTAGCGACTGGAGGTGCTTGCTTTCATTCTTGTCGAGCAGAACAGCTCCTAGAATTGAAAGCGCGTGTCATGGTTCAAGTCGTTGCTGAAACTTCGAATCTTCATTGCACCCTCTCCATCCGTACCCACTTCATGAGGATGGTCTTGTCGTTTCAGTGGGGGCGCACTCAGCCGTTGCTTGTTTCTGGTGGGAGTACCTCTGGATTCTCGAACTAGAAATGCGGGGTGGCGGGGCTGAGGGGTATGGCGCATTCAGGTGGCTGTCGCTCGTTCTTGTCGGCCAACGATGATTTCGAGCGTGGATTGAAACTAGGAGCTGTTTGCTAAGAAACGGCGATTGGCTTGTAGCGCCCTGCTGGAGCGCCTTGCTCCGGCAGGGCGCTACAACCTTTCGGTGGTGGGCATCACATGCTTACGAGCGAAGACGTTGAGTCAGCGCGCCGGAACTTCCCGGAGCAAGATGCCGTCGAGTCCCAGTTCCCGCACGGCCTGGGCGAAGCGCTCGGTCCCGATGAGCATCGTCGCGAAGTTTCCGACTCGGAACAGGTCTACATCCGTTGGAATGGATTCTTCATCCAGCACCGGTGAGTCCGGCCGGGAGAGTGGGAGCCACCCACAGCTCGGGCACGGCGACGCAAAGTTGCGAGGAGCGCAGTCCACGTGCAGTCGGCCCTTGGGCTCGATTTGCAGTTCAAGATACTCGGGCGGAGCCCCCTGCCTCCAGCGGAGCTCGGTGCGATGTGCGGACAGTCCGCGCACGCCACTCGATTGAAGTTGCTCCAACGTGTCGTGGCGCAACAGGAGCAGGAAGTTTCCCTGCCAGGTGACGGGACCCAGGTCTCCACGAGCTGTGCCCGAAAGAGGCCCCAGGTGTGTTCCAGGTGGCAGCTCCGCGTGAGGCGGAGCCAGGGGGCGTACCAGCTCGCGAAGCTCGTTGAACGTCGCAACGGAGACCGGGGCTGGGCTGACGAACCGGGTTCGCTCCCGCAGCGAGGTGAGGTCGACACTCGGGTAGTGGTGACCTGATTCTCCCCATGTCTCTCCGCACTCGATGCACTCGATGGTGGGAAGGAACCAGGTGTGGGCGGCATTGAAGTCGCCTTTGTGTCGGGCGGTCGCCGCCCGATTCTCCCTCAGCTCAAAGAACCGCGTCATCCTCGGGATGTCCTTGGTCGGAGAGGGAATGGTAGGGGCGAATGGGGCCGCCGAGGAGCTGAAAACGGTAGATGAGCTCTCCCGCGTGCTTGAAGATCTGCTGCTTGCTCGGTCTGGGGTGGCGCTCCTGGAACTCGCGCCACGCATTGTTCCATTCACCCCCGCGGTCACCTCCCCTATGGATGCGCTGGTGCACGTCCCGGGGG
Source organism: Myxococcus fulvus (assembly GCF_900111765.1). Next base: position 1,104,878 of record NZ_FOIB01000001.1, read on the forward strand.
ATTGGCAGGGTGTAGTCGTGGATGTTGATGCCCCGCCCCTTGAACCACTCGGCCAGGTCCTTGGCCTGGGGGAAGATGTGATGTCGCTCGAACCGTCCCGCGGGAAGCTGATGGGATGGCGGAATGAGCTTCTCGGGAGCCCCATTCCAGTTGGGGAAGACCATGACGGCCCCGGGCGGGAGCTTCTGGCCGCTGCCCCAATTCCTCCTGGGGCCTGGCCCTGGCGCGCTGGACGCCACCGGAGGCCGAGCGGGAGGAAACCGCGCCGGTTCCACCTCGCCCGTGAAGTCCTCGCAGCGATAGAAGCCGCAATCGCCACTCATGCAGGTCAGGGTGACGCACCGGTCGTCCTCATGTGCAGGGCACTCGACGGCAGTCTCTTCCGACTCGAGTGGGTGGGAGACGTGGCCCGTCGTCGAACAGCCCCACCCAAGGAGCCCGGCCCAACACAGCACGATGATGTGAAGCGCTCGCATGCCCGCGAACCCTACCACCCACGTACAGGGGGCACCGGCTGAGCACCATTCCGCCCCGCTCTCCCTTATATAGAGCGCGATGCTTCCGACCTCCGGCTCCACGACTCGCAAGCTGCTGCTCGCCTTCGGTGCGTTGGTGGCGCTGTTCACCGCGGCCTCGGGCTTCGCGCTCGCCCGGCTGGCGGACATCCACGATGGCTCCCACGAGCTGCGCGAAGCCGGAGTCCGTGTCCGTGAGGCCCTCGAGCTCGCCACCGCCGTCCGCGACCAGTACGCCCACCTGGCCCACACCATCATCCTCGGCAACGCCAGCCACGTTCACTTCCACGAGGAGTCGCGCGCTCGCGTCGAGGAACTCACCCGCCGGCTCCGCGAGCAGGCTCAAGACGCCGAGGAGCGCGCCTGGGTGGCGGACATCCAGGAGAACGGTGACGCGCTGGACCGCCTCTACCGGGAGACCCTCCTCCCCGCCGTCCTCGCCAAGGACCACGCCACCGTCACCTCCGCCCACGGCCGCGCGCTCGAGCGCGTCTCGCTCATCCAGGCCCGCGCCGAGGCCCTCGCTCGCCGCTTCGACACCTCCATCGGCTCGTTCGAGGAGCACGTCGCCGCCGTCGAGCACACCAGCTTCCGCTGGGCCCTGCTCCTGCTCGGCGGCGCCACTTTGTTCGCCGTCGGCGTGGGCATCTACATCGGCAACTCCGTCGCCCGCCCCGTCGCACGTCTCTCCGAGGGCGCCGCTCGGCTCGCCGAAGGCAACCTCGACACCCGCATCCCCGAGGACGACCCCGGAGAGCTCGGCCGACTCGCCGCGCAGTTCAATCGCATGACCGAAGCCCTCCGCACCCATCAGGCCCAGCTCGTCCAACACGAGAAGCTCGCCAGCGTGGGCCGGCTCGCCGCGGGCGTCGCCCACGAAATCAACAACCCGCTCGGCGTCATCCTCGGCTATGTGCGCATCCTCCAACGCAAGGCGGAGGGCGCCCTCGCGGAGGACCTGAGAGTGGTGGAGGAGGAGGCGGTGCGCTGTCAGCAGATTGTCGAGGGACTCCTCGACCTGTCCCGGCCGGGCCAGGGCCCCGTGGAACAACTCCCCCTGCGGGAGACGTGCGAGGACGTGGTGGCCCGCCTCCGTGAGGCCGAGCGACTCGGCCACGTCCAGGTGCGCGTGGCGGGCGCGGCGAATGTCTGGGCCCAGCCCTCGCGCCTGCGTCAGGTGCTCCTCAACCTCGTGAAGAACGCCGCCGAGGCTGCTGGAAACGGAGGCACCGTCGAGGTCCACATCGCGTCCTCCCAGGACGGCGGCGCCACCGTGGCCGTCTCCGACTCCGGCCCGGGAGTGAAGCCCGAGGACCGACGCCGCCTCTTCGAACCTTTCTTCACCACCAAGTCCACGGGCACCGGACTGGGCCTCGCCGTGAGCCAGGCCATCGCCGAGGCCCACGGTGGCCGCATCGAGGCCGACACCGGCCCTCTCGGCGGCGCGCGTTTCACACTCCGCCTGCCCCCCGTGTCCACGGAGCGGGAGGCCATGTCATGAGCTCCTCCAACAAGCCCACCGTCCTCGTCGTCGATGACAAGGAGAACATGCGCAAGCTGTTCTCACGCATGCTCGGAGACGCCTACGCCGTGACGGAGGCCGCGGATGGAGAGCAGGCCATCGCCTGCCTCGCCTCGTGTGACTTCGATGTGGTGGTCACCGACATCCAGATGCCGGGCGCGGATGGCTTCGCCGTGCTGCGCGAGGTGAAGCGCCGCGCTCCCGAGACAGAGGTCCTCCTCGTCACCGCCTTCGCGAGCATCCCGAAGGCCGTGGAGGCCATCAAGGAGGGCGCCTACGACTACCTCTCCAAGCCCTTCGACCCGGACGAGGTCGCGCTCGTGGTGGCCCGCGCGCTGGAGAAGCGTCGCCAGGGTCGAGAGGTCTCGTCCCTGAAGGCGCGTCTCGCGGTGGCCCCAGGCCTCCACGGCATGCTCGGTGAGAGCCCCGCGATGCGCGCGCTGCACGGCCTCTTGTCCCAGGTGGCCGCTCGGGACCTCACGGTGTTGCTCACGGGGGAGACAGGCACGGGCAAGGAACTCGCCGCGCGCGCCGTGCATCGCGAGAGTCCCCGCACCTCGAAGCCCTTCGTCGCGGTGAATTGCGGCGCGCTGCCCGCGGAGCTCGTGGAGAGCGAACTCTTCGGCCACGCCAAGGGCGCCTTCACGGGCGCCACGGTGGCCAAGCCCGGCCTCTTCGAGGAGGCCCACGGGGGCACGCTCTTCCTCGACGAGATTGGAGACCTGCCGCTGTCGGTGCAGGTGAAGCTCAACCGCGCGCTCCAGGAGCGGGAGGTCCGCCGCGTGGGCACCACCGTGCCGGTGAAGGTGGACGTCCGCGTCGTCGCCGCCACGCATCGCGACCTGTCCGCCGAGGTGGCCGCGGGCCGCTTTCGCGAGGACCTCTACTACCGCCTCAACGTGGTGACGGTGCGCCTGCCCTCGCTGCGAGAGCGACGCGAGGACATCCCGCTGCTCGCGATGCACTTCCTCGCCCGCGCCGGGCGCCCCGAGGTGGACAGCTTCACGCCCGAGGCGCTGCGCGCGCTCTCCACCTACGAGTGGCCCGGGAACGTGCGTCAGCTCGAGAATGCCGTGGCGCGCGCGGTGGCCGTGGCGCAGGGCACACGAATCACGCCCGAAGAGCTGCCGCCAGAAGTGCTGACAACACCCCGAGCCGCCAGCACCGCCCCAGGTGTCCGCGCCACGACCGAGTCCCTCGCGAAGCTGCCCTATCGTGAGGCCGTGGATGGCGCGCGCGACACCGTCTCGCGCGAGTACCTCACCGCGCTGATGCAGGAGTTCGGAGGCAACGTCACTCACGCCGCGGAGCGCGCGGGCATGGAACGTGAGAGCCTCCACCGACTGCTCAAGCGCTACGGCGTGCGCTCCGACGACTTCAAGCGCACGGAGTAGCCGACAGGTCCCATCAAAACGCCGGCACCACCGCGCCGCCGTAGTTCGCCTCGATGAACCGCCGCACCTCCTGGGACTGCAAGGCCTTGAGCAGCGTGCGGACCTCGGGGCGGCCCTCGTCGCCCTTCCGCACGACGAGCACGTTGGCGTACGGGTTGCGCGTGGCCGACTCACGGGCCAGCACCCTCGCGTCCAGGTTCAGGTGCTTCTGCGCCTCCAGGAAATAGTTGCCGTTGATGACGGCGGCGGCCACGTCCTGCAGCGTGCGCGGCTGCTGCTCCGCGTCGATCTCCCGCAGCTCCAGCTTGCGAGGATTGCCCACCACGTCCTGCAACGTGGCGCCGGCGCCCACCCCCTCGCGCAGCCGCAACAGCCCCTGGTCCGCCAGCAGGTGCAGCGCGCGGGACGCGTTGCTCGGGTCGGCGGGAATCGTCACCTGCGCACCCTCGGGCAGCTCCGCCAGCTGACGGAACTTCGTCGAGTACAGCGCCAGCGGCTCCAGGTGCACCGAGCCCGCGCTGCGCAAGGACAGCTTCCGGTCCTCGGCGAAGCGCTCCAGGTAGGGCACGTGCTGGAAGTAGTTCGCGTCGAGCTGCTGGTCCGCCAGCGCGATGTTGGGTTGCACGTAGTCGGTGAACTCCACCACCTCCACGCGCACGCCGTCGCGCAGGGCCACGGGCACCGCCGCGCGGAGAATCTCCCCGTGTGGCACCGGGTTGACGCCGACCTTCAGGGTGGGGATGCCAGGGGCCTCGCCGGTGGCGGGGGCCTCCGACTTCTTGCAGCCCGTCCCCACCAGCAGCGCGACGGAGACGGCCGCGAAGGCCAGGGGGATGAGCAGGAATGACGAAGGTGGCTTCATGGGGTGGGGGGTCCGCATGTCGGAAGGGAGAAGGGCGCGGGCCAACAGCAGGCCCGCGCGGAAATTTCACTCGTGTGCGCGGCTGGGGCGCTGCGTGGTGTGGTCGAAGCGGGACGCCAGTCCGTCACCCAGCCACTGGACGAGCTGCACCAGCGCCAGCAACACGGCGAGGCAGCCCAGCATGACGTCGGTGCGGAAGCGCATGTAGCCGTACTTCACCGCCAGGTCTCCCAGCCCACCTCCGCCCACGGCGCCCGCCATGGCGCTGTAGCCGAGCAGGCTGATAACCACGAGCGCGATGCCGCGCACGAGAGACGGCAGGGCCTCCGGCAACAACACCCGGAAGATGACCCGCCGGTGCGTGGAGCCCATCGCGATGGCGGCCTCCACCAGCCCTCCATCCACCTCGCGCAGCCCCTGCTCCACCACCCGGCCCATGAAGGGAATGGCCGCGACCACCAGCGGGACGATGGCCGCCGTGGTGCCGATGGTCGTCCCCACGAGCAACCGCGTCAGCGGGACGATGGCCACCATCAAGATGATGAACGGCACCGAGCGCCCCACGTTGACCAACGTGCCCAGCACGCGGTTCAGCGCCGGCCGCTCCCACAGTCCGCCCCGGTCCGTGAGCACCAGCAGCACACCCAACGGCAGCCCCAGCACCACCACCAGCACCGTGGCCACCGACGTCATGTAGAGCGTCTCGAGTGTCGCCACCCACAACGCCCGCGCCAGTTGTTCACCAGGCATGGGCCGCCTCCTCGGACGTCAGGCCCTGCTCACGCAGGAACGCCAGCGCCTGGCTCACGGCGTCCGGCGCGCCCGTGAGCTCGAACAACAGCCGGCCCACGCGCGCTTCCCCCACGCGCTCCAGCGAGCCCTCCAACAGGTGCGCGTCCACGTCGAACCGCCGCGCCAGCGTGGACAGGATGGGCCGCGTCGAGTGCTCACCCGACAAGGACAGCGACACCCGCTGTCCGCCTCGCAGCACCGAGCCCTCGCCCGTGGCAAACGGCGGATAGCACAGCTCATGCAGATGCGTGCCCGGCCGCGACAGGAGCTCCACCACCTTGCCTTGCTCCACCAGCCGGCCCTGCTCCAGCACCGCCACCGAGTCGCAGATGGCCTTCACCACCTCCATCTGGTGCGTGATGAGCAGGACGGTGAGCCCCAGCTGCCGATTCAGGTCCTTCAGCAGCGACAGCACCGAGCGCGTCGTCTCCGGGTCCAGCGACGACGTCGCCTCGTCCGACAGCAGGATGCGTGGACGCGGCGCCAGCGCCCGCGCGATTCCCACCCGCTGCTTCTGCCCGCCCGACAGCCGCGAGGGATACACGTCCGCCTTGTCCGACAGCCCCACCAGCGAGAGCAGCTCCGCGACCCGCTCGCGAATCTGCTCGCGCGACAGGCCCGCCACCTCCAGCGGGTAGGCGACGTTCTCTGCCACCGTCTGCGAGGAGAACAGGTTGAAGTGCTGGAAGATCATCCCGATGCCCTGCCGCGCCTGGCGCAGCTCATCGGGACTCAACGACAGCATCTCCTTGCCGTTCACCCGCACGCGCCCCTGGGTGGGGCGCTCCAGCAGGTTGACGCAGCGGATGAGCGTGGACTTGCCGGCGCCACTCTGTCCGAGCACGCCGAACACCTCGCCCGGGTCCACCCGCAGCGTCACGTCCTGGAGCGCCGACACCTCACGCCCGCCCTGCCTGTACACCTTGCTGATACCGCGCAACTCAATCATCCAGCGACTCCCTGCGGTGTCTTCGCCAGCTCCTCGGCGAAGGCCGCGAACAAGCTCCAGTAACGCTCGCCGGTGTCCGGCAGCACCGTGAGCACCGTCTTGCCGGGCCCCAGACGGCGCGCCACCTGACGGGCCGCGTGCAGCGCCGCGCCACTGGAGATACCGACGAGCAGTCCCTCCTTGCGCGCCAGGTCCTTCGCGGCGACGTACGCATCCACGTCCGCCACGTCGATGACCTCGTCGTACACGGCGCGGTCCAGCACCTCCGGGACGAAGTTGGCGCCGATGCCCTGGATGCGGTGCGGCCCCGCCTTGCCCTCGGTGAGCAGCGGCGAGCGCAACGGCTCCACCGCGATGACCTGGAGCCGCGGGTTGGCCTTCTTCAACACGCCGCCCGCGCCGGTGATGGTGCCGCCCGTGCCGATGCCCGCCACGAAGGCGTCCAGCTTCGTCACATCCAAATCGCCCAGAATCTCCTTCGCCGTGGTGCGGCGGTGGATCTCCGGGTTGGACGGGTTGCGGAACTGCTGCGGCATGAAGCCCTTGTCGCCCAGCTGCTTGAGCAGCTCGTCGGCCGCCTCGACGGCGCCGTTCATGCCCTTGGCCGCGGGCGTGAGCACCAGCTCTGCGCCATACGCCTCCAGGATGCGCCGGCGCTCCACGCTCATGCTCTCCGGCATGGTGAGGATGATGCGATAGCCCTTCACCGCGGCGACCATCGCGAGCGCCACTCCGGTGTTGCCGCTGGTGGGCTCGACAATCGTCATGCCCGGGCGCAGCCGGCCGTGGTTCTCCGCGTCCTCGAGCATGGCCAGGCCGATGCGGTCCTTCACGCTGCCGCCCGGGTTGAAGAACTCGACCTTGGCCAGGAGCGTGGCCTCCTCCGGCGTGCCGATGCGCGACAGGCGGACGATGGGCGTGCGGCCGATGAGCTGCGTCACGTCGGGGTAGATGTTGTTGGGCATCCGGTCTCTCGGTGGGAAGGGCCGGGACCTCGATGCAGCGCCCCGGCGTGTGGGGAAAAAAGAGAACGGCCCGTCTCCAGGTGCTGGGGACGGGCCGGACACGCCTGTGCGCGAAGGACGCTCAGTACGCTCGAACGGACGGACCCGTCGTGACGCGACAACACATGCCGCGACAACAGGTTCCGGACGTGGCGACGAAGACGAGCATCGGCCTCCAGACGTAATCAATCCGTCCCGCACTGTCAATCCGACCGCCCCCTAAGCGGCCTCACGGAAGGCGCGGCCCAGCGCGTTCGCCAGGTCCGCCTGGAGGTCTTCCACGTCTTCCAGGCCCACGGAGAATCGGATGAGCGCGTCGGTGATTCCCCGACGCTCGCGCTCGGCGGCGGGCACGGAGGCATGCGAGTGCCTCGCCGGCACCGTGAGGATGCTCTCCACCGCGCCCAGCGACACGCCGAGCAGCGGCAGCTCGAGCGCCTCCACGAACGCCGCCGTCATCGCGTCGCTCGCCAGTCGGAAGGACACCACCGCGCCGATGCCAGGGTAGTAGACCTGCTCGATTTCGCGCCGGCCAGCGAGCCAGCGAGCCAACGCCGCGGCCGTTCGCACCTGCCGCTCCATGCGGACCTGGAGCGTCTTGATGCCGCGCTGGAGCAGGAAGCAGTCCTGGGGGCCGAGCACCGCGCCCACCGCGTTCTGGAGGAAGTAGACCTCCTTCGCCAGCTCCGGCGTGCGCACCGCTACCGTGCCCGCGATGACGTCGCTGTGCCCGCTCAGGAACTTGGTGGCCGAGTGCACGACGATGTCCGCGCCCTCGGTGAGCGGCCGCGACAGGTAGGGCGACAGGAACGTGTTGTCCACGATGAGCAGCGCGCCGTACGTGCGCGCGAGCGCGGACATGGCCTTGACGTCGGTGCGCCTGAGGAACGGGTTGCTCACCGTCTCCACCAGCAGGCCCTTCGTCTCGGGACGGAACGCGGCGCGCACGGCCTCCGGGTCGCTCGTGTCCACGAAGGTGGCCTTCAGCCCGAAGCGACTGAACACCCGGGTGAGCACCCGATAGGTGCCGCCGTAACAGTCATCGGTGACGACCAGGTGGTCGCCCGCGCTGAAGAGCATCAGCACGGTGGACAGCGCGGCCATGCCGGAGCCGAAGGCGAACGCCCCCGCGCCCTCGTCGAGCGTGGCGAGCACGCCCTCCAACGCCTTGCGTGTCGGGTTGCCGGAGCGCGCGTAGTCGAACTCGCCGGGCGTCTCCAGACCCGGCTGGTCGAACATGGACACCTGGTAGATGGGCACCGCCGCGGCGCCCGTCACCGGGTCCACTTCATGGCCGGTGTGCAGCAGGCGCGTGGCGAACGTCTTCGAAGCGGGAGTGCCCGTCGAGCGCCTGGGCCAGGTCGGAGATGATGTCATGGCAGTCCTCGATACCCACGGAGAGGCGAAGCAGTCGGTCGGTGATGCCAAGCTGTTCCCGGCGCGCGACGGGGATGTCCGCGTGGGTCTGCGTGGCGGGGAAGGTGATGAGCGTCTCGACTCCGCCGAGTGACTCGGCGAAGAGGCACAGGCGCACGCCGGCGAGCACCTGGGGGACGAGGGCCGCGTCCTTCACGCTGAAGGACAACATGCCGCCCTGGCCCGCGTAGTGGACGCGCTCCACCTTGGGATGGCTGGATAGGAACGCGGCCACCTCGCGTGCGTTGGACTGGTGGCGCTCCATGCGCAGCGCGAGCGTCTTGAGGCCGCGGATGACCAGGTACGCGTCCTGCGGCCCCAGGATGGCGCCGATGCCGTTCTGGATGTACGCGAGCTTCTCTCCCAGCGCCGCGTCGCGGACCACGAGCGCGCCGGCGACGACGTCGTTGTGTCCCGCCAGGTACTTGGTGGCCGAGTGCACGACGAGGTCCGCGCCCAGCTCCAGCGGACGCTGGAGGTACGGGGTGAGGAAGGTGTTGTCGACGATGAGCAGCACGCCCGCCTCGCGTGTGAGCGCCACCAGCGCGGGCAGGTCCGCCGACTTCATCAGCGGGTTGGTGGGTGTCTCCACCACCACGGCCTTGGTGTTGGGGCGCAGCGCGGCGCGCACGGCCTCTGGCTTCGTCGTGTCCACGAAGGTGTGGGGCAGGTGGAGCAGCCGGTCCACGAGGCGGAACGTGCCGCCGTAGAGGTCCTCGGTGAGGACCACGTGGTCCTCGGGGCCGAAGAGGCTGAGCGCGGCGTGCAGCGCGGCCATGCCGGACGCGAAGGCGAGCCCGCGGGCGCCACCCTCGAGCTGCGCGAGCGCGTCCTCCAGCGCGGCGCGGGTGGGGTTCTTCGTGCGCGAGTAGTCGTAGCCGGTGGACTGCCCGAGCGCGGGGTGTTGGTAGGTGGCGGAGTGGTAGACGGGGACGGCGATGGCGCCGGTGGCCGGGTCGCGGCGGGTGCCGGCGTGGACGAGGGCGGTGGCGAGCTTCATGGACATGCTTCCTTTCGGAGCCGAGGGTGCTTCATCGACCGCGGAGCGTCTGGGAGACGCGGAGGATGTCGGCCAGGACACCGGAGGCCGTCACGGCGCCCCCCGCGCCCGCGCCGCGCACGGTGAGCGGGAACTCGTTGTGCCGCGTGGTGGTGAAGGACACGAAGGACTCGGAGCCGCGCAGGTCCGCGGCCGGCTGTCCCGCCTCCACGGGCGCGAGCCCCACGCGGATGACGGGGGTGTCGGTGCCCAGCCGCGTCGGGTCGATGCGGGCCAGGTAGCGCAGCACGGTGCCGCCCTGGCGGGCGTGCTCCACCTTGCGGGTGTACTCCGCGTCGAGTGCGCGGAGGCTTCGCAGGTAGGACTCGGCGGTGTCGCCCGCGTCGGCGGGCTCGGGGACGAAGGGCTCCAGCGCGACGTCGGAGAGGGACAGGGGCAGGCCCAGCTCGCGGGCGAGGATGAGCGCCTTGCGGGCGACGTCGGCGCCGGACAGGTCCTCGCGCGGGTCGGGCTCGGTGAAGCCGCGCTCCTTGGCCGTGCGCACGGCGGCGGACAGCGGCACGCCGGCCATCAGCTCGTTGCAGATGAAGCCCAGCGTGCCGGAGAGGGACGCGGTGATGAGGCGCACGGTGTCGCCGGTGCGCACCAGGTTGGCGAGCGTGTCGATGACGGGGAGGCTGGAGGCCACCGTCGTCTCGTAATGGTAGGCCACGTGGTGACGGCGGGCCTCGGCGAGCAGGGCCTCGCGCTCGTTCCACGGCAGGGCGAGCGGCTTCTTGTTCGCGGCGACCACGTGGATGCCCCGACGGAACGCCTCGGTGTAGAGCGAGGCGACGTCGCCGTTGGCGGTGCAGTCGACGAGGATGGGCACGGGCAGCCGGCGCAGCTCGTCGAGCAGCGGCGGCAGGGCGCGCGTGCCGGACTCACCGCGGACGACGCGCGCGAGCTGCTCCTCGAGTCCCTCCAACGGCAGGCCGGCCGGGTTGAACAGGCTGCGCCGGCTGTCGGCGATGCCCACCACGCGCAGGGCGATTCCATGTCGCTCGCGCAGCAGCGCCTCCTGGCTGCGCAGCTGGGTGAGGAGCTGTCCGCCCACGGTGCCCTTGCCGAGGAGGAAGAGGCTGACCTGCTGGTGGGCGAGGTTGAAGGCGGCGTGCGTGGTGCGCACGGCGATGGCGGTGTCCGCCGCGTCGACCACGCAGGAGATGGAGCGGGAGCTGGCGCCCTGGGCGCTGGCGCGCACGCCGACGCCCACCGCGCCCAGCGCGCTGAAGAAGCGGCCGGCCACGTTGACGCCATGGCCCATCGCCTCGGCCACGAGGGTGACGAGCGTCACCGGCTGCCGGATGCCGAGCGGCTCGACCTCGCGGCGGACGAGCTCCTGGGCGAGCTCCCTCTCCAGCGCGGTCCTGGCGCGCTCGGTGTCGGGGCGGGGGATGACGACGGCGATGGACTGGCCGTTGGCGGACTGGGCGGTCATCCACACGGTGATGCGGGCCGAGCGCAGCGCCGCGAGGACGCGCTCGCCCAGCTGGAACTGGTCGGAGAGCTTGCGCACCTCGATGCCGAGCAGGGCCAGGTCCTCGCGGGTGGCGATGCAGGTGGGGCGCTGGACGTCGCTCGAGCCGACGGCGTCGATGAGCGTGCCCGGGTGCTCCGGGTGCATGGTGTTGCGGATGCGCAGGGAGATGCCGGACTCGATGAGCGGAATCATCGTGCGCGGGTGCAGCATGCGCACGCCGACGGCGGCCAGCTCCAGGCCCTCGCCGTGGGAGAGGTGCGGGACGGGGTAGGCGTCGCTCACCAGGTCCGGGTCCGCGGTGTGCAGTCCGAGCACGTCGGTCCACACGGTGACTTCGGTGGCGCCCAGGCCCTGCGCGACGAGGGCGGCGGTGTAGTCGGAGCCGTTGCGGCCGAGCGTGGTGGTGCGGCCGTCGGGCGTCGACGCGATGAAGCCGGGGATGACGGGCACGGTGGTGCCCCACTCGGCGCTGCTCGACTGGAGCCGCTCGCGAGTGCGGGGTACGTCCACGCGCGCGGTGCCGAAGGCGTCATCGGTGACGAGCAGGTGCCGTGCGTCGCGGAAGCGGGCCTGGGTGCCGGAGGCCTCGAGCAGCTCGGCGAGGAGCGTGGCGGAGACCAGCTCGCCGAAGGAGAGCACCTTGTCCTTGGACGCAGGGGAACACTCGCGGGTGAGCGAGAGTCCATGGAGGAGGCGTTGCAGGGGCGCGAGGAGTTGGTCGACGCGCGCGGCGAGCGTGGCGGACTGCGCGGGGTGGAGCGCGGCGGCGTTCGTCTTGGCGAGGTGAGCGATGCGGCCCACGACGGTGAGAGCGCCTTCCAGCTCGCCACGGGTGGCGAGGTCCGCGGCCTCGAGCAGCCAGTCGGTGGTGTCGCCCATGGCGGACACGACGACGGCGAGCGGGCCCGTGCGAGCGTGTTGTCCAATCAACTCGATGACCTGACGCAGTCGGCGCGGGGAACCCACGGAGGAGCCGCCGAACTTCATCACCCGATAGGAATTGCTGCGCATCTGCGAACCTCGAACGAGGGCCCAAAGGCCCTGAAGACATGGAGGCGCACGTCCGCGCCGCCGACGCACACGTCGAGCGAGCGCGGCGCTGGAGCGCCGACGAGAGGAAGGGGGAGGAGAGGTGAATCCCTAGCCGGCGTGCACCGGCCCGCGCATTCGCGCGAGCGTGCGCAGCAGGGCGTGGCGCATTCGGACGCTCTCGGGCGAGCGGAACGCGCGACGGACCTTCGCGGGGTACAGGGGGGCGATGCGAGCGGTGGGAACCACGAGGTCCTCTCTCACCGAAGCGGAGGGACTGCCTCGCCTCGGACACTTGGTTTGCCCGGGGAGCACCTGCTCTCCGGACCGCATCGTTTGGACACCTTGGAGGTCCGTCTCCAGGTTGTCGGGCCACCGCCGAAGCGGTACCGCTCTTGATGCTGCATGCGAAATAAACGGGATGCGGGGCCTTGTCAATCCCACGCAAGCCCGCATGGTTGTCCTGGCAAGACTTGGAAGTGAGGCTGCTGACTGCGCTTGCGGGTCTTCCCGAAAGCGTCGCGCCCCGCATCGGGTGAGCGATGCAGGGCGCGGAGGTTCACGGCATGCACTGCCCCGGGTTGCTGAGGTCGGGGATGCAGGTCTCCGTGAACAGGCGCAGGTCGTGGAAGATGAGCTCCGAAATCGAGTTGTACGAGTTGACGACGTAGAGCTCGAAGGTGACCTGCATCCCGGGCTCCACCAGTGTCTCCACCTCGAACGCGCCGACGGGCGCGTGCTGCACGATGGGGAGGTCGCGCGAGGCGACCTGGATCCAATCCGGGAACGGCCCACCCCGCTGCTTGATGACGAGCCTCAAGGTGGTGGCGGTGCTGCATCCGCCCGCGGCGGCGCAGTAGTACTCATCGAGCGACACGAACGCCGTGCCGCGCACCACGGCGGGACGGATGTGGTCGACGTAGGAGGTCAGCTTCGCCTGGAGGACGGGCGAGCCCGTGTAGCGGGACCAGCTCGCCGCCTCGTACGTGGCGTTCGCCAGGTCGCACTTCACCTTCTCCACGCGGTACAGGAAGTTGTCGAAGGTGCCCCAGTACAGCGACGCCGCCTTGACCTCGCGTGCTCCTCGCAGCGGGTCCGCCCGGACGTACGTCGCGGCACTGTAGGGATGCAGCCAGTGGCTCCACGGCGTCTGTCCCGAGGGACACGCCGTCTGCTTGTCCCCATCGAGCCAGCAGAGCCAGTTGGACGTGCGTAGCGCGGGGTCACAAACGGGGAGCGTCACCTCCGTGCCGGTGAGCTCCGCCTCGCTCGTGCCCAGTGTGTCCGGAGCGCCCGCGGCTCCCCCGAGGCTTCCGTCACCAGAGCCGCCACACGCCGTGGCACCCATCAGGGACAGAAGGGTCATGGTGCGAATGATTGGTGTCACATTGTTTCCTTGGATGGATGAGGGCGTCGGCCGGATGCGGCCAGCGTTCCCTTGAATGCAGTACGAGCCGTGGCTCGCGGGCTGGCTGCTCACCCCGGTGATTTCCGGCGCGGCCCCTGGGCCGGACAGGCGGTGATGTGCGCCGTGGGGCCACAGGCCGTGGTCCGCTCGGGGCCATCACAGTGTGATGGATTCGGTCACACCTGTGGCCGTGGTGCTGGCTCGCAACCTGTTGGAATCGCTGTGGGTCGGCGTGGGTACGCGCCTTGCGTTGGGGCAGGGCATGTCGCTCGTGTCCGTCGCCTTGTCGCTCGTGCTGGCCACCTCGCCCTCGGAGGCGTGGTCGCTGGAGCGCGTGGTGTCGGAGTCGCTGGCGCGCAGTCCGGAGGTCGCGGCGGCGCAGGCGGAGGAACAAGGTGCGGAAGGCGTACGTGCGACAGACGGACGCTGGCCTCGCGCGAATCCCTCCGTCGAGCTGGCGCTGGTCACGGATGCGCTCACGGGAGACACGGGTGAGCAGCGCACGGAGCTCGTGTTGAGTCAGGCCTTGGAGGTCGCCGGACAGTCGGGGCTCCGGGTGGAGCGCGCGAGCGCGGCCCTGTCCGCTGCCCGTGCACGACGTCACGCCGTGATGCTGAGTGCCTCGGCGGGCGCGGTGGAGTCAGCCGTGGAACTGGAGCGTCGTGAGGCGCGCGCGACGCTGGCGCGTGAGTCGCTCGAGCTGACGCGGGAGATGGAGGCGGCCACGGTGCGTCGCTTCGCCGCGGGCGATGTGTCGGAGCTGGACCGCAACGCCGCTGCATTGGAGCGCGCGCGTGCGGAGGCCCGTGCGGCGCAGGCGCTGGCGGAGGTGGTGGCGGCTCGGGCCGAGTTGAATCGTCGCCTGGGTCGCTCGATGGACTCGGCCTTGCGTGTCTCGCTCGTGGACACCGCGACACAGCCGCTGCCCTCGTCGCTGGAGGGGGAACCCCCGAGCCTGGTCGCGGCGCGCGCCGAGGTGGCCGCGTCGGGCTCGGAGGTGGACCTGCTGCGCCGGGAGCGCATCCCGAGTCCGACGGTGTCCCTCGGCTACGAGCGTGAGCGGCGGCCGGAGTCCCACGGCGCTTTCTCCGATGTGCACACCGAGCACCTGCTCATCGCGCGGCTCTCGGTGCCGCTGCCGCTGTGGGACCGGAACCAGCCGGAGCTCGCCGAGGCGCGGGCCCGACGCAAGGTGCGCGAGTCGGAGCAGGTGGCGCGGGAGCGGGATGTGTCCGCGGAACAATCCGTGGCGCGAGCGACGTTCGATGCGGCGCGCTCGGCGCATGAGGCCTTGATGGCGGTGCGGCCCTCGGTGGACCGGAACCTGGAGCTGGTGCGTCGCGCGTACGAGGCCGGAGAGCTGGGGCTCGATGCGCTGTTCCTCGCGAGGGACAGGGCGTTCGCGGCGGCGGCTGAAGGCGTGGACGCGGCGGCCGCGCTCGTCCGGGCCCGTGTGGCCCTGCTGCGCTCGGTGGGGCGGCTCCCGACGGGACAGGTGCCGGAATGAGCACATGGCCGAAGCATGCGGTAGCGGACCCGCGAAGTGTCATGACTCCTTCGCTTCGCCCCGAGCGGGCCTTGGCCGTGCGGAAGAGCCGACACATGGGGTGGCGCACTCCCGTTCGTGAGGACACATCGCCCCGTCGCTCCGTGCACAGTGTCATGACGGCGACAGCGCGCCGAGGAGCCATGCTTTTCAACGGGATGAAGGTCCGGCGAGTCTCCGTGGTGTGGATGTGCGCGCTCCTGGCGTTCCCCGCCCTGGCGCACGAGGGCGAGTCGCATGGTGGACCGGCCGTGTCCTCCGGGGCCCGTGATGCGCAGCATGTGCTCGCGGCGACGGGTGACGTGTTCGAGGTCGTACTCAAGCACCCCGAGCGCTCCGAGACGCCGAAGACCCTGGTCCGCATCTGGGTCGCCGAGACGGAGACGAACGCCCCGGTGAGCGGCGCGCAGGTGGAACTCACGCTCACGGGCAGCACCGTGCAGAAGCTGTCTCCGCGGATGCTGTCGGCGGGGGCCTACGAAGCAGAGGCCCTGCTCGAACCCGAGACGGAGTGGGCCGCCGTGGTGACGGTGACCCGCGGCAACGACGTCGACGTACTGGCGCTCGGCACGGTGCACCTCGAGGAAGACCACGACACGTCGAGCGCCACCGGCGCCACGGGGAGCTGGCGTTGGGGCGCGGTGGGCGGCGCATCGCTGCTGGCGGTCGTCGGGGCGTGGTGGTCGGCCCGCCGCAAGAAGGTGCGGACATGAGCTCGGTGATGCGGTCCACCTTCTCGCTGTTCCTCTGTCTCTCCCTGAGCGGCCCCGCCGCCCTGGCGCACACGGGCGAGTCCCACGCCGCCGCCCAGCCCGTCGTCACAGGCCCGTCCTTCTCCGTCCCGAAGGAGACCCAGTTCCTCCTGGAGGTCCGCACCCGACGCGCGGCGGTGCGCTCCGTGGAGTCCCGACTGGTGACGCCAGGGAAGGTGGTGCCTCGCACCGACCGCATCGCCCAGGTGTCCGCGCCCGTCGCGGGACGGGTGCTCGCGGCGAACGGCGCCGTGCCGCTCGTCGGTCAGCGCGTGAAGCGCGGCGAGGTGCTGGCGCTGGTGCAGCAGAGCCTCTCCACCTCCGAGTCCACCGGCCTGTCGACGAACCACTTCCAGGCGGAGGCCGAGGTCTCCCGCGCCCACGCCGCGCTGGAGCAGGCTCGACGGGACCTCACGCGCCTCGAGTCCCTCCAGGGCGTGGTGGCGGAGAAGGAGGTCCAACAGGCACGGCTCGCGGTGAGCACCGCCGAGCAGGAGTGGAGCCGCGCGAAGTCCGCGCGCGAGGTCCTCGCGGGCGCGCGCCAGGGGCAGGGCACCGCGCGCGTCTCACTGGTCGCCCCCATCGACGGCGTGCTCGTGGAGGCCCGAGCCTCCGTGGGTGAGCAGGTGGACCCGTCGCGCCCGCTCTTCACCGTGCTGGACGCCTCCATCGTCTGGGTGGAGGCACACGTCTACGAGGCCGAGGTCGCGCGGGCCGAGGGCACCACGGGCGCGCTCATCTCCACCGCGGCCTACCCGGGCCAGCACTTCGCCGCGAAGCCCTATCACGTGGGCCAGATGGTGGACGAGGCGACGCGCAGCGTGCGCGTGCTCTTCGAGGTCGACAACCGCGAGGGCCGCCTGCGTCCCGGCATGTTCGTGGACGTGGCGCTCGGAGAGGGCGGACGCAAGGACGAACTCGCCGTGCCGACGGACGCGGTGGTGGAGGACGAGGGACGCGCGTTCGTCTTCATCCACACCGGGCCGGAGACCTTCGAGCTGCGCCCCGTGGTGCTCGGCGGTACCGACGGCGCGTGGAGGGCGGTGCGCCAGGGCCTGAAGACAGGTGAGCGGGTGGTGGTCTCCGGCGTGGCGGCGCTGAGGCTGGCGCGAGGAGGCCGCTAGTGCTGGACCACGTCATCCTCTTCTCGCTGCGACACCGCCTGTTCGTCGTGCTCGCGGCGGTGGCGGTGCTGCTCTATGGCGGCTGGGCCGTCACGCGGCTCCCCGTGGACGTGTTCCCCGACCTCAACCGTCCCACCGTCACGGTGATGACCGAGGCGGGAGGCCTGTCCCCCGAGGAGGTGGAGACGCTCGTCACCACGCCCATCGAGACGTCGATGAACGGCGCGCCCGGAGTGCAGCGGGTGCGCTCGTCCTCCGGCGTGGGCCTGTCCATCGTCCACGTGGAGTTCGACTGGGGCACAGACATCTACCTGGACCGGCAGCTCGTCTCCGAGCGGCTCCAGGTGGCGCGTGAGCGCCTGCCGCGCGACGTGGCGCCCCACCTGACGCCCGTGTCCTCCATCATGGGGGAGATCCTCCTGCTCGGCGTGCAGAGCGAGGAGGGGCGCACCTCACCGCTGGAGCTGCGCTCGCTGGCGGACTGGGTGCTGCGCCAGCGCCTGCTCACGATTCCCGGCATCGCCCAGGTGACGGTGCTCGGTGGCGGGGTGAAGCAGTTCCAGGTCCGCGTGGCGCCCGCGAAGCTTCTGGCCTTCGGCCTCACCTTCGAGGACGTGGAGCGCGCGGCGGGGCTGTCCCAGGGCAACACCACGGGCGGCTTCGTGGACAAGGGCGGGCGCGAGTACCTGGTCCGCAACCTCGCGCGCAGCGCCTCCGTGGAGGACCTGCGCTCCACCGTGGTCGCGATGCGCGACGGCGTGCCGGTGCGCCTCTCCCAGGTCGCCGAGGTGGACGTGGGGCCGGCGGTGAAGCGCGGTGATGGCGGCATGAACGGGCGCCCCGCGGTCATCCTCGCGGTGCAGAAGCAGCCCGGCGCGAGCACCCTCGCGCTGACGGAGCAGGTGGACCTCGCGGTGAAGGAGCTGCGCTCCACGCTGCCCGCGGACGTGCGCGTGGAGACGCTCTTCCGGCAGGCAGACTTCATCCAGGCCGCCATCGGCAACGTGGTGGAGGCGCTGCGGGACGGCGCGCTGCTCGTCGTGGTGGTGCTGTTCCTCTTCCTCGTCAACCTGCGCACCACGGCCATCACCCTCACCGCGATTCCGCTCTCCTTCGTCATCACCGCGCTGGTGATGAAGGCGTTCGGCCTGTCCATCAACACCCTGACACTCGGAGGCCTCGCGGTGGCCGTGGGCGAGCTGGTGGATGACGCCATCGTCGACGTGGAGAACGTCTACCGGCGTCTGCGGGAGAACCGGACGAAGGAGCAGCCGGAGCCCGTGCTGCGGGTCATCTACCTCGCCTCCTCGGAGGTGCGCGGGTCCATCGTCTTCGCCACGCTCATCGTGGTGCTGGTCTTCCTGCCCCTGTTCGCGCTCGGTGGAATCGAGGGGCGTCTGTTCGCGCCGCTCGGCGTGGCCTACGTGGTGTCCATCCTCGCCTCGCTGCTCGTGTCTCTCACCGTGACGCCCGCGCTGTGCGCGTACCTGCTCCCCAAGGGGCGCTTGCTGGAGCACGGCGACGGCGCCGTGGTGCGATGGTTGAAGGCGCGGGCCCGGCATGTGCTCGACTTCTCGCTGGCCCATTCGAGCGCGGTGATGATGGGGGCGACGGTGCTGGTGCTCGGCGCGGTGGCGGTGGTGCCGTTGCTCGGGCGCTCCTTCCTGCCGCCGTTCAACGAGGGCACCGCCACGGTCAATGTGCTGGCGCCCCCGGGCACGTCGCTGGAGGAGTCCAACCGCTTCGGACTCCTGGCCGAGCGGCTCATCGCCTCCGTGCCCGAGGTGAAGACGGTGGGTCGCCGCACCGGCCGCGCCGAGCAGGACGAGCACGCGGAGGGCGTGCACTACTCGGAGCTGGATGTGGACTTCAAGGAGGGCGGGCGTCCTCGCGACGTGGTGCTCGCGGACCTGCGCGAGCGGCTGTCCGTGCTGCCCGGCCTGTCCGTGTCCGTGGGACAGCCCATCTCGCATCGACTGGACCACCTGCTGTCCGGCATCCGCGCGCAGGTGGCGGTGAAGCTCTTCGGGCAGGACCTGGAGGCGCTGCGAGGCAAGGCGGAGGAGGTGCGCGCCGTCATGGCCCAGGTGCCTGGCGTGGTGGACCTCCAGGTGGAGCAGCAGACGCTGATTCCCCAGCTCCAGGTGCGCCTGAAGCGCGAGGAGGCGGCGCGGTTGGGCGTCCAGCCGGGCGCGATGGCGGAGCAGCTCGAGAAGGCCTTCAACGGCGTGGTGGTGGGGCAGGTGCTGGAGGGCCAGCGGACCTTCGACGTGCTGGTGCGCTACGAGGAGCGCGCGCGGGTGGACGCGGAGGCCTTCCGTCGGGCCCTGGTGGACACGCCGTCGGGCGCACGGGTGCCGGTGGCCGCGGTGGCCGAGGTGGTGGAGTCGCGCGGCCCCAACGTCATCCACCATGACCACCTCCAGCGGCGCGTGGTGGTGATGGCCAACGTGGCCGGAAGGGACCTGGGCAGCGCGGTGGAGGAGGTCCGCGAGCGCGTGGCCGCGAGCGTGGTGCTGCCGACGGGGACGTTCCTCTCGTACGAGGGACAGTTCGAGAGCCAGCAATCCGCGACGCGGCTCATCGCGCTGCTGTCGCTCGTGTCGCTCGTGGGCATGTTCCTGGTGTTGTACGCGCACTTCCGCTCGGCGCGGCTGGTGGCACAGGTGATGCTCAACATCCCGCTCGCGCTGGTGGGCAGCGTGACGGCGGTGGTGCTCACCGGGCAGCCGCTGTCGGTGGCGACGCTCGTGGGCTTCGTCACGCTGTGTGGCATCGCGAGCCGGAACACCATCATGCTCATCTCGCACTACCTCCACCTGGTGGAGCACGAGGGCGCGGTGTTCGGGCGGGAGATGGTGGTGCGTGGCTCGTTGGAGCGACTGGTGCCCGTGCTGATGACGGCGCTCACGGCGGGGCTGGCGCTGGTGCCGCTGGCGCTCGCCTCGGGGGCTCCCGGTAAGGAGATTCTGCACCCGGTGGCCACCGTGATTCTGGGCGGGCTCATCAGCTCCACGCTGCTGGACCTGCTGGTCACGCCGGCCGTGTTCCACCGCTTCGGACGTCCCGCGCTGGAGCGCTACCTGTCGCGCAAGGCGGCGGCGCGGGCCGAGGATGACCTGACGCTCCCGGGGCCCCGGCCCGAGGGAGAGCGACTCGCGGGCTCGTATTGAGGGCCTCGCGGGCCCGCATTGGGATTGAGGAGAGAGATGAGACACGGATTCATGGTGGTGGTGGCGGCGGGGATGGTGGCCGCATGCAGCAAGAAGGAGTCACCGGCGCCCGCGCCCGTCGCCGCCGCGCGCTCCCACGTCGAGGAAGCGCCGCATGCGCATGCCGCGCCCCACGGTGGGCTGGTGGAGTCCACGCCCCGGGGGCACCTGGAGTTGGTGACGACGCGGGCCGGTGGTTATCGCGTGTACCTGCTCGATGCGTCGCTCGCGCCGCGTCCGGTGGACGGGGCCTCGGGCTCGGTGAAGGTCGCCAAGGGCGGCTATCCGGACGTCACGCTGACGCCCGCGGGAGACCATCTCGCGGGACAGGGACCCGAGCACGGCGATGACCACCTGGCCATGGTGGTGACGGTGGTGAAGGACGGGAAGCCGGAGGTCGCTCGCTTCGCCGCGCACCTGGAGGCGAATGGACACGGCAACGGGCTCGTGGGGACGCTGCGCGTGGCGCCGTGTCCCGCGACGCCTCCCGAGGGCCTGAGCGCCGCGGACTGCGCGAAGCAGGGCGGCGTGTACTCGCTGGTCCGCGACGGTGGCGCCACCACGCTGGTGCTCGCGGCTCCGGGGCAGGACGCGAAGGGCCTGCTGAGCACGCGCGTGGGACAGCGCGTGCACGTGAAGGGTACGGAGGCCGAGGGGCGCGTGGTGGCCGAGGCGGTGGCCTTGGAGCACGACCACACGCCCTTCCACGGTGGCGTCGTGGCGATGAGCGGCGACACGCATCTGGAGGTGCTGTCCCTGCGCTCCGGCGAGGTGCGGGTCTGGGTGACGGATGCCTTCCGGCAGCCGCTGCCGCTCGCGGGACGCAAGGGTGTGGTGGAGGTGGCGGGCGCATCCGCGCCGCTGGTGCCCGAGGCGGGTGGCGCGTACCTGCGCGGCGCGCTGCCTCCCTCGGACGTGGAGCGGGAGGTGACGGTGCGCCTGCCGATGCCCGAGGACGCGGAGTACTTCATCGGCTTCCTGCTGACGCCCACGGACGCTCCGAAGTCCGCCGCGAAGCCCGAGGCGTCGGGCGGCGACGCGGTGCAGGAGGTGACCATCACGGTGCAGGGCGGCTATCAACCGAGCGAGGTGACGCTCAAGCAGGGCGTGCCCGCGCGGCTGCGCTTCGTGCGCAAGGACTCGGGCGGCTGCGGCGACGAGCTGCTCATCCCCGACTTCGGCATCCAGCGCCCGCTGCCCGGCCTGACGGAGACCGTGGTGTCCTTCGTGCCAGACAAGGTCGGCACATTCGAGTTCACCTGTGGCATGCAGATGATGAAGGGCCAGTTGGTGGTGAAGTGAGCACCTCCGAGGACACCGAGGCGATGCGCGAGGAGGGCGACGCGGTGACGCGGGCGCTGGTGGAGAACCATCGCCAGTTCCTCGCCTTCGTGGAGCGGCGCGTGGGCAACCGCGCGACAGCGGAGGAGATTCTCCAGTCCGCCTTCGTGAAGTCACTGGAGAGCCAGCGTGTCCTCGACGACGACGGGGGCGCGGTGACGTGGTTCTACCGGCTGCTGCGCAACGCGCTGGTGGACCACTACCGCCATCAGCAGGTGGAGGGCCGTGCGCTGGCGCGCGAGGCGCTCGGAGCCGAGGAGCCCTCCGAGGACCCCGAGCTCAGGCAGGCCGTCTGCGCGTGCGTGGGCGAGCTGTTGCCCACCCTCAAGCCCGAGTACGCACAGATGGTCCGCGAGGTGGACCTGGAGGAGCGCTCCGTGCCGGACGTGGCCCGCGAGGCGGGAATCACCCCCAACAACGCGGGCGTACGCCTGCACCGCGCGCGGCAGGCCCTCAAGAAGCAACTGGAGCGCAGCTGCGGCACCTGCGCGTCCCACGGCTGCCTGGACTGTTCGTGCAAGGCGCGCCCCTGAGCAGGCGGAGGGTGGGGCGCTCGAGTCCGGCGAGAGTTGATGCAGTCGAGGCAATTGGCCTGATGACGACCCACCCGGTATCTCAACAAGCTGAGGCGGTACACGCTGGACGTGTTCGTTCTCAAAATGTCTCGAGGAAGGTCTTCAGCTCGCGCAGCACCTCGTCATGGTTGGTGAGCCAGACGTAGTGCCGCGCGTGCTCGAGCTTGATGCCCTTCCAGTTCGGCATGCTCATCGCGCTCAGCATTTCGGCGTCCCGCTGGAGCGCCCTGGCGCTCAGGGTCCTCAACTTCTCCTGCACGGGAAGGTCCATTTGGGAGAAGCCTGGGAGGTCCTCCGCCCGCCCGGACCGAGGCTGATCCACGTAGAGGAAGAGCACGGCCGCCGTCACGGCTGTGAAGTCCACCTTCGAGAAACCCTTCATCACCCGCTCCTCCGCGTGCGGCCACTTGCGGTCGCGCAGGTAGCGCCCGGTCTTCGGATCGAACTCGTTCGCCTCGTCGATCTCATGCGCGGGAAACGCTCCTCCGACGTCACGCGCGACCGCGGCGGCGAGCGCGGCGCGTGAGGCCACGTCCTCGGGAGCGGGCTCGCTCGGAGGAGGCATGGGCAGGACCGAGAGGAACTCCGCCAGCAGGTCACCGTCGGTCCTCACGTCCAGGTAGACCACCTTCTCCACGCGCTCCGGGTGATGGGTTGCCACCCAGGTGAGCTCTGGCCCGGCGGCGGAGTGGCCCACGAATGCCGCCTTCGCGATTCCCAGCTCCTCCAGCACCCGGACGATGTCCTCGCCCAGGGTGGCGGTGTCGTAGCCCTGCTCGGGCCAGCTCGACGAGCCAAACCCCCGGCGGGTGACGGCGTAGACGTGATGGGTCGCGGTGAACTCCGGCGCGAAGGTGTCGAACACGTGGCCCGTGTTGCCCAGGCCCGACAGGAAGACGAGCGCGGGTCCCTGGCCTCCGAAGTCGAGCAGCTCGAGCTCGACCCCCTCGGCCACCTTCACCCGCTTCACCTGATGCAACGCGCTGGAGTCGGCAGAAGCCGGGACCGGGCCGGACTTCGTCGTCACGCAGGCGAACAGCGGCAAGCAGAGGAGGAGGCGTTTTCGCATGGACTGAATCCACTACAGGAATGAGGAGACCACCAGGGAGGCCCATGGGTGACAGCTCGCCGCGCCCCATTTGGACGGGGCGTGGATGAGCCCCTCCGGCTTCGATGGGCGGCGAGAAAGCGCTTGCCGAAGTCCCGGGCGCGCCGTTAACTCTTCGCCAGGTGCCGAGGGGCGCCTGCCCGAAAAGACGACGTCACCCTCGCTTCATCCGGCAGGTCCGACAGTTTCCGATGAGTTCCTTCCACGGCCCATGACACGGGTGGGGCCGCCGTTCAGGGACTTCTCATGGGAACCGTTGCAGACACCTCCGAGCCCCTCTCCCTCCAAGAGTGCAAGGTCCGCGCGTCGCTCCTGCTCAAGGCGCTCGTCGCGTCCGACACCGCGAAGGCCACACGCGCGGCGGAGCGGTTGCGCGTGCTGCCCGGCTTCGCCAGCCTGTCCCTGGGCGAGGTGCTCGCGCGCCGTGACTCCATCCAGCGCAAGCACGCGCTCGCCGTCATCGCGAGGGAGCAGGGCCACGCCACCTGGAGCGACTTGAAGCAGGCGCTGGAGGCACGCGACGCGCCCCAGGTCGACTTCGAGCGGCTGCTCTCCCGCACCGGCGGGACGTACCTCAACCGCTGGTTCAGCTCCTACGAGGAGGCTGCCGCGTCGCTGCGTGAGCTCGGGGGCTACCTCTTCCCGTTCCGCGAGCAGTTCTTCATCTGCGAGCCCGGACTGCTGGCCCTGCTCGGGCTGGACCCGGCGGACCCGGACTGGACGCGGGCCGGACCGGACTGGCTCGCGCCTCGCGATGCCCAGGCCCACGCGCGGCTCGAACAACGCCTGCTCCAGCGCTGCCGCGAAATCCCCACCCACCCCACGAGGAAGTCGCCCATGTCGTCCCCTGAAGCCAAAGGAAGCCGGGCCCGTCGCTCGGACCTCAAGCGCGAGTACAAGGAGAACCCTCCCGAGATGGGCGTGTTCGCCGTGCGCAACCACGCCAACGGCAAGGTGCTGGTGGGCTCGGCGCTCAACGTCCCAGGCATGCTCAACCGCATCCGCTTCGAGCTGACCATGAACATGCCGCGCATCCCCGCGCTGCTCGAGGACTGGAAGCGCTACGGCGCGGAGAAGTTCACCTTCGAGGTGCTCGACGTGCTCGAGCCGCCCAAGGAGCCCGGCGTGGACCTCAACGAGGAGCTGCGCGTGCTGGAGAACCTGTGGCTCGACCGCCTGAAGCCCTACGGCGACGCGGGCTACAACGCACCGCCCAAGCAGGCGGGGTGAGCCGCGGATTGAATGTCTTTGGAGGCGCAAGGAGTCTGTCCATGAATGCGAGCCGTGAATCCTTGGCGCACCCGAGGGGGCCTGCTAGGACTGCGCACGGGGAGTCTGTCTGTTCACAGCTCCCGCGTAGCTCTCGCCCTCGAGCGCGGTCCATTGCATTCAGGAGCTTCGATGTCACGGCATTCATTCCGGTTCCGGGCCCCTTGGCTCCTTGGCGTCCTCTCGCTGCTGATGGTGGTGAGCGCCTGCGGAGGTGGGGGCGGTGGGCCTGGGGGCGGAGGAGATGTGGATGGAGGCCCGGACGGAGGTCTGGATGGAGGTCTGGATGGAGGCCCCGACGCGGGCCTGGATGGGGGGCCTCCGCCGACGCCGGACACGACTCCTCCCTCCACGAGCTTCTCTCCCGTGGGCGGGCTCTTCAAGGGGCCGACCACGGTGGTGCTCACCTGCGACGATGGCTCCGGTGTGGGCTGTGAGGCCACCTACTACACGCTGGATGGCAGCGCTCCGACGGCGAGCTCGCCCCGGTATACGGCGTCCTTGCGCCTCGCGACCACCGCGACGCTGCGGGTCCTCTCCGTGGACCGCGCGGGCAATGCCGAGCAGGCTCGCTCGGCGGAGTATGTGATTGATGCGCAGCCGCCCACGGTGTCCTCGACCCCGGGTTCGGGGACCTATGGCCGCGGCCGCACCATCACGCTGAGCTGTGAGGATGGCGCCGGCTCCGGCTGTGTCGCCATCTACTACACGCTCGACGGCTCCCCACCGTCGACCTCCTCGACCCGCTACTCCTCGCCGCTGTCGCTGCCAGGGACCGGCGGGCTGCGGCTGCGCTTCATCGGCGTGGATCGGGCGGGGCATGGGTCCAACGAAGGGAATGAGTACTTCGTCGTGGACACGCAGCCCCCGGTCTCGACGGCGTCACCGCCATGGGGCTCGTACGCCGCGCCCATCGATGTCACCCTCTCATGCAGTGACTCGGGCAGCGGCTGCGCTCGAATCCACTACACGCTGGACGGGACGACGCCGACGACGAGCTCCCCTGTCTACGAGCGCCCGCTCCGCATCGCCTCCCCCACGCGCGTGAACTTCTTCGGCGTGGATGTCGCGGGGAATGAGGGGGCTGCCTTGTCCTTGCCCTTCGTCGTCGACACCGTGCCGCCCGTCACCCAGGCAAGCCCCGAGGGGGGGACGTTCAATGACTCCCTGCTGGTGTACCTGAGCTGCACGGATGGCGATGGCTCGGGCTGTGCCGCCACCTATGTCTCGTTCGCGTCCGACGTGAACGCGCCCCTGCCCTCGTTCCATCGGGTCACCGGGTCGAGCTCGGTGGTGGCGAGCGGTGTGTTGCGCTTCTACTCGGTGGACTGGGTGGGCCATGCGGGCCCCGTGCAGATGCTGACGTTCCTCCTCGACCGGACGAAGCCGACGGCCTCCGTGGCGCCTCGGGGTGGAACCTTCTTCACTCCCCAGACGGTGACGCTGACGTGCGCGGACACGGGTGGGTCGGACTGTGCTCACATCTACTACTCGGTGGATGGCTCCTGGCCGAGCCGCTTCTCGTCGCGTTACACGCAGCCCATCACCATCTCGAAGGACACGCTGCTGCGGTTCATCTCGGTGGATGGCGCGGACAACTCCAGCGAGTTCATGGATGAGCGGTACGTCTTCCGGTCGGACACGACGGCGCCCACCACCGTGGCCCATCCCGCGGGCGGGCTGTTCCATACCGAGCAGCCCGTGACGCTCGCCTGCGGCGATGGCGATGGCATCGGTTGTTCGAGCACCCGCTACACGCTCGACGGCAGCGAGCCCACCGAGAGCAACGGCCTCACCTACTCCGGGCCCATCTCCCTCTCCACCACGACCCGACTGCGCTTCCGCTCCGTGGATGCCCTGGGGCACTGGGAGGCACCTCGCCTGGCGGAGTACGAGTTCGACATGGACGTCCCACGCAGCCAGGTCGAGCCGTCGGGGGGTACCTTCGATGGCCCCCTCTCCGTGCGCCTCGCCTGTCAGGACGTCGGGAGCGGGTGCGCCGAGATTCGCTACACGCTCGACGGCACGGAGCCCTCGAGCAGCTCTCCGGTCTACTCGGAGCCCCTCCTCGTGGGACAGACCACGACCGTGCGCTTCGCGTCGGTGGACGTGGCGGGCAACGTGGAGGCCACGCGCCGGGAGACCTACAACCTGGATGCGAGCACCCTGGCCTCGGCCCAGATTGCCTCGCTGCGGACGTCACCCCCGAGCTCCGCGCAGCCCCGGCTCATCGACGGAGCCTTCATCACCTTCGTCAAGCCGGGCGTCGGCACGACCCGGCTCGAGCCCGAGGGCTTCTTCCTCCAGGCCGAGAAGGTGGGGCCCGCCGTGTTCGTGGAGGTGCCCCTGGCGTCGCTCGTTCCCGCCCCCGTGGTGGGAGACCGGGTGCGCGTCCTGGTCACCCAGATGCGTCTGGGCTCGATGGACATCGCGACCGTCGACGTCGCGAGCTTCGCGGTGCTCGGGAGCGGGTATCCCATGAAGGCGCTGGTGCAGGAGGTGAGTGGCGTCAACCTGCCCACGAACGGCGATGCGTACGAAGCAGAGCTCGTCTCCATCCACGGAGAGCTCATCGAGGTGTTCTCCAGCGAAGGCGTGGGGACCGGCTTCTCCTCGACGCGCCTGGTGACCTCGGGGGTCCCCTCGGGCTCCGGCAGCAGCTACTCCCAACGGCTGCGGATGCCGGAGCTGGAGCTGAGCCCCGAGCTGACCCCTGGCTGCAGGGTGTCCCTCACCACGCCGTTGTGGCGGTATGGCGCCACGCACCTCACCCTCTGGACGTGGGAGCTGTTGGACTCGGTGGTGTGTCCCTTGCCTCGCGTGGTGTTCGCCCAGGCGCTGAATGACTCGCAGGTCCAGGTGCGCTTCGACCGGCGCATCGACGGGAGCAGCCTGGACGGCGCCGGCGGCCAGTTCTCCATCCCGGGCCTCGTCGTCACCGGCGCGACGCTCCATGGCCCGACCGAGGTCCGGCTCCAGACGTCGACCCAGGTGGCTCGCGAGCCCTACACGGTGACGGTCTCCAGCACGTTGACGGACCGGCTGGGGGCGCCCGTGCAGTCGCCGTCCCATGCCTACGCCTTCCGGGGCTATGCCACGCCCGCGCGGCTGCGCATCTCGGAGATAGACCCCAGCAGGTTGTTTGGCGCGGCGGGGCGCGTGGAGCTGGAGGTCCTGCAGGCGGGCCCCATGACGAACCTCGCGTTGTGGATGGGCCATGTGCCGGCCGCCGTGGCCACGCTCCCCGATGTGGACGTGGCGGTGGGGGACATCGTCGTCGTGCACCTCTCGGAGAACGGGCTGTATTCCACCCACCTGCCGCGCTCCGAGGTGAGCCGCAAGGACGAGCTGCCCGCCAGCTCCTATGCGCTCGCCCATGACGCCGCGTGGGATGTGCGGGGCTCGACCGCGTTCACGGTGGATGACGAGATGGTGCTGCGGCTGACGGACTCGTTCGGGAACCTCCAGGACGGACTCATCCTCCACTCCAATGGCTACAACCGGCCGGGCTTCGAGGCCGAAGCCCATGCGCTCCAGGACGAGCAGGGCTGGCTGCCCGCCTCGTGCGGCGGGGCGCGGTGTACCTCCGCGTCCACGCCCAGGCTCAGGGACATCAGCGCCGACATCGGGCCGCTCTTCACCACCGGAGGCGCGACGCAGTCCCTGACCCGGGTCCGCGTGGAGGACAGCGACTCCTCGGTGGACTGGGCCCTGCGAACCAAGGGCGTGGGGCTCCCCAACCTCTAGGTGCGCCTGCTCGCCCGGCGGCAGTCATCTGCCTGGACCGCGATGTTCAGGGAGATGACCTGTAAGAGTCCGCCGGGTGTCTCGTTGGCCCGGGGGAAAGGAGACGCACCATGCATCGCCACTCCCATCCGGGCTCCCACTCCCACCCGCACCCCTCGACTCCTCCTCCCTCGAGCGAGGGAGCGCACGCCATCGACCCGGTCTGCGGGATGAAGGTGGACCCGAGCGCTCCCAAGGGCGGCAGCCTGGAGCACGAGGGGAGGACCTTCCATTTCTGCAACCCGAAGTGCCGTGAGCGCTTCGGCGCGGACCCGGCGCGCTATCTCGCGCCGCCCTCGGAAGCGCCCGAGCCGCCGTCTCCGGTCGCGCCGGGGACGATGTACGTGTGCCCCATGGACCCGGAGGTGCGTCAGGACCATCCGGGGGCCTGCCCGAAGTGCGGCATGGCGCTGGAGCCGGAGACGCTCGTGCTCCCCGAGACGCGCGTCGAGTACGTGTGCCCCATGCACCCGGAGGTGGTGCGCGAGGGGCCAGGAAGCTGCCCCATCTGCGGCATGGCACTGGAGCCACGCACGGTGCTGCCCGAGGACACGCCGGACCCGGAGCTGACGTCCATGTGGCGGCGCTTCCTGGTGGGCATGGGGCTCACGGTGCCGCTCTTGGTGCTGGCGATGTCGGACATGATTCCGGGGCAGCCCGTGCAGCACGCGGTGCCCGCGTCGGTGCTGGCGTGGGCGCAGCTGATTCTGGCCACGCCGGTGGTGCTGTGGGGCGGCTGGCCCTTCTTCCAGCGCGGCTGGGCGTCGGTGAAGAACCGGCACTTGAACATGTTCACGCTCATCGCCCTGGGCACGGGCGCGGCGTATGTCTTCAGCGTCTTCGCCACGCTCTTCCCGGACGTGCTGCCCCACGGGCTGCGCACGGGGCACGGGGGCACCGCGCCGCTGTACTTCGAGGCCGCCGCCGTCATCGTCACCCTGGTGGCGCTGGGCCAGGTGCTCGAGCTGCGGGCGCGGCACGCGACGTCCGGGGCGCTGCGCTCGCTGTTGAGCCTGGCGCCTCCGGTGGCGCGGCGGATTCGCGAGGACGGGCACGAGGAGGATGTGCCGCTCGCGCACGTGCATCCTGGTGACCGCCTGCGGGTGCGTCCCGGTGAGAAGGTGCCGGTGGATGGTGAGGTGCTGGAGGGCGCCAGCGCGGTGGACGAGTCGATGGTGACGGGCGAGTCGCTGCCGGTGGAGAAGTCGCGCGGGGAGAAGGTGACGGGCGGCACCGTGAACGGGACGGGCTCACTGGTGATGAAGGCCGAGCGCGTGGGCAAGGACACGCTGCTGTCGCGCATCGTGCAGAGAGTGAGCGAGGCGCAGCGCACGCGAGCGCCCATCCAGCGCCTGGCGGACAAGGTGGCCGCGGTGTTCGTGCCGGTGGTCATCGCGGTGGCGGTGGTGACGGCGGTGGTGTGGGCGGTATGGGGGCCGGAGCCTCGGCTGGCGCACGCGCTGGTGAACGCGGTGGCGGTGCTCATCATCGCGTGCCCGTGCGCGCTGGGCCTGGCCACGCCCATGTCCATCATGGTGGGGACGGGGCGAGGCGCGCAGGCGGGCGTGCTCATCCGCGACGCGGCGGCGCTGGAGCGACTGGAGGCGGTGGACACGCTGGTGGTGGACAAGACGGGCACGCTCACCGAGGGCAAGCCGAGGCTGGTGTCGGTGGTGGCCTCCGAGGGCATCGACGAGGCGACGCTGCTCCGACTCGCCGCGAGCCTGGAGCGGGGCAGTGAGCATCCGCTGGCGGAGGCGATTGTCTCCGGCGCGAAGGCGCGTGGGGCGGTGCTGACGGCGGTGGAGGACTTCCGCTCGGAGACGGGCAAGGGCGTGGTGGGGCGGGTGGACGGCGTGGAGGTGGCGCTGGGCAACGCGGCGCTGATGTCGGCGCGCGGCGTGGAGGCCACGGCGCTGACAGCGCGGGCCGAGTCGCTGCGACAGGAGGGGCAGACGGTGGTGCTGGTGGCGGTGTCAGGCCGCGCGGCGGGGCTCTTGGGGGTGGAGGACCCGGTGAAGGAGTCGACGCCGGAGGCGCTGTCGCTGCTGCGTCAGGAGGGCCTGCGCGTGGTGATGCTGACGGGGGACAGCCGGACCACGGCGGAGGCGGTGGCGCGCAGGCTGGGCATCTCCGAGGTCATCGCGGGGGTGTTGCCGGAGGGGAAGGGGGACGTGGTGAAGCGGCTGCAGCAGGAGGGCCGCGTGGTGGCGATGGCGGGGGATGGGGTCAACGACGCGCCGGCGCTGGCCCAGGCGGATGTGGGCATCGCGATGGGGACGGGGACGGACATCGCGATGGAGAGCGCGGGCGTCACCCTGGTGAAGGGGGACCTGAGGGGTATCGTCCGGGCGCGCCGGCTGAGTCAGGGCGCGCTGCGCAACATCCGGCAGAACCTCTTCTTCGCCTTCATCTACAACCTCTTGGGAGTCCCCCTGGCGGCGGGGGTGCTGTTCCCCTTCTTCGGCCTGCTCCTGAGCCCCATCTTCGCCAGCGCGGCGATGAGCCTGTCCTCGGTGTCGGTCATCGCCAACGCGCTGAGGCTGCGGCGGCTGAAGCTGTAGGTCCGGGGCCGCGCTCCCGGGGAGGGTGACTGCTCGCCCCCCGACGGGCGGCGCGGGCATGCGAGGGAAGACGTGCACCGGCCGTGCGGGCCATTAGACTGCGTCGTATGAGCCCGCCCGCCGGTCACGTCTCCGTCGTCAACCTGCCGAATGCGTGGTTCATCCTCTGTTCCTCGCGTGAGCTGAAGGACAAGCCGCTGGCTCGCACGCTCCAGGGCACGCCGCTGGTGCTCTTCCGGGGCGAGGGCGGCACACCCGGCGCGCTGGTGGACCGCTGCCCGCACCGCAACGTCCCGCTTTCGCTGGGGCGCGTGAAGGGGGGGCAGCTCCAGTGCGGCTACCACGGCTGGAAGTTCGACACCGGCGGGCAGTGCCGCGCCATCCCGGGGTTCATGGGTGAGCCCGAGGCCCGCTCGCGCTGCGCGACGTCGTACGCGACGCGGGAGCAGGATGGGTTCATCTGGGTGTACTCGACGCCCGGCGCGGTGCCCACGACGGAGCCGTTCCGCTTCCCGCTGTTGGAGGCGGGGGACTACACCACGGTGCGCCGCATCCTGCGCGCGCCGGGCTCGCTGCACGCGACGCTGGAGAACACGCTCGACGTGCCGCACACGGCGTACCTGCACGGGGGCCTGTTCCGCACGGAGGAGAAGCGCAACGAGATTGACGTGGTGGTGCGGCGCAGCGCGGACCGGGTGGAGGCGGAGTACATCGGCGAGCCGCGTCCCAGTGGACTCGTGGGGAAGCTGTTGGCGCCGGGCGGCGGGGTGGTGCAGCACTTCGACCGCTTCCTGATGCCATCGATTGCGCAGGTGGAGTACCGCATCGGCGAGGGGAGCCACATCATCGTGACCTCGGCGATGACGCCCGTGTCGGAGTGGGACACGATGGTGTACGCGGTGGTGACGTTCCGGCTGCCGCTGCCGCGCTGGCTCCTGCGCGCCGTGCTGCCCGTGGCCATGCCGGTGGCGCTCCACATCTTCAACCAGGACGTGCGCATCCTGAAGACGCAGACGGAGTCCATCCGGCGCTTCGGGACGGAGACGTACGCGTCCACCGAGATTGATGTGCTCGGCCCCGGCATCCTCCGCCTGCTGCGCGCCGCCGAGCAGGGCAAGACTGGCGCCGTGGGCGATGCCGTGCACGAGACGCGGTTGAAGATGAAGACCTGAGTCTGGCTACTTCAGCTGGGCCTCCCAGCGTCTGCGCAAGGTCGCGCGTCGCTCGGGGTAGGGCGTGTCGAGGAAGTCCACGCTGAGCAGGCGCTCCGTCCTGAAGTACCGGAAGTCGCGCCGCAGCTCACACCAGGCAATCAACACGCGAACACCTGTCACGTAGCCCACGAGGATGGGCCACACCGTGCGCTTGCTCACGAGGCCCTCCGCGTCGGTGTAGTGGAGGTGGAGCTTCAGTTGCTTCCGAGACCACTCCCGCAGACGGCCCAGGTCGACGGTTCCATCCGGGTGCTTGTGTCTCGCGGGTGGAGTGCCCACCACCGGGTCGTCGACCAGCTCGCGCAGGTGCTCCGGGACGATGGCGGCGACCTTGGCCAACACGCCTTCCGCCGCCGCTGACAGCGTCTTGTCCGCGTTGGCCGCGACCCACTGGGCGCCGAGCACCACCGCCTCGATTTCGCTCGGCGTCAGCATCAACGGCGGCAGGTCGAAGCCTCGCTCGAGGACGTAGCCGACCCCGGCTTCTCCTCGAATCGGCACGCGGCGCGCCATCAGCGCCGCGAGGTCCCGGTACACGGTGCGCTGACTGGTCTCGAGCTTCTCGGCGATGGCGCTGGCCGTCAGTGGACCCTTGGCCCGGCGCAGCACCTGAAGAATCTCGAACAGCCGGTCCGCGCGTCGCATGCGTCCTCCGCGCTACGTCATGGCGGTGAGGATAGCGCAGCTCACCAGGTTGCTGACCAGGAAGTAGGGCGCGTTGATGACCCCGTACAACAGCGGCCTCGGCATGTTCGGGTTGATGGCGACGTTGAACACCGTCGCGACGAGATAGCCGAGCCCGCTGATGATGCCGAACGCGAGCGCGTTCGACATCGTGTCGATGTGGAACGAGCGCAGCAGGACCGCGTTCGTCATCGTCACCACGAGTCCGCAGAGCAGGGGGCCCGCGATGAAGAGAGGCTCCGGCTTGCGGCCCGCCAGGTCGGTGCGCGCGAGCGCCAGTGCATACGGCTTCGGGATGACCCCCATGTACCACGCGGCGCCGAGCACCTGCAGCGCCACGGTCGAGAGGAGAACCGCGAGCCAGTTGATTGAGAGCGTGAACATCGTGTGCGTCCCGGTTGAGGTGAGACGCACGGAGTATCGCCACCCTGTTGCCACCGTGGTGGCAGCAGTGAATCCTAGGTGGCGACGGACGGAGCGCGGGCCTCGATGCGCCAGCAGGCGGCGGTGAGTCGCACCTCGTCGCCGTGGACGAAGGGGCTGAAGGCGGCGAGGAGGGTGTCGACGAGCTTCGCCCGTGCCTGCTCGTCGAGCTCCTGAATCACCCGGCCCACGGGCCCGAGCCGGGTGACGTACTGCGCCAGGCTTCGCGCGGGCATGGTGCACGGGACGTCGATGGCGCGCAGGGTGATGTCCATCCAGCCGCTCTGCTCCAGGATGCGCTGGACGCGGTTCGGGTCCGCGAAGGCGAACTGCCCCGGCGCGTCTGGGATGCGAGGAGGGATGTTCGTCAGGTAGGGCGCCGCGGCCTTCTCGGCGGTCGTCATGAACGGGTTCTCCTCCGGGCTCCTCCATGCGATGCAACACAGCCGGGCGTCACCGGTGGCCGCGCGTCGGAGGTTCGAGAAGGCCCGGACCGGGTCGTCGAAGAACATGACGCCGAAGCGGGACATCACCAGGTCGAACGACGCGGGCTCGAAGGCATGCGTCTCCGCGTTCGCGTCGATGAAGCGGGCGGCCACGTGCTGTGCCTCGGCTTGTTCCCGCGCCACGGCGAGCATCGGCGTGGAGACGTCGAGTCCGACACACTGTCCCGTCGAGCCGAGATGCCGGGCGACGGCGAGCGTCGTGCTCCCCGTTCCGCATCCCACGTCGAGCACGCGGTGGGCCCCGGCAGCCCGCACGGCCTCGATGAACAATGCCTCGAAGGGCTTGAACAACTGCTCGAGCACCTCCCGGGTGTCGACCCAGGCGTGTCCGGCGGGGCCCTTCCAGAGCGCCTCCTGGTCCTGGGGTGATGGGGTTCCGGTCGTCATCGCGTGTCTCCTTCTTCATGCCCTTGAGATGTGCTGTGGACGCTACAGTGCCAGTTCAAGTCGACTTGAGGTCAAGCGAATGAGGGACCTGGACATCACCGAGGTGGCGCGGCGCTCGGGAGTGCCCGCCTCGACGCTGCGCTACTACGAGGAGAAGGGGCTGCTCTCCTCGACGGGCAGGCGGGGCCTGCGCCGCCTGTTCGGTCCAGACGTTCTGGAGCGGCTCGCGCTCATCGCGCTGGGGCGGGAGGCCGGGTTCTCGCTGGAGGAGATTGCCCGGATGTTCGCGCCGGATGGACGCCTGGCCATCGACCGGAAGCTGCTGGTGGAGAAGGCGGAGGAGCTCGACCGCTCCATCCGACGACTGAGCGCCATGCGCGACGGCTTGAGGCACGCCGCGAGCTGCCCCGCGCCGAGCCACCTGGAGTGCCCCCGGTTCCGCCGGTTGCTGTCCGCCGCCGTGTCCTCCCGGCGCGAGAGCGCCGTGACGAAAGACCTGGAACGAGCGCCGAGGAAACGGGTGCCTGCCGGGCGTCGTCCGAGGCCGTGAACCACCGCAGACCCCCACCTCCCATCGACGTGCGGGACCGCATCGAGCGTACGTGCGGGGTCGGGGGCGCGCCGGACCTCCCCGGCCTTGTCGGCCGTGGACCGGGCATGTGCCGTCGGGAGCCTGACAATCCTTCGCGGATGTGAGGGCTTTCAAACCCTCCTCGCCCACCCGGCTTTGTCATGGGTCGATGAGGTCCGCCAACGTCTCCGCGCTCCGGTTCCCTGCTGCGTGTCCAGGGGCCATGCGCGGGGTGGGCCATGGGACTGAACACGAGCCTGGACAGTCTCCGCGCGCCCATCGTTCGCCGCGTCGAACGACTCCAGGCGCAGTGGGCGACCTTCGCCCAGGACGACGACGCGCGCCTGCTTCGTTGGGTCCTCGCGCCGAACGAGCGGAAGCTCATGGACACCTTCTTCGTCGTCGAGGAGCACGACGGCGGTGTGTCGCCGGACCTGTTCCTCCGGCTGGAGGTGCCCTTCGCGTTGCCATCCCACCATGGCCTGGAGCTGGTGGAGGCGATGACCTCGCAGTACCACGCGCTCCGACATGACCTGGGGCAGGCGGGCGTGGATGCGTCCTGGGTGCCACCTCGCCGGGAGCGGGGCCAGGACGACTCGCGCGTCTTCCTGCAGGCGGCGCAGTCCTTTCACGAGCACCACCAGCCCTTGTTCCGCCACCTCGTGCTCGTGCTCCTCCCGGAGGAGGTCTCCTCCAGCGCGGACTGGACGGCGTGGGTCGAGCGAGTGGTGCTTCAGGCGCACGCGGCCCAGGTGCGGCTGGTGTGCTTCGATGACCCATCCTCGCCCACGCTGGCGGGGGTGGCGCGGGCCCAGGCCCGCCGGGTCCGCACCTGCGTGGCGGGACTCGACATGGGCGCGGCGATGGAGGAGGTGTCCTCGGCGGCCGGGCACCTGGACACGCCACAAGGCCACTTCCGGCATCTGTACGTGAAGCTGGGCCGCGCCCTGGAGGCGCGGGACCTGGATGCGGCGCGGAGGCTGGCGACCGAAGCGGTGGCGGTGGCGAAGGCCCAGGAGTGGAGCCATCTCGTCGTCACGACCCACGTGGCGCTGGCCACCGGGTACATGACGAAGGAGGACTTCCCGGCGGCCATCGCCTGCTACCGCTCCGCGGAGGCCGAGGCCCTGGCCGCACATCAGCGAGGTGAAGCGCAGGGCCTCCCCTTGCAACTCAAGGTGCGCATGGCCCTGGGGGGCGCGCTCATCTGCGCGCGCACCTATTCGCGAAGCGGCGACCTGTATCGCGACACGGCGCCGCTGGCCGAGCAGCTGAAGGACGACCGCATGCTGCTGGAGTGCTGGCGCATGGCGGCCTACGGCTATGAGCTGGCCCGGGACCATGACGCCTCCTGGGCCTGCGGGGTGCGCGCCTTCCCCGTGGCGCACCGGATGGATGAGGAGACTCGCCGCACGTCCACGTTGGGCTACCTGGGCGACGGGCTGATGCGCCTGACGCGGACGTGGAAGTACCGCGCGCATCGAGGCGTCGTCGAGGAGCAGATGTCGCGGCTGTTGGGCCCGGCGTGGCGCCCCCCGGACTCGCGGAGGCCGTCGCCATGATGCCGGCCGCGAAGCACTTCGACCTGTTGCTGGGCATCGACATCCACCTCATCCAGCCGCCGGGCCCCGTCCCCCCGGTCCCCATCCCTCATCCGCACCTGGGGCTGGTGTTCGACCCTGTCGACTACGTGCCGGTCCTGGGGGCCACGGTGCTGGTGGGTGGACTGCCGCGCGCGCAGGCGGGCTCGTCCGGCATCGCGCTGCCGCCACACATCCCCCTGGGCGGCGTGTTCGTGAAGCCTCCGGCCAACGAGTCGGAGATCTTCATGGGCAGCAGCACGGTGTCCGTGGATGGAGACGCCTTCAGCTACCTGGGCCTCCCGGTGCTGAGCTGTCAGGACATCGGCATCCCGCCCATCCCCCGGCTCAAGAAGAAGAAGTCCACGAAGTCGCTGGTGCTCCCCACGACGGTGGTGCTGTCCATCCCGCTGCCGGTCCTGGTGGGCGGCGCGCCGACCGTCTCCTTGATGGCCCTGGCCATGCGCGCGGGCTTCGCGCTGCTGGGGGCGCTGCTGCGCAAGGTGAAGGCGCTGCGCAAGACGCGCAAGGCGCAGAACGGCGTCCACTGCACGGGTGGGCATCCTGTGGACATCATCACCGGGGCCAACTTCGACGAGTTCACGGACGCGGTGTCTCCGCCGCCCGGCCTCTTTCGCTGGCGGCGGCACTACACCACGGCGCTCGCGGCCGAGCAGGGCCCGCTGGGGTGGGGCTTCCGACACGAGTATCAGCACACCCTGCGCTTGATGCGACAGGCCTGGCGCTACGAGAACGGCCAGGGACGCGTCATCGACTTCACGCCGATGGGGCCCGGGGAGGCGGAGACGCTCCAGCAGGGCGTGGTGCTCCGAAGGTTGGACGCCCGGCGCTTCGAGGTGTGCGAGGCGGATGCGCCGCGCTTCGAGCTGGAGCTGGCGGGCGCGGAGCCGCTGGCGCGCCTGCGCTTCGTCCGCGCTCCGGACGCGGAGCTGGAACTGCGCTATCGGGGCGCGCGGCTCGTCCTGCTCATCGAGCGGACGCGTCACGGACGTCAGCGCTACGCGTGTGCCTACGACGCCCGCGGCCGGATGACGTCGCTCCTGCGGCTGCGCGATGGCGGTCCTCCCGAATGCCTGGCCTCGTACGGATACGACAAGCAGGGGCGGCTGGTGACGTCGTGTGACGCCGAGGGTGGCCGTCATGCGCTGGTTCATGACGAAGCGCACCGCTGGACGGAGATGACCACGCCCGGCGGCTACCGCTTCTGGTGGAAGTACGACGCCCAGGGGCGCTGCGTGGAGACGTCCGGAGAGGACGGGCTCTGGTGGGCCCGCTTCGAATACGACGCCGAGCGTCGCCAGACGCGCGTCACGGAGCGCCAGGGCGGAGTCTCCGTCTTCAAGTACGACGAGAACGACACGTTGCTGGAGCGGGTGGACCCCTACGGCGGGGTGCTGCGGCGGGAGGTGGATGCGGACGGCGGCATCGTGCGTGAGGTGGACTCAGGGGGCCGGGTCACCCGCTGGCTCTACGACGCACAGGGCGCCCACACGGGGCTGCTGGACCCCTTCGGGCAACGCCTGCCTCCGGCGGAGATGCAGGCCGACCCTCCGGGCCCCGACCTCTTCAGTCATCCGGTCACCCCCCTGGGCCACCTGCTGGGCCGCCGCATGGAGGAGCTTGCGTCCACGGCGACGCGGGACCTCCCGACGCTCCTCGAGCGTGTCCCCGCGGAGCTGTCCACCGTCCTGGCCACGCTGGTGAGGGCCCACCCCTCGGCGGAGGAGGTGACCGCCCCGGTTCGCGAGTACGACCGACTGGGCCGTTGCATCCAGGAGGTGGATGCCGCGGGCCGGGTCCAGGCGTGGAGATACGACGCCGGCGGCAACCGGGTGTGGCACCAGGACGCGGACGGCTCCATCACCCGGTGGGGGATAGGCCGGTGGAACCTCGTCGTGTCCGAGACGGACGCGCTCGGACACACCCTGCACGTCGCCCACTCCTCCACGGAGGAGGTGGTCCGTGTCGAGGACGCGGGAGGCGCCGTCAGCGAGTACGCGCGGGATGAGAAGGACCGGCTCGTCCGGGTGACGCGCCACGGGGTGGTGCGGGACGAATACGTCTGGGATGTGGGCGACCGCCTGGTGGAGAAGCGGGACGGGCACGGCAGGCGGCTGCTGAAGCTGGACTACGAACAGGAGGGGCACCTGGTGACGTGCGCCCTCGCCTCGGGGGCAACGCACTTGCTGGCCTTCGACCTGGAGGACCAGGTCATCCGCGCCTCCACGAACGCGCACACGGTGGCGCTCGAGCGCGACGCGCGGGGACGCATGCGAAGCGACCTGCGCGATGGCCTGGGCGTCGTGCACACCGTGTGGGGCCATGAGCGGCGCACCGAGGTGCTGGGCTTCACCTCCACCGTGGTGGACGAGCAGGGGTCGCTCGTCCACGTGGTCGACCCGACTGGCGGAGCGCACGCCATCTGGAAGCACTCGGCGGGGTGGGTGCTGCGGGAGCACGCCCAGGGCACCCGCGAGCTTCGCCAGCATGACGACCGGGGCTGGCCGCTGGCGACGCTGCGGTGGCGATGGACCGACGACGGGCAGCTCCAGCACCACGGGGTCCGCTACGAGCGCACCCCGGAGGGCGACTGCATCGGCGTCCACGACAGCGTGGACGGCGAGACGCTGTACACGGTGGATGCCGCGCACCGGCTGGTGGAGGAGGACGGCCCTGGCGGGCGGCACCTGTACCAAACGGATGCCGCGGGCAACCTGCTGGCGAAGCCGGGGCTGCGGGGCGTGGTGCTCCAGGAGGGCAACCGGTTGGTCGAGGCCAACGGGGAGCGCTTCGTCTACGACGACCGCAATCACATCGCGGAGCGACACCGCGAGGACGGCTCCCGCGTTCGTTACACCTACGACAGCGCGGACATGCTCATCCGCGTCGAGGATGGCCACGCGGAGCCGTGGACGGCGGACTACGACGCCATCGGTCGGCGCATCCGGTGCGGACGCGGAGCGCGGCAGACCTGGTTCTACTGGGATGGCGAGCGACTGGCGGCGGAGCACGCTGCCGACGGCAGGCTGCGCATCCATGTGTATGGGGCCCACGACGCCCTGGTGCCGCTGCTGTTCGTGGACTACGAGCACCCGGAGGCGCACCCTTCGACGGGGCGCGTCTACACGCTCTTCACGAGTCCCAACGGCACGCCGACCCGCATCGAGGACGCGCGAGGTCAGCTGGTCTGGCGTGCCACGCGCATCGAGCCCCATGGACACGTGGAGGTCGACGCCGCGTCCACGGTGGATTGCCCGCTGCGGATGGTGGGGCACTATCACGACGCGGAGACGGGGCTCTTCTACAACCGCTTCCGCTACTACGAGCCTCGCCTGGGTCGCTACCTCCAGAGCGACCCGCTGGGCACGGGGGGTGGTAGCAACCTGTATGCCTATGCGCCCCATCCGCTCGACCAGGTCGATGTCCTCGGGCTGGTCCACTCGAAGAAGGCGAAGGCCAGCGCCAAGGGGGGCAAGTCCGCCAAGGGCGTCACGCGGGTCGAGACGCTGCTGACCCTGCCCATCAAGAGCCGCATCCACAAGAAGAAGAAGCTCCTGGCGCAGAAGAAGATTGTCTACACCGACCTGCAGGGCCGGAAGTCGACGTACTTCCTGGACGGCAAGGGGCGGACGGTGCTCAGCGAGGTCCCGTTGGATCCACCCAAGAAGTACAAGAAGGAGGGTGTCAGCCACATCAAGCCGGATGGGTACCAATCCGGAATCGACCACCGGGGGCACCTGGGGCCGGAGCGCGGCGTTGCGAACCAGGACCTGGTGAACGTGCCCGAGAACGTCATCGCGGAGCACGGCACCAAGTCGAACCTCAGCGTCAAGAAGCGGCTCGAGAACAAATCCATCGCCACGGCGAAGACCACGCCGAACACCCTGTTCGTCAGCGAGCCGAAGTACTCAGGTTCATCGGGCCGTCCCACCGAGGTCGCTCACTCGCTGCTCGACGGCTCGGGTAAACCCATCACAGGTCACTCACAAGTCATTCCCAATCCCAAGACCTAGGTCGTCCTCTTTCCCGAATGGTAAGGGTGCTGCATGGCCACGGAGATTTCGGAAGAACAGTTGCCCATCGACCGCGAGCTGGGCGCGGCGGTCCTCTCCCTCCTGCCCGACGAGTGGACGGGCGCGCTCCTCCGGGTCGAGCGGGTCCCCGGTGAGGAGGATGCGGAGCGCTACCGCATCCAGATCACCCCCACGGGGAAGGGACGGGGGAGCGTCACCCCGGACGAGGAGGTCGAGGTCGCCGTGCAGAAGCTCTTCCTCCTGCACCAGCGCTTCAAGACGGGGCTCCAGTCGATTTCGTACACCTATCGCCAGAAGAAGGATGGGAGCTGGGGGCAGGTCGGCGAGTACGAATACGACGACTCCGATGAGGAAGCCGTGGGCTGAGCGAGCACCTGGCTCAGCCGTGCGCGAGCCCACCCGGAGACGCGGGCTCCGCCTTCGGTGGCGTGTCCACGTCGATGCCGTCCTGGCTCAGCTCGGCCGTGCTCGCCGCCATCGCCAGCGTGCCGGGCGGGTTCTCGTACCAGCCCGGGTCCGCGTCGCCCGTCAGCCGCTCGCGCACCTTGAGCACCGTGAACATGCCGCCCATGGTGATGACGTCGTGCTTGCCGCGCGCGCCGCTCATCGGAATCGAGTTGGTGGGCACGGGCATGCCCATCTCCACCATGTCGCCCATGCCCGTCTGCCCCATGGTCATGTAACCCGGCAGCAGCTTGCGCACCTTCGCGTCGAGCCCTCCCGGATTCACGCCGATGAGGTTCGGGATGTCATGCCCCATCTGGTTCATCAGGTGATGCGTCATGTGGCAGTGCATCGCCCAGTCACCCGGCGCGTCCGCGACGAACTCGATGGAGCGCGTGCTGCCCACGGGCACGAGCACCGTGGTCTCCGGCCACTGCGCGGACTCGGGGATGCGGCCCGCGTCCGTCTCCGTGATTCGGAAGTGGTAGCCGTGCAGGTGGATGGGGTGGTGGTCCATCGCGCTCAGGTTGCCCAGGC
This sequence comes from Myxococcus fulvus, assembly GCF_900111765.1. The sequence continues at coordinate 1,145,969 of NZ_FOIB01000001.1, forward strand.
GGATGCGCACGCGCTCGCCCTGCCGCACCACCAGCGGCTCCGTCCCTGGGAACGCCTTCGCGTTGAACGTGAGCAGGTTGAAGTCCGTCATCTCGTTCGGGTCCGGCCGCCGCGTGCCCGGGTCCACGCGCCACTCGTGCAACATCAGCGCGAAGTCCTTGTCCACGCGCGGACCCACCGGACGTCGAGGGTGCATGATGAACAGGCCCACCATGCCGAGCGCCATCTGCGTCATCTCGTCGTGGTGCGAGTGGTACATGCCCGTGCCCGACTGGCGGATGGTGAACTCGTAACGGAACGTCTCACCCGGTGCGATGGACTTCTGGTTGAGCCCACCGACGCCGTCCATGCCGTTGGGCAGCAGCAACCCGTGCCAGTGCACCGTCGTGGGCGCGGGCAGCCGGTTGGTGACGTAGAAGCGCACGCGGTCACCCTCCACCACCTCGATGGTGGGCCCGTGCACCTGGCCGTTGTAGCCCCAGCAGTGGACCTTCAACCCCGGCGCGAGCTCGTGCTCCACCTCCTCGGCCACCATGTGGAAGACCTTCACGCCGTTGACCAGCTTCCACGGCAGCTTCGTTCCGTTGGGCACGATGACCGGCCGGTAGTCCCGGTTCGGCATCCCCGGGGACTGCCAGTCGCGCCGCGCCGGTGGGCTCGCCCGTGGTGCTGACGTCTGCGCCTGCGCCGCACCCCCCTGGAGCAGCAGCGCGCCGCCCGCGAGCGTGGCGCCCGCTGTCGCCAGCATGCTCCGTCGGCTCATCGCTCCTGGCCGGGCACCGTGCGGCTCCTCCTCGACCTGGGTCGTGGTTCGCGTCGAAGCGTCGTTGTCGTGAAGAGGGGACTTCATGGTGTGGCTCCGTGGTCATGCCCGGAAGGAGGTTGAGAGGGCGGGGGGCTGGCAGGCGTCGCGCGGCTCCCACCGGGAAGCCGACCTCCGACGAGCTGCTCCAGCTCCGCGTGCGCCATCCAGTAATCGCGGACCGTCTCGATGTACGCACGGTACGCCTCGACCTGTGACTGCTTCGCGTCGAGCAGCGCGTACAGGCCAATCTGCATCGCGTTGTACTGGAGCTGGGATTGCTCGACGACCTGCTCGCGCAACGGGAGCACCACGCGCTGATACCGCTCCGCGACGCCCCGAAGCGTCAGCAGCCGGGCCCGCGCCGCGCGGACCTCCGAGCGCGCGTTGACAGACAGCTCCGTCAACCTCCGCTCACCCTGGCGATGCTGCGCCTCCAGCTTCGCGATGAGCGCCTGTCGCTGGTCGAAGATGGGCAGCTCCAGCGAGAGCGTGGGCCCGAGCAGCCGCGGACCATTCGCGTCCCGGTGCGTGTGCACGCCCACGTCCACCCGCCCGAAGAAGCGCGTGCTGCGCGCCAGCTCCAGCGCGTTCCACATCAGCTCCGTCTGCTTGCGCGCAGCATCGATGTCCAACCGTTGCTTGATGGCGAGCGACTCCAGCCGCTCCAGCGTCGCCTCCTCCCCGGGCGGCGCCGGGAGCTTCTCCGCGATGGCCCACTGGGTCCTCCCACCCCACAACCCCAACAAGCGATTGAGCCGCTCGCGGTCCTCCACCAGCGCCAGCTCCTCGCGCGCCAGCTCCAGCCGGGCCTCCTCCGCCGTGGCCTTCTCCGTCGCCAGGTCCAGGTCCGTGAGGTTGCCCGCGGCGTGCTGGAGCGTGGCCAGCTCGGCGGCCGCCTCCGAGGCCTCCAGCACCATCCGACGCAGCTCCACCAGCTGCTGCCGCGCCTGCACCTCGCGGAACACCTTGCGCGCATCCGCCGCCGTGGCGAGCGCCTCGTGCGCGACGCGCAGCGTGTCCGCGATGAACTGCTCCTGCGCCACGCGCTTGCGCAAGGGCAGGGTGAACAGCTCCACGAAGCCCTGGACCAGCGAGAACTCCGTCTCGCTCACGCCGTCACTCGTGAGCGGAAAGCCGATGCTCCCGTCGAACGTCGGGTTGCTCAACAGCCCCGCCTGCACCATGTCCGCCTGGGACACCCCCAGGTCCTCGTACGTCGCCTGGAGCGCGGGGTTGTTGAGCAGCGCCACCTCCACCGCGTGGTCCGAGGTCAACTCCCCCGTGAGCAACGTGTCCAGATGCCGGGAGACCTCCGCGTCCTCCGGCGTCCCCTGATTCCAGCGCGTCTTGCGGCCGATGCGCTCCTCGACGAGCGTGGCGACCTCCGCGTGGCCCTTCTCCTTCTGGATGGAGGCACAGCCGCCCGTGAACACCAGGACGGCGGCGACGAGCGCGCGTCTCACCGGTGCTCTCCGTGTCCCTCATGGCCCGACGTGGGCTTCGCCGGCGTCAGCTTCATGTTGCACTTGGGGCAGACGCCGGGCTTGTCCGACTGGACCTCCGGGTGCATCGGGCACGTGTAGAGCGGCGTGCCCGCATCGGGCGGTGCCGGCTTCTCGGCCTCCGGCGCGCGGGGCGGCTTCGCGTCGGGAGGCGCGGCCGCGAGCGCGCTGGAGACAGGAGCGACCGGGGACTCGGGCGCCTCGGGGTTCGACGGGTCCAGGGACGGCGCGAGCCGCTTCGGCTCGGAGGCACAGGCGGCGAGCGTGGCGAGGCTCGCGAGGACGCTGAGGAAGGTACGCATGGATGACCTCGATGTGGCGCGCGGTGAAGCGGGCCGAAGACGCCGCGCGGTTGAGCAAGCCCCAGGCCATGTCGGCGCGCGCGCCAACCGTGCGAAGGGACGATGCTCTCGAGGTGCAAGGACGCGATGCCGCGCGGGCTCCGGTGTAACCGGGGTCATCACAGTGTGATGAGCCCCGTGAGGCCCGGCTGTTCAGCCGCGCACTTCGCGTGCGCCCGAAACACGAAGCGCGGGGAGCACCCTGTCAGGCACTCGACCCGCGCTTCACCTGCTTCACTTCACGACGACGCTCAGGAGATGCCCTTGCGCAGCCGCGCCCAGTCGAAGTTCGGCGCCGGGTCGTTCTTGCGGCCCTTGGGTACCGCGACGTCCGCGTGGCCGACGATGTTCTTCATCGGCACGTCGTACTTCTCCTTCAGGTGGCTCGTCAGCTCGGTCAGCGCCTTGTACTGCGCCTCCGTGAAGGGCGTCTTGCCGCTGCCGTCGTTGACGATTTCGATGCCGATGGAGCGCGCGTTGACGTCCGTGGGGACGCCGTGCAGCTCGCTCTTGCCCGCGTGCCACGCGCGCTTGTCATCACCGACGAGCTGATAGATTTTCCCGTCGCGGTCCACCATGTAGTGCGCGGACACGCCGCTCTTCGGGTTGCGCATCCACGACAGGTCGGCCTTGCCGTCGTTCGACGCCGTGTGGTGCATCACGATGGTGTCGATGTCCGCCCCGTTGCGGCTGTCGGAGTTGGGCGAGGGCGCGCTGATGACCGCGGGCTTCGTGCCCGGCGTCGTCGGCGTGGTGGGCGTCGTCGGCGTGCCCGACAGCGCCTTCTTCAGCGCCGCCTGCGTCTGCTCGCCGTAGTACCCCGTCGTGGGAAGTTTCTTGTCGGCCTGGAACTTCTTCACCGCGGTCTCGGTCTGCGCGCCGAAGGTGCCGGGGCCCGTGGCCACCTGCTTCGCCGTCAGGTAGCCGAGCTTCACCAGCGCGTCCTGGAGCTGCTTCACCTTGGGGCCCGTGTCGCCCTTGCTCAGGCCCGCGGGAGGCACCGTGACGGTGTTGGTGGCGGCCGCGGCCCGGGTGGTGGTGCGGGTCGACGTGGAGGGGGGAAGTCGCAAGCTCATGAAGGGCCCCAGGTTAGGAAGTGTGAAAATCACGGGATTGTCGGTGCTCCGGGTCGAAAGTTGCGGACCCAAGACCCGGAGCACCTCTCGTGTTCTTCAGGACACAGTGGGGCTGCGAGCGGCCACACCCCGTCGACGCACCTTCTCCCTGACGCCGTGCACCCAGACGTAAAAAGTCGGCAACACCAACAGGGTGAACAGCGTGGAGGTGACGAGTCCGCCCACCATGACGATGGCCAGGGGGCGTTCAATCTCCGTTCCATGTAGAGGCAAAACCAACAGTGGCAGCAGACCGAGGATGGCCGTGGCCGCGGTCATCAACTTGGGACGCACGCGCCCGAGGCTCGCCTCTCGCACCGCGTCATCGAAGGACCTGCCGCGTGAGAGCAAATCCTTGGTTTGTGAGACGAGCACCAGGCCGTTCTGCACGGCGATGCCGAACAGGCCGATGAGGCCCACGAGGCTGGAGACGTTCCACGTCTCGCCCGCGATGAGCAGCGCGAGGATGCCGCCGACGAAGGCGTCCGGCAGCGTGGCGAGGATGACGAGCGCCTCGGCCACGGAGTCGAGCGCGAGGTAGAGCAGGACGAACACCGCGAGGATGGCCACGGCGATGGCCATGGCCAACGACTGCGCGGCGCGCTGCTGGCTCTCCACGCGTCCGCCCACGTCGACGAAGTAACCGGTCGGCAGCTTCAGCTCCGCCGCCAGTCGCTCGCGCACCTCGGCCGCGGTGCTGCCCAAATCACGCCCCGACACGCTCGCCTCCACCGCGAGCCTGCGGCTGCCCGCCTCGCGGCGCACGCTGCCCGCGCCGAAGGTCTCCTCGATGGTGGCCAATTGGCTCAAGGGGATGCGCGTCCCGTCGTGCCCGTCCACCAGGAGGTTGCGCAGCGCCTGCAAGTCGCCGCGTCGGTGGTCCGCGAGGCGCAACACCAGGTCATGCCGTCGCTGGCCCTTCCACACTTGAGAGGACTCCTCGCCCACCATGCCCACGCGCACCGCGCGGATGACGTCTCCGGGTGTCAGGCCCACGCGCGCCACGGCGGCGCGATTCACGGTGATGCGCAGCTGGGGCAGGCCGCTGAGCTTCTCCACGCGCAGGTCCTCCACGCCGTCCACCTTGGCGAGGATGGCGCGCGTGCGCTCTCCCAGCGTCGCGAGCGTCTCCAGCTCCGGCCCGAAGACGCGCACGGACAGGTCCGCGGGGCTGCCGCCCAGGCCCTCGTCGATGCGCATGCCCAAGGGCGTGGTGAACAGCGTGGTGACGCCGGGCACCCGGTTCACGGCGACGCGCAGGTCCTCCTCCAGCTTCTCCAGGCTCCTGCCGCGCTCCTGTTTGAGCACGACGAGCACGTCCGACACCGTGTGTGGCATCGGGTCCTCGGTGCGCTCGGCGCGGCCGGTGCGGCGCACGACGTCCTCCACCTCCGGGAAGCCGAGCAGCACGTCCTCCACCAGGTGGTTGAGCCGGTCCACCTCCTCCAGGGACGCCTCCGGTGGCAGCACCGTCTGGAGCAGGAACGCGCCCTCGTCCAGGCGGGGCATGAAGTCGCTGCCCACCGCGAACGCGAGCCCCAGCGCGGGCACGGTGATGGCCAGCGCCACCAGCCGCACCAGCCCCGCCCGCCGCATGCACGCGTCCAGCAGCGGCGAGTACACCGCCTTGATTCGGCGGATGAGCCACACGTCCTCGGGCGTGCCCTCGCGCGGACGCTTGAGCAGGAGCGAGGAGGCCACCGGCACCAGCGTGAGCGCCAGCGCCAGCGACGCGGCCAGGCACGCCACCACGGCGGCGGCGAGCGGCTGGTACATGCGCCCCTCGATGCCCGTCATCGCGAACAGCGGGATGAAGACGGACACGACGATGAGCGTGGCGAAGGCGATGGGGCGCCCGACCTCCATCGACGCGGACAGCGCCTCCTCGCGCACGGACCTGCGGCCGTGTCCCTCGCGCAGGTCATGGATGATGTTCTCGGTGACGATGATGGCCGCGTCCACCAGCAGGCCCACGGCGATGGCCAGCCCGCCCAGCGTCATGGTGTTGATGCCGATGCCCGCGACCTTCAACAGGATGCCCGCGAGCGCCAGCGACAAGGGCAGGGTGAGGGTGACGATGAGGGCCGCGCGCCAGTCCCCCAGCAGCACGAAGAGGACGAGCACCACCAAGAGCGCGCCCAAGAGGATGGCCCGGCTGACGCCGCCCAGCGCCGAGTCCACCAGCTCCGACTGGTCGTAGACGACGCGCAGCTGCACGCCCGGAGGCATGGACTGCTTGAGCTCCTCCAGCGCCACGCGCACGCCCTTCGCCACCGCCTGCGTGTCCGCGCCGAACTGCTTGATGACGCGGCAGCTGACCACCTCGCCCTTGAGCCGGTGGGCGATGCCTCGGCGCACCGCGGGGCCCTCGCGCACGTCGGCCACGTCCGCGAGCAGCACGGGCGTGCCGTCGCGCAGCGCCACCACCGTGGCGTTCAGGTCCTCCACTGTCTGGGCGCGACCCACCGCGCGCACCGTCCACTCCATGGGCCCCTGCACCACGAAGCCTCCAGAGGCGTTGAGGTTGGCGCCCTCCAGCGCGTGCTCCACCTCGTTCAGGCTGACGCCTCGCGCCACCATCTGGTCCGGGTCCAGCAGCACCTGGAACTGACGCAGGTAGCCGCCCAGCCGCTCCACACCCGCGACACCGGGCACCGCGAGCAGCCGGTTCTTCACCTCGAACTCGGCCAGGTCGCGCAGCGCCATCAGGTCCGCGGAGCCGGGCTCCGCCTCGAGAGTGAACTCGAACACCTCGTTGAGTCGGCCCGTGAGGCTGGAGACCAGCGGCGCGTCGGTGCCGGCGGGCAGCTCGCCCTGGGCCTGGGCCACGCGCTCGGCGACGTACTGGCGGCTGCGGAAGTAGTCCGCGTCCGGCTCGAACTCCACCGTCACCTGCGTGACGCCCAGCTGCGAGGTGGAGCGGATGCGCCGCACGTCGGGCAGGCCCGCGAGTGCCACCTCCATGGGGATGGCCACCGCCGTCTCCAGCTCCTCCGCGCCCATGGCGGCGTTCTGGACGATGACGTTGAAGATGGGCGCGGACAGGTCCGGGAACACGTCGCGCCGCAGGCCATGCAGCGACACCGCGCCGAACGCGGACAGGGCCAGGGCCAGCAGCACGGTGAGCCCGGGCCGCGCGAACGACGCGCGCAGCACACGGGCCACCCAGGATGAGGAGTCAGTGGCCATGGTGGTCCGCTCCTCCCGCCGACTTCTCCACCTCGGCCTTGAGCAGGAACGCGCCGTCCACCACCACCTGCTCACCGACCTTCAGGCCGGAGAGCACCTCCACGTGGTCCCCCAGCGTGCGGCCCCGGCCCACCTGGCGCCGCTCGAAGGAGCCGCGCTCGCCGGTGGGCAGGAAGACCACCCAGCCGTTCTCCAGTCGCTGGAGCGCGGCCGCGGGCACGGTGGTGATGGTGCCGTCGGGTCCGCCCAACGGAATCGACGCGGTGGCGGACATGCCGGGCTTGAAGAGGCCCTCGGCGTTGTCCAGCACCAGCCGCACGGGGATGGTGCGACTGGCCGCGTCCACGCGCTGGCCCACGTGGCCCACGCGGGCCAGGACCTCCTTGCCCGGGAAGGCGGCGAAGGTGATGCGCGCCTCGGTGTCCGGCCGCATGCGCACGGCGTCGCGCTCGAACGCATGGACGATGAGCCACAGCGAGCCCAAATCGCCGACGCGGAAGAGCGTGTGCTCGGCGTCCGCCATCTGTCCCATGCGCGCGTCGCGCTCGATGACGGTGCCCTGGATGGGGGAGCGCAGGATGAAGCCGGCCACGCCCGTGGCGTCCTCGCTGGCGCCCAACGCCGTCAGCTCCGCACGGGCCGCGGCGACCTCCGCCTCGGCGCCGGCCGCGTCCACCTCGGCGGCCTGCACGTCCTTCTGCGCGACGATGCGCTCGGCGGCGAGCGCGCGCTTGCGCTCGGCGGCCTGTCGGGCGGCGGTGGCCCGGGCCTTCGCGGACTGGAGCGCGGCGCGCGCCTTGCCCAGCTCGGGGCTGCGCAGCTCCGCCAGCTTCTCGCCTTCCTTCACGTGCTGACCCGTGGTGACGAACACCGCTCCCACGCGCGCGGAGATGGGCGAGGCCACCTCCGCGTACGCGTCCTCGCTGAACGTCAGCTCGCCCAGCGCGTTGACGCTGTCGCCGCCGGGCCGCGCCGCCGCGGGGGCCGTGGTGACGCGCAAATCCCGGAGCATCTCCGGCGCGATGTGGACGTGGGACTCGTCATGTCCCTCGTCGTGGCCACCCGCGGGCTGGGCGCCCTCCTCGTGGTCGTGCTCGTCCGCGTGCTCGGGCTTGGACTGCTTGCAGGCCGGGAGCGCGAGGACCAGGGACGCGATGATGAACGCGAGGCGCTTCATGGAAGGGCTCCCATCTCGACGGCGAGCTGCACCCGGGCGAGCGCCGCCTGCAGGTGGCTGTCGAGCAGCGCCACGCGCGTCTCGAGCGTTTCACGGCGGACGAGCAGCAACCCCGCGAGGTCCATCTCCCCGGCTTCGTAGGAGCGGCGCGCCAGCGACTCGTTCTCGTCGAGCAGCGGCAGCGCCTCGGTCTCCAGCACGGCCAGGGCTTGCTGCCGCGAGGCGTCGCGCACCCGCGCGGCCTCCACCTGCGCGTCTCGCGCGCGGCGAGCGGACTCCAGGGCGGTGCGCAGCCTGCGCACGCGCGCATCGCCCGTTACCTTCGCCTCCTGCCCTCGCGAGAACACGGGCAGGGGCACGCTGAGCGTTCCGACGAGCGCCGTCTCGTCGACCTCCTTCTCGTAGCGCACGCCCACGCTCACGTCGGGCCAGCCCTCGGCGCGGCCGAGCTTCAGGTCCGCCTCCGCCTGCGCGAGCTCGGACTCGATGGCCACCAGGTCCGGACGCTCCTTCGTGTCCGGGGGCGCCGTCACGGGCAGCGAGGCCAGCTCCCGCAGCTCGCCGCGCACCGCGAGCGGGTCTTTCAGCGGCAGGCCCAACAGGGCGCGCAGCTCGCTGAGCAGGGCCTGCTCCTCACCCTGGGTCGTCACCACGGCGGCGCGGGCGCGGGCGAGTGCCACCTTCGCCACGTTGACGTCGACGACGGGCACGTCCCCCGCGTCGAAGCGCTTGCCGGTGGAGTCGGACAGGTGCCTCGCGGCCTCCTCCGTCTGCCGCATCAGCCGCGACAGCTCCCGGGCGTACAGCGCGCGCAGGAAGGCCGCGCCCACTTCACCCAGCACGCGCCGCTCGGCGTCCTGCTGCTCGGCGCCCTGCCGCTGGAGCCCTGCTCGCGCGGAGTCACGACGTGCACCCTGCTTGCCGCCGAGCTCGATGGGTTGGGAGATGCCGAGGGACAACTGCGTCCCACGGATGTCGTCGTGCGTGCGCGGACCCAGCTCGAAGCTGACGGTGGGGTTCTCGCGGAGGAATGGCGACGCGCCGGCGACGGGGCCCTGGGCCTCGGCCGTGCGTCCCGCCGCGTCCAGCAGCGCGGGCGCGCGCCGACGGGCGAGGGAGAGGATTTCTTGAAAGGACAGCTCGGAAGGTGAAGCGGCGCTGGCGAAGGGCCAGACGAGGGCGGCGACGAGCCCGAGGGCCGCCGGCGCGGAAGGTTTGAGCACGGGAAAGAGACCTCGCAAAAGGGAGGCGCGCGTCAGGCCGACGGTGCCACGGCCTCGCCATGGACACACGTCACCTCGGCACTGCTCGCGCGCGGAAGACGGACCACCACCACGTCAGGCGAGGTCGGCTCTGGGGACGTGCAGGATGTCGTCGAGGTCGGCGGAGGCGGGGGCGTCCTCGTCCGCCAGCACCGGGCGCGGTCGAGGAGCAATCCACAGCAGGGAGGGCGACGCGACGGGCGCGGCGGCCACCGAGCGCACATGGCCGCAGCAGGTGCAGTCCGCGCAGTCCGGAGCGCACTGGCCGCTGGCATCGTCGTCCGGGCAGCGCTGCGTGCACACGGTGTCCGTCGCGTCGGAGAAGGCCATCCACAGGCCTCCCTCCGTCGGGGCGAACAGCAACAGGCTGAGGCACAGCCAGATGCGCGGCAGCACGAGGTCGGCTTCTAGCACGCACCCCGACTGCGCGCACGCGGATGCCCACCGCGCGTGAAGTACCTGTCGGAATCGAAAGGCGCGCCTGCTCGGCGTCAGGGCGGGGTGACGCGTCGGGCCGCGAAGCGTCTGTCCCCGTGCGGACGCTCGGGGGCCCCGGGAGGCGAGGCGCGGGACCAGGATGCCCGAGCCGTCACGCGCCAGGATGCCCGAGCCGTCACGCGGTTGAGTCCTGGCGCGGGCCACGCGCGCGATGCCGCGCCGAAGCGCACGCGCGACGCTTTCGGTGTCCGACCCGGCGCCGCTCGGGTTCGTTCCGAGCGGCGCCCTCTCCGCGTCACCTCACGCCACGCCGCGCGCGGCCACGGGGGGACGCTGCTGAATCAGCTCCGTGGAGAAGTAGCGCTCCATGCGGTCGGGGAACACGGTGACGATTTGCGCCCCGGGACCCAGCCGCCGCGCCGCCTCCACCGCGGCCACGTAGTTGAGGCCCGACGACGGCCCCACGGGGAAGCCCCGGCGGATGAGCGCGCGTGCGGTGCACATCGCCTGCTCGTCCGACACGTCCAGCTCCACCCGCCCCGGCATGTCCGCGTCGCGGTACAGCTTGGACATGCCGTCCACCACGCCGGGCACGCGCGGACTGAAGCTGCAACACTCGATGTCGCAGCCCAGGCCCGCGATGGGCCTCGCGATGAACGCCGTCACCGGACAGCCCGCTTCCGCGAACGCCTGATACAGGCCGACCACCGTGCCGCCGGTGCCCACGCCGCTCACCACGCCGTGCACCAGCCCGCCCGGAATCTGCGAGAGCACCTCCTGGCCCGTCCACACCCGGTGCGCCTCCGCGTTGTCAGGGTTCTCGAACTGGCGCGGCGCGAAGGCCTTGCGCTCGCGGGCAATCTCCTCCGCCTTCTGGATGGCGCCACGCACACCGCTCTCGCGGGGCACCAGCACCACGTCACCACCGTAGGCGCGGATGGTGAGCACGCGCTCGTCGGTGACACCCTCGGGCATCACCGCCGTGAAGCGCACGCCCATCTGCGCGCTGGCCAGCGCGAGGGCGATGCTCGTCGAGCCGCTGGACGCCTCCACCACCTCGCCGCCCGGGCTCAGCTCGCCCATGCGCCAGGCCTTCTCCAGCATGTACCGCGCGATGCGGTCCTTCGTGGACCCACTGGGGTTGAGGAACTCCAACTTGCACCAGATGGTGGGCCCCTCCGCGTCCAGTCGGACGGGGACGAGGGGCGTCGGAGCGATGGCCTGGAGGAAGCGGCCATCCGCGGGCAGCGGGCGACAAGGAGGACGCATGGACCATCCCTATCGCGAAACCGTCCGCTCCGTCAGGGTCCTGGCGCGCCCGAGTGCACTCCGTGGCCCTCCGTTCGTCCGCCCGTCCTGTAAGGAAGCACCCAGGGTCGGAGATGGATGTGGCGCGACCCGGGGCTGAGGGCTACGAAGGACTTCAGCTCCGTACATCATGATGAGTCCTTCTTCTCCGGTCATTCTGAACGTCAATGATGATGTCGCCAGCCGCTATGTGACGAGCCGTGTGCTGGGGCTCGCCGGCTACCAGGTGGTGGAGGCCGGCTCGGGCGCCGAGGCCCTGACCCTGGCGGACGAGCACACCGACCTGGTCATCCTGGACGTCCGCCTGCCCGACATCAGCGGGCTGGAGGTCTGCCGCCAGCTGAAGTCGTCCCCTCACACGCGCGACGCGCTGGTGCTGCACCTCTCCGCGCAGGCCGTGGGCCCCGGGGACAGGGCGCAGGGCCTGGAGCACGGCGCGGACGGCTACCTGGTGGCCCCGGTGGACCCGGAGGAACTGGTGGCCCAGGTGCACGCGCTGCTCAGGCTGCGCCGCGCCGAGCGCAAGGTGCACGCGCTGTCCGAGGAGGTCGAGCACCAGCGCAGGCTGCTCGCCATGGCCATGGCCTCCGCGGCGGACCCGATGGCCCTCTATGACGCCAACGGCAGGCTGCTCTTCGCCAACCAGGTGGCCCACTCCGCCAGGGGCGAGCGGGGCGTCGTCACCCCGGGCATCTCGCTCGCGGAGCAGGAGGCGAAGGACCCGGCGCTGGCCCCCTTCGTCCGCATGATGGGCGTGGCGCTGTCCACCGGTCAGGTCCAGCGAGGGGCTGTCATCCTGGAGACGGGCCGGGGACCCCGCCACTACGACTTCACGTTGTCGCCCGCGCTGGGCGCCGACGGTCGGGTGGCGGCGGTGATGGCCACCGCGCGCGACGTCACCGAGGAGCGCAGCGCGGAGGAGTTCCGCGAGCAGTTCATCGGCATGCTCGGCCATGATTTGCGCAACCCCCTCAACGCGCTGTCCATGTCCGCGCAGCAGCTCAAGCGCAAGGGCAACCTGGACGAGCGCCAGTCCGCCCTCACCGAGCGCATCCTCACCAGCGCCGAGCGCATGGACCGGATGATTCGTCAGCTGTTGGACTTCGCGCGCTCCCGGCTGGGCGGCGGGGTGCCGGTGGTGGCGTCCGACTGCGACGTGTTCGACGTGGCGCGTCGCACGCTCGAGGAGATGCGCGCCAGCCACCCGGGCCGGCTGCTCGTCCTGGAGGTGGTGGGGGACGGGCGGGGCTCCTGGGACCTGGACCGGCTGGAGCAGGCCTTCAGCAACCTGTTGGCGAACGCGCTCAAGTACAGCCCCGGGGACAGCCCCGTGCGGATGTGGGGCGAGGCGAACGGGCAGGGCGTGGTGCTCCGGGTGCACAACGGCGGGCCGCCCATCCCCCCGGACGAGCTGCCCCATGTCTTCGCCGCGTGGCGTCGAGGCTCCCGCGCGGTGCAGCACGAGTCGAAGGCCGCGTCGGGCCTGGGCCTGGGGCTCTACATCACCCGGCAGATATTGCTCGCCCACGGTGGCGAGGTGACGGTGGAGTCCAGTTCCGGAAACGGGACGACCTTCACGGTGCGGCTGCCGCGCGGATGATGACCAGTTGACGGTTGGAATGCGGAATGGCTCGCCGTTGCGGGGGGCCATTGCCACCTTTCCGTCATGTCGCCCGGGAAGCTCATCTTCGCGCAGTCCGTGGAAGCCCTCTTCGTGCGGGCCCTGGGGCCCTACCTGTCGAAGGAGGGACGCCAGCGGCTGAAGGGCGTGGGCCTGGATTTGTCGGAGCGGCTGCGGCCGGCCTACTCACTGGAGCAGTGGCACGCGTTCCTGCGCGTGGCGGTCCAGGACGTCTTCCCGACGCTGCCTCCCAACGAGGCGTGGCTGATGCTGGGCGCGCGCTATCTGCAGGGCTTCCGTCAGACGTCGGTGGGGCGGGCCAGCCTGTCGCTCGTCACCCGGCTGGGGCCGATGCGCACGCTGGAGCGCGTCCCCTTCAACGTGAAGGCGGGCAACAACTTCAACGAGGTCCGCGTCGAGGAGTCCACCGAGGGCGCGGCCACGCTGTGGATGAAGGACGTGGTGGCGGACAACCCGTACTTCTCCGCGGGCTTCCTCGCCGAGTCGCTGCGGGTCGCGGGCGCGGGCAACGTGGTGGTGGAGCCCATCGCCTTCGACGGCACCGCCGCCACCTACCGCATCACCTGGGGCCGCGCGCTCACCGCGCCCGTGGGTGAGCAGGTCCCCGCTCCGGGCCTCTAGTCGTCGGAGCCGCTCCCGCTCGACGCCGCGCATCCTGGCGACGGTGTCGCGGGCCTGAGTGTCTTTGAATGGCTTTGCCTCTGGGCGGCCCGCGCGCGCTCTGGCTTTGCGGGCCGGAATCGTGCGCGCCTACCACCGGGGAGGGAGTGACTTCCCTGGGTTCACGCGCAATCCTTGGCTCCATCATTCGGGGGCCAGGATGCGTGATGAGTCGGTGAGGTCTGCGTCGTTCGAGGCACTTGTGCTGCCGTGGCCATCTGGATGCTACTCGGGGGGTGATGCCTCCGCCCGAGGCCGATGCCTATCTGATGGGTAGCATCATGCAAAACAAGATTTGTCCTGAATCGGCTTGCGTCAAGTGACTCAGGGTCGTGCCGGATGACGCGCACGGGGGGAAGCACATGGTGAAGTTGAATGCTCGACTGCGGCGGTGGGTGCTGATTCTGGGAGCCGCGGTCACGCTGGGGGCGGGGACGGCGTACGCGCAAATCATCCGGGAGGGCGCTTGCTGTGTTCCCTGTTCGTGCAATCCGGATGGAAGCACCGGCAAGTGCTGTGCACCCTGCTAAGGACATGCACTCCACGTGAGTCCGGACATGTCCAATGCGATGCGGATGGCGATGCGCCTGGGGCGAGGCTCCCTGGTCCTGGGGGTGTTCGCGGCGGTGGCGTGGGTGTCCTGGTTCACCACGTCGTCCGTGCTGACCTCGCGAACCTCCGCCAATGCGTGTGTCGCGCCCGTGGCCCAGGCGCCGGTGGTGGAGGCCTCGCTGCTGGCGGCGAGCACCGAGGCGTTCCAGGTCTCGCGCGGGGTGGCGTCCGAGCGCATCGAGGGCATGGGGGGCTCGGGGGGGCTCGCGCATGTCTTCCAGGGGCAGGTGATGGCCCGTCCGGGGATGAGTCTGATGACGGGCGCGGTCCGGGAGACGCGGCGGGTGGGGCGCGCGCAGACGCAGTCGCATCAGGAGGTGCCGGAGCCGGTGCGCGAGGAGGTGCGGTTGCGTCCGGCGATGCAGCTCGACTGCTCCTTCGACAAGGGGAGCTTCCGTTGCGGTGAGTGCGCGACGGATGGGGACTGCCCTCAGGGGCAGGGCTGTGTCATCAACTATGACAAGCGGCGGTTCGAGTGTGCCGACAGCGAGTGCGAGGACGACTCGCATTGCTTCCCCGGGGATGTCTGCCGGGTGGCGGCGGGGGAGTTACCGGGGCCGGTGGTCCGGCGGTGCCTGAAGGCGGGCGTGCGTCAGGCGGGGGAGACCTGCAGCCGGTTGCCGACGAGCGCGGACGAGGCCTGCGTGGAGGGGCTGTTGTGCATCAACCACCACTGCGGACCGCCGTGTGAGCCGGGGCAGCCGGAGACGTGCCCGGAGGGGGAGACGTGCGAGCAGAGCTCGATGGGGGCCGCGTGTCTGCCGGACTGTCGCAAGTCCGGGTGCGTGGAGGGGCGTGCGTGCGCGGCGCTCAATGGGGGCTCGTTCCAGTGTCTGGAGTTGGTGGTGGATGAGTGCTCGGACGAGCAGCCGTGTGGGGGCGGGAAGAACTGCGTGGTGAGGGGCGGGCGTGGCGGGCGCGCGGGCCGGTTCTGCTCCGCGACCTGTGAGTCCTGGCGGCCGGAGAGCTGCGGCAAGCAGAGCGTGTGCGGCGTGGGTGGGCCCACGGGCAGCACGTGCTACACGCAGTGTGATCCGGACAAGGTGGATTCATGCCCGGAGCGGTGGATCTGCTCCACGGTGACGGAGGACCTGCAGTCGTGGGGTTGCATGCCGGACTTCCTGAGCGGCGCGAGCACGGCGCCGCCGCGTCGCGGTGACGAGCCTCCTCCGTTCTGAGGACTACTGGGGCTGGCTGCTGTCTCCGAGCGGCGTCACCATTGGGGGCGCGTCCTGGATGGTGCCGGGCTTGATTCGCTGGATGGCGAACTCCGGCAGGGTGGCGAGCAGGTCGGCCATGGAGAGGGCGAGGGCGAACTTGCCCTGGTTCTCCTTCCACTCTCCGGCGAAGTGCAGGCCCACGACGACCTTGTCGTCGCGCAGGTCGACGAGCGGCGCGCCGGCGACGCCGACGGTGGTGCTGACATCGCTGCGCAGGGCGCGCACCACCGAGGGGCGGGGCTCCTGGCCCGGCGTGAGCGAAACCACGCGGCCGGGCATCAACCGACGGACGTCGTACGTGTTGCCCAGCAGCGGGCGCAGGAAGTTCTTGGGCAGGTTGCTGCCCTCGGAGGGATAGCCGATGACGTAGACGTACTGGTCCACGTGGGACTTCACCGACTCGGGGTTCCACTCGAGGGTGACGGGCGGGTGGCGCTGCGTGTCGTGCTCGGCGAGCTCGAGCAGGGCGATGGTGCGCGGTGCGGTGGACGAGGTGTCGTGCCAGGCGAAGATGACCTGGGTGACCAGGTGGCTCTGCTTCGGGTTGCCGCCATCGTCGTCGAACGTGAACCGCCAGGTCTCGCCCAGGAGGGGTTGAGGTCGGTCCTGGTCGAGCATCAGGGGCGGGACATGGTCTCCGACGGTCATGATGACCCTCGGCGCCACGGCGAACGCCGTCAGGTAGGTGGTCTTCCCGTCGGGCTTCTGGATGAAGAGTGAGCCCGTCGCGCGGCTGACGGGGAAGCCGGAGTCCTGGCCCGACTTCAAGAGCTGTTGCCAGCTCTCCGGGAACACGTCCGAGACGCGGTCATCCTGCATGCGCAGCGCGGGCCGCACCTGGGCCATGACCTCGTACTTGTCGGGCGGCGCGGCGCGCGCGGTGAGGGCGACGCCTTGCTTCTCGGGCTCGGTGGGCTTGCGCCCCATCATGGCGTACTGCAAGCGGTCGTTCTGGGCCTGGATGAGGTCCTCCTGGGTCTTCTGCTCCGCGGGGAGCAGGTCCAGCAGGTCCGCGCGCAGGAGGTAGACCTCCGCGAGTTGCGTCGAGCCGGCGACCTGCCGGTCGAGGAACGCGCGCAGCTTCTTCACGCTCTCGAGGCTGTCGGGGCTCAAGCCCGTCAGGGTGGCGCTCCGCTCGCGCAGGTCGATGTACTGGCTCCAGACCTCGGCCCAGGCGCAGAACTCGGCGCGAGACACCTTGGACAGCACCTCGTCGTCGGCGGCGAGCTGCGCCCAGATGAGTCCACAGGCGACGTGGAACGAGGCCCGCTCCACGTCGGGTTGTCCGGCGATGTCCAGGACCTGTCCGTCGACCCGGTGTCCCTCGGAGCGCAGCGGGCCCCGCGTCCAGCTTGCCAGGGCGCGGACTCCGGTGGGGTGCTTCTCCACGACGCCCGTGAGCTCGTTGGGGGTGCTCACCCTTTCGCGGAGCCAGGTGAGCAGCTCCTTGATGTTGATGCCCTGGACGGTGAGCTCGACGGAGGTGAGGTCGTTGGCCGAGGAGAGCAGGGCGTCGAGATTGCCATTCCCGAACGTGGAGTCGGGCAGGGGTGTGCTGGCGCCGAAGGTGGCGGGGTTCTCGGATTCGTTCGCGCGCTCTCGCCGCTGGCGCTCCTGGTCGAGCAGGGTCTTGAACGCCCGGTGGTGGTAGGCGATCTGCCGCGCGAAGGCCTTGGCCTCCGTGGCCTTGGCCTCGCCGGTCTCGAAGAAGTCGAACCGGCCGATGTAGAGGCGCTTGTCGAACCAGACGCGCTGAATCTCGGAGACGAACACGGCGCCGAGACCCAGGCAGACCACCGTCAGCACAGCGGTGTAGAGCAGCTTCGCCACGACATCCGAAATCGCCATGCCTGGAACCTCTGTCGACCGCGCGGCCTGGCGGCTGAAACCCATCCCGAGGAACCTGAAATGCTAGCGAAGGCGAGGAATCGATGACAAGGCAGCGCTCCGAGGGAACAGGGCCTCCGTGTCTGTGTTTCCCGCGGGTTCCGAGCGGGATGTGAGTCATTGGGTTGTGGAGATTGGGGGAGACCTGTCACGTCGGGCGAGGCACTGCCCCTGACGCGTTGGCCCAACCCAGGAAGACCTCGAGAATCTCCCGGAGATTGAAGACGCCCCCGTACCCTTCGAAGGTGGCCTCCCTGACACGGCAGGCGAGCCAGTCTTTCTCGGACCTGTCGACCGTCTTCTCCTCGAAGGCGACTCCGAGCAGCTTCGTGTCCTTCAAGTCGATCTTCACCGACCAACCTGGGTTGTCGAGGGTGTCGATGGTCACTCCGTACTGGTGCTCCCACTCGCCATCGCAGTGAGAGGCCATCCACGCCTGAAGCTCCGCCAGCACATCCATGGTCATGGGGTCCTCACACGAACCCGGCCCATGGCCCTGACCGCGTGAAGCTCGCCCTCCTGGGGACTACCCGAGCGGAGGGTGTGGGCGTGGGTCCTCCCACGCGGTGCGCGCGTTGACGCCCGCCTGTACCTGTGTTCAGGCTGCCACCTGGAGAGGTGTGCATGGCCCCGCAGATCAGCCTCGACTTCGCCGCCGAGTGCGCGGCCCATCCTGCCCTGGCGAGCTTCCACCCCGTGGTGCGTCGCTGGTTCGCCGAGCGACTGGGCGAGCCCACCCGTCCTCAAATCGAGGGCTGGCCCCTCATCCAGGCGGGGCACGACGTGCTCATCGCCGCGCCCACCGGCTCCGGCAAGACGCTCACCGCGTTCCTCGCCGCGCTCGACTCGCTGTTCCGGCTCGCGCTGGAGGGGGGCCTGGAGGACCGCACCCAGGTGCTCTACGTGTCGCCGCTCAAGGCCCTGGGCAACGACGTGCAGAAGAACCTCCTCCAACCCCTGGAGGAGCTGCTCTCGCGCGCCCGAGGCGAGGGCTACACCCCGCGCGAGCTGCGCGTGCAGGTGCGCAGCGGTGACACGCCCGCGTCCGAGCGCGCGCAGATGGTGCGCCGCCCTCCGCACATCCTCATCACCACGCCGGAGTCGCTCTACCTCTACCTCACCGCCGAGCGCGCCCGCGCCACGCTCAAGGGCGTGCGCACCGTCATCGTGGACGAAATCCACGCGCTCGCCCGCGACAAGCGCGGCAGCCACTTCACGCTGTCCATGGAGCGGCTCAAGGCCCTCACCGAGGTGCGCCCGCAGCTCATCGGCCTGTCCGCCACGCAGAAGCCGCTGGACGCCATCGCCGGCTTCCTCACCGGCTCGAGCCACCGTCAGTGCCGCAAGGTCGAGGTGGGCCACCTGCGTCCGTGGGACTTGACGCTCGAGATTCCGGACGCCGAGCTGTCCTCGCTGGCGACCCACGAGATGTGGGGCCAGGTCTATGATCGGCTCATCGCGCTGACGGCCTCGCACCGCACGACGCTCATCTTCGTCAACACGCGCAAGATGGCCGAGCGCGTGGCGCATGACTTGGGCGAGCGGCTGGGCGAAGGACTCGTCGCGGCCCACCACGGCAGCATGTCGCGCGAAATCCGACTGGCCGCCGAGGAGAAGCTCAAGGACGGCCGCCTGCGGGTGATGGTGGCCACCGCGTCGCTGGAGCTCGGTATCGACGTGGGCAACGTGGACCTGGTCGTGCAGCTGGGCACCACGAAGGCCATCTCCGTGCTGCTCCAGCGCGTGGGCCGCGCCGGTCACCACAAGGCCGCCATCTCCAAGGGCATCCTGTTCGCGATGACGCGCGACGAGCTGGTGGAGTGCGCCGCGCTCCTCAACGCCGTGCGCGAGGGTGACCTGGACCGGGTCATCATGCCGGAGAAGCCGCTCGACGTGCTGGCCCAGCAGGTGGTGGCCGCGTGCGCGTGCGAGGAGTGGGACGAGCGCGCGCTCTTCAGCCTCTTCCAACGCGCGTACCCGTACCGCGACCTCACCTGGGAGGAGTACCAGGGTGTGCTCGAGGTGCTGTCGGAGGGCATCAGCGACCGCCGCGGCCGCGCGGGCATCCACCTGCACAGAGACCGGGTGAATCAGCGCCTCAAGGGCCGCCGGGGCGTGCGCATCACCGCGCTCACCAATGGCGGCGCCATCCCGGACACCTTCACCTTCAGCGTCACCGCCCAGCCCGAGGGCAAGGTGGTGGGCACGCTGGACGAGGACTTCGCGGTGGAGTCCTCGCCCGGGGACGTGTTCCTGCTGGGCAGCACCGCGTGGCGCATCCAGCGGGTGATGGGCAGCACGGTGATGGTGGAGGACGCGCGGGGCGCCGCGCCCAACGTGCCCTTCTGGCGCGGCGAGGCGCCTGGGCGCACCGACGAGCTGTCGCTCCAGGTGGGGCGGCTGCGCGAGGACCTGCTCGCGCGTGAGGACGCGCAGGGCTTCCTGGAGAAGGAGCTGCGCATGTCCCCGCCCGCGGTGGACGCGCTGCTCGGCTACCTGCGGCTGGGGCGCAAGATGCTGGACGCGCTGCCCAGCCACAACCTCATCGTCGCCGAGCGCTTCTTCGACGAGGCGGGCGGCATGCAGCTCATCATCCACGCGCCCTTCGGCAGCCGCATCAACCGGGCCTGGGGGCTGGCGCTGCGCAAGCGCTTCTGCCGCTCGTTCGACTTCGAGCTCCAGGCGGCGGCGACGGAGGACGGCATCCTCCTGTCGCTGGGCGAGCAGCACTCGTTCCCGCTGTCGGACATCTTCGACTTCCTCCACCCCGAGCACGTGGAGGAGGTGCTGGTGCAGGCGGTGCTCCAGTCGCCGCTGTTCGGCACGCGCTTCCGCTGGGTGGCCACGCGGGCGCTCGCGCTCCACCGGATGATGGGCGGCAAGCGCGTGGCGCCCAACCTCCAGCGCGCGCGCAGCGAGGACCTGCTGGCCGCGGTGTTCCCCGCGCAGGTGGGCTGTCAGGACAACCACGGCGGCGCGGACGTCGAGCTGCCGAACCACCCGCTGGTGAAGCAGACGATGGATGACTGTCTGCACGAGGCCATGGACGTGGAGGGGCTGCGCGAGGTGCTCCGGCGCATGCGCGACGGCCGCATCCGCCTGGAGGCCCGCGACGTGCCGGAGCCGAGCGTCTTCGCGCACGCGATGATTCACAGCCAGCCCTACACCTTCCTGGACGACGCCCCGGCGGAGGAGCGCCGTGTGCGCAACGTGGCCCTGCGCCGCGCCATGCCCGCCGAGGACGCGGCCGCCTTCGGCGCGCTGGACGCCACGGCCATCGCCACGGTCGTGGAGGATGCCGCGCCGCCGATGCGCGACGAGGACGAGCTGCACGACCTGCTCCTCCAGTGGGTGCTGGTACGGGACACGGAGGTCCCCCGGGGGCTCGCCGAGCCGCTGTTCCAGCAGGGGCGCGTGTCGTGGTTGACGCTCCCCGGCGGGCGCTTCCTGGTCGCGGCCGAGCGGGGCAGCGCGGTGCGAGCGCTGTTCCCGGACGCGGTGACCCAGCCGCCGCTCCCGGTGTTGGAGCACGACCGGCCGGTGGAGCGCGAGGCCGCGGTGCTCCAGGTGGTGCGCGGGCGCATGGAGAACGTGGGGCCCGTCACGGTGGCGGAGCTGTCGCGCCTGTGCGAGCTGAACGAGGACGAGGTCAACGCGGCCATGCATCAGCTGGAGATGCAGGGCACGGTGCTGCGAGGCCGCTTCCGTCCGCTGGAGCAGCCGCTGGCGCCGGGCGAGACGCCGCCGTTGGAGTGGTGTGACCGGCGTCTGCTCCAGCGCATCCACCGGATGACGGTGGGCCGGCTGCGCCGCGAAATCGAGCCGCTGAGCGCGCGCGACTTCATGCGCTTCCTCTTCCGGTGGCATCACCTGGAGGACGTGGACTCGCTGCGCGGCTCCTCGGGCCTGCTCAAGGCGGTGCGCCTGCTCCAGGGCTACGAGGCGCCGGCCTCCGCGTGGGAGCGCTTCCTGTTGCCCGCGCGCATGCGCGGCTACACGCCTGACCTCTTGGAGCGCGCGTGCTACGGCGGCGAGGTGGCGTGGGGCCGGCTGACGATGAAGGAACCCAAGCCCGTGGCGGGGCCGCGTCGTGGCGCGCCCGTGACGCCGGAGCCGGAGCCCGCCCCCACGCGCTCCAGGGCCTCGCCCACGCGCAACGCGCCGCTCACCTTCGCCCTGCGCGAGGATTTGGAGTGGATGCTCGTCGCGGCCCGGCCCCACGCGGTGCTGGCGGACGGGGACGTGTGGACGCCGCCCGACCTCAGCGTCGCCGCGAAGGACGTGGTGTCGGTGCTGGAGCGGCGGGGCGCGTGCTTCTTCCAGGACCTGGTGTCGCGCGCGCGCCGGCTGCCGGCCGAAATCGAGGACGCGCTGTGGGAGCTCGTGGCGCGCGGCCTGGTGACGGCGGACGCGGTGCAGAACCTGCGCGTGCTCCAGAGCCCCGCGCACCGCAAGCGCCAGAAGCTGCTCCAGCGCGGAGGTCCGGGACGCTGGAGCCTCTTGGCGCCCGCGGAGCCGAAGACGTCGGACGAGGTGATGGACTCGCTGGCGCGCCTGTTCCTCCAGCGCTACGGCATCGTCTGGCGGGATTTGGTGATGCGCGAAGCGCTGGCGCCCACGTGGCGCGAGCTGCTCTTCGTGTACCGGCGCATGGAGGCGCGGGGCGAGGTGCGGGGCGGTCGCTTCGTGGCGGGCTTCGTCGGTGAACAGTTCGCGCTGCCGGAGGCGGTGGACACGGCGCGCGCGGTGCGCCGTCAGCCTCCGTCCGGCGTGCGAGTGCAGATTTCGGGAGTGGACCCTCTGAACCTGACGGGTGTGGTGACGCCGGGGCCGCGAGTGCCCGCGCTGCCGGGGAACGTCGTGACGTACATCGACGGTGTCCCCGGAGATGTGAACGCCCTGGCGGATGAGGCCGAATCGAACGTTCGGGAGGACACGGACGACGACGAGGTCGCGCAGGCGAGCTGAGAAAGCACGTCCGCGCGAAGTCGCGATGTTAGGGTGCCCCCTTCTGTCCGCGGTGAGGGGGCATCCTGAATGCGTCGTGCATGGCTCGTGGGGTTGTGGCTGCTGCTGTCCGTCAGTGCGTGTGACGAGAGCAAGGGGGGCGGAAGCCCCGACGCCGGCACGGACCCCAACAAGGGCACCGTCACGGGGACGCTGACGCCCTTCCGCAGCAACGAGCAGTCCACGGAGGGCGGCGCCTCGCGCGAGCTGAAGCTGCCCTTCGGCAAGTCGGTGGCGAACCGGCTGGCGGAGCAGATTCAGAGCGCCCGGGCCCAGTCCTCGCGCCGCGCCAGGCTGGAGCAGACGGACCCGGAGCTGCCCATCATCCCCGCGCCGCTGGGGCCGCCGCCGCTGTCGCGCGTGCCCGACGAGGACCCGACCATCCCCGGTGACGTCGTCGTGCGCTTCGAGGAGTCCTCCGTCTCCCCCGAGCGTGTGCTCGCCACCGCGAAGGTCCCCGGCTATCGCGCCGTGCACAAGGGGCACGCCAGCGAGCACCTGCACCTGGTGGGCTTCGAGGCCGAGGACGGCCACGTGGTGACGGCGGACGAGACGCGGGAGCTGGTGTCGCGGCTCGCGGCGCTGCCCGGGGTGCGCTTCACGGACCGCAACCTGCGGATGCACAAGCTCGCGGTGCCGAACGACAAGGGCTACAGCCTCCAGTGGCACTACGCCGCGCTCAACCTGCCGGCGGCGTGGGATGTCGAGTCGGACGCCACGGGCGTGGTGGTGGCGGTCATCGACACCGGCATCGTCGCGCACCCGGACCTCGACGGCCACGTGGTGCCCGGCTACGACATGATTTCAGACCCGGCCAACGCGGGGGACAGCAACGGCCGTGACGCCGACCCCCAGGACGAGGGCGGGGACATGCCGTCGGGTGGTTCGTCGTGGCACGGCTCGCACGTGGCGGGCACGGTGGCCGCGATGACGAACAACGGCTTCGGCGTGGCGGGCGTGGCCTGGAACGCGCGCATCCTCCCGGTGCGCGTGCTGGGCCGGCAGGGTGGCGCCAGCTTCGACATCGCGGCGGCCATCACCTGGGCCACGGGTGGCTCGGTGCCCGGCGTCTCCCAGTCGCCCGCGGTGGCCGCGAAGGTGGTGAACCTGAGCCTGGGTGGCACCGCGCCGCCGCAGCGGCTCTACCAGGACGCCATCGACGCCGCCGTCGCGCGGGGCGCCACCATCGTCGTGGCCGCGGGCAACGAGAACATGGCCGCCTCCGACAGCACCCCCTGCAACCAGCAGCAGGTCATCTGCGTGGGCGCCACGGGCTTGTCTGGTCGTCGCAGCAGCTACTCCAACTACGGCTCGGGCGTGGACGTGGTGGCCGCGGGCGGAGAGATGGTCGAGGACCTCAACGGAGACGGCTACGCGGACGGCGTGCTCTCCACCGTGCTGGATGACAACCGTCAGCCCGCGTACTCCTTCTCGCAGGGCACCAGCATGGCGTCGCCGCACGTGGCGGGCATCGTGGCGCTGATGCACGCGCACTCGGGCGGGACGCTGACGCATGTGCAGGCGGAGAGCATCCTGAAGTCCACCGCCACGCCCGTCACCGGCTCGCAGTGTCCGGGAGGCTGCGGCGCGGGCCTGGTCAACGCGCAGGCGGCGCTCCGGCAGGTGGCGAACACGGACCCGACCACCGTTCCTCCGCAGCTGAGCGTGTCCACCTCCACGCTGTTCTTCCAGGGGACGGAGACGCAGCACCTCACCTTGAGCAACATCGGCGGACGTCAGGGCGGGGAGCTGGTGGTGACGGCCTCCGTCGACGGCGCGGCCCGCGCGGCGGTGTCTTTCCCCGGGGGAACCACGAAGACGGTGTCGGCGTACAGCTCGACGTCGTTCGACGTGGCGGTGAACACGGCGGGGCTGGCGGATGGGGACTACCTGGCCACGTTGAACCTGGTGGGCTCGGGCGGGGCGGGCTCGGCCACGGTGGCGCTGAAAATCTCGGTAGGTGTCGCCGCGGGCCGCGATGCCATCATCGCGTTCCTCTGGCAGGACGACCTCACCGGTGAGTGGGAGACGGACCGCGACTCGCTCACCCCCGTCTCCGCGGCGCGCGGCTACGCGTACTCCATCTCGCTGGTGCCCCGGACGTACTTCACGCTGGCGACCATCGACGAGGACGACGACGGCAACCTCTTCGAGGACGGCGAGCTCACCGGCTTCTGGCGCAACGTCGACTCGCTGGAGCCCATCGACGTGACGGCCCGCTCGACGACGCGCGACATCGACTTCGCGCTGCTCCCGCTGGCGCCCATCGACGATGACCCCTCGCTCCAGGTGGGCGCGCCGTGCTCGCTCGACTCGGAGTGCGGCGAGGGCATCTGCAACACGAACTTCCCGGGCGGCTACTGCACGCTCCAGTGCAACTCGACGGCGTGCCCCGCGGGCTCGAAGTGCTACGTCGTGAACTCGTTGACGGGCTTGAAGAGCTGCCTGGACAGCTGCTCGCGGGAGATTGGCACGGGGCAGGGTGACTGCCGCTCGCAGTACCGCTGCTACAGCGACGGCACCGGCATCGGCGCGTGTCAGCCGAGCTGCCTCGGGACGGGCCTCAGCTGCGCCGCCCCGGCCACCTGCCGCTCCGACGGCTTCTGCCGCTGAGGTCTCGAGGCGGCGTCAGTGCGCCGCCGCCGCGCGCTCCAGCAGCACCGCGCGGCTGTCGACGTTGAGGACCTGCGTGCCGCTCGGCAGCGTGGCGAGCGGCTCGTCCCAGTGGGCGTGGCCACAGATGACCAGCGAGCCCGGGGCCATCTCCACGGCCTCGCGGATGACGGGGCTGCCGCGCAGGCGTGTGCCCTCGACGTCCGGCCCCTGATGCAGCACCAGGACGTCCGGCCCCGTGCGCAGCACGTCGACGAGATGACGCAGGTACTGGGACTCCTCGCGGCGGCCCGGCTTGCCCGCGTGTCCGATGATGCCGCCCACGCCGCCCACCTTCAGTCCGTCCAGCTCCACCACCTCGCCGTCGAGCAGGTTGACGCCGGGGCGCTGCTGGAAGCGCGTCTGTTCGCGCGCGCCGCCGAAGGTGTCGTGGTTGCCGGCCACGCCCACCACCCAGCGGAAGTGGGAGGCGAACGCGAGCCACACCGAGCGCACGTCGCCGGAGGCCCCGCGCACATTCGCGCCCGGTTCGGAGAAGAGGTCACCGGCCAGCACCACGCCGATGGTGCTCGGATGCGGCAGCTCACCCAATTCTCCGAGGAGCGCCAGCTCGTCGGCGAGCACCTCACCGAGCAGCGCCACCGCGCCGTCGTGCAGCGCATGGGGCGCGACGCCCTGGAGGTCGGAGAGCACGAGGAGCGCCGAGACATCCTCGGGCAGCACGTCCACGGTGCCCCGCAGCAGCGGGAAGAACACCGTCTCGGAGCCTCCCCGGGGCGCGGCGGATTGATAAGGCCAGCTTTGACACGGCGTCGGATGAAGCGTCTGGATTCGCATGGCGCCCAGGTCGCCCGTCCCTCCATGTTCCTGACAGGTGCTCCCGGCCGCTGCCCATGCGGGCGAGCCCTCGCCGTGGATTTCGTCGTTCCCTCCACGCGCCCGTGACGGCATCTTCCCCACTGTGTCCCTGCCGCAGCGACTGAAGACGGAGACCCGCCCCCACCACGAGCGCGCCGAGTCCGCGGTGCGCCTCATGGAGCCAGGGCTGACGCTCGACGGCTACCGCCGTCACCTGGAGGCGCTGTACGGCTTCCACCTGCCGGTGGAGGCGCGCCTGTCCGAGGTGCTCGAGGAAGAGCTGCCCGCGCTGCACCTGCACGAGCGGAGGAAGCTGCCGTGGCTGGAGGTGGACCTGCGCGCGCTCGGTCATGACGCGGCGTCGCTCGCGCGGCTGCCCCGATGTCCCGAGCCGCCGTCGCTGGGCTCGCTGCCCGAGGCGCTCGGGGGCTGCTACGTGCTGGAGGGGGCCACGCTCGGCGGCCAGCTCATCCTGCGTCACCTGCGCCGCCACTTCGAAGGGGCACATGCGGGCGACTTCGTCTTCTTCCGCGCCTACGGCGACGACGTGGGCTCGAAGTGGCGCGGCTTCGCGGAGGTGCTCACGCGCGCGGCCGAGGACACGTCGGAGCCGGACTTCGGAGACCGCGTGGTGAAGGGCGCCCAGGACACCTTCGACGCCTTCGAGCGCTGGCTCCGGCGTGCCCTGGGCTGACCGTGCCTCAGGGCATGGACGGCACGCTGCCGCGCAGCATGAAGAACACCACCACGCCCGTCACCGACACGTACACCCAGATGGGCGCCAGCCACCGCGTCACCTTGCGGTGCCGCGTGAAGTCCTTGCGCCACACGAAGTAGAAGGCCGCGAGCGCCATCGGCACCACGCCCATGGACAACAGCACGTGGCTGGCCAGGATGCACAGGTACAGCCCGCGGAAGTCGCCCACGTAGCGCGTGTCGCCGTGCACGTAGTGGTAGGCGAGGTAGCACACCAGGAACAGCGCGGACGCCGCGAAGGCCGACACCATGAGGTACTGGTGCACCCGCCGCGCGCCCTGCTTGATGGCCACCCACCCGGCGATGAGCAGCGCCGCCGCCGTCGCGTTGAGGCTCGCGTTGACCGCCGGCAGGAAGCGCAGATCCACGCCCTCCACCGTGGCGCCGCGTCGGCCCATCAGAATCCAGCCGATGAACGCCAGGGCCGCCACGGACACGACACCGGTGAAGACATAGAAGGCCCGGTCACTCACCCGGGGCGGAAGCGGAGCGGAGCTGACGTTCGACATGCGCCCTATGTCTCGCGCCCCGTCGACAGATTCAACCGCCACCCGCGTGTGTCACGGTTCTGTGCCGCCATGTGGGATGAAGGAATCTGCTAGGTCGACTGGATCTCTTATCTGTAATTCTTGCATACTAGGAGACAGTCGCCCCCGACTCCCCCTCCACGGAGGTTCCCCGTGCTCCGCGAGCGTTGCCTTGCCATCCTGGCCGGCGCCGCCTTGTTCCTGGCCCTGCCAGCCTCCGCCGATGAGGCCGCTGTCTGCGCGCCCGTCGCGAAGGTCCGCCCCGAAAGACATCTGCGGCAACTGACGCTCGACCTGCTCGGCCGCCCTCCCACCTGGGACGAATACAAGGCCGTGCAGGCGAAGGGCGCCGTCACGCAGGAGGACATCCAGAAGATGATGGACAGCGAGGGCTTCTACACTCGCATCCGCAACTTCCACCGCGCGTTGATCCGCTCGAACATCAGCGGCAGCGTCAACAACAACGGCAACTCACGGCTCGGCGGCAACGGCACCACCACCGCCTTCGGCTTCGCGAACAACCCGTCCACGGCGCTGCGCGGGGTGAACGGACAGTCGTGCAACTCCGACATCGAGCAGAGCGCGTGTCTGACCCAGACGCAGGACCCGCACGCGGCCCCGCTGACGGCCGCGACGCGCACCTCCTGCAATGACGCCATGGGCGTGCCCATGCCGGTCAGCTTCGACTACGACACCAACTTCTACCGCTGCACGGACCTGGCGGCCGCGACCACCAACGCGGTGACGGACTGCTCGCAGCTGACGGCCGCGCCCTCCAGCAACGCCTGGGCGAAGTACCGCTACTTCTGTGACAACCGCGGCTCCGGCACGGGCATCAAGCCGTTCCTCTGCCTGCCGGACCCGGCCAAGAACACCACCTCCGCGCTGACGGTGGAGACGAAGGACGCCAGCGGCTACGTCATCTCCTTCGACCACCCGAACCCCGACTCCAAGCCCAGCCTGACGACGCTCAAGCGCTGCACGCTGGACCTGAACATCAACAACAACATCAAGGGCGCGTACGCCCCCGTGCGCGGCTGCATCCAGCGCGAGGGCTTCGTGAACCGGCCCGCCGGCTACTGGGCCCCGGAGGGCGCGCCCGCGACGGTGAAGGTGTGCGCCATCGAGGCGCAGGAGCGCGTGGAGAACCCCTGGACGCGCGAGTCCTGCGAGGCGGCCCGCTTCGCCAATGACCGCAGCTGCGGGTGCGGCGTGGGCATGCGCCGCTGCGAGGTGCCGGCCATCGGCGCCACGACGGACCCCCTGTACGTGCGCAACGTGTATGACCTGCGCGTGGCCGCGTTCAACGACGAGCCGCTGCGCATCGCCGACTCGGTCATCCGCAACGACGAGCCCTACTACAACATCCTCACCACCCGCCGCTCGTTCGTGAACGGCCCCCTGTCGGAGCTCTACCGCCAGCGCCAGGGCGTGGGCGTGTTCAACGTCACCGCGCCCGCGCCGCTGGAGGCCATCCCCGCCGTCGCCTACGCGGACACGGCCACGTGGCAGCCGTACACGCGCGATGAGGCGCACTCCGGCATCCTGACGACGCCCTCGTTCCTCTACCGCTTCCCCACGCACCGCGCCCGCGTGTCGGAGTTCTACGAGGCCTTCCTCTGCAAGACCTTCGTGCCCGCCTCGGACGGCAACCTGCCGGCGCCGGAGGACGCGTGCAACCGCGAGAACAACCTGGCCAAGCGCTGCGGCTGCAACTACTGCCACGCCACCATCGAGCCCACCGGCGCCCACTGGGGCCGCTACGGCGAGCGCACCGCGCAGTTCCTCAACCCGGACCAGTTCCCGCGCCTCGACCCGAAGTGCCGCGACTGCGCCATCGCCGGCGACACCAACTGTGGCGGTGAGTGCTCGCAGTACGTGATGCAGGCCTACGACGGCGACGGCGCCAGCAGCCTGGGCATGCTCAAGACGTACCTGTACCGCACCGCGGACGAGGAGCAGAACATCGAGGCGGGGCCGCGCCTCCTGGTGGAGCGGATGTTCCAGTCGGGTGAGCTGGAGCGCTGCACGGTGAAGCGGGTGTGGAACGAGTTCCTGGGCCGGCCGATGTCGGCGGAGGAGCAGCGGATGTACCTGGCGCCGCTGGCCAGCGAGTTCGCGAAGAATGGCCACCGCTTCAAGGCGCTCATCGAGCGCGTGGTGACGACCGACGCCTACCGGAGGATCGACTGATGCGCCGCTGGCTCCTGACCGCCGCGCTGCTCGCGCTGAGCGCGGGTTGCACCAAGTCCCCCGACGAGAAGTCCGGTCCCACCGAGGACGGGACGCTCGAGCCCATCGCCAACCCCCACCAGCCCGGGGACTTCGACCCGCTGCCCGACCCGGAGGCCCAGGGCGGCAGCGTGGGCCGCGCGCCGCGCCGGCTCACCGTGGCCCAGTTGGACGCCGCCATCCTGGAGGCCGTGGGCCGCCGCTGGGTGAACGGCGGAGACGGCATCGACGCGCGCGCCTCGTCGCTGGGCCGCGCCGACTACGCGCTCGTCAACAGCGAGAACACCGAGCCCAACCTGGTGTTCGCCAAGTTCCTGGAGGACGGCGCGCGCTTCGTGTGCATCGGCCAGGCGAACGACGAGCTGAAGCTGGCGGACGCCACCAAGCGCACGCTGTCGCGCACGCTGCCCGACGTCTGGGGGGATTTGCGCAAGCTGACGGACGCCCAGGTGCGTGAGTTCCTCGTCTACAACTCCCTGCGCTTCTGGGGCGCGCCCCTGGAGGGCGAGGAGCTGGACAAGTGGGCCACGTTCTTCACCCAGGCCGCGGCCCGGGCGGAGACGGCCAAGCGGCGCTCGGACGTGCTGGCGGTGATGTGCATCGCCATGCTGACCGACACGCGGTTCATCACCTACTGAAGCGCGGAGTGACTTCGATGAAGAAGAATCGCCTCGACGAGAACCACCGTCCCGAGCGCCGCACCTTCCTCAAGGCCGCCGCCGGCTTCATGGGCTCCACCCTGCTGGGCGGACTGCCCTTCCGCTCCTTCGCCCAGGCCGCCGCGCTGGCCCCGGCGGACCGCTGCTTCGTCTTCGTGTACTTCAACGGCGGGTGGGACCAGCTGCTCGCCTTCGACCCGAAGGACCCGGACGAGTTCACCGCGGACCGCGCCGCGGAGACGCGCATCCTCCCCGGCTACAACCTCATCAACGACTCGCGCTTCTCCGCCATCCCCCTGCGCCCGGACATCGCCGGCAAGGGCCGCTCGAACATCGACTTCGGGCCGGCGGTGGGGCGGCTGGCGGACCACTACGATTTGATGACGGTGGTGCGCGGCATCAACATGAACACGCTGGGCCACGAGGTGGGCTACCGCTACTTCCTCACCGGGAAGATGCCCATCGGCAGCGCGGCGCGCGGCTCCTCCACGGCGACGGAAATCGTGGGGCAGATGAAGCCCCGCGTGCCCATCTCCAACATCGCGTTCAACGTGGAGTCGTACAACGACCGCTACCCCGGCTACGCCAACGCGCTGCGCGTCAGCCGCAAGGACGACCTGCTGCTCACGCTCAAGCCCAGCTCGCAGATGCTGGACAGCGAAATCGAGAAGCAGCTGGTGGACTTCCGGGGCCAGCCCATCAACTGCGAGCAGGCCGCCTACGGCGCGCGCGGCGTGGGCACCACGTACCAGAACAGCCGCGACCAGATGCAGCAGGTGATGACGCAGCAGTTGGAGTCGTCGTTCCGCTTCGAGCTGAACAACGACGACATGGCCGCCGTGCGCCAGCGCTACGGCCTGGACCAGAGCGGCCGCTACGACAACGAGGCGGGCCGCGCCGCCATGGTGGGCACCGCGCTCAAGAAGGGCATCGCCCAGTGCGTCACCATCAACCTCACGGGCGGCCTGGACACGCACTTCGGCACCCAGCTCACCCACGCGAGCAACCAGCGCCGCGGCTTCGACGCGCTGGCCAGCCTGGTGGATGACCTGCGTGCGTCCCAGCACCCCTCGGGCGGGACGTTCATGGACCACACCACCATCATGGTGTTCTCCGAGTTCTCCCGCACGCCGCTCATCAACAGCTCGGGCGGACGCGACCACCACATCTCCAACTCGTGCATGGTCATGGGTGCCGGCGTGAAGCACAACTACGTCTTCGGCAAGAGCGGCGACATCGGCATGGCCCCGGGCACGTTCGACTTGCGCACCGGCGCCGCCAACCCCAACGGCGAGAACATCCTCCCCGAGCACGTCATCGCCACGGTGCTGGCCTCGGCGGGCCTGGATTACAGCATCACCCGTGTGGAGCCCCTCCGTCCCATCCTCGCCTGAAAGCCGCATGCGCACCCATCCCCGAGCCCCCCGGGACCTGGCCCAGGGGCGGTCCTCCGCCCCCGGCCTCCTTCGCCTCCTCCCCCTCTGCGCCGCCGTCCTCCTCACCGCGTGCGGCGAAGACTCACTCCCGCTGGACAGGCCCCGGCCCGTCTCGTTCCGGCCCACCGAGGTCCGGGCGAAGACGACGTTGGCGTCCGCCCCGGGCTTCGCGGACCAGTCCGGTGGCGGCATCTTCGCCAACACCAGCGGCAAGGTGGTGCGCCTGCGGCTGGACGGCTCGCTCGGCGCGCTGGAGCCCCACCCGGGCAACAGCGCCCAGCCGGGCACCGTGAACGCCGTGTTCCGGATGGGGCCGCACAGCGCGCTCGTCGAGGCCCAGAACGGCCTGTTCCTCGCCGAGTCGGGCTGGCTCATCTCCCCGCCGTGGCGTGACGCGCTGGGGCTGGGCATCAGCGCGACGACGCAGGCCGCCGACGGCGCGGTGTGGCTGGCGCATCCCACCGGCCTGTTCCAGCTGCGCGACGGCACGCTGTCCGCCCTGAAGGTGAAGGGCGAGGCGCTCACCGGCATCACCGCGCTGGCGGCGGCGCCGACGGAGGAGGGCTCCGCGGGCGTGTGGTTCCTGCGCGGCGGCAAGCTGTACGTCGCCGTGGCCACCAGCCTGGTGCACTTCGACGTGCGCGAGGAGGGCGCGCCGCTGGAGGAGGGCGAAGAGGTGCTGTCGCTCGCCGGCCTGGGGCCGGGCCTGGGTACGTCCGGTGAGCTGTGGCTGCTCACGAACCAGGGCCTCCTGCGCCGCCCGAAGGAGGGCTGGCGTCGGGTGACGCTGCCGCAGCGGCCGGCGCAGCTGCTCGCGTCGGGGCGCTTCTTGTGGGTGAAGTCGAGCGACGCGCTGCTGCTGTACGACGCGGACGCGAACGAGTGGGGCCTGGCGCAGGGCATCGACACGCGCGAGTTCCGCTTCCTGTCCGCGGACGAGAGCGGCTGCGCGTGGGTGCAGCTGGGCGGCGAGACGGTGGCGGTGAGCAAGTCGCCGGCGCCGCGCGTGACGGGGCTGCACCAGGGCATGCAGGTGGTGGAGGACGGCCTGGTGGTGCGCGCGGTGATGCCCGCGGGCGTGGACCCGGAGGAGATCGTCTTCCAGCTCGGCGGCGCGGAGTTCCGCGCGCAGGGCGAGGGCCCCGTGTACAGCCTGGGGGGCACCGAGGACGACGGCACGCCCAAGGCGTACTCGTTCGCGGGCCTGCCCGCCGGACGTCTGGCGCTGGGCGTGGTGGCGCGCTTCCTGGATGGCACCGAGGCGAAGCGGCTGGTGCCCTTCGACTACCAGCCGGTGAGCACCGCGGTGCTGAGCTGGGCGACGGACATCCAGCCCATCCACGTGTCGCGCTGCGAGAAGTGCCACATCACCGGCCCCGGCCGGGCGCTCAACACGTACGAGTTGTGGAAGGAGAACGCGGCATTGATTACCGCCGCGGTGAGAGACCAGCGCATGCCCGCGGACGGGCCGCTGGACCCGCAGCTCATCTCCCTCATCCAGCGCTGGGCCGCGTCCGGCGCGAAGCCCTAGTCGTCCCGCCTTACCCCCCGAGGCACCCCCATGATTCGATTCCCTCGCGCGGCCCCCCTGCTCGCGCTCCTCGTGACGGCCTGCTCCGACGACCTGGACCCCGCGCGCGAGGAGGAGCCGCCTCCGGAGGTGGACCGGTGCACGGGGCTGTCGCCCGTGAGCCTTCGCGCCGAGCCCACGCGGGTGCGCGTGGGAGCCCCCGTGTCGCTGGTGGCCACCGGCGGCAGCGGCCAGTACCGCTACACGCTGCAGGACGGAGGCTCGTCCGGTGAGCTGCGCGGCAACCGCTTCATCGCGGGGCACACGCCGGGCAGCGACACGCTGGTGGTGGAGGACGCGCGCTGCCCGGGCGACGCGCGCGCCACGGTGGACGTCATCGCCGCGTTCGACATCGCGCCCGGGCGCGCGGACGTGCGGCCGGGCGTGTCCTTCCAGGTGGCGACGCAGGGCCTCTTGGGCACGGCCACGTACAGCCTGAAGCAGAACCGCTCGGGCGCCACCCTGACGCCGGAGGGCCGCTACACCGCGGGCACGGCCGAGGGCCTGGACCTGGTCGCGGTGCGCGACTCGCAGACGGGCGACGAGGTGGAGCTGCAGTACACCGTGAGCAAGTCAGCGCGGCTGGCCGGCGCGCCCGCGTACCTGGCGGTGCCCTCGGGCTCGTCCGTGCCGCTGTTCACGCGGGGCGGCAGTGACCGGGTGGTGTGGAGCAAGGTGTCCGGGCCGGGGACGCTCGCGGCCGGGCGCATCGGCTTCCTCTCGGGTGACACGGGCGCGGCGCTGCTGGAGGCGTCGGACCCGTTCACCGGCGACAAGGCGTCCGTCACGGTGGTGGTGCTGGACGAGCTGACGCGGCCGGGCCTCGCGCACGGACGGCTCACCGACGCGGCCACGATGGTGACGGCGGACTTCGACGGCGACGGCGTGCTGGACCTCGCCGTGGGCCAGCGTGAGAGCGATTTGGGCCGGCCCACCGGCGGCGCCGTCTTCATCTACAAGGGCGGCAGCGGCGGGCTGGAGGCGCAGCCCCTGTGGGTGCTCACGGGCGACACGGAAACGGCGCAGTTCGGTGACGCGCTGGCCGCCGGCGATTTGGACGGCGACGGGCGCGCGGAGCTGGTGGTGTCCTCGCCGGGCGCGGACGTGGCGGTGAGCAACGCGGGCGCGGTGTACCTCTACACCTTCAAGGGTGGAGCCCCGGCGCCGCTGCGCCTGCAACTGGCGGGGCTCCTGCGCGACGCGGCCTTCGGCGCGGGCATGGCCGTGGCGGACATGGATGGGGACGGCAAGGTGGACCTGGTGGTGGGCTCGCCCGCCGGAGACCTGGCGCCCACCAACGCCATCCGCGCGCGCGGCACCGTGGACATCTACCTCTCCTCGCCGAGCGCCCCGGTGCCGGACCTGCCCTCGATTCGCCTGGGCGGCTCGGACCTGACGAAGGACGGGGCGCCCATGGCGCGCACGGGCTCGGACCTGGGCCGCGCGCTGGTGACGGCGGACTTCAACAAGGACGGGCGGCTGGACATCGCCGCGCTCAGCCGGGTGTCGCGCTACAACGCGGAGGGCGCGGTCTCCGGCACGCAGGTGGCCATCTCCGTCTTCTTCGCGCGCTCGGAGGGCATCCGCTTCCGGGCGACCCCGGATGTGTACGTGCTGCCCGCCAACCTCGCGGACTCCGGTGAGGGCACGTGGCGGCTGGGCGCCATCCCCGGTGATGACACGCGTCCGCCGCTGCTCATGGCGGTGGCGGACCGCGCGGACTCGCCGGACCTGAGCGCCAGTGGTGGCAATCGCGCGTCCAGCGACTCGGGCGGCGCGCTGCTGTTCGACCTGAGCACCCACGTGCCCACGGGTGACCCCGCGGCCACGCCGCCGCAGGTGAAGCGCGAGGAGGCCTTCGTTCGCATCTATGGCGAGTCGGGCGGCATCGTCGCCGGACGCAGCTTCGCGGTGCTCGACGTGGACGGCGAGCCGGGGCCGGAGCTGCTCCTGGGCGCGCCCTATGCGCAGCCCGGCACGGGCGCCACCGCGCTGCGCTTCGGCGGCAAGGTGCTGGCGTACCCGCTGGCCACGCTGACCAAGGGCGCGGTCATCAACAAGCCGCTGCTGTCGCTCAATGGCTCGGCCCGGTCCGACACGCTGGGCGCGGGCCTGGCGGTGTGGAAGCTGCCGGAGGGGGACTCGCTGGCGGCCTTCGCCGGGCGCGCGTCGTCGGAGGCGGGCGCGTACACCGGCCGCGTGGAGCTGTTCCGCCGGGGCGGCGCGTCGCTGACGGAGTGGGCGCGCACGCATTCCTATGTTCCCGCGCGGCCGAGCGTGGAGCGCGTGGGCGAGCAGGTGGCGGTGGCGACGGGCGCCTCGGGCGCGCTGGCGCTCCTGGGCGCGCCGGGGTGGTCCGGCGCGGGCGCGAACGCGGACGGTGACGCGCTCTCCATCGGCCGCGCGTACGTGCGCCCGGTGGCGCGTACGGGCGCGGCGACGGTGGCCGCGGAGGGCGCTCCGTCCCCGCATACGGCGGGCCGCTCGGTGGGCTCGGACGTGGCCTTCACCGACTTCAACAAGGATGGCCGCCCGGACCTCGTGGTGGGCGCCACGGGCCTCATCGTCCCCGCGAGCACCAGCGCGGAGCACGCGGCGCAGTACCACACGACGCGCGCCGAGTGCCTCACCACGGGCAGCCAGTCCGTGGGCGGCGTGTTGGTGTCGCTCGGCCAGGCGGACGGCAGCTACAAGCCAGCGTACCGCGTGTGGGCGCCGCTGCAGATCTCCGGCTGCACGCCGGAGACGGACGCGAAGTGCAAGCGCTCGGCGTTGGGGCGTGGCCTGGTGGGCGGCTTCGACTTCAACAACGACGGGTTCGAGGACGTGGGCGTGCTGCGCGACCGCGGCCTGGAGGTGTTCCTGGGCCGCGCGCCGGACGACACGGGGCTGAACAAGCTCACCATGGTCTGCGACCCCGTCTACACCTGGCCCTCCATGGCGCTGCAGACCAGCGCGCTCACGTCGCTGGGCGACATCGACGGGGACACGTGTGACGACCTGGCGTGGCGCTACGCGGAGGGTGCCCGCTCGGGCGTGGCCATCCTCCTGGGCCACGGCGCGAAGTGCTCGCGCACCACGGCCACGGTGTGGCGCATCGCCGCGGACAGCGAGGTGCAGCTCAACAACCAGGGGCTGGGGCTCGCCATCACCCGCGCGGGCAAGGTCCTGGGCAACGCGGGCGGTGGTGGTGACGCGCGCGACTTCCTGGCCATCAGCGCCACGTCCGTGCCCTTCAACGGCACCGTCCAGCCGGTGGTGCTGCTCGTCGACATCGCCACGCTCCGGGCGGAGATGGCCAAGCCCGACCACGTGGCCTCGGGCGTGGTGGGCCTCTTCGGCGACGGGCTCAACCCCATCGTCCTGGTGCACAAGTCGCGCGCGGTGGGCTTCGGCACGTCGCTGGCGGGCAAC
Organism: Myxococcus fulvus; assembly: GCF_900111765.1. The sequence goes on from NZ_FOIB01000001.1 coordinate 1,182,199, forward strand.
GTGGACCTGTCGGGCGACAAGGTGCCGGACCTCGTCGTGGGCGCGCCGGGCGCCTCCGAGGCCTCGGATGGCGGCGGCGCCGTGTTCATCTACGCGGGCGGCCCGAATCTCCAGGGCGCGCTGTCGCCCTTCCTGCTCGTCGCCGGGGATGGCTCCGAGCGAAGCCAGATTGGTCAGGATGTCGCGCTGACGCCGGGTAACCAGACTACGCCGCCTACGCTGGTCATCGGCGCGCCGCGCAGCTTCCGGACGGGCACGCAGAACGGGACGGCGTTCTCGCTGCCGCTGCGGTTCTAGCGGCGGGCCAGTGGGAAGCGGGGGCCGTCGGTCCTATCCTGGGCCCGGCCTCTTCGCGGGAGTCGCATGGCAAGGGATTGGGAGCAGGAGTGGAGCCACGGCGCGCAGCGTGCGTGGTTGGAAGCGCCGGACATCCTGTGGGCGCGCTTCCGGGGCGCCATCACCGAGGACACGTCGCGCTGGTCCTGCGGCCTGTACCAGTCGCTGTCCGCCGAGGGGCGCTTCTACCTGGCGGCGGACATCGCGGACTCGCAGCTGAGCCCGGAGTCGCGCCGCTACCTGGTGGAGCACGCGAAGGCGGACTGGTTCCTGGGCATCGTCTACGTGGGCGCGGCGCTGGAGCAGAAGGCCACCACCAAGAGCCTGATGGTGGGCTCCATGCTCACCGGTGGCCGTCCGCTGGACGTGCGCTACGTGGACACGCTCGACGAGGCGCGCGCGTGGATTCAGGAGCACCGCGCGCTGAACGCGTCGCGGTGAACGCGGGCCTCAGCCCCGGGCCTGTTCGTCGGACCGGGGCGGGGACTGCTGAGGCAGCGCGTTGGCCAGGGCCGCGCTCCCGAGGATGAGCGCGCCGCCGACGACGAGCGACAGCGTGAGCGGCTCGCCGAGGAACGCGACGCCCAGCACCACCGCCACCAGCGTGTCGAGCAGCGCCATGATGCCCAGCGCGGTGAGGGAGATGCGCGGCAACAGCCAGTACAGGCACAGGTAGGTGAACGCGGTGCCGAAGATGGCCAGGTAGAGCACCGCGCCCACCGCGCGCGGCGTCCACGTCACGTCGGTGTTCGACTCCAGCAGGAACGAGAGCACGAGCAGGGGCGCGGCGCTGCTGAGCGCCTGTCCGAAGACGAGCACGCGCGGTGGTACGTGCGCCATGTGGCGACGCACGAGCACGTTGGCCACGGCGATGAGGAGCACGGAGAAGAGCGTCATCCCCACGCCCAGCAGCGCCTTGCCGGACAGCTCCATCCCCTGGATGTCCGAGGACTGGAGCAGCACCACGCCCGCCACGCCCAGGCCCGCGGCCAGGAGCTTGCCGGGCGTGAGCGGCTGGTCCGGCAGGAGGATGCGGCCGACGAACAGCAGCCACACCGGGAAGGTGGAGAACAGCAGCGCGGCCCAGCTGGACGGAATCCACTGCTGCGCGAAGAAGAGCAGGGTGAAGGGCGCGGCGAGCTGGAGCATGCCCAGCGCGGCGATGCGTCCGCCGGTGCGCACGTCCACCTGTCCCGCCGCGCGGGCGAAGGGCAGCAGGACGAGCCCCGCGACCAGCATGCGCGTGCCGAGGAAGCGCAGGGGCGGCAGGTCCTCCAGGCCCACCTTCACCACGGACCAGGTGGAGCCCCAGAGGAGGAAGCAGGTGCAGTAGGCGAGGGCGACCTTCAGACGGCTCGCGGGCTTCACGGGGCCGGAGGCGACAGCGGAGTCCATGATGGCGTCGCCCCATAACACCGGCCCCGACGTCATGCACGGTGTGTCGCGAAGGGCAGCGGCGAGCAGCCGAGCGTGTCAGTCCGGCAGCCGCTGTGGATGCTTCAACGCGGGAGCGAACAGGTCTCCCACCTTGTCCAGGCGCTTCTTGAGCGTGCGGAGGTTGAAGCGCGCGGGGTCGAGGCGTCGGGTGACCTCGCTCCACTTCAGGGGCGCGGAGAAGGGCGCGCCCGCCTTGGCCCGGAGGGAGTAGGGCGCGACGACCGTCTTGCCCCGCGCGTTCTGTCCCGCGTCCAGGTACAGCCGGCCCTTGCGCTCGCGGATGCCGCGCACCGTGGTGGCCAGCCCACCCAGCTGCGCCTCCAGCGCATGGGCCAGGGCGTCCGCGTGGGCCTGGACCTTCGCGTACGTGTGTCCGGGGGCCAGGGGAATCATGACGTGCAGGCCGCGCTTGCCGGAGGTCTTGGGGTAGCTCTGGAGACCTTGTTCCTCGAGCAGCTCGCGCAGCGCGAGCGCCACCGTCACCACGTCGGACCAGCCGCCCTTGCCCGGGTCCAGGTCCATGGCGAGGAAGTCGGGCTGCGAGAGCTTGGGCGCGCGGCTCAGCCACATGTGGAGCGTGAGTGCGGATTGGTTGGCGAGCCACAGCAGGGGCTCCTCGCCGTTCACGTTCACGTGGCGCAGCGTCTTGTCCAGGTGGCGCACGCGCTGGGTGGGCACCCACGCGGGGGTGCCTGACAGCTCGTGTCGGAAGAAGCCCGGGGCCTCGATGCCCGCGGGCCACTGCTGCACGGAGATGGGACGGTCCTCGAGGACGGGGACCATCAGGGGCGCAACCTCGCGGTAGTACTCGAAGACATCCGACTTCGTCAGGCCGGCATCTGGGAAGAGGACGCGGTCCCCGTGCGTCAGCGTGGCGTGTCCGTCGCGCGATGAGGGCGGGGAGGAGCGCGCGGCCTGGGCGCGCGGTGCTCTCAGCGAGCCCGTCGAGTGACTGCGTGCGCCTTGCTTCGCGGTGGAGGCATCGGAGCTCGTGTCACGAGGCCGGGCAGACGATGCCGACGCGCGAGCCTTCCGAGTCGAGCGCCGCGCGGGTGGATGGGCGGGCGTGTGCCGCGCGGTAGCGCGAGAATCGATGGACGCGGTCGACGTGCGAGCGGGCTGTCGCGAGGTGCCATGCTCACGCGCGACAGGCGCGGGACGCTCACGGACCACCTCCGTCGGCGCCTTGTCGATGCGCAGCCCCTGGTACACGGGCTGGCGCAGCCGTCCGTCCTCGGTCCACTCGCTGAAGTTCACCTGGGCCACGTGGCGAGGCTTCACCCACACCGCGCCCTTCCGGGGCTTCGCGTCCACGGCGGCGGGCTCGCGCACCACGTCCTCGTCCAGCAGCGCGCGCAGCTCGCGCCGGTCCTTCGACGTGAAGCCCGTGCCGACCTTGCCCACGTCGTGGAAGCCGTCCTCGCGATGCACCCCGACGAGCAGCGCGCCGAGCTCCGTCTCGGAGCGCGCGTTCTGGATGGGCAGGTACCCGAGGATGACCACCTCCTGCCCCGCTACCACCTTGAGCTTGAGCCAGTCGCCCGAGCGCGTGTCCACGTACGTGGAGCCTCGCCGCTTCGCGATGAGCCCCTCCCAGCCCTTCCTGCGCGCCTGGTCCAGCGCGCGCTTCATCGGGAGCTCGATGCGCTCCGAGAGCTGGAGCGGGAGCTTCACGCGCTTCATCACCCGCTCCAGCCGCGCCCGTCGCTCCTCCAGCGGCAGGCTTCGCAGGTCCTCGCCGTCGAGCCAGGGGATGTCGAACACCACGAAGCGCTGCTCCACTCCCTCCAGGCCCTGCTGGAGCAACTGGAAGCGTGAGCGGCCCTTCGCATCCAGCGCGACGATTTCGCCGTCCAGCACCACGTCCTTCACGCGCAGCTCGCGCAGGGCCTCGGCGAGCGCGGGGAAGCGCTTCGACAGGTCATTGCCCCGCCGACTCCGCAGCGCGAGCTTGCCGCCCACGAGCGCCGCCAGCGCGCGAAAGCCGTCGTACTTCACCTCGTAGACGTGCGTCGCGTCAGTGACCTCCTCCGGCACCGCCAGTCGCGCCAGCATGGGCGCGCCCAGCCGCTCCAGCAGCTTCGCCGGCGTGCGAGGCGTCTCCAGTGCACGAGGCTTCCGCTTCTTCGTGGAGGGTTTGGCCGCGACCTCACGCGCGCGCGACGCGGGCCGCTTCCTCGCGCCCCGCTTCACCGGACCCCGTGTCTCCACCTGTCCGCTCTTCACCGACTCGGGCCGCTCCGTGATGATGTCGAGCGACGGGTCCGCCGTCTCGTCCTTCGCCTTGAAGAGCAGCCACTGCGGCTTCTTCGCGCTCCCTCGGAGCCGGGTGCGGATGAGGTGCCAGCGTCCCCGCAGCTTCTCGCCCCGCAGCTCGACGTGGAGCCGCCCGTGCTCGCGCTGTGCGTGGGCCTGTCCCGGAGGTACCGTGTCGAACGTGCCCCGGTCCCAGAGCAGCGAGTCCCCACCGCCGTAGGCATCGTCGGGGATGTGGCCCTCGAAGTCGGCGTACGCGAGGGGATGGTCCTCGGTCTCCACCGCGAGCCGCTTGTCACCCGGGTCATGACTGGGGCCCTTGGGCACGGCCCAGCTCGCCAGCGCGCCATCGATCTCCAGTCGCAAGTCGTAGTGGAGGCTGGTGGCATCGTGCTTGTGCACCACGAAGACCGGCGCGCCGTCCGAGGAGGCTGGCGCCTCCGGAGCGGGTTCGGGGGTGCGGCTGAAGTCCCGCTTGCGGCGGTAGGTCTGGAGTCGTGTGCGTGCGCGGTTCACGACTCAACGGTCGGCATCCAGGAAGCCCGTCGCAATGTCGGCAGCGCGACCCCGTGTCGAGCGCCTGCGTCACACGCGTCCGAGCGAGCGACCCACCAGGCCCTGGCTCCGTCGTCAGGACAGCAGGGTCTCCGTGAGCATGCGAGGAATGCACAGCTGTCGCCGTGCCCGCACATGCGCATCTGTACGATGGGAGGCTCGCGCTGCATGGGCATCGAGGCGGTGGGTTGGTTCAGTTCCTTCATCTTGTTGCTGACGTTGGGGACGCAGATCCACAAGCAGTGGAAGACCGGCTCCAGCGAGGGTGTCTCGCAGTGGCTCTTCCTGGGGCAGATCACCGCCTCCGTGGGCTTCACCACCTACAGCGTGCTGGTGGGCAACTGGGTCTTCGTGGTGACCAACGCGCTGATTCTGGTGAGCGCCCTGGTGGGGGAGCTCATCGTCCTGAAGCACCGCCGCGCCGAGCGCCGGGGTGCTCGCGGCGAGGGCCCATTGCCGCTGCGTCCCGCGCATCCCCGCTCTTGAACCGACCTCCAGGCCGCCTGCCCGGCGTCGGGGCGGCCGGGCCGAGGCACCGGGGGACGGGTTGGCTCGTGGGAAGAGGCTTCTCACATTGCTCGCGGTCCCTGGCTTGGAGGATGTCGACATGGCCGAGAAGTCCGAGGTGGCACGCCTGCGCAGCCTTGCGCAGCTCGACGCGGACGCGGTGGGCGCCTATGACGCGGCGCTCGCACGCATCCCGGAGCCGCTGGTGCGTGAGCGGCTCGCCGAGTTCCGTGCCGACCACGTGCGCCATGTCCGGGAGCTCAACGGCTTCATCCACCACTTCGGAGGCGCGCCGCTGGACCTGAAGCCCGACTTGAAGGGCGCGGCGATGAAGGGCCTGACGGCGATGTCCAGCCTGATGGGCACGGAGGCCGCGCTCGTGGCGATGCTCGGCAACGAGGAGTACTCGAACCGCTCCTACGACGTGGCCCTGCGCTTCGACTGGAGCCCCGATGTGCGCGTGCTCATCGAGCGACACCGCGAGGACGAGCGCCGCCACATCCTGTGGATCCGCGAGGCCGTTCGGACCCGCCCCTGGGAGAAGGAACGCGCCCCGCTGCACGAGGGCTCCGAGGTCCAGGCCTGACCCAGGGCCCGTACCCGGAGTAGGTCTGCCCGGGCGATATGCCAGGGGTGTGCCCGCGTTCTAGTCTCCCGGACAAGGACTTCTGGGAGGCAGCATGGTGCGAGCCGCTGTCGTCGCGGTGCTGGCAGGTCTGTTCGTCATGGGCTGCGCGGCCCATCGCAGTGATTTGGACTATCCGGACCGGGAGGCCATCTACGACCGGCCGCTCGAGGAGATGTGGCCGGAGGTCCAGGGCTTCTTCACCCGCAACGAGCTGCCCTTCCGCGAGGACAAGGGCAGCCGGGTGCTGGAGACGGAGTGGCGGCAGGAGTTCGGCGGCTCGAAGGTCGCCGGCTTCTTCCACCGCTACCTGGTGGTGGGCCGACGAGAGACGCCCACGACGAGCAAGCTGCAAATCTTCCGCATCACCAAGAGCCGGAACAAGACGCTGCAGAACCCGGCCGTGCAGATCGACTGGGGCGTCAGCCGCATCCTGGCCCCCTCGGAGGACGCGGAGACGAGAGGCCTGAGCGTGGAGGACTTCGAGGACCGCCTGGCGGAGCCTCGGGGCGAGAACGCCTTCTTCGCGGAGTCTGGGCAGGGCCAGCGGGACATGGTGATGGAGTGGCGGGTGTTCCGCGAGGTGGCGCCGCTGCTGTCGAAGGAGGAGAACGCGCCCAAGCCGGTGCAGGTCGCCAAGGCGCCCAACGCGAAGGAGGCGCCGTCGCAGATGGCGGTGGAGTGCGGCCTGCCCATCATCGGCCTGGGCAAGAAGGCGCAGCCGGGCACGGTGATGCTGCTGGGCGAGATGCACGGCACGCAGGAGGTGCCGCGCTTCGTGGCGCAGATGGCGTGTCAGGCGGTGGTCGCGGGGCTGCCGGTGACGGTGGGGCTGGAGCTGCCGCTGGAGAACCAGGACCGCGTGGACGCGTTCATCGACAGCCCGGGCGCGGAGGACGACTGGCTCAAGCTGATGGAGGCACCGTTCTGGCGCAGCCCGTATCCGGACGGACGCGGCAGCGCGGCCATGGCGAACATGCTCGAGCACCTGCGTCAGCTGCGCTCGCAGGGGCTGGACGTGGATGTCTTCGTGTTCGACCACCCGAAGGCGAACGGGCAGCAGCGTGAGGACGCGATGGCGGCCACGGTGGCGCTCCAGGTGGAGGCGGGCCCCAAGCGCTTCCACGTGGTGCTGTCGGGCAACATCCACTCGCGCACGAAGAAGGGCCTGCCGTGGAACAAGGACCACAAGCCCATGGGCTACCTGCTGAAGCAGAAGCTGGACGACGTGGTGGCGCTGGACATGGCGTATGACAGCGGCACGGCGTGGATCTGCTCGGTGGACAGCAAGGGCGTGCGAGACAGGCTGGACTGCGGCGTGCGCGACGCGAAGGGCAAGAACAACGGCGAGCGCTACTTCGTGCACACCTGGGACTCGGCGAACGCGGAGGGCTACCACGGCGTGTTCTACGTGGGCGCGGTGAACGCCTCCGCGCCGGCCATCCGCGTGGGCGACAGCGGTCCTGGCAAGGAGGGCAGCAAGAACCCCTTCGTGCCGGAGGCGGGGAAGCTCGCGTCGTCGCGGTAGCTCCGGGCGATATATCCGCCCTCCCACTCGCGTTCCTCACCCTGGAACGTGATGTCGGGAGGGTGGATGCGCTCGGTTCTTTACGCGGTGTTGTTGTTGTCGACGTGGGTGGGGCTGGGGTGCGCGGCCCACCGCAGTGATTTGGAGATTCCGGACCGGGAGGCCATCTACGACCGTCCACTGGACGAGATGTGGCCGGAGGTCCGGGAGTTCTTCACCCGCAACAAGCTGCCCTTCCGCGAAGACCGAGGCAGCCAGGTGCTGGAGACGGAGTGGCGGCAGGAATTCGGAGGCTCGAAGGTCGCGGGCTTCTTCCACCGCTACATGGTGGTGGGTCGGAAGGAGACGCCCACGTCGAGCAAGCTCCAAATCTTCCGCATCACCAAGAGCCGGAACAAGGCGCTGCAGAACCCGGCGGTGCAACTCGACTGGGGCGTCGGGCGTGGCATCGGGATTGGGGATGGGTCGAACGGTCCGGAGGCTACGCCGGGAGAGAGCGTGGTGCAGACCACGACCGAGGACTGGGAGGAGGTCATCGCGGAGCCCCGAGGCGAGAACGCCTTCTTCGCGGAGTCGGGGCAGGCGCAGCGCGACCTCCTGATGGAGTGGCGGGTGTTCCGCGAGGTGGCGCCGAAGCTGGCGAAGGAGGAGAACGCTCCCAAGCAGGTGCAGGTCGCGAAGGCGCCCACCGCGAAGGACGCGCCGTCGCAGATGTCCATCGAGTGCGGCCTGCCCATCATCGGCCTGGGCAAGAAGGCGAAGCCCGGCACGGTGATGATGCTGGGGGAGCTGCACGGCACGCAGGAGGTGCCGCGCTTCGTGGCCCAGACGTCCTGCCAGGTGACGGTGGCGGGGACGCCAGTGACGGTGGGATTGGAGATTCCGCTGGAGAACCAGGGCCGCGTGGACGCGTTCCTCGACAGCCAGGGCGAAGAGGGTGACTGGCTCAAGCTGATGGAGTCTCCGTTCTGGCGCAGCCCGTATCCGGACGGGCGCGGCAGCGAGGCGATGGCGAACATGCTGGAGCAACTGCGCCAGCTGCGCTCGCAGGGCCTGGACGTGGACGTCGTGGTGTTCGACCACCCGAAGGCGAACGGGCAGCAGCGCGAGGACGCGATGGCGGCCACGCTGGTCCACCAGGTGGAGTCGGCGCCGAAGCGTTTCTACGTGGTGCTGTCGGGCAACATCCACTCGCGCACGAAGAAGGGGCTGCCGTGGAACAAGGACCACCGGCCGATGGGGCTGCTGCTCAAGGAGAAGCTGGATGACGTGGTGGCGCTGGACATGGCGTACGACAGCGGCACGGCGTGGATCTGCTCGGTGGACAGCCAGGGCAAGCGGGACAGGCTGGACTGCGGCGTGCGCGAGACGAAGGGCAAGAACAACGGCGACCGCTACTTCGTGCACACCTGGGACTCGGTAAACTCGGAGGGCTACCACGGCGTGTTCTATGTGGGCTCGGTGAATGCCTCCGCGCCCGCCATCCGCGTGGGGGACAGCGGCCCGGGCAAGGAGGGGAGCAAGAACCCCTTCACCCCGGAGACGGGGAAGGTCGCGTCCTCGCGCTGAGCCGTGGCGATATGGCCGCCCTCCTGCTCGCGTTCATGTATTTGCAACGCGATGTCAGGAGGGTGGATGCGCTCGGTTCTCTACGCGGTGGTGTTGTTGTCGGCCTGGGGTTGGGTGGGTTGTGCGGCCCACCGCAGTGATTTGGAGATTCCGGACCGGGAGGCCATCTACGACCGTCCACTGGACGAGATGTGGCCGGAGGTCCGGGAGTTCTTCACCCGCAACAAGCTGCCCTTCCGCGAGGACAGAGGCAGCCGGGTGCTGGAGACGGAGTGGCGGCAGGAATTTGGAGGCTCGAAGGTCGCGGGCTTCTTCCACCGCTACATGGTCGTGGGTCGGAAGGAGACGCCCACGTCGAGCAAGCTGCAGATCTTCCGCATCACCAAGAGCCAGAACAAGACGCTGGCCAACGCAGGGAACCAGATTGATTGGTCCCCCACCCGGGCCTGGGGCATGGGGCCCCGGAGCGGTATGTCGGAGACGAGCGCGGATGACTACCAGGTCGAGCCGACCCAGCCGCAGAGCGCGCCGCTGACCAGCGCCGAGGATTGGGAGGAGGTCATCGCGACGCCTCGTGGGGAGAACTCCTTCTTCGCGGAGTCGGCACAGGGACAGCGCGACCTGGTGATGGAGTGGCGGGTGTTCCGCGAGGTGGCGCCCAAGCTGGCGAAGGAAGAGAACGCGCCCAAGCCGGTGCAGGTGGCCAAGGCGCCCACCGCGAAGGACGCGCCGTCGCAGGTGGCCATCGAGTGCGGCTTGCCCATCATCGGTCTGAGCAAGCAGGCGAAGCCGGGAGCGATGCTCCTGTTGGGTGAGCTGCATGGCACGCAGGAGGTGCCGCGCTTCGTGGCCCAGACGTCGTGCCAGTCGGCCGTGGCCGGGTTGCCGGTGACGGTGGGGTTGGAGCTTCCGCTGGAGAACCAGGGCCGCGTGGACGCGTTCCTCGACAGCCAGGGCGAGGAGGGTGACTGGCTGAAGCTGATGGAGGCGCCGTTCTGGCGCAGCCCGTATCCGGACGGGCGCGGCAGCGAGGCGATGGCGAACATGCTGGAGCAGCTGCGCCAGCTTCGCTCGCAGGGGCTGGACGTGGACGTCGTGGTGTTCGACCACCCGAAGGCGAACGGACAGCAGCGCGAGGACGCGATGGCGGCCACGCTGGTCCACCAGGTGGAGTCGGCGCCGAAGCGCTTCTATGTGGTGCTGTCGGGCAACATCCACTCGCGCACGAAGAAGGGGCTGCCGTGGAACAAGGACCACCGGCCGATGGGGTTGCTGCTCAAGGAGAAGCTGGATGACGTGGTGGCGCTGGACATGGCGTACGACAGCGGCACGGCGTGGATCTGCTCGGTGGACAGTCAGGGCAAGCGGGACAAGCTGGACTGCGGCGTGCGCGAGACGAAGGGGAAGAACAACGGCGAGCGGTACTTCGTGCACACCTGGGACTCGGTGAACGCGGAGGGCTATCACGGCGTGTTCTACGTGGGCTCGGTGAACGCCTCCGCGCCCGCCGTGCACCGGGGCCTGGGGCGTCCGGGCGCGGATGACAACTCGAACCATCCGGCTCCCGACGAAGGGTGGAAGCTGGCGGAGTTCGGGCGCTGACAGCGACGCGGGCGGACCGCGTCACGGCTGCTGCGTGGCCCGGTCCGCTGGCGTACGCTCGGCGGGGTGAGCGACATCACTGTCTACCAGCCGGACTTCCTGTACGTGGGAGGCCGGCTCATCCAAGGGGGCGCCCTGGCCGTGGGCGCCGATGGCCGTATCCTCGAGGCGGCTGACGTGCCCGCCGGGGCGAGCGTCGTGCGGCTGCGAGGCCGCGCGCTGTTGCCGGGGCTCGTCAATGGCCACTCCCACGCGTTCCAGCGGCTCATCCGCGGGCGCACCGAGTACGTGGTCGCCGGGCACGAGGCGGATGACTTCTGGAGCTGGCGCGAGGCCATGTATCGCGCCGCCGAGTCCCTGGGACCCGACGACGTCTACGTGGCCTCCCGACAGGTCTTCGTGGAGATGGCGCTCGCCGGCATCACCACCGTGGGCGAGTTCCACTACATCCACCACCAGCAGGACGGCACGCCGTACGCGGACCGGAACGTGTTGGCCAAGGCCGTCATCCGCGCCGCGCGGGACGCGGGCCTGCGCATCTGTCTGCTCCGCGTGGGCTATGCGCGCGCAGGCTTCCAGGTGGCGCCCAATCCCCGGCAGCGGCGCTTCATCGATCCGGACGTGGACACGTTCCTCGCGTCGGCACAGGCGCTCGCGGGCGAGGTGAAGGGCGACGCGGCGGTGAGCGTGGGGCTCGCGCCCCACAGCGTGCGCGCGGTACCGAGAGATTGGCTGTCCGCCGTCTCGAAGACGCGGGGCTTCCCCGTGCACATGCACGTCGCTGAGCAGCCCAAGGAGATCGAAGCGAGCCTCGCGGAGTACGGCCGGCGCCCGGTGGAGCTGCTGTCGGACCTGGGCCTGTTGGGGCCGGGCTTCACCGCCGTGCACGGCGTGCACCTGACGGACGAGGAGGTGTCCATGTTGGGCGCCGCCCGCGCGACGGTGTGCGCGTGTCCGTCCACGGAGCGCAACCTGGGTGACGGCATCGTCCCCGCGGACGCGCTGGTGAAGGCGGGGGCGCGCATCAGCCTGGGCTCGGACAGTCAGGCGCATGTGGACCTGCTGGACGAGGCCCGTCAGCTGGAGGGGCACCTGCGGCTCTCCCGGCTGCGGCGCGCGGTCCTGGACCCGGGAGGTGGAGAGGTCTCCGGCCTGGGGGCGCGGCTGCTGGACATGGCCACCGTGGATGGCGCGCGCTGCCTGGGGCTGTCCACGGGGACGCTGGCGCCGGGCGCGCTGGCGGACTTCTTCACGGTGGACCTGGGCCATCCGTCGCTCGTGGGCGCGTCGCCGCGGTCGCTGCTCGCCTCCATCGTGCTGGGCGCGGAGAAGGCGGCGGTGCGCGACGTGGCGGTGGCCGGACGGCTGGTGGTCCGGGACGGCGTGCATCCGCTGGCGGAGGAGAGCGGGCGCGCCTTCCAGACGCTCTCGCATTCGCTGTATCGATGACGGGGGCTGGCGCCTGATGCCGGGCGATGGCATGACGCTTCGACGGAGGAAGTCTTCATGAGCGACACGCTGCCCGCGCTGCGGGCCACCCTGGCGGAGCTGGTGGCGATGGACACCACGTCCGCTCGCCCCAACGCCCCGCTCATCGACTACGCGCAGGCGAGGCTGGAGAAGGCCGGGTTCAGCGCCGAGCGTCAGCGCTACACGGATGACGCGGGCGTGGAGAAGGTGAACCTGGTCGCGGTGAAGGGCGGCACCGGCCGGGCGGCGCTCGCGCTGGTGGGGCACTCCGACTGCGTGCCGTACGACGCGGCGTGGACGGACGCGCTGAAGCTGACGGAGAAGGACGGCAAGCTGTACGCGCGCGGCGCCTGTGACACGAAGGGCTTCATCGCGTGCGCGCTGCACGCCGCCGAGCGGGCCCAGAAGCTCTCCGCGCCGCTGATGGTGGTGCTCACCGCGGACGAGGAGATTGGTCTCATCGGTGCGAAGAAGCTGGTGGCCGCGGGGCTGGGCCGCGCGCGGCACGCCATCGTCGGCGAGCCCACGAAGCTCACGCCGGTGCGCGCGAACAAGGGCTACTGCCTGGCGGAGGTGGAGGTGCTCGGCAAGGAAGGGCACAGCGCGTATCCGGACACGGGCGCGTCGGCCATCTTCCGCGCGGGTCGCTTCCTGAACCGGCTGGAGCAGCTGGCCACCACGGTGTTGCGCGAGGAGCTCGACGAGGGCTTCCAGCCGCCGTTCACCACGGTGAACGTGGGCGTCATCCAGGGCGGCAAGGCGAAGAACATCCTGCCGGGCTCGTGCCGCTTCACGGTGGAGTGGCGGCCGATTCCAGGGCAGCCCACCGAGCGCGTGTCCGAGCTGCTGGAGTCCATCCGCCAGGAGCTGGTGCGCGACGAGCCCGCGTACGAGGCGCACATCCGCGTGCTGCGCACGGACCGGGGTGTGAACACGCGCGCGGACGCGGAGGTGGTGCGCTTCCTGGCCGAGGCCAGCGGTAACGCGTCCACCACGGTGCCCTTCGGTACGGAGGCGCCGCAGATGACGGAGCTGGGCGCGGAGGCCGTGGTGTTCGGCCCCGGCGACATCCGGGTGGCGCACCAGACGGGCGAGCACGTGCCCATCGACGACCTGATTCGCTGCGAGGCCGTGCTGGCCCGCGCCGTCGCGCACTTCTGCGGCAAGTGAGGTAGGGCTCGTGCGAGGAGCGACCGCCTTCGTTATGAAGGCCCGGTCGCTCCTTCTCCCGGACCTCCGTCATGCACTCCCGTCGACTCCTCTTCCTGCTCTCCAGTGCCCGTGAGAACGGCAACGCGGAGCAGCTCGCCCGCAAGGCCGCGGAGTCCCTGCCTCCCGGCACGGTGGCGGAGTGGGTGAACCTGGAGCGCTACCGGGGAGAGGTCTTCCAGGACCTGCGTCACTCCCCCGGCGGCTACACGCAGCCCCTGAGCCCCGAGCTGTGGGACCTCGCCCAGCGCACGGTGTCCGCCGACGAGCTCGTGTTCGTCGCGCCCGTCTACTGGTACGGCCTGCCCGCCAACGCCGTGTCCTACCTGGAGCACTGGTCCCACTGGCTGAGAATCACCGAGCTGCGCTTCCGTGAGCGCATGCGCGGCAAGGTGCTCTCGCTGGTGACCTCCCACTCCTCCGAAGAGGACGACGCCGTCGCCCAGCCCCTGCTCGAGAGCCTCCAGCTCAGCGCGGACTACATGGAGATGCACTGGCGCGGCGCGCTCATCGGCCACGGCAACACGCCCGGCCAGGTGCTCCAGGACACACGCGCCGTCACGACCGCGCGCGACTTTCTCGTGCGTCCCGTGGCTGTCTCGAAAACCGAAGCTGCCTGAGTCCGTCCCCTGCACCGGCGCTGATTTGACGCGTGCTCCGACGCGCCGCTAGGTTGCCGCGCCTTTCGGCCCCGGGGGCCGCCGTGCGTGTGCGTCGAGCCGCGCGTGGCATCGTCAGCCTCGCTGACGCTTCACGTCCCTCCGGCCGATTGTGTCTGGAATCCCTGGAGGGGGAGCTCAATGCAGTGTCGACGTGGGTTGTTCGCGGTGGTGTTGCTGGTGGGAGTGAGCGCGTGGGCCCAGGCCCCCGAGCAGCAGGAGGTCGCCGAGGAGGCGGAGGTGGTCGCCCCGGCGATGCCCGAGCTGCACCTGCGCACGGGCGTGGTGGTGCTGGGCAATGGCCTGGCGAAGATGAACGTCCCCTCCAACTTCGGCTACCTGTCGCCCGAGGACGCGGAGAAGGTGCTCGTGGAGGTGTGGGGCAATCCTCCGGGCACCAAGACGCTGGGCATGCTGGTCCCCTCGGACGTGAGCGTGGACGCGCCGGAGGGCTGGGGCGTCGTCATCCAGTACGACGATGACGGGCACGTGGAGGACAAGGACGCGGCCAGCATCGACTACGCGGAGCTGCTCGAGGAGATGCAGGAGGGCACGCGCGAGGAGAACAAGGAGCGCACCCGCGCGGGCTTCGAGGCCGTGGACCTGGTCGGCTGGGCCGCCACCCCGCACTACGACGCCAGCACGCGCAAGCTGTACTGGGCGCAGGAGCTGGCCTTCGGTGGCTCCAAGGAGCACACGCTGAACTACGCCGTCCGCGTGCTGGGCAAGGAGGGCGTGCTGGTCCTCAACGCCGTCTCCAGCATGGTGGCGCTGCACCAGGTGGAGAAGGACATGAAGCAGGTGCTGGCCTTCACCGAGTTCCAGGAGGGCCACCGCTACGAGGACTTCGACCCCAGCACCGGCCGCGTCGCCGCGTACGGTGTCGCGGGCCTGGTGGCGGGCAAGGTCGCCGCCAAGGCGGGCCTCTTCAAGGGCCTGCTCGCCGTGCTGCTGGCCGGCAAGAAGGTCGTCATCGCCGGCGTGGTCATGCTGTTCGTCGCGCTGGGCAAGCTGTTCAAGCGCGGCGGCAACAGCGACGGCACGCCGTAGTCAGCTCCGCGTGTGAATCCAAGAGGCTCGGGACTTCGTGTCCCGAGCCTCTTCGCGTTCAGTTCCTCGGCAGCGAGCAGTGGTCCAAATCTCGGAGCACCTTGCGCGCCTCGGCGATGAGGTCGTGCCCCTGGGTGCCCTGCGCCACGCGGGCGATGAGCTTCATGTCCGGCGTGAGGCGGTAGTATCCCTTCGAGCGCTGCACCAGCCCCGCGACCTTCGGCCCGTCGAGCAGCGCGTCCGCGCCCAGCGTCACCACCAGCCGCTGCGGCCCCACCTCCAGGCCTCGCAGCCGGAGGTCTCGCATGTCGATCTTCAGCAGCGTCAGCTCGGACAGGTGGTCCACCTCGTCCGGGGCCTCGCCGTAGCGGTCCACCAGCTCCGCGCGCAGGTCCGTCACCTCGTCCGGGTGGCTGGCCTGGCTGAAGCGCTTGTAGAAGACGAGCCGCTGGTGCACGTCCGCCACGTAGTCGTCCGGGATGAGCGCCGGCATGGGCAGCGTGACGTCCGGTTCAATCTGCACCTTGGGCGGCTGGCCCTGCAGCTCCGCGACGGCCTCCTCCAGGAGCTGCGCGTACATGTCGAAGCCAATCTCGGCGATGGCGCCGGACTGCTTCTCTCCCAAGAGGTTGCCCGCGCCGCGAATCTCCAGGTCGTGACTGGCGATGGAGAAGCCCGCGCCCAGCTCGGTGAAGTTCTGGAGCACCTCCAGCCGGCGCTGCGCGTCGCGTGTCACCGCCCGGCGCGTGGGCACCAACAGGTACGCGTACGCGCGCTCCTTGGAACGGCCCACGCGGCCCCGCAGCTGGTAGAGCTGCGCCAGGCCGAACTGGTCCGCCCGGTTCACAATCATCGTGTTTGCGCTGGAGATGTCGATGCCGCTCTCGATGATGGCCGTGCACAGCAGCACCTGGTGCTTGCGCTCGGTGAACTCCAGCATGACCTTCTCGAGCTGCCCCTCGCCCATCTGTCCGTGCGCCACGCCGATGGACAGCTGCGGCACCAGCTCGCGCAGCTGCTGCTCCATGGAGGGCAGCGACTCGACGCGGTTGTGCACGAAGAACACCTGACCGCCGCGGGCAATCTCGCGTTCAATCGCCTCCTTCACCACCTGCGGGTCGTACTTCATCACGAAGGTGCGGATGGCGCGCCGGTCCTGCGGAGGCGTGGCGATGATGCTCATGTCGCGCACGCCCGACATGCTCATGTGCAGCGTGCGGGGGATGGGCGTCGCCGTCAGCGTCAGCACGTCAATCTGGGAGCGCCACTTCTTCAGCGACTCCTTCTGCTTCACGCCGAAGCGCTGCTCCTCGTCGACGATCATCAACCCCAAATCCTTGAAGGCCACCTCGCCGCCCAAGAGCTTGTGCGTGCCGATGAGGATGTCGACCTTGCCCTCCTTGGCGCGCTTGAGGATTTCGCGCACCTCCGGCGGCTTCTTCATGCCGGAGATGACCTCCACCGTGACGGGGTAGTCCTTGAAGCGCTTCTTGAAGGAGAGGAAGTGCTGCTGCGCCAGCACCGTGGTGGGCACCAGCACTGCCACCTGCTTGCGGTCCAGCGTCGCCTTGAAGGCCGCGCGCATGGCGACCTCCGTCTTGCCGTAGCCCACGTCGCCGCAGACCAGCCGGTCCATGGGCTCCGGCTTCTGCATGTCGGAGAGCACGTCTTCAATCGCCTTGGCCTGGTCCGGCGTCTCCTCGAACTCGAAGTCCGCCTCGAACTGGGCGAAGTAGCGGTCCGGCGCGCTGAAGGCGTGTCCCGGGTGCGCGCGGCGCGAGGCGGCGATTTGAAGCAGCTCCGCCGCCATCTTGAGCAGCTGCTCCTTGACGCGCTTCTTCGTCTTCTCCCAGCTCGTCGTGCCCAGCTTGTCGAGCTGGACGGTCTCCGGGTTGCCGCCGGTGAACTTCTGGATGAGCCGCATGCGGCCCACCGGCAGATAGATTTTGTCCCGGCCCGCGTACTCCAGGACGAGGAAGTCCCCGGGCACGCCGTTCACCTGCATCTTCGTCAGGCCCGAGTAGCGGCCGATGCCGAAGTCGGTGTGGACGATGAGGTCGCCTTCCTTCAGGTCCTTGAAGCCCGCGGCGAACGCGTCCAGCTTCTTGCCGCGCTTGACGCGCCGACGCGCGCGGACGCCGAAAATCTCCTCATCCGACAGCAGCGCCAACCCGCCCGAGCCGTCCACGAAGCCCTGGCTCACCTCGCCCGTGAAGAGATGCGCCCAGACGGACGGCTCGTACAGCGCCGACGCGTCCTTCATGGGCTCGGTGTGCACCTTCACCATGACGTTGCGGTCGAGCAGCAGCCGCTTGAGCCGGTCCGCCTGGCTCAGCGTGCCGCACGCCACCGCGCACGCCACGCGCGAGTCGCGCCAGCGCTGCAGCCGCTCGACGAGGGGTTGCAGCGCGCCCTCTTCGCCGTGGTGCGCGAGGATGGCCTCCCGCAGGTCCTGCGTGCCGCCGAACTGGAACAACACCGGCGGCTTCTCCGACTGCGTCAGCGACAGCCCACCGCCCTCGACGACGCGATAGGCGGCCAGTTGCTGCTCCACCGCGTCGCGCGACAGGAAGTGCTCGGCCGGCGGGCACACCAGGTCCTTGCGCTCCTCGGCCTGGGTGAAGGTGCGCTCCAGCTCCTCCCACAGCGCGTCCGCCGCGCGCGACAGCTCCAGCGGGTCGTCCAGGTAGAAGACGGGCCCCTCGGGGCTCCACGCGCGCAGGAAGTCGAACACCGTGGCCAGCCCGCCCTCGAACAGCCCGGGGAGCAGCCCCTCCAGCCCGAAGCCGGGCAGGCCCTCGCGCAGCGCGTCCAGGCGCTCACGGAGCTGGATGGTGGGCAGGTTGATGCGGTCGGCGACGGCGCGGGCGGCGGCCTCCGCGCGGGGACGGGTGTCCTCGGTGAGCAACAGCTCGCGCGCGGGCACCAGGTCCACTTCCTTCAGCGCGTCCACCGTGCGCTGCGACTCCGGGTCGAAGGCGCGGATGGAGTCGATGGTGTCGCCGAAGAACTCCAGGCGCACCGGCTTGTCGTAGAGTGGGCTGAAGACGTCGAGCAGCCCTCCGCGCACGGAGAACGTCCCCACGTCCTCCACCATGGGGCTGTTCTGGTAGCCCATGCGCGCGAGCTTCCGCGCCAGCGCGTCGCGGTCGTACTCCTGGCCCACCGTCACCCGGTCCGTGAGCTGGGCCATGACGTCCGGGCGCAGCATGCGGCGGTACAGCGCGCGCAGCGACAGCACCAGCACCGGGAAGCGCGTGCCCCGCGCCAGGTGGTACAGCGCGCCGATGCGCTCGGTGACCACGGCCGCGTCCGGGGACAGCTCGTCGTAGGGGAGCACCTCGTCCGCGGGCAGCCGCAGCACCCCCGGCTCGCGCAGGGTGCCTGTTCCGCCCAGGAAGAAC
Organism: Myxococcus fulvus; assembly: GCF_900111765.1. The sequence goes on from NZ_FOIB01000001.1 coordinate 1,200,406, forward strand.
GCCAGGTCGGAGGCCAGGCTGTCCGCCGCCTCCTCGTCCGCCGCCACGCACACCAGCGGGGCCTTCGCCTCGCGATGCAACCGGGCGAGCACGTGGCCCCGGGCCGCGCCCTTCAGGCCCTGGGTGCGTGTGCGCTGGCCTGCGCGCAGCTCGCCGAGCAGCCGGGAGAAGGTGTCCGCCGTCACGAGAGGCACGCCACCGTCCCGCGCCGCCTCGCCATCCAACCTCTGTGTGTAAGGACTGTCCATGAGTGGACCCCTGAGGGCCCCGGGGTAATTAGGGGCGCGCCCCTGACAGGTCAACGACAGAGCGCGTTGCCTGTCGTGTGTCGGAGCCGACGCGGCCCGGAGTGCTGTGTCCGCCACGAATCAGCCGTACCGGGGCTGGGTTGGCCGCATGCCTGGGGCAGGACCTACTCTTCCTCAAGGCATCGCTGGGGGGTGCCACACGCCAGCCATGCAATCCGGCCGTTGGAACAGGGTGATGAGCGGGGCGGGCGCGCCCCCCTCCGAAGCCGTGGTGGTGCTGCGCAGCGTCCGTTCCGCTGAGCAGGGCATCCTGGACTTCGAATGCGTCTCCGCGAACGTGCACGCGGAGCGCTGGTTGGGGCGCGAGGAGCGCTCCCTGGTGCGCCAGCGCCTGCTCGAGGAGGCCGCGTGGGTGGGCGAATGTGGCCTCTTCGCCGCGTGTGTCCGGGTCGCCGTGCGGCGCGAGCCCGAAATCATCCGCGTCTCGCGCCAGTCCTCCGTGGGGCCGGTGTGGCTGCTCGCCCGCGTGTCCCCGTGGGAGGACGGCGTCGTCGTCTTCCTGGAGGATTTGACGGAGCGGATGGCCTCCGAGGAGACGCTGCGAAGAGACCATGACCTGCTGCACGCGGTCATCGAGAGCGCCACCGACGCCATCTACGTGAAGGACGTGGACGCGCGCTACGTGCTCATCAACCCGGCCACGGCGCGGGCCTTCAACCGGGCGCCGCAGGACATCCTCGGGCGCACGGACCTGGAGCTCTTGGGCCAGGACATCGCCGGGCCCACGCTGGCGCACGACCGCGCGGTGATGGAGTCGGGCGTCACCGCCACGTACGAGGACTCCGAGGGTGGCCCGGGCAGCGACCGCATCTGGCAGACGACCAAGGGCGTGCTGCGCCGGGGCGACGGCACCGTCTATGGCCTGTTCGGCATCAGCCGGGACGTCACCGCGCGGCGCCGCCAGGAGCTGGAGCGGGACGAGGAGGCGCGCTTCCAGGAGCGCTTCATCGGCGTGCTGGGGCATGACCTGGGCAACCCGCTGGCGGCGGTGCGGCTGTCCGCGGCGGCGCTGCTCGCCCAGCCGACGCTGACGCCGGACGTGCGACGGGTGGCGACGCGCATCGACGGGAGCGCCGAGCGCATGGCGCGGCTGGTGAAGCAGCTGCTCGACTTCACGCGCGCGCGCATGGCGGGCGGCATCCCCCTGCGTCCGCGCGAGGTGTGCATGGAGTCGGTGTGCCGGCGCATCATCTCCGAGCTGGAGCCGGCCCATCCGGACCAGCGCGTGGACCTGGAGGTGGTGGGGGACTCGCGCGGCGTCTGGGACGAGGAGCGGCTGGGGCAGGTGCTCTCCAACCTGGTGGGCAACGCCCTGCAGCACAGCCCCGCGGGCACGTCCGTGCGCGTGCGGCTGGCGGCGAGCGAGCCGCTCTTCCAGCGGGTGGAGGTGCACAACGTGGGGCCGCCGATTCCGGAGTCGCTGCGGCCGCGCCTGTTCGCGCCCTTCCACCGCGGCACGCCGGAGCCGGGCATGCCCAGGCCGCATCGCCACGGGCTGGGGCTGGGGCTCTACATCGTGTCGCAAATTGTCACCGCCCACGGTGGGTGGGTGGACGTCGCGTCCTCGCAGGAGGCGGGCACGTGCTTCGCGGTGACGCTGCCCCGGGTGGTCCAGTCGCAAGACGAGGCCCAGACACGCTGGGCCTGAGGGGACGAGGCCCAGACGCGCTGGGCCCGAGGGGTGGTGTCACTCAGTACCGGGCGTAGCGGGCCGCGGCGCGCAGGCGCAGCATGTCGTTGAGCGCGCCCGGGTCCACCAGCTCCAGCGCCGCCGCCCCGCGGATGCCGCGGTAGCGGTAGTCCTCCTCGTCCTCCTCACCCTTGTCCTTGTCCTTGTCCTTCCCGTCGCCCTTGTCCTTGCCGTCATCGGGGCGAAGGGACAGGGGCTCGGGCAGGGAGACCCCCGGCTCGATGCGCGGGGTGCTCAGCGCGTGGGCCTTGACGGAGGTGAAGACGCCCGCGAGGGCCAGGCAGAAAACGAAGAGGGTCGAAAGGGTCTTCATGAGGGGGCTCCGTTTCTCTTCTCGGCAAGACGCGAGCCCGAAACGGTTATTCAGCCCCGAGGCCCGCCCCTACTTGGCCTTCATGGTGCGGATGTATCCCACCAGCGCGTCGATCTGCGCGGCGGTGAGCTTGTCCTTGAAGGCCTTCATCTTCGTGTTGCGAGGCGAGCCGTCGGCGATGGCCACGCGGATGTCCGCGTCGGACTGGGCCGCCTGCCAGGCAGGCTGGCTCATGTCGGTGATGGACTCCTTCTTGCCCATCTTCGTGTCCGCCTTGCCGGTGTCGCCGTGACAGGACTTGCACTTGGCCTTCCACACCTCGACGACGTCGTCGGCCGCGTGGGCGGCGGGGGCCAGACACAGGCTCATCATCAGGGCGAACCGCTTCATCATCGTCACTGCCTCCTTGGGAGGCCCTGACTGTGACATGGAACGCGGGCTTCTAGGGAGTGCACCCGGCGGCGGTGGGCTGAAGCTCGCAGTCCATCAAGGTCGGGTTCCCGGTGAGTGCGTCCACCTGGAGCACGCGGTCCGGCACGGCCGGGTCCTGAGGCCCGCGCTTTCGGAGGATGCGCAGCGAGCCCGTCACCGGCGCCGTCCCGTCCGGGTCGCACATGGTGGAGCCCCGCGTGGCGACGGGGCGCGCGGTCTCTCCGAGCCAGCACAGGCCGTGCAAGCTGGTGACGTCCAGCTCGGGGGACACCGCGAACGCGTCCCCTACCTGCGCGCAGGTGCAGCCGGACGTGCCGCACGCGGCGGTGAGGCACTCGGCCCGGGGGCATTGGGAGCCCCAGGTGTCCCCGGGCGCGCAGTCGGGCTTCTCCCAGCGCAGGGCGGGCTGGCTGACGCCGTTCTCCACCGTGGTGGTGCGCATGAGCCGCACCGCCTGTCGCGTGCTCCGGGCCTGCTGCCGGGCCTCCTGCGCGGCCAGGAGGATGGAGCGTGAGGCGGCGCTGGCGCGCTGGTTGCGCGTGAGCGCCTGGTAGCCCGTGGTGGCCAGGCCCATGAGCAGCCCGAGGATGCCGAGCGCCACCATCAGCTCTATCAACGTCATGCCGTGTCGTCGTGTGGCTTGCATGGTGGTGTCAGCCCCCGGCGTAGCCGAAGTTGCGCGGCGTCACGCGGATGAGGAAGTGGCGTCGCTTGTAGCCGTCGTCGGGGTTGCCCTCGTCGTCGTCGGGGAGCGTCCCGGCGTCGGGTGCTCCACGCGCGGCCTCCCGGTCTGGACGCGCCGAGCGCGCGGTGATGAGCAGCTCCACCACGCGCACGCGTCGCATCAGCTCGTCCCTCGCGCTGCCCGGCCCGTAGTCCTGCGCGCCCATGGTGCCCGCGTCGCCGGGGATGAGGTTCCAGCACCTCGCGTTGGTGCACTCGTCGATGGGCGGACGCGAGTTGGCCGGGTCCGGGAAGTAGCGCAAGGGGTCGTTCGGGCTCTCCAACGTGGCGACGCCCAGGCGGACGCGGAGCTGTTCAATCTCCTCCGACAGCACCCGGAACTCCTCGGGGCCCAGCGAGCCGTCCGGGTCCAGCTCCAGGGCGGGCCGGCCCTGGCGCCAGTTGACGCGGTAGATGCGCGAACTCACGGGCATGAGCAGCGGGTCCTCGTCCTGTCCCTGGACCTCCCACAGCGCGGAGGCCGTCGGGTTCGTGCAGAAGCTGGTGGCATTGAACGCCGAGGCCCCCGGCGCGCCGACGCTCCAGGCGATGTTCCTGGAGTCGGTTTCGCCAGCGATGGGGACGTTGCGCGCGGCCTGGGCCACGCCCACGCACGCGCCCCGGACGGACGGGTCCGCGGCGACGAGCACGCTGCCCGTGGGCAGGCCCGCATCGGTGCCCGGCGGCGCGAGCGTTCTCAGGCACAACGGCGAGGTGCCCGTGAAGCGCGCGTCGTAGGTGGTCGGGCAGCCGCGCATCCGCAGCGAGCGCGCGCTGTCCGCCTCGAAGATCTCCAGCACGTCCGAGCGGAGGTCCGCGTAGGCGCCGCCGGGCGGCACGTAGCCCGCGGAGGCACCCGCCTGGCTGGTGACATGGATGGCATAGCGCAGCTCCCCGGGGGCGCCCCCCAGGTAGAGCGGTGAGCTGCCGAAGCCCTCTCCCGCGCGCTGGAGCACGGGGGTGAACAGGTCCCGCGCCGCGCGCGCGGCGTTCTGCGTCTCCATGGTGCGCTCCTCCAGGAAGCTGCGCCGCTGGAGCCAGGTGCCCGCGGAGATGGCGCCGGCGATGACCACCAGCGCGATGGTGGTGGCCATCATCAGCTCGATGAGGCTGAAGCCTCGGGTGTCGGGCGCGCGGCTCATGGCGTCATCCGGGTCTGCAGGGCCACCGCGCGCAGGACCTTGTCCGGGTCC